>NZ_JBFAPI010000015.1:0-195951 GCF_040676615.1 Asanoa sp. NPDC049573
TTCTTTCTCACTTTTCCTCACGAGTGCCCCCCCGGGCCGGCGTGCCGCCCCCCGCCCCGCCGGGGCCCGCGCCCCCTGCTGGAGGTGCCGGCCCCCCCCCGCCCCCCCCCCCACGACCAGCGACAGCAACTGGTACTCGTTCGGGGTGGCCGCCGGCTAAAGGGCGCAACTCCGTGCCCGCGCACGGCGCGGCGTCTCCGTCACTCGTCAACCCCGAGGATCGGAACGTCGTAGACGGACATGTCCCGGCGAACCCGAACGTGTTGGACGGGATGGCGATAGCGGCCACCCTCGACGGCGGTGTCCACCAGCACTTCGGCGACGACGTTCGGTTCGACCTGGACATACCGCAGGGGCTCGGGTCGTTGCCAGGACCCGGACCACGACGCCGGCAAGGGTTGTGGCCACGGATGTCGCAGCGGCACGCCGCGGCGCTGTGCGGCCGGCCGGGCCAGCAGCGGGGCGAGCTCGTCGCGTTGCTCGGCGGTCAGCGGTGTCGATCTGCCGCTGTAGCGCAGGCTGCCACGCGAGTCGAACCGGCCGATCAACACGGTCTGCGGTGCGCCCACCCAGCCGGTGACTCCGCCGACGATGGCCTCGGCGGTGGTCCGGACCCGCAGCTTGCGCCACCCGGCGCGACCAGCCTGATACCGCTGGTCCCGCCGTTTCGCCACCACACCTTCGATGCCGGTGGCGACCCAGCTGTCGATCCACTCGCGCGCGACTGCGGGGCTCGTGCTGTGCGGGCACAGCACGAGTTGGGTCGGGATATTGGCAAGCAGGTCCTCGAGCAGCCGCCGGCGTTCGGCAAGCGGCGCCGGCAGCAACGACTCGTCGGCGGTGGCCAGCACATCGAAGACGACGAAGTGTGCGGGAAACTGGCGCGCGAGGCGAAGTGCCTGCCTGCCGGCCGCCGCGCGGCGTTGCAGCAGCGAGAAGCTGGACCGTTCGCGGGCCTCGTCCCAGACGATCAGTTCCCCGTCGAGTACGAGCCCGGGCGGCAATGGCCGCAGCGCGCGGGTGATGTCAGGGAACTGAAGCCCGAGCGGATGACCGTTTCGGGTCTGGAGCTGAACCCGGTTCGCCCGGATCCAGGCCACCTGCCGCCACCCGTCCCACTTCGGCTCGTACGCCCAGTCAGGTCCGACCGGAAGTTCGCGCACCGACGTGGCGAGCATCGGCGCGACGGGATATCGCAGACCCGCCCGGTCGCGACCCGGCTGCGTCACCCCTTGATCGTTGGCTGGCTGACGTCGGGTCGCAGCCAGATTCAGCAGGACGAATACGCTAGCCGAGTGGCGTGAGACCCGAGTGGCTCCTGAGACCGCGCGGGCCGCAGGCTTGTCACACGAGCAGCGCCTCGAGTTCCGGAAGGCGGCCGAACATGTCAGGGAGGCCGCGCACCCCGTTGCGCACGGACTCGTGCGACAGCGCGAGGTCGGGGCCGGTGCTCGCCTCGACACCGGCAAGGCAGCGCAGGATGTTCCATCTCGTGAACTCCAGCCAGCCGCCGATTATGAAAACGAACCAACTGGGCCCTGACGGCGGCAGCGCTCCGCCGCCTGCGACATAGCCGTCAAGGACCGAGCGGAAGATGGCGGGTTGGATGTCGTCGAAGCCGGGCCCCTTCGCGAGGCTCAGCGCGGTCGACCCGAGCTCACCGGACAGGTCGAGCATCCCGGAGAGCTCCCAGTCGAGCACCACCGCCCGACCGTTTCGAGCGAGCAGGTTCCACGGCTTGATGTCCCGGTGGGTCAACACCACGGGACCCGGCCGTTCGCAGGTGTCGACGAAGCGGGCGATCGCGAGGAACGTCTCGACCTGGGAGGCGAGCTCGTCGGCCCACGGCTGCCCGGTCGCCGCCGCCCGCGCGGCGAGTTCGGGCCAGTCCCGCGCCGTCGGGTCGTCGATCGACGCGTGGGTCCACTCGACGTCGAGCGCGTGGATGCGCGCGAGAATCTCACCGATCTCGAACGCGTACGCCGCCGACACCGGCGCTTCGGGCACCTTCTCTCCCTCCACCCACCGGTGGACGAGGGTGTGGTGGCTGGCCGAGATCGGCTCTGGCATCGGAACGCCGGCGGCGAAGGCCGCCCGCTCGAACCTGAACACGTCTTCGACGTGGTAGGTCCAGCCGCGGTCGGCGGCGTTCAATTCCTTCACCGCGAACGAACCCTGATCGGTGTCGAGGCGGTATGTCCGGTTGGCGAACCCGCCGTGGACCCGGATCATCGGACCGGTCGGCGCACCGAGATGCGAGAGGCCGGCGGGCATGTCGTCGTGCGTGCTCACGATACGAAACTAGGGCTCGCCGTTCGACGGCGCACCGGAATTCGGTCGACCGCAACGAGCATCGTGCCGGGGTGGCCGTGTCCAGAGTGGACTCCTGAATCGTCAATACGTGGCTTCGCCGGACCTGGCACACCCGCGGGCGTAGCGTCGGTCGGGGAACTGTTCACGGGGGAGGAACAGCGTGGTGTCTGGGATGTCCGGCATCTGGGCGAAAGTCGGAGTCGCCGTGGCCGGCGGTGCGCTTGTGGTCACGGGGCTGACGGCCGCGACCAGCGCGACCACGAACGCGTCGCGGGCCGCCCCGCCGGCGACCGTCCTCGTGCAGGTCACCGACGGCCATCTGGCCGACCAGACCGGCCGTTCGTTGTACCTGTTCGTCGCCGACACGTCCGGCACCTCGACCTGCAACGACGCGTGTGCGGCACAATGGCCGCCGCTGACCACGCAGGGCGCGGTGACGGCCGGCAGCGGCGTCGACGCGGCCAAGCTCAAGGCGTCGAATCGGCAGGACGGCTCCAAACAGGCGACGTACAACAGCCATCCGTTGTACTTCTTCAGCGCCGATACGGGACCGAACCAGATCAACGGCCAGGGCGTCAATGCCTTCGGCGCGCTCTGGTGGCTGGTCAACCCGAACGGCGACGCCATCACCACCGGCGCCTCGCCCGCACCGGGTGGCGCCGCGAGCTAGCGACCGCCCGGCCCGCCTCGGCGGAGCCGCGCTCCACGCGGCGGCCAACCCGCGGGAGATGCGCGCGACGCCCGAAGGGCTGCTGCGCGGCCGGATGAATGCGAACAAGGACCTCGACCTCGTACGGCAGCTTGGCACCCACCTCGCCGACGCGCCCGGCCGAACTACAATCAGTGCCGTGAAGCTCTTGCTCACCTCAGGCGGCGTCACGAACCCGAGCATCCACTCGGCTCTCGTGGAGCTTCTCGGCAGGCCGATCGCCGACTGCCACGCCCTCTGCATCCCGACGGCACAGTGGGGTCACCCGATGTGCGGTCCGGCTTCGGTACGCAGCTTCATCGCCGCCGAGCCTGAGCTCGACTGGCGATACCTGTCCGGCCTGGGCTGGGCGTCCCTCGGTGTCCTCGAGCTCACCGCACTGCCCACCGTCGGCGCGGAACGGTGGGTCCCCTGGGTCCGCGAAGCCGACGTGCTGCTGGTCGACGGCGGCGACGCGACCTACCTGTGCCACTGGATGCGCGAGTCCGGGTTGGCCGACCTGCTGTCTTCGTTGCCCGACACGGTCTGGGTGGGAGTAAGCGCCGGAAGCATGGTGATGACGCCCCGGATCGGAGACTACTTCGTGGAGTGGCCGTCGGCGCCGGACGACCGCACCCTAGGAGTCGTCGACTTCTCGATCTTCCCGCACCTGAACGCTTTCCCCACCAACACCCCGGCCGACGCGGAGCGGTGGGCGGCCAACATCGGCGTCCCGGCCTACGCCATCGACGAGCAGACGGCCATCAAAGTTGTCGACGGCTCCGTCGAGGTGGTCTCCGAAGGGGAATGGACGAAGTTCGGGTGATTGTCGCCCGGTCCGCGCGATCACCCCGCATGCTCCTGGATCCTTAGCAGCGCGAGCGCGGGCTCCGTGGCCGCGTACAACACGACGCGTCCGTTGGGGCTGCGGGTGAGTAGACCGGCGTTGTGTAGCGCGCGCAGATGTTGGGACACCGCGGCCGGTGACAGCGCGAGACGCCGGGCGAGTTCGGTCGTGGTCGCCGGACCCCGCAGCAGTTCGAGCAGGTGCGCGCGGGTGGCGCCGAGGACGGCGGCGAGTCCGCCCGACGTCGGCCTTGGCCGATCCCACAGGGTCGCCGCCGCCCGCGCGGGGTAGACCGCCACCGGGGCAGGGTCGGCGCGCACGTTCCATAGGACACGGCGGTCGACGAACGCGCTGGGGATCAGGGGTAGCCCGCGTCCGCGCAGATCCAGGTCGAGGTTCCAGGGATCGTCACACACGAGGCGGTCGTCGGCCCAACGCACGGTGGGGTGCAGGGTGTCGAACAACTGCCTGGCGCCACCCTCCACGAGCTGCCGTGAGCGGAAAGCGATGTCGGCCTCCAGCAGCGCCCTGATGCGTGGCCACTGGGGCTTGATGGCGGCGTCGTGCCAGGCGCGCGCGGCCTCGACGAGAGCCTCCAGCACGGCCTGCGGTTCGTGGAGAGCGGCGCGTGTCACCGCCGTTGTGCGACCGGCCGCGGTGGCGGCGAGATCCGCGACGACCTCCGGCGTCGGCGTCCTCAGCACGATCTCCAGCTCGTCCTCGAGTTCGACCAGCGGTCCGGCCGGTGGCGGAGTCAGGAAGTCGGGCATCCAGACGCCCGGTCGGGCGAAAGTCTTGAGCACGTCGACGTGGCCCAGCAGGGAACGCTCGCGAGCGAGCTGCCGCGCGCGACGGATCCACGGCAGATGGATGGCGTACCGCCCGGGATCGCCGAGGGCGTAGAGACTGCGCAGCGTTTCCCACAACGGCGAGATACCGAACCGGATGGCTGCGGCATCCTCGACGTTGAAACGCACCTGAGTTGCCAACGGAACCTCCCGACCGTTCGGCGAGAGCTTAATCCTGGGGTGCTATGGGCAGGTGCTGGTTGGGTCTGCCACATGACCACAACGTCACCCCCGCCGGTCGACCGCGACCTGCTGGACTTCGCTGTTTCCGTCGTGGCCGCCGCTGGAAGCCTGGCCGCCGACTGGTTCTTCCGTGGCGCCACGCGTCGGCGCAAGGACGACGGATCGGAGGTGACGGAGGCCGACCTCGCCGTAGAGGAGCTCATCCGCGGCGAGGTGGCTCGCCGCACACCGGACGACGGTGTGCTCGGCGAGGAGACCGGCGAGTCGCCGGGCCGCTCCGGCCGGCGGTGGGTGATCGATCCGATCTCCGGCACGGCGTACTTCAGCCGCCGGATGCCGCTGTTCGCCCAGCTGCTCGCGTACGAGGACGAATTCGGCTGCGCGCTCGGCATCATCGGCATGCCGGTCCAACGGGAGATCGTGTTCGCGGGGCGAGGACTGGGATGTTGGCTGCTGTCCGGCAGGGACACGCCGGTCGCTCAGGCACGGCGCACCTGGGTGAGCGACCGGCCCACGCTCGACGGTGCGTTGACGTTGACGTCCAACCAGCACACCTGGACCCATGAGCTGCTCGGCGCCCTGCACGGCCGGGTCACCTTGGCCGGCGCGGTCCATCACCACGTGCTGCACCTGGTCACCGGGCGCGTCGACATCGCGGTGGGCACTGCCCAGGCATACGACGACCTCGCGCCGCTGCCGGTCCTGGTGGCGGAGGCGGGAGGGGTGGTGACCGACCTGCTCGGCCATCCGGTCCCCAGCGGCGCGGGCACGATGCTGGCCGCCAATCCCGCCGTTCATCGCGAGGCGCTCGCTCTCGTCGCCGGCCTGCCGCACGCGTCCGGGCCAACGACATGACCGTCGACCACCTGCTGATGCGCGGACGCGCGCTGGAGTGGGCGACGCTCGGCTGGAACGTGGCCGGCGTCGCCGTCCTCGCCGCTGCCGCCTACACCGCCCGATCGGTGGCCCTGGCGGCGTTCGGCCTCGATTCGCTCATCGAGATCGGCGCGTCGGCAGTGGTGCTCTGGGAGTTGTCCGGTGTCGGCGAGCAACGACAACGCACCGCCCTGCGGCTGATCGGCGTCGCCTTCGCCGCACTCGCCGTTTACCTGGCCATCCAGTCCACCGTCGTTCTGGTTGCCGGCTACCACCCCCGACACAGCAGGATCGGCATCACCTGGACGGCCGCTACGGCAGCGGTGATGTTCGCCCTGGCGTCCGGAAAGCGGCGGACCGGGGTCGCGCTGGACAACCCCGTGCTGCGCGCCGAAGGCCGGGTAACCGCGGTAGACGCCATCCTGGCCACCGCGGTGTTGGCCGGGCTCGCCGCGAACGCCGTCGCCGGCTGGTGGTGGGCCGATCCACTCTGCGGCTATGTGCTGGTCTACTACGCCACACGAGAGGCCTGGATCAATGTGTCAAAACCCCGGTGAGGGGCTCGATGCCGCGAACGTCCAGGTCCACAGTGGGTGTTCGGTGTCGCTGGTGAGTGGGTCTGCTCCGGTGGGTTCGAAGCCGGTCGAGCGGGCGACTGCCGTGCTCGCGGCGTTGTTCGGGTCGATGCGGAGTATGACGTGGTCCATGGCGAGCTGTTGGTAGGCGTAATCGGTGATCAGGCGTACTGCCCGGCTGGTCAGTCCCTGTCGACGGTGTTGGGGGCCGACGGCGTACGCGAGTTCAGCGGTCGTCCCGTTTGGGTCGCGTCCTTGAGGGCCGGTCGGGAAGAGCAGGATCTCGCCGAGTGTGGCGTGGCCGTCGTTGGTGATGGCGAGTTGGAGGCTGTGTCCTTCGGCGCGCCGGATGCGGGCCTGGACGAGGTATTCGTGTGCGGCGGCCTCGTCGAATGGGGAGGGCAATGGTGTCCACCGGTCGACCTCGGCGTCGTCGAAGAGGTGCGGCATTGTCGCGAGGTCGGCGTCGGTCCATTCGCGAAGGGTGATACCGAGTCCGGAGAGGCGCACGGCGGGCGGGAAGCGGTTGGTCACGGGTTCTCCGGTGTGTGGTTGGAGGCTTGGCGCCAGGCGGCTTTGCGGAGCAGGCGTAGACCGTTGAGGGCGACGAGGATGGTCGAGCCTTCGTGTCCGGCGACGCCCAGGGGCAGGGGCAGTGTTCCGATCAGGTCCCAGGCGACGAGGGCGACGATGACGGTCGCGGCGATGACCAGGTTCGCGGTGACGACGCGGCGTGCGCGTCGGGCCAGGGCGATGACGGTGGGCAGGGTGGCCAGGTCGTCGTGGGTGATGACGGCGTCGGCGGTATCGAGGGCGAGGTCCGAGCCGCGGCGGCCCATGGCGACGCCGACGTGGGCGATAGCGAGGGCGGGCGCGTCGTTGACGCCGTCTCCGACGACGAGGGTCCGCGATCGGAGTGCCCGTACTGCGGTGACCTTGTCGTGGGGGAGCAGACCGGCGCGGATGTCGCTGATGCCGACGTCGGCGGCGAGTCGGGCCGCGATGGTCGGGTTGTCGCCGGTCAGCATCAGTGGCGGCTGACTGGTCAGGTCGGTGATCCGGGCGACGGCGTCGACGGCCCTGATCCGAATCTGGTCGGCCAGGCCGAGGACGCCCACGGGACGGTGGTCGAGGTGGACGACGACGGCGGTGCGGCCGGCCGTTTCGAGTTCGGAGACCGCTGCGCCCACCGTCGGGTCGCCACGGTCGTCATCGCTGGGGCGGGTCACGGCGACGTGGTGTCCAGCGACCCGGGCCGTGACGCCCACGCCGGGTGTCGAGGTGAACCGGTCGTGTGGTGGAAGGGTGGCCCAGCTCCGCCGGGCAGCGTCCACAATGGCGCGCGCGAGGGGGTGCTCGGACGGGCTTTCCGCGGCGGCCGCCAACGCGAGGACGCGGCTCTGGTCCACTCCGGCCGTGGCGAGGACGCGGACCTCGGTGAGCTGCGGGCTGCCGGTGGTCAGCGTGCCGGTCTTGTCGAACGCGACCTGGTCGACGGTGGCGAGACGTTCCAGGACGACAGCGGATTTGACGAGTACGCCGTGGCGGCCGGCGTTGGCGATCGCCGCTAGCAGTGGCGGCATCGTCGCGAGGACCACGGCACACGGCGAAGCGACGATCATGAAGGTCATCGCGCGCAGTAGTGTGAGTTGGAAGGCCGCGCCCAGGATCAGCGGCACGGCGACCAGGGCCACGGTGGCGGCGACCATCGCGGTGGAGTAGCGCTGTTCGACCTTCTCGATGAACAGCTGTACCCGGGCCTTGGTGGCGCTGGCCTCGGCGACCAACGCGACGATCCGGGCGATCACCGTGTCCGTCGGGGGTCGGGTGACCCGTACCGTCAGCGCGCCCGTGCCGTTGAGCGTCCCGGCGAAGACTTCGTCGCCGGGCCGTTTGTCGGCGGGCATCGACTCGCCGGTGATGGTGGCCTGGTCCACCGCGCTGGTGCCGTCGACGACCTGACCGTCGGCGCCTATCCGGTTGCCCGGCCGCACCAGGATGAGGTCGCCGACCCGGAGGTCGGCGGCGTCCACAGTAGCCTCGCCATCGCGGGTAAGACGATTCGCGGTCTGGGGGGCGAGATCCAGCAGGCTGTTGACGGAGTCCGCGGTGCGTTTGGTCGCGACCGCCTCCAGCGCACCCGAGGTGGCGAAGATGACGATCAGCAGCGCGCCGTCGAGGACCTGCCCGATCGCGGCGGCGCCGATCGCCGCCAGGACCATCAGCAGGTCGACGTCGAGACGTCGTTCCCGCACCGCCCGGATGCCCGCCCAGCCCGGCTCCCACCCGCCGGCGACGTAGCAGGCCAGATACAGCGTCCACGGCAGCACACTCGGCAGCCCGCCGAGGTCGCTCGCGAGTCCGAGCAGGAACAACACGGTCGCGGCGGCTGCCCAGCGGACTTCCGGGAGCGACCAGACGCTGGTCCGGCGCGGGCCGCCGCGCGCTGGGTGCGTCGCCGGCTGAGGTGGTGCGGATACGGTCGCGATCACGACGCCATCGTATATGCGCACTCATGCAGGTACGCAAGTAAGCAGGTAGCGGTATGCTCGGCGGCATGCATGACGAACTGCCCGACTTCGAGATGCCGAACGAGGAGCAGGTGCACCTGGCGGCCGAAACGTTCCGGCTGCTCGCTGACCCCACCCGGATCAAGGTCCTGTGGGCGCTGCTGCAGGGCGAGTCCTCGGTCGCCTGCCTGGCCGACCTCGCCGGCGCCGCCCCGACCGCCGTCAGCCAGCACCTCGCCAAGCTCCGCCTGGCGGGCCTGGTCAAGGGCCGCCGGGAAGGCACCTTCGTTTACTACTCAGCCGCCGACGAACACGTCCGCGGCCTGCTCCGACAGGCGCTGTTCCACGCCGACCACATCGATCGCGGCGGACCCGAGCCGCTGAGCGCGGGAGTTTCCGTGCCCCCGGCACAAGCCATCAAGGGTTGATGCAAGCGCGGGCGATCGCCGTTCACTGTCCGAGAGTGCGGTAGTGGAGGTGCACGACGCCGTTTCGGAAGCGGCGCTCGTCGAGGAGCTCGAGGTCGGTGCGCATGCCGGTCGGCAGTCCTGGCTTGCCCCCGCCGACGACGACGGGCCAGACGAACAGCCGGCACTCGTCGACCAGCCCGGCCTTGAAAGCCTGGGTCGCGAGGTCGGCACCTCCGACGGTGAGATCGCTGCTGGCTGTGG
Organism: Asanoa sp. NPDC049573; assembly: GCF_040676615.1. Taxonomy (NCBI): domain Bacteria; kingdom Bacillati; phylum Actinomycetota; class Actinomycetes; order Micromonosporales; family Micromonosporaceae; genus Asanoa; species Asanoa sp. NPDC049573. The sequence goes on from NZ_JBFAPI010000015.1 coordinate 9,512, forward strand.
TCTTCAGTTCGTGGACCGCGGCGGGGTCGAAACGGCGTTCGATTCGGGTGTCGGCGGTTGACACCTCGGCGAGGGTCGTGGAGTAGACGACTTTGCTCGCCGCCTGCCAGGTACTCGCGAAGTCGGCCGTGAGGTCGGACTGCGCGGCCAGCGCCGCGTCGGTCTCCCAGACGGCCATCGACTCGTACAGCCGCCGCCCGTAGAGAAACGTGCCCACCGGCCGCAGGAGGTCGGTGCATAACGCGAAGACCTCGTCGTCCATCGGCAACCAGGCGAACGCGCCGCCTTCGTCTTCGATGTAGCCGTCAAGCGACACGTTCGTCACGTAAATCAGCTTGGCCATGCGTCTACCTCTCGATGGTTTGCTGCAACAGCCTGGATATTCATCAGCGCGGCGTCCAGCTTGGTGAATGCTTGGCGCCAGCCCTCCTCGCTGTGGTGCGCAAGGCGTTCGGGGAGCCACTGACGGATTTCGAGTCGCGTCCGTCCGTCGGCCTCGTCGTGGAACTCGATCCGCAGTCTCGTCTCGAACGGCTCAATGCCCTCCTGCAGCCGGCCGCTGACGTGCATGACGCCTTCGAGTAGTTCGCCGTCGGCGACGTCGGTGAGGTCGACGTGGACGTGCACGCGTAGGCCGGGTTCGGCCGCATTGACCTCCGTCCAACGTTGATAGCCGCCCGGGCGCACGTCGAACTCGATCTCGTCGCGCGGCAATGAGTTGCCGGTCGGGCCCCACCACGCCGCCAGGTGGTCGGGCTCGGTGAAGGCTCGGTAGACGAGCTTCCGCGGCGCGTCGAACGTGCGGGAAATGACGAGCTGCGCAGTTTCGGTGTTCATCGCAGATCCCTGGGGTCGTCGGCGATCCGGTCCGTTAGCTGTCCGGCGGCCTGCACCGCGGCGAGGTGGGCATCGAGGCGGGTGAGGGACGCGTCCCAGAACCGCCGGTAGCGCTCGATCCAGTCGGCCGCCTCGCGCAGCGGGGCTGCTTCGAGGTGGCTCGCGCGCCATTTGCCCGACCGCGACCGCGAGATGAGCGCGGCGCGCTCGAGCACCTTCAGGTGCCGTGACACCGCCGGCATCGAGATGGACAGCGGAGCGGTGAGCTCGGTGACCGTGGCGTCGCGTGCGGCCAACTCGGCGATGATCGCCCGTCGAGTCGGGTCGGCAAGCGCCGAGAACACCGCGCTGAGCTGATCGGCGCCAGCCATCGGAAGCTCCCTTCACTTAACCGACCTGTTAAGCGTATTGAGAAGCGAAAGACGTTGTCAACGAGTCGCAGGTGCTCCTGGCCTGAACGGGCTCGGCGACATGCGCCTTGCTTCTCGGATTAGATGCCGTGTAACTTAATGACACGACATCGATTCCGGCGTCGAAGCTCGGAAGGGGCACGTCATGAGTTCAGACCCGATCCACCGCGTATCCGTGGTCAGCACCGGCACCGTCGCCATTCACCCCGAGCACGTCGGCCCGACGCGGAAGCCCCTGTATTGGTGGCTGTTCACCTCGCGGCGGTGGACGCCGCCCCGGCCGATCAACGCCTACGTCATCGAGCACCGCGAGGGCCTCGTCCTGTTCGACACCGGCCAGGATCGGGCCTCGGTTACCGACCCCAACTACTTTCCCAAGGGATTCAACGGGCTCGTCTATGACCGCCTGGCGAGGTTCGCCATCGAACCCCACGAGACCCTCGGCGCCCGGCTCAACAGCCTCGGCCACGACATCGCCGACGTACACACGGCGGTGTTGTCCCACCTGCACCAGGACCACATCGGCGGCCTCCCCGAACTCGCCGGCGGGAACACCACCATCGTGACCTCGCCCGCGGAGTGGCAGGAGATGATGCGCCCGTCGCCGGAACCCCGAGGATTCCTGCGCTCGCACATCATGCTGCCCCGGCTGCGCTGGCAGCAGATCCAGCCCGAAGCGATCAACGACCTCGGCCCCTTCACCTCCGGGCACGACCTGTTCGGCGACGGCGCCATCGTGCTGCTCCCGACGCCCGGCCACACGCCGGGATCCCTGTCCATGCTGATCCGCCGGCCCGGGCGACCGCCGCTGCTGATGGTGGGCGACCTGACCTACGACGCCCGCCTCCTCGCGGCCGGTAACATCCCCGGCGCCGGCAACCGCCGGCAGATGCGTGACACCATCGGCATGGTCAACGCGCTGCGACAGCGACACCCCGACCTTGTCGTCCTCGCCGCACACGACCCCAACGCCGCCAACCTGCTCGCCGCTGCCCAGAAGGCCTCGCTACGACGATGACCCCGGCCGAGGAACTCCGATACCTGATCCTCGCGATCCAACGCGAGGGCAACCGCCTCTACGCCGCCGACCTCCGACCGCTGGACCTGACGCCGTCACAGGCCGAAGCGCTACGGGTGCTGGCCGATCATCAACCGCTGAGCATGAGCGGCCTGGGCGAGCTGCTGGTCTGCGAGACGGGCGACAACCCCAGCCGACTCGTCGACCGACTCGTCCGCACCGGGCTGATCAACCGCGAACCAGACCCGACCGACCGACGCCACGTCACTCTCACCCTCACCCCAGCCGGCGGCGAACTCGCCGCCCGGGTCGCCACCGTCGAGGAACGCCTGCACCACACCATCGAAACCCTCATCACCGGCCAACCCGTCGAGCAGACCCTCGCGCTACTGCGAACGTTCGCCAACGCCTTCCCGGCCGGCCAGGCCCTCGCCCGTCGACGGGAACACCGCAAGGGTCCGCCAGCGTGACCGCCCGACGCCCGGACGCGGCTGCTGCTGGATCGTGAGCGGGCAGCGCAGAACGCCAGCCGACCCATTTGTGGAGCCAAGGGACTCGAACCCCTGACCCCCACACTGCCAGAGGCGGACTCGCCGAAGCGCGGTTCCCGAGGTCGCCGTGACCAGGCACGTCGTGCCTGCTACCGGCTATCCGACGCCGTGAGTTCCGTGATTCCCCGCTGTATCTGGCACGTGCCTAGAGTTCCGCCTGCCAGTGCTCCGCGGTCTCGTAGACCGGCACGACGTTGATCGCCAGGGGTGCCTGCACGCCCTCGGAACGCCAGATTTCCAGCACCTTCTGCGGCTCGGCCTCAACGGGGAAGGCGCCAGCTTGGTGCACGATGTCCTCCTCGTCGGCCGCTAGTTGTACGGGCTCGTACATCAACCGCGGTTCAACACTCGGCGTCACCAGGCCAATGTGGACAAATGCGCGGGCCGTCACACGAGGTGCCCGCTTTGCGGGCCGCCCGCTCAGTCCGTGCCCGTACCCTCGCCTGCCCGACTTCGACCGCTGGAAGCGGGCGCTCGCCAACCCGGAATCCCCGCGTCCACGGATCTTCACCTTCACGATCTGCGACACGCTTGAAGCCGCTCGGAGCGGCGCGACCCTCGTCGAACTGAGGGAGAATCGGGCACTCGTCATCCCGCGCCGCCATGATCTACCAGCACACGACCGGTACCAGGCCATCGCCGACGCCCTGGACGCCTTGATCGACGCCGCGCGCGGACCAGCCGAAGACGCTTCTGGCCCGGATCGACCACGGACACAAACGACGAGCGACCGCCCTGACCTCGCGCGCATCGCGCACAGCGCCCACCGCACCGTAGGGTCCTTGGGTCGCCCCCGGAATAGGAATATGCGACACAAATGGGTCGGCTGGATTCCCCTCGCGAAGCGAGCAGAAATCCAGCCGACCCATTTGTGGACCTAATGTGGCGGCATCCGAACTGCGTACGCGCAGCTCAGGGGCCAATCGTGGTGGCACCACCAGTCCGTCGGCGCGCGATTGACGCCAACGACGGACCGCCGCCGGCCGCGGCGTGACCACTCGCGCGGCAGAGCTTTGCTGACCGTGGACGGGATCGGCTTTTCGGCCGATCTCAGGGCGCCTCGGCGGCCGTACCGTCGGGCGTCGTGATCAAGCTCAGAGTGGCCGCTGTCGTTCTGCTCGTCGCGAGCCTGGCCGGGTGTTCGACGGGGGATCCGGCGACATCGGCAGTCACGCCAGCGGCCAGCCCGGCTGACCCGCCGGCCGCCCTGGCTCAGAAGATCAATGTTGTGCTGACCGCCCAGAGCGCGGCGTTGACCGAGGGCGACGAGGCCGGTTTCCTGGCTCCGGCGAAAGGCAACGCCGAGGTCGAGGCGACGCTGAAGCGGCGGTTCGCCGGGCTGCGGGCGATGCGGGTCGGCGAGGTTCACCAGCAGGTCAGCTTCGGGCCCGAGCCGTCCGGCACACCGGGCCGCTGGAACGCGCAGATCCGCTTCGACTACTGCCTCGGCGGCACGGGTTGCGGTGTCGACGGGCCCCAGCTTCTCAGCTCGTGGGAGGAAACGCCCGAGGGCGTGCGGTTGGTCGATCTCGACCCCAGCTCGTACGGGCCGCGGCCGTGGGAGGTCGACGACCTGGCCGTGCAGGTCGGTGAGCGGGCCATCGTCGCCGCGCCCAAATCGCACGCCGCCGACCTTCGTGGGCTGCTGCCGATCGCGGACCGGGCGGCCGAGGTGGCTGACACGTTCGCGCTCGGCGGCAACAAACCATTCCGGTACGTCGTCTACCTCGCGCCCAAGGAACAGTGGAAAACCTGGTTCAGCAACAACATCCGGGAGGACCGGTACGCGGGTTATGCCCTGATCAGTCGCGAGGAGGGCACCGACCTCGTGCTGAACCTGGCCGACCTCTCGAGGGAGGACGCCGACAGTCTGCTTCGGCACGAGATGGCGCACCTCGCCACGATCACGCACGCCCCGCGCAGCGACACTGACGGCTCCGCGTGGTGGCTCGCCGAAGGGATCGCCGAGGTCGCCGGCGAGCAAGGCCAGGGTTCGGACGCGGACGACTACCGGGGCACCGACGTACGCGCGTTCCTGCGCGCCACCCCGTCCTACAAAGGCAATCTCGCGACCGTCGGCCCGGCCCAGAACGACACCGCCAGTCAAACCAGCGCCAGGTACGGCCTGGGCTACTACGCCAGCCGTTGCATCGACGAGAAGTACGGCCGCAAGAAGCTCCTCGCCCTCGCTGACGCCCTGTTGCGCAACGACAAGGAGGCCTCAGCGGTCAGCCCGGGCATCCTCGGCACGAAGTGGAAGACGGTCGAGTCCAACTGCTTCGCGTACACCCGCCGGGCAGTTGGGCTTTAGCCCATCGGTTGATCCAGATGGCGACAACTCCGTCCTCCGTCACTGCAACACCAGCGTGAGGCTGTGCGCATGGAGCTGGAAAAGGATCGCGTCGATGTCGATGGCGCCTGCCTGGCTGGGGGTGTGTGCCGAGCGCTTCGCGTGGCCGGGTAGCCGAGTTCTGGCACGGTTTAGGCACAGTGCGAGAACAGCCTTGAATCGAAGATCGCCTTGGTTTCGACCCTACGCATTCCGTGGGGGAGCGCCAATCACAGCGTGGGGTGGCTTGGTCCGTGTCATCGGGCCCAGATGCTCGTGACTCTTGAGCCCGCGTAGGGCGGATTTCCTTGATCAATATCGGTGACCTTGGGGTCCACCTCTGCGGGTCACGCGATGTCGCCGGGCATCGGTCTAGAAGGGCGGGTCGGCGTCCGGGCGGGCGAGAAGAGCGGTGGGCTTGGGTAGCGGCAGGGGTGGGATGTCGTGGCTGGTGAGGTGAGTCCAGGGCCCGATCGGTCGCCTGCGGGCAGCTGGCCTGCCACCTTCTGCGCCGGAGGCCGAACATGACAGGCGGTCGTCTTGCTCGCCAAAACGACCCGGGGTCGGAGGAAACCTTATACGGATGACGGTTGCGATTCTGGAAACCAGCTGGCAGAGTGGTTTCATGGCGGGGAAGGAAGTCGGGGCACGGATAGCCGAGCTGCGGGCGGCACGGGGGATGACTGGCACTCAGCTGGGTGTCGCACTCGGGTTGTCGAAGTCGCAAATGTCGAAGATCGAAAACGGCAGTCGCAAGTTGGACGTCGGTGAGCTCGCAGTTGTTGCTGATGTGCTCGAGGTGACGCTGGCCGAGATACTCGGGCTGAACCGGAAGGGTCCGCTCGCGCTGGCCGCGCGTGTTATGAACGCACCGACCACAGACGAGACCGCGCCGGCTCGACGCCGCGTCCGACAGGTTCTCGAGACTGAGGCGGCACTGGCGGATGCGACGGGGCTGCGTCCGTTGGAACCTTCAGCGGCAGGCCGGAGGGTTCTGGAGCTAGCCCGCGCTGAGTCCGTGACCACCGCCTCGTCACCCGAAGAAGGTGTCCGGCTGGCACAGATCGTGCGAGCCGAAATCGGGCTAGGGTTCGCACCCGTTGCCGATCTGGCGGCGCTCTGCGAGCGCCACTTCGGACTGAACGCGGTGACCTGGCCGATCGGGAAGACTGTCAGCGGGTTGTGCGCGCACGGAGCCGACATCGCTGTCGTGCTCGTGAGCTCCTCATATCCGCGTGGCCATCAGCGGTTCACCGCTGCCCATGAACTCGCCCACCACATCCTGGGCGACCCACGCGAGGTGATCGTCGAAAGCGACGTTTTCGCGGCCACCTCTCCTGTGGAACGGCGCGCCAACGCGTTCGCCGCGGCCTTGCTGATGCCAACCGAGGGCCTTCGCGCTGTCGTCGCTGGCCGGAAGATTGACGAGGGCGTGCTGACTGAACTCATGCACGAGTTCGAAGTCAGCTACACCGCGCTGCTCCACGGATTAGCCGACCGTCGGGTAGGGCTTTTGAGCGCTGCCGAGCGGGACGAGTGGAGAGCTCGGAGCGTGACCAGTGTGCTGCGGGTAGGTGGTGACACGAATCCACAGGCATGGACCGACGCATCCTGCGAGCGACGCATTCCACCGCGGTTGTGGGCCTCTGCGCAGCAGGGATACCGAAACGGCCGCGTGGGCCTCGGCGTCCTGAGCTCGCTATTCGACAAAGATGCCGATGAGCTTTACATCGAGTTGGTGGATGCGGAGATTCTGCCACCGGCGGTGCGAGACGACTTGGCCGACCTGTGATCCCCAGTTCTGACGCGTTGCTGTTGGACACGTGCGCGATCATCAACCTGTCGTACTGCTCACCGATCGCCACCATGTTCCGCGATCGCTACAAAGGTCGTGGCGGATGGGCCGAGGCGGTTCGTATCGAACTGACCAGGCAGCGGACACGGAAACCTCCGCATCCGCAGTCCGGGCGTGCGTGCAACTGGGCCACCTCCTGGCTCGGTGAGCCATTCCGGGTTATCGATCGACAAGGCCAAGCGGCCGTCGTCGAGATCCAGGAGTCGATCGCCATGGGCAGTGACGACGACAGCCTGGATCACCTTGGTGAGGCCGTCAGCATCTACCTGCTGTCACTTGCGGGCGGAGGTCGACTCATCAGCGACGATCACGGCGCCCGAGACGTTGCCCGCAGCCGCAGCGTCAGGGCGGCCTCCACCGTGGGTGTCTTAGCGGAGCTACTGAGTCGCGGCATGGTTTCCCGCGACGATGCTGGCACCTACCTCGACGTGCTGCGTGCCCAGAACCGGATGCGTGTCCCACTCACCACGGTCGACCTGCTCGGTCGTTCGCTGGCATCGTGGGCCTAGCTGCACAGAAGCGGCCGCAGCAGATAAGGAAGGCACGACGACCACCCGCCGCAGGCTCCGCCCAGGGTCTGAACCTCACCCGTCCCGGGAAGAGCGCCCACGACACCGTGGGGTCCGGGGGTCGCCCCCGGAATAGGAATAAGCGACACAAATGGTTCGGGTCGTTTCTCTCCGCGAGGCGGACAGAAACGACCCGAACGATTTGTGGAGCCGAGGGGACTCGAACCCCTGACCCCCACACTGCCAGTGTGGTGCGCTACCAGCTGCGCCACGGCCCCAAATCGCACCCGGTGTCCCGGGCACTCGCGCAATATTACACATGCCCCACGCCGGGGTCATCTTCCAGGGGTGGCCCTAGTTGAGGGCGACATCCGCCGGGAAGTGGGCGACCGCCGACAGGATGCCGCCCTGGCGGCGCAGGACCATCGGCCACAGGTCGTCGGGCCGGTCGACGAAGGCGTCACCCGGCAGGGCGTCGAAGACGAACCACGAGCCGCTGGCGATCTCTTCCTCCAGTTGGCCCGGCGACCAGCCCGAGTAGCCGGCGAAGACGCGTATGCAGGTCAGCTTCTCGCGCAGGGCGTCGGGGTCGATGGACAGGTCGAGCGTGCCGATCGAGCCGGAAACCGGATGGAAGCCCCGCATCCGCGGCCGCTGGGCGCGCATCCGGGCCAGGCAGATCGCCGACTCGGGCTGCACCGGGCCGCCCTCGAAGAGCACGGCCGGGTCGCGGGCCAGGGTGCCCCAGCTGCCCAGCACGTCGGAGACCGGCACCTCGGTCGCCCGGTTGAGGACGACGCCCAGGGCGCCGCCGGGCTCGTGGGCGACCAGCATGACCACCGTGCGGTCGAAGTTGGGGTCTTTGAGTGCCGGCGTGGCCACCAGGAGCCGACCGGTCATCGACTCCATCGATCGTCCCCCGATCGCCTGCCCTTCGCCGTGCACGCGCTACCCCCTGAACCCGCCGGAGGACGCCGACGGCCCACGGCCGCACGGGACTAGGACACCAAATGTGACCGTCCACGCGCAACACCACGTCCGAGCCGTCGTTGCCATGCCTCGCACCCTAGCCTGACCTACGGCCATGGTTAAGGCTGACAGCCTCGGCGAGAGGGATGAAAGTGACAGCACGTCCGGAGCTTGCGGTTATCGGCGGTTCGGGTTTGTACGCGCTCCTCGACAACGCCGTCGAGCACGACGTCGACACCCCGTACGGGAAGCCGTCCGACCCGATCACCGTGGCCACTGTCGGAGACCGGACCGTGGCGTTCCTGCCCCGGCACGGCCGCGACCACCGTTTTCCGCCGCACCGCATCCCCTACCGCGCCAACCTGTGGGCTTTGAGGGCGCTCGGCGTACGCCAGATCCTGGCACCCTGCGCCGTCGGTGGCCTGCGCCCCGAACTCGGTCCGGGCACGTTCGTGATCCCCGACCAGCTGATCGATCGCACCACCAGCCGCGTGCAGACCTACTACGACCAGGGCGCCGTACACGTCTCGTTCGCCGACCCCTACTGCCCGGTCGGCCGCGAAACGCTGGAGGCGGCCACGCGGAAATACGACATCACGCCAGCAAGCGGCACCATGGTCGTGATCGAAGGGCCCCGCTTCTCCACCCGCGCGGAATCCCGCTGGTTTACCAGCATCGGCGGCGCGGTGGTCAACATGACCGGCCACCCCGAAGCCGTCCTGGCCCGCGAACTCGCCCTCTGCTACACCGCGATCGCCCTGGTCACCGACCACGACGCGGGTGTCGACGGCGACCACGGCGTCACGCAGGAAGAGGTCTTCCGAGTGTTCGGCGAGAACACCGCCCGGCTACGCGGCGTGCTGATGGACGCGCTGGCGACCATCCCGCTCGACCGCGACTGCCCGTGCGGCCACGCCCTCGACGGCCTGAAACTCCCGATCGACCTCCCCTAGATCACCCCGACCGGCAACACGGTGCCGTTCAACCCGTCGAGCACCGGGCGGTCGCCGAGTGGCTCGGTCAGCGTGACGCTCACCGGTTCGAGCAGGAGTTGGTCGGTGCAGGTCTCGCCGGTCCGGGTGACCGCGCCGGTGACCACCACGGCGGTGGCGCGTTCGACGACGATCGGGGTGATGTCGCGGTCGCAGGCGCCGACGCCGAGCCGGTAACGCAACGTGAGCCCGTCCACGCCGGTCATGTCCTGGGTGCTGACCATCTCGGCCGGCGGCTTGCGGTCGGCCGGCGTCGCCGCGGGGGAGGGCACCGGTGCCGGGTCGGCGACCGCGTCGCGGATCACCGCGCGGCCGCCGGAGATCTCGAACCGCCACGCCGGCACGGTGGCGACGCCGCGGCTCGTCCGGATCTCCATGGTGGTCAGCGACGCCCCGGACGTGCTCATCGCCAGACAGTCGCCGCCGGCCGGTGCGGAGACCGAGCCGTCGGGGCCGGCGCTCGGGTCGGGCGACGGCGGCACGGTCGGGCCGGTGCAGGGCGGTGGATCACCAAGATCCATTTTCTGGTACGCCTCGGCGGCGCTCAACAACGGCATCGTCAACGACCCGTCGTGGAACAAGACCGTGCCGGGCTTCGGGCGGGTCGTGGACAGCGTGGTGTTGGCCTGCCAGTAGCCGGCGCCGAGCGCCCGCTTCTCCCCGTCGGTCAGGTCGCCGTCGATGCTCGTCGGCTCCTGCAGCGGCACGTAGCCCTGCCGCCAGGCATCACCGCTCGGCGCCCAGGCGTCGGCGACCTCTTCCGCCCAGCGCTCGACCGTCTGGTGGTCGCCGGCGGGCGGCGCGAGCCCGCCGCCGTCGCCGGCACCGCCGGGCGAGGCACACGCCGACAGCGCCACGACGACAGCACAGACAACGGCGGCGAGACGACCCGCCCGCGGAAGACTCATGGTGGTCAGACGACTACGCGGGCCGACCGGTTCCCGGAGATCACCCGATCAGGTCAGGTTTCGCCCCCGATGTCGGTCTCGTAGGCGTCGTAGACCACGTCGGCCCCGCGTTGCCGGTGGCGGGACAACGCCCGCAACACCTCCCCGCCGCACGCGCGGATCTCACCCGACCGGGTGGCGGGCACATCGGCGCGCCGCTGCAACGCCGAGAGCGCCACCGCGATCGCCGCGTGCTCGCGAATCAACCGCTTGACGCGGTGGGTCAACCGCGGCGCGTGCTCGAGCAACTCGGCATAGAGCCCGTCGTCGCCCTCGGTCACCACGATGTGTTCCGCGAACGCCGCCCGCAACGTGTGCAGCCGGGTGCTCACCCGCTCCCGCCAACCCGGCTCGGCCATCGGCGACGCGATCGCCTGCTCGAACATCTGGATGTCACGCAGCAACGCCGCCCGGTGCCGCCGAGCCACCTGCAACGGAACCGCATCGGTGAATATCGGTTGTGTGCCGCCCATCGCACACCTCCTGCCGGTCGCGATCCATGACCCGTCCTCAGCCGCCTTGCCACTTCGCGGCAACGCGCCTTGCGGTCGCGATCCATGACCCGTCCTCAGCCGCCTTGCCACTTCGCGGCAAAGCGCCTTGCGGTCATACCTCTGCACCGATGGTGACGGCGCCCACACCGCGCTGTAAAGGGCAATGGCGGAACCCGTTCGTACCACCGTGATCTTGCGACCCCAATCGCACCGCCCAACCCGCTAGCGTGGCTGACCATGACCCGCTACGGCGCGATGTACGGACCCGACATCACCTTCCTCGGCGTACCTCCGTGTGATCTGGAAACGCCCGCGGCCTGGACCGATGCCGACGTGGTCATCCTGGGTGCGCCGTTCGACGGCGGCACCTCGCACCGGCCCGGCACCCGGTTCGGCCCGTCGGCGATGCGCAAGGCCTGCTATCTGCCGCACGACGGGTCGCGACCGGCACTCGCGTTGCGCACCGACGGGCTCAAGGACATCACGGTGTACGACGCCGGCGACGTCGAATGCTTCTCCGGCGACATCGCGCGCAGTGTCCGGGTGATCGAGGAGGCCGTCGCGACGATCGCCGGCGCCGGCGCGATCCCGGTCGTGCTGGGCGGCGACCACACGATCACGCTGCCCGACGTCACCGGCGTCGCGCGCGCGAAGGGCTTCGGCCGCGTCTCGGTGGTCCACTTCGACGCGCACGCCGACACCGGCAACAGCGAGTTCGGCTCGCTGCTCGGCCACGGCCAGCCGATGCGCCGGCTGATCGAGTCGGGCGCGGCCCGCGGCGACCGGTTCCTGCAGATCGGGCTGCGCGGTTACTGGCCCGGCCCGGCAACGCTCGACTGGATGGCTTCGCAGGGCATGCGGGCGTACGAGATGAGCGAAATTGTCGCCCGCGGCCTGGACGCCTGCCTGACCGAGGCGTTCGCGACCGCGGTCGACGACTGCGACGGTGTGTTCCTGTCGGTCGACATCGACGTGGTCGACCCCGGGATGGCGCCGGGCACCGGCACGCCCGAGCCCGGCGGTCTCACGTCACGCCAACTGCTGGACGCGGTCCGCCGGGTCTGCCTGGAACTGCCGGTCGTCGGCGTCGACGTGGTCGAGGTGTCGCCGCCCTACGACCAGGCCGAGGTGACCGCGTTCCTGGCCAACCGGGTCGTGCTGGAGGCGCTGTCGGCGATCGCGTTCCGCCGCGGCGGCGGCGTCTGGGACCCGGCGCGACCGTTGCTCGACGGGCGGCGTACCGAATGAAATTGGTCACCGGCGATTGTCCTAAGCGGCCGCACGCGGTCTGATCGGTGGATGGTCGAGGTCACCGGCACCGCCCAACGGGCCGCGTGGCAGCGCAAGGTGCTGCCGCCGGTGGAGCAGGTGCGACCGGGCCTCTGGTCTATTCCGGTGCCGATGGCCGGCAGTCCACTGCGCTACGTGCTGGTCTACGCGCTGGCGCTGCCCGACGGCGTGGCCCTGGTCGACGCCGGCTGGCCCACCGACGATGCCTGGACGGCGCTGGTCGAGGGCCTGGCCACGTGCGGCTACGCGATGACCGACGTGCGGTCGGTGCTGATCACCCACTGGCACGCCGACCACCTGGGCCTGGCCGGGACGGTACGCGAGGCGTCCGGCGCCTGGGTCGGCATGCATCCGCTCGACGCCGCGGCCGTCAAGGGCCGTGGCGGCAACGACCGGCGGGCCTGGGTCGAGGGACTGAGCAGGTGGGTACGCGCCCGCGGCGGCGGCCCGGACGACGTGACCGAGACCGTCGTGACGGCCGGCGACTCCCGGGGCACGCGCGACCTCGCCGAGCCCGACCGGCTGATCGACGACGGCGACCACCCGCTCGGCCCCGACTCGGTCCGTGCCGTGTGGACACCCGGCCACACCGCCGGGCATCTCTGCTTCCTCGACGAGGGACAGCGGTTGCTGCTCGCCGGCGACCACGTGCTTCCCCGGATCAGCCCCAACATCACCCTCCACCCCGGACAGAGCAGCGACCCGCTGGGCGATTTCCTCGAGTCGTTGACGCGCACCGCCGCGCTCGACGTCGCCGAGGTGCTGCCGGCCCACGAATACCGCTTCGCCGGGCTACCCGATCGGGTGACCGCGCTGCACGAACACCACGCTCACCGGCTGGCCGAGGTGACTTCTCTGCTGGCCGCCAGCCCTGAGGCGACCACCTGGGAACTCGCGGCCCGGCTCACCTGGTCGCGCCCCTGGCCGCAGGTGCAGGGCATGATCCGGCGTTCCGCGGTCGGCGAGACCTACGCGCACCTGGCCCACCTGGCCCGGCGCGGCGGGGTCGTGCGGCTGGACGGCGAGGTCGACCACTGGCGGCTAGCCTGACCGGATGAACTGGACCCTCGAAGTCGTCGTTGTCCCGGTCTCCGATGTGGACCGCGCCAAAGAGTTCTACGCCGGCAGGCTCGGCTTCGTGGTCGACCACGACACGGTCGGCCCCAATTTCCGCATGGTGCAACTGACGCCGCCCGGCTCGGGCTGCTCGGTGGTCATCGGCATAGACAACGGAATGGCACCCGGTTCGCTCAAAGGCCTGCAGTTGGTCGTCAACGATCTCGACGCGGCCCGCGCCCAACTGGTCGCGCGCGGCGTCGAGGTCAGCGAGATCAGCGTGTACGGCGAATCCGGCCCCCGCCCCCGCCGGGACGACGACGACCTCAACAACGTCGGTTTCGTCTACTTCGACGATCCCGACGGCAACTCGTGGGCGGTGCAGCAGATCACGAGCCGGCCGTGACCGGCCGCCAGCCGCTGACCCGCACCAGTACGCCGGCCGAGGTGTGCACGAGCGGCTCGCCGGTCGGCGTGGGCAGGCCGGCCGCTTCGACCAGGTTCTGATCCAGTTCCTTGAGCGTGCCCCGCCGCAGCGGCCACGGACCGTGCTGTGCGTCCGCGGCCACCATGGTCTTGCCGCGCACGCTGTAGAGCCGGAAGCGCGCGGTGAGGAACAGGTCGTGCGGCGTCGGCTCGTCGATCGGTTGTCCGACTTCGACGGTCGCGTCACACACCTTGTCGCGGTCGGCGTGCCGTCGGCTGCGATAGGTGTGCAGCGGCCCGTCTATTCCCACCGACATGCGCGACCAGTGGTAGGGGAGCATGTAGGTGGTGCGGGCGACGACCACCGGCGCCAGGCGGTCGGCGTCGAGCGAGAAGAACCAGATGCCGGCCCGCCCGTCGGGCCCGCGCACATAGGTGCGCACGTTCGTCTCGGGAAAGCGCGAGAGCCAGGGGAGCGCGGGCACGAACGGCGCGCGTACGCCGGCCATCACGAACGGAATCAGCCCGACCCAGGCATCCCCGTCGTAGGTCTCGACGGTCAAGCCGGGCGGCAGCAACGCCTGCACGGCGGGCGCGGGATAGCGCCAGTGCAGAAACGTCAGATCACGCCAGGTCTGGAACATGACCGCACGCTCGACGACCGGCGATTCGCTCACCGCGCAAGCGTACGCGGCTGTTGGTCGACCGGGCGTTGCCGACGATGGCGCCGGCCCGGCGTTGTGGGTTGCGGTCGTTGCCGCGGGAGGATTTCGTCCTTATCTGATGCATGCGGATTACTCTCGAAAGGGATGGATCCGCGATATGGCATTGTCGGTCGACGCGCCGAGTGCGAGGTGCTCGACCAGGTTCTGACTGACGTCAACGCCGGTGAGCACGCGGTGTTGGTGTTGCGCGGGGAGGCCGGTGAGGGCAAGACGACCCTCCTCGACTATCTGGGCGAGAAGGCCGATGGCGTCAGCATCATTCGGGTTACCGGCGTCGAGTCCGAGATGCAGCTCCCGTACGCGGGTCTGCACCAACTGTGTGTGTCGATGCTCCACCGGGTGAACGACCTTCCCGATCCGCAACGTGATGCGCTCTGTGTCGCGTTCGGGCTCATCGAGGGCGATGGCACGCCCCCGGACCGGTTCCTGGTCGGGCTGGCGGCGCTGACACTGCTCTCGGAACAGGCGAGCAGTCAGCCGCTCGTCTGCATCGTCGACGACGTCCAATGGCTCGACATCCCCTCGGCCCAGGCCCTGGCCTTCGTGGCACGACGGTTGAGGGCCGACCCGGTCGCCCTGGTCTTCGCCCAGCTCGAGCCCAGCGACGACGACGAGCTGGTCGGGCTGCCGGAACTCGTGCTGACCGGACTCGGCGACCGGGACGCGCGGGCGCTGCTGGCATCGGCCGTTCCCGCATTGCGCGACGAGCGCGTGCGGGACCGGATCCTCGCCGAGGCGCGCGGGAATCCGCTGGCCCTGCTGGAGCTACCGGCCGAACTCACCTCGACGGAACTGGGCGGATGGACCGGGCTTGCGGAGCGGGACAGCCGCTCCGGTCCGGTGGAGCAGAGCTACGAGCGGCGGGTGTGCGCCCTGCCCGCACCGACCCAGCGGTTCCTGTTGCTGGCCGCGCTCGAACCCGTTGGTGATCCGACCGTGCTGTGGCGGGCCGCAGCGCGGTTGGGTCTCGACGAAGATGTCGCCGCGCCGGCGGAAGCCAGCGGGTTGATCAGCCTGGGTACCCGGGTCCGCTTCGCCCACCCGCTCGTCCGGTATGCCGTGCACCGGTCCGCAAGCCGTCGTGACCAGCAACAGGCGCACCGCGCGTTGGCCGACGTGACCGATCGGCGGGCCGACCCCGACCGGCGTGCTTGGCACCTGGCGGCCGCCGCGACGGCGCCGGACGAGGAACTGGCCGCGGAACTGGAGCGGTCCGCCGAACGGGCCCGGGCCCGTGGCGGTATGGCCGCCGCGGCGATCTTTCTGCGGCGAGCCACCGAACTCACGCCCGACCTGACCCGCCGCGGGCAACGAGCGCTGGCCGCGGCCGCGGTGGCGGTGGTCGCGGGCGCCCCCGACGAGGCGGAGGAGCTGCTCGCGACGGCGGAGATGGCCGACCTGAAAGGGCTGGAACTGGCGCAGCTGGAACGGCTGCACGCGGAGTTGGTGTTCGCCCGTAGCCGCGGCTCGGACGCACCGCGGATGTTACTCGAAGCGGCGCGGCGACTGACCCCGCTTGACGTTCCGATGGCCCGGGAGACCTACTTAGAAGCGTTGCTGGCGGCGATGTTCGCCGGCGCCGGGCGCCTGGAGCCCGAGGAGGGCATGCGCGCCGTGGCCGAGGCGGCCCGGTCGTTGCCTTACGATCCGGACTCACAAGATCTGGTCGAACTTCTTCTCGACGGCCTGTCCACCCAGTTCACGCAGGGGTACGCGGTCGCGGTAGCGACATTGCGGCGGGCGCTCGCCGTCAACCGGGCCCGCGACGGGGTTACCTTGATCTGCCTGACGTCGTCGCTGGTCGCGATGGAACTGTGGGAGGCGTCGGCGTGGCTCGATCTGCTGGGCCGGCATGTGCGCGGAGCACGCGAGACGGGAACGTTGAGCCTGCTGCCGATGGCGCTGGACTATCTGGCCAGCTTCTATGTCCAAGCTGGGGATTTCGCCACCGCCACCGCGCTGGACGAGGAGGCCGCCGCGCTCAACGCCGCCATCCACGTTGTGCCGCCGCCCTACACCCCCACAATGATGGCGGCATGGCGGGGTGATCGGACTAGCACCGGGAAACTCACCGAAGTCGGCATCAAGGACGCGTTCCCGCGCGGTGAGGGCAGTGCGTTGGTGCTGACGGAGTACGCCTCCGCGGTGCTCAACAACGGGCTGGGTAACTATGCCGAGGCGCTGGCCGCCGCACAGCGGGCCAGTGCCGGAGACCAGTTGGTGGCCAGATCGTGGGTGTTGCCCGAGCAGGTGGAGGCGGCGGCGCGGCTGGAGCTTTGGGACGTCGGTGAGCAGGCGCTGGCTGCGCTCGTCGAGCGGACGCGGGCGAGCGGAACGCCCTGGGCGATGGGCACCGAGGCACGGGCGCGGGCGCTGTTGAGCCGTGGACCGGAAGCCGACGGTCTCTACAACACGGCAATCGACCGGCTCCGGGAGAGCGGGATGCAAGCGCACCTGGCCCGGGCGCACCTGGCGTACGGCGAGTGGCTGCGCCGCAACAACCGCCGCGCGGACGCCCGCGACCAGTTGCGGCGCGCGCACGACCTGCTCTCGCACATGGGTGCGGATGCCTTCGCCGAGCGGGCCCGCAACGAGCTACTGGCGACCGGCGAGACAGTGCGCAAGCGCACCCCCGACACCGCACTCGATCTCACGCCTCAGGAGGCGCTGATCGCGTCGCTGGCCCGGGACGGGCAGACCAACCAGGAGATCGGCGCGGAACTGTTCATCAGCCCCCGTACGGTCGAATGGCATTTGCGGAAGGTCTTCGCGAAGCTCGCCATCGGCTCACGCCGGCAGCTCAGGGACGCACCGCTCGACGCGCGCATGGCCGCCGCTTGAGACGCCCTGGAATCGGACAGCCTTTGACCCCGTCGGCCGCTAGGTCCGATTCCGGGCGACCGGCGGCCACCCCCGTGGATCCTCGGTCCGATCCCCGGCATCCGGGAACCCGACCGGGGCCCTGGCGACCCGCGTTGTCGACAGGCCCGACGGGGGCCTCCCGAAACGACAGTGGTGGGGCACTGCACGACAGCCAAACCGCGAGGAGCCCCCCGGTGTCGACCGCGCTGCCCACGACCACGCCTGACTACAGCGTCGCCCAGGCCATCGCCCGCGACGAGTTGCGCCTGCGCTATCAGCCGATAGTGCGGACCGAGGACGGCGCGGTGGTGGCCGTCGAGGCCCTGGTGCGCTGGGAGCACCCGACCCTCGGGCTGCTCACCCCCGACCGTTTCCTGCACATGGTGCACCGCGACGGTCAGCTGCCGCTGCTGGACCGCTGGGTGCTGCACCGCGCCTGCCAGGACCTGGTCGACCTGGGCGCCGCGGCGCCCGAACACGTCAACGTGAACCTTTCACCGGCCACGCTGGCGACCGACTTCACCGAGTCGGTCACGACCGCGCTGGAGCGGACCGGTCTGGCCGCGCACCGGCTGCGGCTGGAACTCTCCGAAGGCGCCGACCTGAGCACCCTCACCCACGCCGGGAAACACCTGGAATGCCTGATCGAGCGCGGCGTCGGCGTAGCCCTGGACGACATGGGAGCCGGCGCGACCGACCTGCGCTACCTGTCCCGGCTGGCGTTGCACGGCATCAAGATCGACAAGCAGTTCGTCGCCGGAATGCTGACGGACCCGCGCGACCACGCCATCGTCAAGCTGCTCACCGACCTGGCCCACGGCCTACACCTGCACGTCACCGCCGAGGGCGTCGAAACCGCCGAGCAGCTGGGCGCCCTCACCCGCCTGGGCGTCTCCTACGCGCAGGGCTTCCATTTCGCCCCGGCGCTGACCCTGCCCGAGTTGACCACCATGCTCGCGGCGTGACGGCCGCGGCCAGCGCGATGGCGTGATGCTGGCGCTCTTTCTCCAGCGTGACCTTCTACCGCTCGATTTTCGTGCTGGGCCAGCAGTTCCTCGTGCCCTTGCCCTCGGCGGTTGATCCGTTGACGGTCCAGCCAACCCCGGGCCGTGACCGCGCCACCGTCCTTCCGGACCATCGTATTGATCTGCTCCTGAATCCGGGCGATCTGCGCCTGGTAGGCAACCGCGTCGGTCAACGGATGTCGATACTGGTAGACGCCGGCCTCCTGTAGAAACGCGGTCACCACGATCTCCCTGGACCGGCCAGTTCGGCGGTCACGCGTTCGTGGTCGCGGCGCGACGACTCGGTCGCGAGCAGCGCGTCGTGATCGAGGGCGGCTCGCTTGCGGAGGCGGCGCGATTCGAGGTCGGCCTGCTGGTCGGCGACCGCCTGAGCAAGGGCCATCCGTTGCTGCTCCAACTCATGGATCGGCAGCAGACCACGATGGTCCATTTCGGATCGTAGTGCCGCTAGCTCTCCGGCGAGTCGGTCGCGGTCGGCACGCAGCGATTCGCCGTCCCGCTGTAAGCAAGCGCCGCCGTGCAGGCGATCTCGTCCGAACGTGACGCGGAATCGTCCGCATGGTCAGGTGTTGACGCGTGTTCAGATCTGTTGTGTCCCGTGCGTTGCCGCGTAACTTGGGTTTGGCGTGACGAGCTTAAGGAGTTCGGGGCATGGCGACAGATGCCGTCGACGAGCCGGTTCCGGCCGTGCGTGGGCAGCGTGTTCTCGACCTTCTCGACAAGGCGATCGGCATCCAGGGCCCATTGGTGCGTAAGAACATCGCCCGGGCTCGGCAGCGGAATCCAGAAGCCACACCTGCAGAGGTGATCCGCAATCTGGAGCGGATGTATGTCAGCGCTTTGGCAGGCACGGGTGCCGCGGTCGGTGGTGCGGCGGCGGCGCCAGGCGTCGGCACGGGAGTCGCGCTCGCATTGTCGGCGGGCGAGGCGCTGTCGTCTCTCGAGTTGACGGCACTCTTTGCGCTCTCGGTCGCCGAGGTGCACGGAGTTCCGATCGACGAGATCGAGCGTCGCCGGACGATCGCGATGGGGATCATGCTCGGCGGGTCCGCCGCCGAGACCATCGGCAAGGTCGCCGAGCGCACCGGGCAACACTGGGGGCGGCAGATCGTCGCCAAGGTGCCCGTCGAGACGTTGCGGCAGATCAACAAGATCCTCGGGAAGAACTTCGTCACCAAGTACGGGACCAAGCAGGGGATCATCGTGCTCGGTCGGGTGGCGCCGTTCGGCATCGGCGCCGTGATCGGTGGTGGCGCCAACGCCGCCGTCGCCGCAATGGCCGTCAAGGCGGCCCGCCGCGCGTTCGGCCCGGCCCCGGCGTCGTGGTCTTCGGCATAGGTCGTGTCCTGCTGCTCGTCGCGCCCTGGTGCGGCCTGGCGGCGTCTCGGGATCGCCGAGATACGACACCGGCGCCGAGAACCCGGCTCGGCTCAGGATGATCGCCAGGACGCGGCCTAGTTGCGTCTCAAGACGTCGGCGACCTCGCCGCTGCCGACTTCGGAGAGCAGCGCCAGTGACGCGTGCCATTGTTCCCGTGCGATGGTGCCCAGGCCGTTGGCGCGGGCGATGTCGCCCAGCAGGCGCAGCACGCGGCCCTCGCCCAGGCGGTGGCCGGTCGCCCGGTGGGTGACCAAGGCTTGCTGTCCATATTCGACAGCCCGGTCGATGTCGCCCGTCTGCAGGTGGATGTTTCCCAGCAGGAGGAACGCGTTGCCGGCCGGGATGCGGTGGCCCGCCCGCCGGGCGTCGGCCAGTGCGGCCGCCGCAACCGCCAACGCCTCGGTCAGGTCGCCGGTGTCGCGTAGGGCGGCGGCGAGGCCGACGTTGGCGCGGGTGCGGACATACTCGCTGCCGGCACCGAGCAGGGCCAGGCCGCGGCGGTGCTCCTCGACCGCCCGGTCGGGGCGGCCCAGCCAGTGGTGCACGGTGCCGAGCAGCGAGAGGATGTCGCCCTCGGCCAGCGGGTCCGCCGCCTCGCGGGCCTTCTCCAGCGCCGCTTCCGCGTTGGCCAGCGCCTCCGCGAGCTCGCCCCGGTCGCGCTGCACCGTGGCCAGACCAGCGAGCAGGTGCGCCTGCGAATGGGCCTTGCCCACATCGGACTGAAGTTCCATCGCGGCTCGGAAGCGGTCGGCGGCGGTCGGCTCGCCGAGCAGGTGTTCGACCGCGGCCAGGTTGTTGAGCGCGATCATCTGGCCGATCCGGGAGCCGATCTCCTCGTGCATGGCCAGCGCGGTCGCGCAGTAGTCGGCGGCCCGGCGCAACTCGCCCAGGTCGTGGTAGAGGCCGCCGAGGGTGATCAGGGTGCTGGCCTCGCCCGGGCGGTAACCGTTGGCGCGATGGAGTTCCAGTGCCCGCTCGCTGTGCCGGGCCGACCCCGCGAAGTCGCCCATGTTCTTGAGCACCACGCCGAGGTTGCCGGCCGCCGCGGCCTGCCCGTGCGACCAGCCGGCGCGGTCGCTCAGGTCGGCGGCGGCGTCGAACTCGCTCGCCGCCTGGGCCAGGTGGCCCTGGCTCTGCCGCGCCAGCGCGATGCTGGTGCGCATCGCCGCCTGCGCCCGCAGGTCGCCGGCCGACTCGGCGGCGGCCAGGCTCGCCTCGACCGCGGCGAGCCAGTCGACCGTGTGGCTGGTCTGCCAGAAGTAGCCGCGCAGCGCGTCGGTCAGCTGCCACGCGGCGCGGGCCGGGCCGGCCGTCGCGGCGTGCCCGATCGCGGCCAGCAGGTTGCGGTGCTCGGCGTCGAGCCAGGCCAGCGCGGCCGGGTTGGCGGCGAACTCGGCGACCGCCGGCAGCTCCCCCAACGGCAGCCGGACCATGTGCGGGTAGAGCCGCCGCCCGGCGGCGTCGGCGGTGGCCAGGTAGTGGGCGTGCAGGCGAC
Organism: Asanoa sp. NPDC049573; assembly: GCF_040676615.1. Lineage (NCBI taxonomy): Bacteria > Bacillati > Actinomycetota > Actinomycetes > Micromonosporales > Micromonosporaceae > Asanoa > Asanoa sp. NPDC049573. The sequence continues at coordinate 30,682 of NZ_JBFAPI010000015.1, forward strand.
CGACCGCCGTGCGGGCGTCGTCGGGGTCGGTCAGCTCACGGGCGTACGCGCGGAGCAGGTCATGCAGCCCGTAGCGGCCCGGCCGCAGCTCGGTGACCAGGTGGGCCGCGACCAGCCCGTCGAGTGCGGCGGTGACGTCGGCCTCGCCGGCCAGTGCCGCGGCGCCGGCCGCCGAGACGTCGGTGCCGGGCACGGCACCGAGCAGCCGGAACAGGCGGCGCTCGCCCGGCGGCAGCCGGTCGTAGGAGGCACGGAAGGCGGCTCGTACGCCGGACAGCTCGTCGCCCTCGATCGTGAGGTGGTCGAGCGGACCCTGGTCGAGCGCGCGGACATAGCCGTCGAGAGTGGCCGCCGGCGACGCGTCGAGCTGCGCGGCCGCGATCCGCACCGCCAGCGGCAGGTGGCCACAGGCGCGAACCAGGGCGAGCGCGGCATCCGGCTCGGCGTCGACCCGGGCCGCGCCGATGATGGTGCGCAGCAGCAGCACCGCCTCGGGCTCGGTGAGCAGGTCGACGGTGAGCCGGCGGGCGCCATGGCTGGCGGTGAGGCCGCCGAGCTGGGACCGGCTGGTCACCACGACCACGCAGGTCGGCGAGCCGGGCAGCAGCGGGCGGACCTGCTCGGCGGTGGCGGCGTTGTCGAGCACGATCAGCACCCGGCGGCCGGCGAGCTCGCTGCGGTAGAGGGCGCCGGCCTCGTCGGGGTCGGCCGGGATGCGGTCACCGGGAACGCCGAGGGCGCGTAGCAACCGGGCCAGCGCGTCGACCGGGCTCACCGGCGCGACGGCCTCGTAACCGCGGAGGTTGACGAAGAGCTGGCCGTCGGGGAACCGCTCGGCCACCCGGTGCGCCCAGCGGACGGCGAGCGCGGTCTTGCCGACCCCACCGGCACCGTCGATCGCGGAGACGACGACCGTTGATCGGCCCGCGCCGAGGAGCGCGTCGAGCTGGTCGAGCAGCGCGGCCCGACCGACGAAATCCGGGACGGCGGCGGGCAACTGCGAGAGCCGGGCAGGCGGCGCCGGCCGCAGCGCCGGGTCGTCGCGCAGGATCGCGGTGTGCAGCTGGCGCAGTGGCTCGCCGGGGTCGAGGCCGAGCTCGTCGCGGATCCGGTCGCGGAGCTTGTTGAAGACGCCGAGCGCCTCGGTGCGCCGCCCCTCGCGGAACAGCGCGGTCATCAGGTGGCCGGCCAACCGCTCGTCGAGCGGCGCGCTCGCGCACAGCTCGGTCAGCTCGCCGACCAGTTCGGCGTGCCGGCCGGCGTCGAGGTCGGCGACGATGCGCAGGTCGACCGCGGTCTTGCGGGCCTCGTCGAGGCGGGCGCCGAGCCGCTCCCGCCCCGGCCCGATGCCGTCGAGCGCCGGACCCTGCCAGAGGGCCACCGCCCGGCGGAGCAGTTCGCCACGCGACACGGGATCGGCCGTCTGCCGCGCCCGGGCGACCAGGTCGCTGAACCGGTGCGCGTCGACCGCGTGCGGCTCGACCTGGATCCGGTAGGCGCCGTTGTGCAGCTCGATCCGGGCGCCGTCGCCGAGCAGCGCGCGCAGCCGGGAGATGTAGGTCTGCAGGACGGCCCGGGCCCCGCGCGGCGGCTCACCCGACCAGAGCAGCTCGACCAGCCGGCCCACGGGCACGAGTTGGCCCGGCTCCAGCAGCAGGATGGCCAGGACGCAGCGTTCCTGCCGGCGGCCGATCCCGAGGGTGGTGTCGCCATCGACGACTTCGACCGGACCGAGCAGGCGGAACTCCACGCCGACCGACTGTATAGCTGCCCACCACGGTGGGGAAGCCCGGGTGGTAAGCGATCCGGTAGGTGCGCTCTGCCACGCTGTGACGTGACGGGGGGCAGCGAGCCGATGGCTCGCTGCGGTCGGCTGCGGCGGCGGAAACCCTAGAGCCCGGCGTCTCGGGCCCGGGCCACCGCCGCCGCGCGGTCGGCCACCCGGAGCTTGGCGAAGACGTTGGAGACGTTGTTGCGCACCGTCTTCTCGGTCAGGCCGAGCCGGGCGGCGATCGCCGGGTTGGCGGCGCCCGTCGCCATCAGCGTCAGGATCTCGCGTTCGCGGGTGGTCAGGTCCGGGAACGGGACCGCCGCCGGTGCCGCCGCGCCGGTGCTGAAGAAGCGGGTCAGCCGGGCCGCGATGGCCGGGCCGAAGATGGCCTCGCCGTTGGCCACCACCTGGATGGCGCGCAGGATCTCGGCCGGGTCGGCGCCCTTGAGCACGTAGCCGCGGGCGCCGGCGCGCATCGCCGCGAAGACCGAGTCGTCTTCGTCGACCATCGTCACGACCAGGATGGCCACCGCCGGGGCGGCACGCAGGATGTGCCGGGTGGCCTCGACGCCGCTCAACCCGGGCATGCGCAGGTCCATCACCACCACGTCGGGGCGTTCGGCCAGGGCGACCGCCACCGCCTCGTCGCCGTCACCGGCCACGCCGACCAGCGTCACGCCCGGCGCGTCCTGGATCAGCGCGCGCAGGCCCTCGCGGAACAGCGGGTGGTCGTCGGCGACCACGACCCGGACGGTGGTCATGGCACCGCCAGCGGCAGGTCGGCGACCACCAGGGTGCCGCCGGACGGGCCCGGGCCGATCACGAACGAGCCGCCGACCTCGGCCGCCCGCTCGCGCATCGAGGCGATGCCCACCCCGGCACGGTAGCCGTCAGGGATGCCGCCGCCCGCGTCGGCGATCCGCAGCACCAGCCGGTCGGCCGACGAGACGGTCACCGATACGGGCGCGCCGGGCGCGTGCCGGCTCGCGTTGGCCAGCGCCTCCAGCGCGATCCGGTAGGCGGCCACCTCGACCGCCGCCGGCAGCGGGGGCAGGTCGGCCACGTCGACATCGGCGCAGCCGAGCCGCAGGGCCTGTTCGCGGACCGCACCGGCCAGACCGAGTTCGTCGAGCACCGGCGGGCGCAGGTCGTAGACGATCCGGCGGATGTCGGCGACCGCGCGCTGCGCTTCGCCACGCAGCAGATCGAGCCGGTCGGCGTCGTCCTGCGCCCCGGCCGGCAGCGCGCGCCGGACCGTGTCGATGCCGAGCGCGATCCCGGCCAGTGTCGGGCCGAGGCCGTCGTGCAGGTCGCGGCGCAGCCGGCGGCGCTCCTCCTCGCGCGCGGTGACCAGCCGCTCGCGCGACTGCCGCACCTCGGCGGCCAGCGTCACCGCGTGCGCGACGACGGCCACCTGCCGGCTGAGGTTGGCCAGCAGCGCCTCGTCGGCCAGGCTGGAGTCGGCGTGCCGGCTCTGCAGCACCAGCCGCCCGATCGTCTCACCGGCGAACGGCAGTGGCAGTTCGCGGACCGGTTCCGGGCCGCGCCGCCCGTGGGTGGCCACCACCGCGCCGCCGACCTCGATTTCCACATAGGACAGCCGGAGGGCGTCGGCGACGGTGCCGGCCGCGGCGCCGAGGGCCTCGCCGGGTGCGCCGGCCGCGTCGAGCCGCTCGCCGAGCCGGGCCAGGGCGGTGATGGGTTCGTCGCGCAGGCCGTACACCCAATGGTTGACCCGTCTTTGCAGCACGTCGCGCAACGGGAGCGCGGCCAGTGCCGCGATCGCACCGCCGGCGACCCGGCCGACCGCCAGGGCGACTCCGGCGTAGACCGCCAGCACCACCGCGGTCAAGGCGCCGTAGACCAGCGTGCGGCTGACCACGACCCGGGTGTCGAACAGCCCGTAGCGCACGATGCCGACCCAGGCCGCGACGCCGAGCACGATCGGGCCGGTGTTCTCCAGCACCGTGATCTGCTCGGTGTCGCCGCTGGTCATGCCGACGGCCAGGCAGGCGAAGAACGTTGCGGCGCAACCGAATCCGGCAAAGGCCGCCAGCCGCATCGCCGCGCCGCGGTCGCCACCGGCCGCGCGGGCCTTGCGCAGCAACGACCACGCGGCCAACGCGATCATCGGTCCCAGCAACAGGACCACGACCAGGAGGGCGTCGACCCAACCGCCGAGCGACAGCGGGTTGGGCACCCCCGGCTGGTCGATCAGGGTCGGCGAACACAACCCATACACCAGGAGCAACACCAGGGCGATGGCGTACGCACAGGCCAGCGCGCGGCGGCGGCCGGAGCCCAACCGGCCGTCGGGGAACAGCAGCACGCCGAACAGCGCGGCCAGCGGGATGGCGAGCACCGTCAGCCCGCCGGACACCAACTCGGCGGCGAGGCCACCGAGCAGGTTCAGCAGGTTGGCCAGCGGCAGGGCGGCGCCCGAGACGAGGAAGATCCAGCCGACCGGGTTGCCCGGCTCGCGGCGGGCCATCGCGGCACCGACCAGCGCGACCGGCAGGTAGGCGGCCGCACTCGCCGTCAGCCACGCGTCGAGGCCGGTGACCGGGCCGCGGACGGCCAGCAGCACGCCGGCGATCGCGGCGGCCACGGCCACCGCGACGCCGAACCGGATCGCCGCCTGTCGCATCACTGTTGATTGTGCGGCCGCCGGCCGGGCCGCGAAATCGGCCCGACCGGCGGTCATCTCAAGCCGCCACACGTTCGGGGACCGCCTTGGCCGCGGTCCGCGCCGGCAGGTCCCACTCGGCGTCCGGGGTGCGGGCCAGCGTCACGGCGCAGGCGATGGTCGCGACGGCGAGCAGCCCGTAGGCGATCGCGTCGACCGCGGGCCCGACGCCCATCGCGACCGCGTGCAGGAATGGGCTGGCGCCGAAGAGGATGCCGACCCAGGCCGGCACCGCGCGGGACCGCCACAGCCCGATCCCGAGCACCAGCATGCCGAGCAGGTGGCCGAGCACGAACACCATCAGCAGCGTGTTGTAGACGGCGTCGCCGCTGACCGCGTCGAGTAACGCGGCGACGGTGTCCCGGTCGTGCAGCCGGGAGCCGAACCAGTAGGCGGCTTCGAGCCCGCCGATGCTGGCGACCCCGGCCGACCACGCGAGGAAGGCCAGCGCACCGCCGACGGCGGCCAGGCGGGGTGCGCCGCGCCGGTCCCGGCCCGCCCGGGAAATGCAGGGGTGCCCGCCCCCGTTTTGGCGGGCACCCCTGGGTCCTCAGCGGACGGCGACGAGTTCCCGGTCGGGGGTTGTCTCGGTCAGGCCGACCCGGGAGTGGATCCGGGCCAGCCAGGCCGGTGCCCACCAGTTGTAGCGACCCAGCAGCGTCATCGTGGCCGGCACCAGCAGCATGCGGACGATCGTCGCGTCGAGCACCACGGCCAGCACCAGGCCCAGGCCGACCGAGCGGATCGGGACGAAGCCGCCGGCCACGAAGCCCGCGAACACGACCGCCAGCAGGAGGGCCGCCGCTGTGACGATGCCGCCGGTCAGCTGGAGGCCCTCGGACACCGCGACCTCCGGGCGGGCGCCGGCCAGCCAGCGCTCGCGCATCCGGGACAGCAGGAACACCTCGTAGTCGACGGACAGGCCGAACGCGATGGCCGCGACCAGGACCGGGACGGTCAGGTTGGTGCCGTCCAGCGGGGACAGGCCGAGGTGGCCCTGCTGGAAGACCCAGACCACGGCGCCCAGGGCGGCGCCGATGCTGAGCAGGTTGGTCAGCACCGCCTTGATCGGCAGCACGATCGAACCGGTGAACAGGAACAGCAGGACCAGCGTGCCGAGCGCGACCAGGGCGATCGCCCATGGGAGCCGGTCGGCCAGCATGCCGCGGTAGTCGATCAGCCGGGCCGCGTCGCCACCGACGAGCTTGTCGCCGGGCAGGGCGCGCACGGCCTTGGCGACCTCGTCCTGGTAGGGCTGGTCGACGTCGGCCTGGACCAGTGCGAGGTTGCCGAGGGCGCTGACCTGGACCTCGCGTACGCCCGGCATGGTCTGGATCCGGTCGCGCAACGTCGTGGCCGCCGCGCTGTCGGGTGCGTCGGGCACGATCGCGGAGACCTCGTCGGGGCGGATCTCGTCGGGGTAGTGCACGGCCATCTGGTCGTGGAGGGCGCGGGTCTGGGTGCTCGCCGGCAGCAGCCGGGCGTCGCCGGTGGCCAGCCGCATGTCGAGCACCGGGATCGCGATGAACAGCATCGCGGCCAGCACGGTCAGCGCGGTGACCAGCGGGCGGCGTTGCACGATCCGGGCCAGCCGGGCGAAGACGCCGGCGCCGGCCGGCCGTGGGGCGCGGGCCTTGATCCGCTTGCCGACGAGCGCCAGCAGGGCGGGCAGCAGGGTCAGCGCGGCCAGCATGTCGAGCACGACGACGGCGGTGCCGGCGACGCCCATCGACCGCAGGAACGGGTCCGGGAAGACGGTCAGGCCGGCCAGGGCGATCGCGACGGTCAGGCCGGAGAACAGCACGGTACGGCCGGCGCTGCCGGCGGTGCGCAACACGGCCGGGCCGACCTCGGGGTCGATCGCCCGCTCCTCGCGGAACCGGTAGACGACCAGCAGGGCGTAGTCGACGGCGAGCCCGACGGCCAGCATCGTGACGATCTGGATCGAGTAGACGGACACGTCGGCGACCTGGCTGAACGCGAACAGGATGCCGAACGTGCCGCCGACGCCGACCACCGCGATCAGCAGCGGCAGCCCGGCGGCGAGCAGGCCGCCGAACACGATCAGCAGGAGCAGCAGCATGATCGGCGTGCTGAAGATCTCGGCGCGGGCCACGTCGCGGGCCGCCTGCTCGCTGAACTCGTCTTCGCTGAGCGAGCCGCCGGACACCGTCACGGTGCTGCCGGCCAGGCCGGTGCCGGCACGGATGCGTTCCGCCGCCTGCCCGGCGACCTCGTCGGCGCCCTCGGCCAGGTCCATCGTGACGGTGAAGAGCATCGCCCGCCCGGTTTCCGGCGCCGGCACCGGCGGGCTCACCTCGGCGACGCCCGGCATCGCCCGCACGTCGGCGCTGACCCGGTCGATCGCGGCGGCGACGGCCGGATCGGCGGCGTCGACGCCGCTGACGATCGCGGTGATCTGCTCGGGCTCCGGCGCGAGGGTCGCACCGAGGTCGCTGGCCCGGTCCGACTCGCTGCCGGGCACCACGCCGACGTCGCCGACGAGACGGTCGAAGACGCCGACACCGACGGTGAAGCCGGCGCCGACGACGGCCAGCCAGATCAGCAGAACGATGACCGGGCGGCGTACGGAGAAACGTGCCAGTGAGGTTGTCATGCCGTCGATCCAACGCATTTTCGGCGTGCGGCGGATCGCCGTCCGGAGTGGACCGTCCCTCACTCGCCGGAGCGAGGAACGACCAGTCCGGTCTCGTACGCGAGGACTACGGCCTGCACCCGGTCGCGCAGGTCGAGCTTGGTGAGCAGATTGCTGACGTGGGTCTTGACGGTGTGCTCGGTCACGAACAACTCGGCCGCGATCTCCGAGTTGGACAGCCCGCGCGCGACGGCCCGCAACGTTTCGGTCTCCCGTGCGGTGAGAGCGTCGAGCCGCCTGGTCGGCACCGGCTTACGGGGTTCCCGGGCCACCACGTCGGCGATCAGCCGCCGGGTCACCGTCGGCGCCAGCAGCGCCTCGCCACCGGCCACCACCCGCACGGCGTTCACCAGGTCGTCTCGGCGCATGTCCTTGAGCAGGAACCCGCTGGCGCCGGCGCGCAGCGCGTCGTAGACGTATTCGTCGAGGTCGAAGGTGGTCAGCACGAGCACCCGGGTGGCCGAGGAGGCGCAGATCCGGGCCGTGGCCGCGATGCCGTCGACGTTGGGCATCCGCACGTCCATCAGCACCACATCGGGCCGCAGCCGCTCGGCCGCGGCGACCGCCTCGGCGCCGTCGGCGGCTTCGCCGACCACGGTGATGTCGGGCTGGGCGTCGAGGATCAGCGCGAACCCGCCCCGGACCAGCTCCTGGTCGTCGGCCACGAGCACGCGGATCTGGTCAGCCATGCGGCTGCACGGGCACCACGGACTGCACGAGGGGGAGCGTAGCGTGCACGACGAATCCGGGGCCGTCGACCGCCGCTCCCGTGCGCAGGGCGCCGCCGCACGCGACCACCCGCTCCCGCATACCGATCAGGCCGTGCCCACCGGGCGCCGGCGGCCGGCGGCGCGGCCCGCGGCCGTCGTCGCGCACGTCCAGCACCAGCGCGGCCGGCTCCCAGCGGAGGCGCACGTCGACCTGGGCGGCGCGGGCGTGCCGGACCACGTTGGTCAGCGCCTCCTGCACCACCCGGTAAGCGGCGACCGCGGTGTCGGGCGGCACGGGCCGCCGCTGGCCGTCTTCGGCGAAGCTGACCACCAGCCCGGCGGCGCGGGCCTGCTCGACCAGCGGGCCGATCGCGTCGAGGCCCGGCTGCGGCGCGCGGGAGGCCGGCTCCGAGCGCAGCACTCCGAGGGTGCGGCGCAGTTGGGTGAGCGCGTCGCGGCCGGCGTCGGCGATCGCGTCGAACGCCCGCTCGGCCGCGCCCGGATCGCGGCGCACCACTACCGGCCCGGCTTCGGCCTGCACGACCATCAGGCTGACCGAGTGGGCGAGGGTGTCGTGCATGTCGCGGGCGATCCGTTGTCGCTCCCGCGAGGCTGCCTCGGCGTAGTCGGCGGCGAGTTGCTGTGCCCGGGCCTCGAGGGTGGCGATCAGGTCGCGGCGGGACCGGGCGATCGCGCCGAGGCCGTAGGCGCCGCCGAAGAGGATCAGCGTGGCCGCGACCGGCAGCGGGTTGCTCTTGGGCGTGAGCGAGATGCCCAACCCGACGATCGTGCCGCCGATGCCGACCAGCCGCCAGACCGGGTTGCCCAGCGCGGCGAAGGTGTAGGTGGCGACGAGCTGGCCGTAGGGCACCTCTTTGATCAGGTCGTTGACCGCGAGCACGGCGGTGGCGGTGCCGGTGACGAAGGTGACCGGCACGGGCCAGCGGCGCCGCCAGACCAGCGGCAGCGAACTGAGCGCGGCGAACAGATACATGCTGGGCGTGTCTTCGGCGTCGACCACCGGCGAGGCGATCGTCGCGAGATAGCAGAGCAGGGCGATGATCGCGTCGACCGCCAGCGGCGGGAGGCCGTAGGCAGCGTCGGCGGCCCGGCGCCTGAGCTCCGACAGCTTCCACACGCTGGCAGTATCCGACGCGCCGCCCGCCCGACGCCTCCCTCCCAGGAGGGAGACGGATTTTGTTCGGGACGATGTCGAAACCGGCCCGCGCCCGTTCGACCAACGGGTAGGAGAAGGACGACACGAGGAGGAACGTCGTGAAGGTCATGGTCATGATCAAGGTGGTCGGCACCGACGAGGAGCGGGTGGTCGGCAACGCCGAGATGCTGGAACCGATGGACGAATACAACGACAAGCTGACCAAGGCCGGGATCCTGCTCGACGCCGCGGGCCTGCGGCCGAGCGCCGAGGCCAAGCAGGTGGTCTTCGAGGGCGGGACCACGTCGGTGGTCGACGGCCCGTTCACCGAGGCCAAGGAGATCGTCGCCGGATACTGGATCTGGGAGGTCGGCACGGTGGAGGAGGCGCTCGAATGGGCGCGGCAGTGCCCGGTCGACCCGACGGTGGGGCGTGGGCGGCTGGAGATCCGGCCCTACTTCGACGAGGCCGATGTCCAGGCGCTGCGGGATTGAGCGCCCGGCCGGGGGAGGGAGCGGTGATGGACGCGCGGCGGACCGTGGACGCGGTGTGGCGGGTGCATTCCGCGCGCCTGGTCGCCGCCCTCACCCGGCTGGTGCACGACGTGGGGTTGGCCGAAGACTTCGCGCAGGACGCCTATCTGGCGGCGCTGGAGCAGTGGCCGCGCGAGGGAATCCCCGACGAGCCCGCGGGCTGGTTGCTGACCACGGCCCGCCGCCGGGCGATCGACATGATCCGGCGGGAGCGGGTACGCGACGAGAAGTACGCCCTCCTGGCGATCGACGAGGAGGCCGGCACCGGCACCGACAGTGAGTTGCTCTCGCTGGTCTTCGTCGCCTGCCACCCGGTGCTGTCCCAGGAGTCCCGGGCCGCGCTGACTCTGCGGCTGGTCGGCGGGCTGAGCACGGAGGAGATCGCCCGCGCGTTCCTGGTGCCGCCGGCCACGATCGGGCAGCGGATCTCCCGGGCCAAGCGCACGCTGGCCGCGGCCGAGGTGCCGTTCGCGGTTCCCGACCCCGACGACCTGCCGGCCAGGCTCGACGCGGTTCTGGAGGTCGTCTACCTGATCTTCACGGAGGGCCACTCAGCCACCTCGGGCGACCGCTGGATCCGCCGCGACCTGGCCGAGCGGGCGATGCGGCTGGGCCGGATGCTGGCCGCCCTGATGCCGGCCGAGCCCGAGGTCAACGGCCTGGTCGCGCTGATGGAACTGCAGGCGTCGAGATTCGCGGCCCGGGTCGGCCGGGACGGCCAGCCCGTGCTCCTCGAGGATCAGGACCGCGCCCGCTGGGACCGCACCCTGATCGCGCACGGTCTCGGTGCGCTGGCAAGGGCGCGGGCGCTGCGCAAGCCGCTCGGCCCCTACACGGTGCAGGCCGCGATCGCCGCGTGCCACGCCCGCGCACCACGCTTCGCCGACACGGACTGGAACGCGATCCTCGCGCTCTACGACGCGCTCACCCAACTCGCACCGTCGCCAGTGGTCCGCCTCAACCGCGTCGTCGCGGTGTTGCAGGTGGACGGTCCGCAGGCCGCTCTGGACGCGATCGACGAGCTGCGCGACGACCCGAGGCTGAGCCGCTATCACCTGTTCGGCGCGATCCGCGGCGACCTGCTGCTCCGGCTGGGCCGGCACGCCGAGGCCGCCGACGAGCTCGAGCGGGCGGCGGGGCAGGCACCGACCCGCCAGGAGCGCACGCTGCTGATGGAACGGGCGGCCGCCGCGACCCGCTGATCGCGGCGCGCCGCCGACGGGCATATCGACGCCCATGAAGCCGCGTCGCTCCCCGCGTCCCCTTCGGGCGGCACCCCGGAGCATAGGTCCGGCATTCGGGGGAAAGCGACCCAAATCGGAACCCGTCGAGGAGGGAATATGACCACCACGCTGCCGATGCTCGAGACCTACCCGAACCCGATCGAGCTGGATCGAGCAAAACTCGCGGAAACGATCGACGCGCTGGACGACTGCGCCGAGGCCTGCACGGCATGCGCCGAGGCCTGCCTGGGCGAGCCCGACGTGGCCGAACTGACGATGTGCATCCGCACGAACCTGGACTGCGCCGACGTCTGCGCCTCGGCGGCGCGGGTGCTCACCCGCTGGACGGGCTATGACGCCTCGATCGGAAGGGCGATGCTGGAAGCCTGCGCGACGGCCTGTGCGGTCTGCGCCGCGGAGTGCGAGCGCCACGCGGCAATGCACGAACACTGCAGGATCTGCGCCGAGGCCTGCCGCACCTGCGACCAAAGCTGCCGCGCCCTGTTGGCGACAATGGCTTAGGCCTTGTTCCGGGGCGGCGCCCCGGAACCTCAGGCGGCCGCCGCCCAATCCACGTGATACTCGAACACCTGACGCTGCGCATTGCTCGTCGAGGCCAGCTTGAGCACGGCGGGCATGACGGCGTCCCGGATAACCCTGCCCACCGGCCCCGCGGCCTTGCTGCTGTTGTTGCGGGCGGCCGCCTTGACGATCCGCTCGACCCGCGGCCGCCGCGACGCCTCGTAACGAGCGAACGCGTCGGCGGGATCCGGGTAGTCGCGGAGACACTTGGCCAACACCAAGCCGTCCTCGATGGACAACGAAGCGCCCTGCCCGGACGTCGGCGTCGGCGCGTGCGCGGCGTCACCGACCAACACCACGCGCCGCGAATGCCACGACCGGAGCCCACGCACAGACGAGATCGCGTCCATCGGCACCAGTTCCGGGGTCGTGCCGATCACCTCGACCGCCGGCCCGGCGTCCCCGTCGAACAGGTCGAGCAGGCGCGACCGCCAGTCGATGCCGGCCAACTCGCCGCGGGCGGGCTCGGCAGGGTAGGGCACGTTCGCGAACCACCAGACCTCGTCGCCCGGTGCGACCACGTAGCCGAAGAAGGCGCGCCGGCCGAAGATCATCTCGTAGTGGCCGGGCGGGGCGGAGACGGCTGCGCTCGGTGGGGCGAAACCGCCGTTGCCGACCAGCCCCGCATAGGCCGGCGCCGGGGCCGAGGGATCGAGGACCCGTCGCACGGCCGAGTGGATACCGTCGGCACCGACCAGCACGTCACCCTCGGCCGTGCTGCCGTCGGCGAACTTCGCGCGCACGCCGCCGGCGCTCTCGGTGAAGGAGACCAGCCGCTTCCCGGTCAACACCGGAATGTCGCGTGCGACCGTCTCGGACCGCAGCGCCCCGTCGAGGGCCGCGCGCCGCAGCGTGAAGGACGACACCCCCGGCGTCCGCATCGTGCCGAGTTCCTTGCCGGTGGTGCTGCGCAGCGTGATCCCCGGCGTCGGAAAGGCCGACGCCAGCGCCGCCCCGTCCGCGCCCAACACCCGCAACGCGTCGACACCGTTGGGCGCCAGCGTCAGGAACGCGCCCCCACGCGGCGCGGTGGACGCCTCGTAAACGGTGGCGTCGATCCCGGCCTTGCGCAGGGCCATCGCGGTCGCCGGCCCGGCGATGCCGCCGCCGATGACCAGTGCGGTACGGATCATGACTCGTCCCCCCTCTGCCCCGAGTGGAAGGCGGCCCACTGTGGACCCCACCCCGCCTCCGGATCGGTGATCTGACCGATGAACCGCTCGACGAAGGAGATCTCGGCGTCGAGCAGGGTGATGCGGAATTCCTCTTCGACCAGGAACAGCGGGTGCAGCCCGCCGGCCAGCGCGCCGTCGACGAGCGTCCGGGTCTCGGCCCGCTGCTCGGCCAGCCGGTCGGCCCGTAGCCGGAGCAGCGTGACCGCCTCGTCGGGCGGCAGGGCGGCGATCAGTGAGAGCGCGGCGACGAAATGCGGGTATTCGTGGTCGGGCTCGCCGACGAGTTCACGCAGCCAGTCGTGCAGTTCGGCGCGGCCGGCTTCGGTGATCGCGTACACCGTGCGCTCGGGTCGCTGCCCTTCCCGGCTGGTCTCCTGCTCGGCGATGAAGCCGGCCTTGGCGAGTTGCGAGATCACCATGTAGAGCGAGCCGTGGTTGAACCGGATGCTCCGGGCGTCGCCGTTGTCGCGCAGCGTGCGCGACAGCTCATAGGGGTGCTTGGGCCCCATCGTCAGGTAGGACAGCACCGCCAGGGCCAGCAGGTTGCCGACCTTCCGCTTGCTCGCCATCGCACGCCTCCATTAGTTGAGTCCAACTATCCACGATTGAATAGTCAGAGTCAACTAATGGGCGTCAGAGCCGGGCGGCGAGGCCGTCCAGCAGGCGCTCCAGTCCGTACTCGAAGGTCGTCTCCTGGAGCGCGCGGATGTCCAGCGGCGGCGCGCCCGGCCCGCCGTCCAGCCGGGGATAGGCCTCCCGTTGCTCCTCCAGGAAGGCGGCCACCGATTTGGTCAGGTCGGCCTCGGTCATCCCGGAGCGGGCCACCGCGGTGTGCCACGCCGCGGCGGTGATCGCCGCACCGATCGCGTGCGAGCTGAGCGCCGATGCCGCGTAGGTGGCCTCGGCCTGCGAAAAACCGGCCCGATCGAGCAACGTGATCATCGACTCGGCCAGTGCCATCGAGTTGGGCCCGACGTTGGGTCGCACACCGAAGAGGCTGGCGATCCAGGAATGCCGGAGCAGCACCTCCCGCAGGTCGCGGGCCATGGCGCCGGCGGCGGCGCGCCAGTCGTCGACGGGGTCCGGGATCCGGACCTCGCCCATCACCGCGTCGATGGCCAGGTCGAGCAGATCGTCCTTGTTGGCCACGTGCCAGTAGATCGAGGTCGCGCCGGAGCCGAGCTTGGCGCCCAGCCGGCGCATGCTCAGCCCGTCGATGCCCTCGGCGTCGAGCAGCTCGAGGGCCGCCTTGACGATCTGGTCGCGGCTCAGTGCCGGCGTGCCACTGCGGGGTCGCGCGGGGCGGGTCCACACCGAGCGCTCGAACGGGTCTGGCATCCGCTCATGGTAGCCGGGCTCGCACAGTGTACGAGTGAGTAGTACGGTGTTCTATGAAGTCGCACAGTGTACGAGGAGGTCCTCTCATGTCCACCTCTCAACGGGAGCCACGGCGCTGGCTGATCCTCGCCGTGCTCTGCCTGTCGCTGCTCGTCCTGGTCATCGACAACACGGTGCTCAACATCGCGATACCCACGCTGATCAGGGATCTGGGCGCCACCAACGCCGACATCCAGTGGATGATCGACGCGTACATCCTGGTGTTCGCGGGCCTGCTCCTGACCGCCGGCAGCCTCTCCGACCGCTACGGCCGCCGGCGCGGTCTGGTGATCGGCCTGGTGTTCTTCGGCGCCGCCTCGCTCGCCGCGTCGTTCGCGCAGTCACCCGGTCAGCTGATCGCGGCCCGCGCGGCGATGGGCGCCGGCGGCGCGTTCCTGATGCCCGGCACCCTCTCGATCCTGACCACCGTCTTCGACGACGACGAGCGCAAGAAGGCGGTCGCGGTCTGGAGTTCGGTGCTGATGCTGGGCGCGCTGGGCGGTCCCACCGTCGGCGGCCTGCTGCTGGAGCACTTCTGGTGGGGCTCGGTGTTCCTGGTCAACGTGCCGGTCGCGGTGCTCGGCATCATCGCCGCGTTGCTGATCATCCCGGAGTCGCGCGGCCCGGCCCGCCGCGCCGACCTGGTCGGCGCCCTGCTCTCGATGGTCGCTCTCACCGGTGTGGTCTGGGGCATCATCGAGGCGTCCCGCGACGGCTGGGGATCCGGCCCGGTCCTGGCCGCGTTCGCGGTGGGGACCGTCGGCCTGGTCGGCTTCGCGCTGTGGGAGCGCCGCGTCGCCGAACCGATGCTGCCCATGGCGCTGTTCCGCAACCGCGACTTCAGCGGCGCCAGCCTGTCGATCGTGCTGCTCGCGTTCGCCGGCGGCGGCATCCTGCTGGCGCTGACCCAGTACCTCCAGTTCGTGCTCGGGTTCTCGCCGCTGAAGGCCGGCCTGGCCCTGGCGCCGATGATCGCCGCGGTCATGGTGTTCAACGGCATCGGCGTGGTCCTCGACAAGCGGTTCGGCGCCCGGGCCGCGATCGTCACCGGCCTCGCGTTCCTCGGTGCCGGGTTCGGGTTGCTCGCGTCCACGTCGGCCGGTGACGGCTACGGCCATCTGGCGCTCGTGCTGGTGGTGACCGGCGCCGGCAGCGGCATGGTCGGTCCGTCGGCCTCCGGCACCCTGCTGGCCGCGCTGCCCAAGGACCGCGCCGGCGTCGGCTCCGCGGTCAACGACACCGTGCAGCAGGTCGGGCAGGCGCTCAGTGTCGCCGTGCTGGGCACCGTGCTGACATCGGCGTACACCTCGCGGATGCCGGCGTCGGCGCCCGGGGAGGCGCGCCACTCGATCGGCGAGGCGTTGGCGTCGGCGACGTCCACCGGCGACACGGGTCTCGTGGGGATCGCCCGCGCGGCGTTCGTCGGCGCCATGTCGATCACGTCGTGGGTCGGCGTCTTCGGAGCGGCCGGCGCCGTGCTGGTCGTGCTGTTGGTCATCCGCCGCTCGGACCCCGCGGCCGGCGCCGGGCAGCCGGTGCCCGCCGAGCCCGAGCGGGCCCCGGTGGCACACGGCTGACCGCCGCTCCGGTTGCGGTCCCCGATGCGACGTAGTTGGCTCGTCCGCCATGGGGACCGCGACGGCACGGCGGCCGCTGGTCGCGTTCCTGACGGCCGAGGGCGCGTCGCTGGCCGGCAACAAGATGACGATGCTGGCGTTGCCCTGGTTGGTGTGGACCACCAACGGTTCCCCGACCAGGGTGGGCCTCGTAGCGTTCGCGCAGACCGGTTGCTACGTGCTGGTGCGGCTGGCCGGGGCGCCGGTGATCAACCGGTTCGGCCGCAAGCGCTGCGCGGTCGCCGGCGGCCTGGCCAGCGCCGCCATCCTCGCCGCCGCGCCGTTGACCAGCCACCTCGGCGGGCTGCCGTTCCCGGCGCTGGTGGCGATCGTCGCCCTGCTCGGCGCCGTGCAGAGCCTGACCGACGCGGCGAAACGGTTGATGGTGCCCGACCTGGTCGCGGCCAGCGGCGCACCGCTGGAGCGGGTCACCTCGCTCTACGCCGGGGTGGAGCGGCTCTCGTTCCTGCTCGGCACGCCCGCCGCCGGCGTGCTGATCGCCGTGCTCGGCCCGGTCGACGTGCTGCTGGTCGACGCCGGCGCCGCACTGTTCGCCGCTATGCTGATCGCGGCACTGGTGCCGGCGGTGACCCGGCCGGAACCGAGCGCCGGGGGATACCTCGGCTCGATGCGCGTCGGGCTGGGCTACGTCCGCACCGACCGCTTGTTGCTGGCCATCGCCGCGCTGCTCTTCTTCACCAACCTGATCGACCAGGCGACCATGGCGGTGTACGTGCCGATCTGGATCGACCAGGTGGTCGGCGACCCGCTGGTGCTCGGCACGATCGCGGGCACCTACGGCCTCGGCGCGGTGCTCGGCTCGCTGCTGTTCGCCTGGCTCGGGCCGCGGCTGCCGCGCTATCCGACGTTCGCCGTCTCGTTGCTGCTGGCCGGCTCGCCGCTGCTGTTCGGCCTGGCGCTGACCACCAGCCTGCCGCTGCTGCTGGGCATCTGCGTGTGGGTCGGCGCGATGTCGGCGTCGATCAACCCGATCATCACCAGCGCGATGTTCGAGCGCGTGCCGGCCGACCTGCACGCCCGGGTCTTCGGGTTCACCGGGTCGCTGGCCTGGGCCGGCGTTCCGCTGGGCGGGCTGCTCGGCGGGTTGGCGATGGGCGTGCTCGGGCGTACGCCGGGATTGTTGTTCTCGGCGTTCGTCTATCTCGCGGTCACCCTGCTGCCGTTGGTCTTCGTGCGCCCGTGGCACCAACTCGAACGGCAGCCGGCCTGATCACCTCGACCTGCGCTCCACGTGCGCCTCGCTGCCCGGGAACACCAGGTTTTCGCTGCCGTCCGGCCAGCGCACCAGGTATGGCGGGCTGCCGTCGGCGTGGCGGACCTCGAGGATCTCGCCGTCGCGTCGCGGGTCGCCTACGTGGATGCCCTCGACGACGAGCCGGTCACCTACGACTGCTTGCATGGCGTGCCTCCGTCCCTCCCTCCCAGCTTGACTCGGTGGTGGGCTGTAGTGCAACACTAGAGTCCAACTTTAGCCAACTGGAGGCGCCATGCACGCTGTTGAAGCGTCGGGGCTGGTCAAGGCGTTCGGCGCGACCAGAGCGGTCGACGGCATCGATCTGACCGTCCCGGCCGGCTCGGTCTACGGGTTCCTCGGGCCCAACGGGGCCGGCAAGACCACGACCATCCGGATGCTGGCCACGCTGCTGCGGCCGGACGGCGGCAGCGCCCGGGTGTTCGGCCACGACGTGGTCACGGAGGCCGCGGCCGTGCGCGAGCGGATCAGCCTCACCGGCCAGTACGCGTCGGTCGACGAGACGCTGACCGGCCGGGAGAACCTGGTGCTGCTCGGCCGGCTGCACCGCATGTCCAAGGCCGCGGCCGTCGCGCGGGCGGCCGAGCTGCTCGACACCTTCGGTTTCACCGACACCGCGGATCGGCTGGTGCGCACCTACTCGGGCGGCCAGCGCCGCCGGCTCGACATCGCGGCCGGCCTGGTCGTCGCGCCCGACCTGCTCTTCCTCGACGAGCCGACCACCGGGCTGGACCCGCGCGGCCGCAACGACGTGTGGAGCCTGGTGCGCGGCCTGGTCGCCGACGGCGCCACCGTGCTGCTGACCACGCAGTACCTCGACGAGGCCGACCAGCTGGCCGACCGGATCGCGGTCATCGACCACGGGCGCCTGGTCGCCGAGGGGACCGGCAGCCAGCTCAAGGCCTCGGTCGGCGGCGGCACGCTGCGGGTGCGGCTGCGCGAGCCCGCGCAGCGCGACGCCGCGTGCCAGGTGTTGTGCCGGGTGCTGGGAGAGACCCTCGCGCTGGACGCCGATCCCGCCGTGGTCACCGCCCGGCCCGACGCGGCCGGCGCTGCCGCGACCGCGCTGGCCGAGCTGTCCTGGGCCGGGGTCGAGGTCGCCGAGTTCGCCCTTGGCCAACCCACCCTCGACGAGGTGTTCCTGGCCCTGACCGCGACGAAGGAGAAGGTCGCATGACCGCGCTCGTCTTCGGCGGCCGGGCGATCACGAGGTTCCGGCGCACCCCGATCCAGTTGCTCGACGTCGCCGTCCACCCGGTGGTGTTCACGCTGATCTTCACCTTCCTGTTCGGCGGGGCGATCGGTGGCTCGATCGACGCGTACATCGGCTATCTGGTCCCCGGCATTCTGGTGATGACCTTGCTGGTCACCACCGGCACCACCGGCGCGGCGCTGAGCGCCGACATCACCACCGGTGTGTACGACCGGTTCCGCACCCTGTCGATCCGCCCCGGCGCGGTGCTGGTCGGCGCCCTCATCGGCGACGTCGTCCGCTACACGCTGGCGTCGGTGGTGGTCATCGCGCTCGGTCTCGCGCTCGGCTTCCGCCCGGCCGGCGGGGTGCCCGGCGTGTTGGCCGCGGTGGCACTCGTGCTGCTGTTCGCGGTCAGCCTTTCCTGGCTCTGGACGCTGCTGGCGCTGGTGACCAGGACCCCCGGCGCCGTGCTCGCGTTGACCCAGGCGGTGCTCTACCCGCTGTCGTTCTTCAGCAACATCTTCACCACGCCCGCGACGCTGCCGGGCTGGCTGCAGGCCTTCGTCGAGGTCAACCCGGTGAGCCAACTGGTGACCGTGGCCCGGGCGCTGATGGCCGGCACCGCGCCCGGGGCGAGCCTGGCCTGGCTGCTGCTGGCCTGCGCGCTGCTGACCGCCGTGTTCGCGCCGCTGGCGCTGCGCCGGTTCCGGTCAGCCGGGTGAGGCATGATGCGGTGATGGATCAACGGCTGCTCTGGGAGCAACACTGCTGCCTGCCGCTCGTGCCCGCCGCCGATGTCGGCGAGCTGGCCCGCTACGAGCGGCCGGGCGGTGCGTACGTGTCGGTCAACGTCGGCTTCTCGCCGCACTCCACCGAGCTGGTCTTCGAGCTGCTGCACACGTGGCGGCGCGAGGTGACCGCGCACGACAAGCTCACGCTGGTCGACCGGGTGGCCGACATCGACGCGGCCACCCGTGCGGGCCAGGTCGGGGTGGCTTTCGACCTCGAAGACTCCGGGCCGCTCGGCGGGCGGCTCGAGCGGGTCAAGGAGTTCTACGACCTGGGCGTACGCACCCTGCTGCCGACCTACAACGTGCGTAACGCGGCCGGGTCCGGCTGCACCGACGCGGTCGACGAGGGGCTCACGGCGTACGGGCGGGATCTGGTCCGGGAGATGAACGCCGTCGGCATGGTGGTCGACGGTTCGCACTGCAGCGTGCGGACGGGCCTGGACCTGTCGGCCGTCACCGAAGCGCCGATGGTCTACAGCCACTCGTGCATGCGTGGCGTCTGGGAACACGAGCGCAACATCACCGACGACCAGGCCCGTGCGTGCGCCGAGACCGGCGGCGTGGTGGGCATCACCGGTGTCGGCATCTTCCTCGGGCCCAACGACGCCAGCCTGGAGGCGTTCGTCCGGCACGTCGACTACGCGGTCGAGCTGATCGGCCCGGAGCACGTCGGCATCTCCAGCGACTTCTCGTTCGACCTCGACGACCTCAACCGGGAGATGATGGCCAACCCGGAGCTGTTCCCGGAGATCTACACCCGCTGGGGGCCGATCACCATCATGCCGCCGGAGGACCTGCTCCGGGTCGAGCAGGCGCTGCTCGATCGCGGCTACCCGGACCACGCGGTCGCCGGCATCCTGGGCGGCAACTTCCGCCGCGTCGCGGAGCAGGTCTGGCGTTAGTCCTTTTTCAGAGCCGCCTCGACGGCGCCGATCCGGTCGGCGACCAGGCCGATCGCGCCGACCGCGCGGGTCATCGGGTCGTCGCCGGTGCCGCCGAGCGCCTTTTCCCGGAGGTAGGCGGCCTTGACGGCCTCCCACCGGTCTTTTTGGGCAGGCGTGAGCCGGCCACGCAGGGCGGCCAGCTTGAGCAGGTTGGCCTCGGCGGCGGCGGCCAGCGTCTGTGCCTCGCCCAGGTAGTGGTCGTCGAGGACGGCCTCCAGTTCCTCGTCGTTCATCACCGGCAGGATCCGCTCGGCCAGCTTGTTCATGTTGCGGTAGGAGCCCTGCAGCAGGAACGGCGGCTCGGTCCGCGCGGCGTCGTCCTGCCCGGCGGAGGCGATGTAGGCCCGGTTGACGGCGAGCACCACGTCCTGCACCCGGAGGAGCTTGGTCAGCACCGAGCGGATCTGGTTGAGCTCGACCGCCGGATAGGGATGCGCGAGCTGGTCCGGCAGCACCGAGGTGTCGCCGCGGGCCATCCGCACCAGCAGCTCCACGTCGCCACGCTCCCGTGTGGACAGTGGCGCCAGCACCGGGTTGGCGGTCAGCGAGTTTTCCACGTAGCTGAGCGCGAACAGCTCCTCGCGCCCGGAGAGCACGTCGCCCAGGTTCCAGACGTCGGCCCGGTTGGCCAGCATGTCCGGCACCCGGAACCGCTTGCCCGACTCGGTGTAGGGGTTGCCGGCCATGCACACCGCGAACCGCTTGCCGCGCAGGTCGTACGTGCGGGTCCGGCCGTCCCACACGCCCTCCATCCGGCGCTGCGCGTCGCACAGCGAGATGAACTTCTGCAACAGCTCCGGCGAGGTGTGCTGGATGTCGTCGAGGTAGAGCAGCACGTTGCTGCCCATCTCCAGCGCGAAGGAGATCTTCTCGACCTCTTGCCGGGCGGTCGCGTTCGGCGCCGAACCCGGGTCGACGGAGGTGACCTCGGCGCCCAGGGCCGGGCCGTTGACCTTCACGAAGACCAGGCCCAGCCGGCTGGCGACGTATTCCATCAGGGTGGTCTTGCCGTAGCCGGGCGGGGAGATCAGCAGCAGCAGGCCCGACTGGTCGACCCGCTTGGCGTCGCCGGCGGCGCCGACCTGGCGGGCCAGGTTGTCGGCGATCAGCGGGAGGTAGACCTCGTCGAGCAGGCGGTTGCGCACGAAGCCGGACATCACCCGCGGCTTGTGCTCGTCAAGCCGCAGCCGTTCGGCCGCGCGGGCCGTCACCGCCGCGCGCAGCCGCTGATAGCCGCGATAGGCGGGCACCCGACGATCACGGAACTCGCGGGTACGGGCCAGCGCCTCGTCCAGGCGCACCGTGAGCCGCCGCTCGGCGATCCGCGGGTGGGTACCCAGTAGACCGTCGACGGTCGCGGAAAGCTCGGCCGCCGAGTCGTAGCGGGGCAGGTCGCCGCCGCACAGCTCGATCGCCACGGCCTCGGGTAGGTCGGGATCGTCCTTGGCGTAGGCCGTCAACCACGCCTCGACGAGTTGGTGCCGGGCGGCCAGGTCGGTGCCGAGCGCGCGCAGGTCGTCGTCGAACTCGCGGGCCCGTGGCCGGCCGAGCGCCTTGCGAAAGCCGGCGACCAGGCTCCTGGCACCGGCGCTGGTGACGAAGCCGGTCGAGCCGGCGGCCAGTTCCTCGAACAGGTATTCGCCGGCCAGCGGGTGGTCGACCAGCCGGTGCGCGGTGATCGCGGCGGCGAACTCGGCTCGCAGATCGTCGATCGCCGGCGAGCCGCCGAACACCGCTCGGGCCCGGGCCAGCGAGGCGGCGCGGCGGGTCCATAGTGGCTTATCGCCTTCGGCCGCGCCGAACGCCCAGAAGAGCTGGGCTGCCGCCCGCGCCGCTGGGGGATAGCGCAGCAGCCCGGCCGCGGCGTGCAGGCGCAGCAGCGCATCGAGGATGGCGGTGGCGTCGGCGTCGTGGATGCCCCGCTCGTAGCCCTCGTCGATGCGCTCCTCGGCGGCCCGCCGGACCAGCTCGGCGAGGGTGCCGCCGGCTGCGGCCGCGTGCAGCCCGTCGAGGTCGTGGGCACGCTCGGCCAGGATCGAGGTGGCCAGGAACTCGGCGCGGCTGACCGCCGGCGACTCGGAGACCAGCGGCTGGCCCCAGAATTCGGCGGTGGTGGCGAACTCCGGGTCGTCGACCGCCTCGCGGAACTCGGTGCCGGTGACCGCGACCGCCATCGCGCCCTCGTGCGGCACCAGGGCCAGTTCGATCGCCTGGGTGTTGACGGCGAACCGGTGCCGGCCGAGCTGGATCGTCTCGCCGCCGTCGCGGAACAGGTCGATCCGGTCGCGCAGCGCCCGCCCGGCCTCCTGTCGCACGGCCTTGACGCGGCCGTCGAGCTCTTCGCCGCGGACGGCGTCGCCGAGCGCGCGCAGCTCGTCGGCGACCGAGCGGAGCTTGGCCACCATCGGGTCGGCGGCGAAGTAGGTGTTGACGTCGTCGAGCTTGTCCATCGTGGACGCACGACGGCGGATGCTGGTGAGGATCCGGTCGGCCGACTCGACCAGCCGGTCGGCGCGGCGCGAGCGCTCGTCGACGAGGGCCTGCTTGCGCGCCGCGAACGCCTCGTAGACGTCGGTGCGCTTGGTCGACAGCTCGGTCAGGAAGTCGTCGAACTCGCCGTAGCGGGACTCCAGGTTTTCCGCCTGGAGCAGCAGCCGGCCGAGCTGGTCGTCGCACGCCTCCGGCGTGGAGGCGGCCGCCAGCGCGCCGGTGACCGCCTGGTTGAGCAGCGCGAACTCGGCCGCGAAGCCCGCGCGGCCCTCGACCGCGGCCAGCTCGCGCCGGCGGGCGTCGAGGGTGGCGCGGGCCCGGTTGACCCCGCCGAGCACCTCGCCGATCCGCTCCAGGATCGCGGTGCGCACGGTCGCGTCGGCGATGTCGAGGGTGCCGACCACGTCCGTCACCAGCCGCAGCGCGTCGCCCTGCTCGGTCAGCAGCTCGCCGACCGGCGCCGCCGCGGCCACCGTCGGCACCTCGGCGCCCTCGGCGGTCAGCCGCTCGACCTCGGCGTGGTAGCCGGCGAAAGCGTCGTCGCGCTTGAGGAACTCGACCGCCCGGCGGGCGGCACCGTCGAGCTGGTCGGTCAGCTCGGCGGCGAGCGTGCCGATCCGGGCCAGGTCGACGTAGCGCAGTTCGCGCAGCGTCTCCAGGTGGCCCTGGGCCCGGCGCAGTTCGGCGAGCTGCCCGATCCAACCGTCGGTGCTGGCGGGCACCTCGCCGTTGACCCGCCGGACCAGCGACCCGATGTCGGTGGCGGCCTTCTCCAGCGCGGTCGCGGCCGCCGCGGTCAGCGCCTGCACCTTCTCGTACTCGTCGAGCACCTGCTCGGCGGTCGCCCGCACCTCGACCAGCGGCGTGCGCAGGTCACCCAGCTCGGCCTCGCCCAGCCAGTGGTAGTGGTCGAAGACCCGTACGCAGGTGGCGATCAGCGCCTCGAACACCGGCACCGACGGGCTCATCTCGCCGATCATCCGGGCCACCGAGAGCGCGTCGGAGATGCCGCGGACCAGGTCGGCGTTGCCGACGCGGGCCAGCGGACCGGTGCCGGCCGGCTGGCGCGCGGCGTAGGCGTCGGAGACGAACGGCGTCTGCCATACCTGCATCGGGTGCACCCGGGTCGGCTCGTCGGAGGTGGCCCGAAAGATCACCAGGGTGCCGTCGTCGAACACCGAATAGCCGTGGCACGACAGCGGGGTCGCGACCTCCTTGCGGATCACGTTGTAGGGCAGCAGCAGGCTGCGCCCGTCGGCCAGGGCGTGGAAGACGTAGAGCACGTCTTCGCCGTTGGGCGACCGGATCACCCGCTCGAAGACCAGGTCGGCGGTTTCGGTGTCGAACGTCTTGACCACGCCGGTGCTCAGGTAGAACCCGCCCGGGAAGATGATCCCATGGTCCTCGGGCAGCCGCTGGCAGGCCTGGCCGATGCCGTCGAGCCGCACGACACCCTTGGTGCGGGTGTTGAAGACCAGATAGCGCCAGGCATTCTCCTTGTAGGGGCGGACGCGCAGCAGGATCAGCGGCCCGACCCGGGCCCAGTGCACGTCGGCGTCGGCCAGGCTCTGCAGCGGCTGCTCGACGGGCTCGGAGTAGATGCCCTCGCCGGTCTCGGTGTTGTCCTCGACCTTGAGCGTGAGGTCGCCGCCGACCGTCTCGACGAACACCTCGCCGGCGATCGAGATGTGCGGAAAGCGGCCCTGCACATGGTCGTCGCGGGTCGTCTCCACCCACTCGAAGTCGTGGCTGGACGGGAACGTGTGGTCGCGCTCGCCCCGGTTGTCGACGTAGCTGACGTTGCCGTCGGGTGCCACCGCCCAGCGCAGCACCCGGATGTCTTCGGTGCGCGGGCCGGTCTGGAACACCGCCAGCAGCTTGCCCTCGACCTCGCGGAGGGTGGCCAGCCGGGTCTCCCGGTAGTAGCGGTAGAGCTCGGCGAAGTCGCGGTGGAACGTCTCGTCGTCGAGCAGCCCGGGCACCTCGGTGGCCGGCACGTCGTCGAACCGGAACGCCTCGCCGTCGCGCAGGAAACGGTGCAGGGAGAACACGTCGCCGACCGTGGTCTCCGGCTTGAGGCCGAGGAACACGTTGTAGCCGAACAGCATCAGGCCGGCGGCCGGCACGATGTCGCGCGGCACGCAGTTGTGTTCGGTGCGGACCCGGTCGGTGCCGACCAGGCGCAGTTCCGCGCTGCCGAACTCGGCGAGCCGCCGGGTGTTGAGCTCCTCGGCCCGGCGGGCCAGTTCGGCGGCCCGCGCGGCCAGCCGGTCGCGCAGCACCTCGTAGGTGCCGGCGTCCAGACTGGCGGTCGCGGTTGCCGTGTCAGCCACGGGCGTTGGCGTTGAGCGCCGCCACCGGCGCGTCGGCCACGCCGAGCTTCTCCGCCGCGGTCAGCAACTCGCGCAGCTTGCCCGTCTCGGCGCCGCCGGCCTTGATCTGCTGGAGCAGAAAGGCCGACAGCGTCAGGTTGCTGATGTCGGCGGTGTTGACCTTGCCGAGCAGCTTGCCGAGGTCGTCGGCGAAGCTCGACGAGCCGTCGAGCCAGGGGCCGGCCAGCGACGTGGCCACCGTCGAGTTGCCGACGAAGCCGTCGACGCTCTTGCCGACCGAGATCGCACCGATCAGCCGGTCGAAGAAGATGCTGTCGCCGCCCACGATGTCGATGTCGGCCTTCTCCAGACCCTTGCCGATGATCGACGCCTGCGCCTCGGCGACCTGCCGCTGCACGTCGATACCGGCCAGCCGGATCTCCTTCTCGGCCTCCAGCCGCAGCCGGTATTCCTCGTGCTCGCGGGTCGCGTCGTCGAGCGCCGCCATCGCCGCCGCCTTCTCGGTCAGACCTTCGGCCTCGCCCTTGAGCTTCTCGCGCATGCCCTCGGCCGCCGCGATCGCCTTCTCCCGGTCGACGATCGCCTCGGCCCGGCCGACCTTCTCGATCGCGTCGGCGTCACGCTCGCGCACCTGCACGTCGGCCAGCCCCGTGGCGGCCGCCTCGGCCTGGGCGCCCTCGGCCAGCCGGATCTTGGCGCGGGTGTCCAGCTCGGCGGCCTGCTGCCGGGCCTCGGCCAGCACTAACTGCTCGCGGGCCCGGAACTTGGCCGCGGCTTCGGCCGCCTCCGCCGCCTTGATGTCCTTGACCAGGTTCTCCTGTGCCATCGCCTCGGCCTGGATGATCGTCGACTGGCGCAGCCGCTCGGCCTCTTCGACCACCCGCAGCCGCTTGATGATCTCTTCCTGCTCGGCGACCGTCTTCTCCACCGCGATCCGCTCGCGGACCACCTCGGCGATCGCCCGCTTCTCGACCTCGACCTCTTTGTTCTTGGCGATCGTCGACAGCTCGGTCTCCCGCTCGCGGCCGATCACCTCGAGCATCCGATCCTTCTCGATCCGCTCGGTCTCGATCGCGATGACCCGCTCGCGGTTCTTCTCCGCGACCGCGATCTCTCGGGCCTGGTTCTCCCGCTGGACGCCGAGTTGCTCGTCGGTGCGCAGGTTGGCGGAGTTGTAGCGCAGCCGCTGCTCCGCCCGGACCAGCTCGGTCTCCGCCTCTTCGCGGGCCTTCATGGTGTCGATCTCGCGGCGCTGCTTGATCTCCGCGTCGGCCTGCCGCCGTTCCAGCTCGAGGATGGCTTCCTTGGCGTCGACGTTCTGGCGGGTGATCTCCTTCTCCTCGTTGCGCCGGAACTCGTTGGTCCGCACGTTCTCCGCGGCGGTCAGCTCGGTGATCTTCCGGATGCCCTGCGCGTCGAGGATGTTGCGCGGGTCGAGCTGGTCGAGCGGGGTCTGCTCCAACACGTCGATCGCGGCGTCTTCGAGTGAGTATCCATTGAGGTCGGTGCCGATGACGGCGATGATCCGGTCGCGGAACTCGTCGCGCTTGGTGTAGAGGTCCACGAAGTCGAGCTGCTTGCCGACCGTCTTAAGGGCCTCGGAGAACTTGGCGCTGAACAGCTCCTGGAGCGTCTCCCGGTCGCTGGCGCGGGCCGTGCCGATCGCCTGGGCCACCTTGACCACGTCTTCGGCGGTCTTGTTCACGCGTACGAAGAAGGTGATTTTGATGTCGGCCCGGATGTTGTCCTGACAGATCAGCCCGTCGTTGCCGAACCGCTCGATGTCGATCGTCTTCACCGAGATGTCCATGATCTCGGACTTGTGGAACACGGGCAGCACGACCGCGCCGGTGAACGTGACGTCGACCTTCCGGGTCTTCGAGATGATCAGCGCCTTGCCCTGCTCGACCTTGCGGAACAGCCGGCTGACCAGCAGCAACGTGCCGAGGACGACGAGCACCAGCACGAGCAGGAGGACGAGGAACCCGAGCGAGATGACGTCCATCAACGGTCCTTCGGTCGATTCGAGAGGTCGGCCGGCACGACCCAGAAGAACTCGCCGGCGGAGTCGTAGTCGTAGATCACCGCACGCGTACCGGCGGCGAAGCTGTCGGCGCCGGTCTGGCGCACCTGGACGATGGCCGACGACCCGTCGGCGGCGTGCACCTCGGCCTGGCCGAAGTCGGTGCCCACCCGCCCGGTGCGGATGACACACTCGCGCCCGACGAAGTCGTGCCGCGACGCCTCAGGCCCGGTCGGGAACAACCGCCGCAATGGCCGGCGAAGCTGGTTGGCGACCACCCAGGCGACCGCGAGGCTGGCGGCCAGCACGAGGATGTCGAGGAAGACGTTCTCGGGCAGCACAACGGTGCCGACCAGACTGGCGAACCAGGCCACCGCGATCACAATGGACAGCACGACGGTGCCCGCTGTGCCGCCGAGCCCGAGCCGGTCGAGCAGGTCGTCGAGCCCACCGTCGGTGTCGGTGTCGAGCCCACCCGCGAGCACCACGATCCAGTAACAGATCACGACGGCGAGCAGGACGGTGAAGACGACGGACGGAAAGCCCAGAGCGGTGTCGATGAAGTCGCCCACCTGTCGAAACCACCCCCATGAATGTTCCTCAGGATGATGGCACGGGCGCACAAACATGGGCTCATCCGAATGTCGGATGAGCCCATGATCGAATTGGTCAGCATGGGCAGGTCGCGGCCTTGGGTTGTGCGGGCACCGGCATCGCCGTCGCCGCCCGCTTGACGTCGGCGAGCATCCGCTGGCGTTCGGTCGGGCCGATCACCCGGCCGCGGACCACGACGGAGTTGATGCGGGTCGTGTTGCGGATGTCGCGCAGCGGGTCGGCGTCGAGCAGGACCAGGTCGGCGACGTTGCCGCGTTCGATCGTGCCGCGGTCGCGGGCGCCCAGGTAGCGGGCCGGTTCCACGGTCGCGGTCTGTAGGACCCGCATGGTGGACAGACCCGCCTGCGACAGGCGGGCCAGCTCGTCGTGCAGACTGAAGCCGGGCATCAGGTAGGACGTGCCGTTGTCGGTGCCGGCCAGCAGCGGGACCCCGGCCCGGTCCAGGTCGTTGACCAGGCTCAACCGGCGTTCGAAGAGCTCGCGGCCGCGGGCGTCCTGCTCGGGCGTACGGCCGTTGAGGTAGATCAGTTCGAGGGCGTAGGCCCAGAACTCGCGCGTCGCGGCCGGGAAGTAGGCGTAGCGCGGGTCGTTCATGGGTGTGTCGCCGGGCATGTCGGTGAACGTGTGCAGCACCAGCGTCGGGGTGACCCGGGTGCCGTTGCGGGCCAGGCGGGCGAAGACGCCGGCCGCCTTGTGCCGGTCGTAGCTGCGGGCGGCCGCGTACTCGTAGGGGTGCATCTTGTTGAGCCAGCCGTTGTATTCGCCGCCGGCGATCGGCACCGCGGTGATGTCACGGCGCAACTCCTCCTCGCGGCTGGAGGTGTCGTACCAGATCTGGAAGAGGTGTTCGACGCTGGCCAGGCCGGCGTCGCTGGCCTCGGTCAGCTGCACGAAGTCGGAGACGTGGCCGAGGAACGGGATCCGCTGCCGGCGCGCCTCGTCGGCGATGGCGAAGAACGTCGGCCGGGACAGTCGCGTGTAGACCTTCACGAAGTCGGCGCCGGCATCCTTCTGCGCGCGGACCGTGGCCCGGCCCTCCTCGGGCGTCGCGGCCGCGATGTAGGGCGCGCCCAGGCCCTCCCACAGCGACGGTGACCCGTCGACGATCGGGCTGCCGACGGTCCACCTCGGGCCGAGCCGGGTGCCGGCCTCGATCTCGCGGCGCCACCGGCTGGTGTCGTCGTTGGCGGTCATATCGCGCACGGTGGTGATGCCGTTGGCGATGTGCAGCGGGGGCTCGATGGCCTCGCCGTCGAACGTATGGTTGTGCATGTTGGCCAGGCCTGGGATGAGAAACCTGCCGCGCCCGTCGATCACCTCGGCGCCGGCCGGCACGCCGATCCGCCGGCTCGGCTCGACGGCGAGGATGCGGCCGTCGCGCAGCACGACGGTCGTGTCGCGCTTGGCCGGAGCGCCGGTCGCGTCGATGACAGTGACGTGGGTGATGGCGGTGACCCGGTCGGCCGCTGAAGGCTCGCGCGGTGCCGCGCTGGCCCGGCCAAGACCGACGGCGGCGCCCGTGGCGAGCCCGGCGGCGCCGGCGAGGACCGTACGGCGGGAGATGTCGCTGCGCTGCATGTCTCTACCCTTTCGATTTCGTGACCGGCTGTCGGCATTCACGATCTCCCACCTGCCCACGCTCGGTCATTGCCGTGAGCGGGCGTATCGACGGTAGGGACAGCCTTACCGTGGTCAGTCCATGCCGCGCCGCCCCGGTGTCCAGAAGGGCTTGACCATGACGGCGCCGCGCGGCCACCGGCGGTCGCGCAGGCAAGTGTTGGCGGATCGCCTGGCAGGTGCGTGCCTCACCCGCGATGTAGACGGTGCCTTCGGTGGCCAGGTCGCGATGCCGGATAGCGTCGAGAATCTGTCCATCGTGGACCCGGTCGAGTTGGCGGGCAGCGGCACCTCGCCGGCCGGTCCGCTGGCCTTTAACACCCCGTCGACCGCGGCGTCGTCGGGGAGTGCCCGGAGCATGGCCGCGAACGGCACGGCGGCGGTCTCGTCGCCGGTGAACACGTGCGGGCCGTTCGCGTCGCGAAGCACGAGCCGGCCCTCGGGCCTGCTGAGGCTGACCGGGTCGCCGGGGCGGGCGGTGCGGGCCTAGACGCTGCCCGGCCCGTCGCCGTGGTCGAGCACGGCCAGGTCGATCAGCCCGCGGTCCGGGTCGAGATCCCAGATCGAGTACGTGCGGCGGGCGTCGCCCGGGTTGCGCAACCAGCGACTCGGCGGGGTGACGTTGACCCGGATGTGTTGGCCGGGTCGCCAGGCCAGCCCACGCAGCGACTCGCCGGCGAGGCGGATCGCCCGCATGCGGTCGGTCAGCGGCGCGACCTCGGTGACGGCGGCGCGAAGGAAGAGGGCCATGGCGCGCTCCCGGCTGCCGGCTGGGATTGACCGCCACGATCGACGACATCGCGGCGGAGGCCGGGCTGGGCAAGGGCACGATCTACGAATACTTCGACTCCAAGGCCCAGATCTTCACCGCCCTGCGGGGCCGCTACATCGAGCGGACCGTGGCGGCGGGTGACCGGGCGATGCCGGCGCAGGGCCCGGTCATCGAGCAGATCCGGGCATTCGTCGCCGGCATGTTCGGGTTCGCCGTCGCCGACGCCCAACTGGTCTCGCTGCTCTTCCACGAGGCCGGCATCGACGAGGCAGACGAGTTGGGGCCGGTCGCCGCGCGGCTGGTCGGTCTGGTCCGTGCCGGCGTCGCGGCCGGCGAACTCGGCGTCGCCGATCCCGAGTTCAGCGTCGAGTTCCTGCTGCACGGCCTGCACGGGGTGCTGGAACACGCGCTGGCCCGCGGTGTGCCGACCGAGCAGGTGCTGGCCAAGCTCGCCGCACCCATCACGGCGCTGCTCGATCCGCGCTAATCCGGTTGCCCCCGGTCGTAGCGTGTTTGTGTGATCAAGCGGGACGAGTTGCGGCAACAGGTACGCACGACGGTCAGCGGGCTGATCGCCGACGGGATCGAGGCCGGCGTGCAGGTGTGCGCCTACTTGGGCGGCGAGGTGCTGATCGACGAGGTCGCCGGCCTCGCCGACCGGCAGACCGGCCGGCCGCTGACCGCCGACACGCCGATCTTCAGCTTCTCCACCGGCAAGGCGCTCACCGCGACCGCCGTGCACGTGCTGGCCGAGCGCGGCCAGATCGACTATGACCTGCGGATCGCCGACGTGTGGCCGGAATACGGGCGGCACGGCAAGGAGGGCACCACGCTGCGGCACGCGCTGACGCACAGCGCCGGCGTGCCCGCGCTGCCGGCCGACATCACCCGGGCCGACCTGACCGACTGGGCCGGGATGTGCGCGCTGCTGGCCGACGCGACACCACTGTGGACACCCGGCACGGCCTACGGCTATCACGCCTGGACGTTCGGCTACCTGATCGGTGAGACGGTCCGGCGGGCGACCGGGCGGACGCTGACGCAGGTGCTGGCCGACGACGTCGCCGGGCCGCTCGGGGTCGCTGGTGAGCTCTTCCTCGCCGTACCCGATGCGGATCTTCCTCGGTTGGCCACCCTCGAAGACCGCAACCTGGCGGCGGCGATGGCGGCGGCCAGCCAGTTCATGGTCAACTTCGACCGGATCGCGCCGCCCGGCGTGCGGCCCGATCGCGCGCTGGGCAACGACCCCGGCGTGCTGCGCGCCGAGATCGGCGCGGTCGGCACGATGACCGCCCGCGCGGCGGCGAAGATGCTCGCGGCGCTGATCGGCGAGGTCGACGGCGTCCGGCTGATCTCGCCGGAGCGGCTCCGCGAGGCCACCACGCTGGCGATGACCGGCGACGACTGGGCGGTCGGCTTCCCGGCACCGCGCGGGCTGGGCTATCAGCTGCAGGAGGACTTCTTCGGCGCCAGCGGCAACGGCGGCAGCATCGCCTACGCGTTCCCGGAGATCGGGTTGACCGTTGCGGCAACCAAGAACCTGCTGTCCGCCGGAGCCGAAGACCCGATGGAAGACCTGCGCAAGCTCATCCGCGGCGCGGTCAGTTAGACCTCTCCCGAGCTGCCCGAGCAGGTGAGCAGTAACCGGCGCGCGGATGTTCGCGCCGGCCTCGTGTCACTGCTCCGGCGGCACGAGCGCACTCGGATCGCTTACATAGATCGCGACGAAAACGCCCGAGAGTAGGACGCCGACGGTGCCGGCTGCGAGGGCCAGGGCCGCCAATGCTCGCGTTTCCGGCTGCCGCAGCCCACGAATGCTCAGCAGAATCGCGGCTATACCGGCTACGCCGCCGACGCCGAAGCAGCAGGACAGGGGAATCGAGAGGCCGCCGACGATGAGCGCGGCAACGACAGATGGCCTGCCCAATCCGACGTCTGGTCCCTGTTGGACAATGGGCTGCTGCTGCGGATCCCAACGGAACTGTGGCGGTAGGTCCGCGAGTTGGGCCAGCAACTCGCCCAGCCATTTGGCCTCGTTCGCACCCGCCATTCGGTGTTCATACTCGGCCAGATCCAGATAGCCCTGCTCGAGCGCACCCGTGAGCAAGTTGACCACGTGGGTTCGCTGGGCGGTTCCGACGCGCTCGTTCATCGTGCTTTACCCGGCATTCACGTGATCCTGCCAAGCCGGGAACGTGAAGTCCTCCTACGCTCGTCTCGTTGACGGGACCAGTTCGGCGGGTGTTGATGGCGCTATGACCGGCGGAGGGCGACGACCGCGATGTCGTCGCCGACCGGAGGGGTGGCCAGGGTCATCAACAGGCGGTCGGCGTAGGACTCCAGATCGGAATCCACCAGGACGGCCGCCGCGGCCAGGTCGGCCAAGCCGTCGTCGATGTTGCGGGCCCGGCGTTCGACCAGGCCGTCGGTGTAGAGGACCAGCGTGCCACCGGGTGGGAGGACCAGTTCGAGGTCGGCCGGGCGCGGTGCGGCGATGCCGAGCAACGGCGCGGGATGGTCGACGTATGTGGCGACGCCGTCGATGACGAGCACCGGTGGCAGATGGCCCGCGTTGGCCAGCCGGATCCGGCCGGTGGCGGGCTCGATCGTGAGCACGCAGATCGTCGCCAACTCGCCCGGCAGCAAGGTGAGCAGCAACTGGTTGGTCTTCTCCAGCACGGCACCGGGCGGGTGACCCTCGACGGCGTACGCCCGGACCGCGTGCCGGAGTTCCGCCATCACCGTGGCGGCGTAGAGGGAGTGCCCGGTCACGTCGCCGATCGCGGCCAGCAGATGGCCGTCGATCATCGTCAGCTCGTAGAAGTCGCCGCCGACCTCGGTCTGCGCGCTCGCCGGGACGTAGCGGACCGCCAGGTCGTAGCCCGGTACCGCCGGTATCCGTTGCGGCAACAGGCTGCGCTGCAGAGTGAGCGCGATCCGATGCTCCTCGTCGTAGGTGCGCTGCGCCTCGACCGCGGCCGCCACCGACTGGACCAGCAGGCGCAGCACGTCGGCCTGCTGGCGCAACGCCGTGGCCGGCACCGCCACGTGCAGCGGCGGGCGGTCGCCGCGCAGTCGGGCCGTGCCGACGGCGACCTCGTCGGTAGGCCAGTCGAGCTGCGGCCACTGGGTGGCCGGGTCGCTGCGGACCGCGGCACCGACCGGCACCACCGCCGTCGCGGCCGGCCATTCGCGGATCAATGGCGGCGAGTGCGGGTCGGCCACGGCCGCCACCAGGCGGTCGCCCGCGGAACTGCCCGCGGTGACCGTGTCGGCCGCCACCACAGCCCCGCTGCCGAAGATCTCCGCGGCCCCGATCGCGGCCGCGGTCAGCAACTCGGCGAGGGTACGCGCGCTGTTGACCGCCACCGTCGTCTCGGCCAACCGGGTCAGGCCGGCGGCCAGCGTCTCGGCGTGCCGCCGCGCCCGGTAGTAGCGCAGCACGGCATGCGCGGTCGCGATCAACTCGTCGGGCTCGATCGGCTCGGCCAGATAGGCGTCGGCGCCGCGGGTCAGGCCCTGCGCGCGATCGGCCACGTCGACAGCGTGCGCGGACACGTGGATGACGGGTGTCGCCGCCAGCGTCGGGTGTGACTTGATCCGTTCGGATACCTCGAAGCCGCTCATATCGCCGAGTCGCACGTCGAGGACGACCAGGTCGATGTCGCCCCGCGCGACCCGTTCGAGCGCGGCGGCGCCGCTGTCGGCCTCGACCACGGTGAGACCGGCCCGGGTCAGCCAGCGGGTCAGCAGGTAGCGCTTGGCGTCGCTGTCGTCGACGACCAGGACGGTCGTCGACTCAGGATGCTCCATGATCGCCGCCCGCCGGCAGCCGGACCGTGAACGTGCTGCCGGCGCCCGGCGCGCTGGTCACCGTCAGCATGCCGCCGAGCAGGGTGACCAGGCGGCGGGCGTAGGGCAGGCCCAGGCCGGTGCCGGTCGCGCCGGTCGGCGAGCGGCCGGGCACCTGGTAGAACTCCTCGAAGATGCGGTCGTGCAACTCCTCGGCGATGCCGACGCCGGTGTCGGTGACCTGGATCAGCCAGTCGTCGCCGGCCCGCGACGCGCTCATCCGGACGGAGCCCGCGGCGGTGAACTTGAGGCCGTTGTGCAGCAGGTTGCGCAGCACCTGGGCGAGCAGCACCTCGTCGGAGCGGATGGTCGCGGGCGGCGACGGGTCGACGACGACCAGCTCGACGGCGCCGGTCGCCATCGCCCGGACCGTGCCGCGGAGCTGGCTGAACAGCACACGCAGGTCGACCTCGGCCCAGTCGGGCTGGATCGTGCCGGACTCCGCCTTCGCCAGGTCGAGCAGGTCGTTGACCAGGCGCAGCAGGTCGGCCGCGGAACCGCGGATCAGCGCCACCTGGCGGGCCTGCTCCTCGGTCAGCGGGTCGGAGTCGGCGTCGTCGAGCAAACGGGCGAGCCCGATCACGGCCGTCACCGGCGCCCGCAGCTCGTGGCTGACGTTGGCCAGGAAGCGGGTCTTGGCCTCACTGGCCGCGCGGAGCTGGGCCGACCGCTCGTCGAGCTCGGCGTAGAGCGCCACCACGCCCCGGTTGGTCTCCTCCAGCTCGCCGGAGAGCTGGTTGTAGAGGGCCATCACGCCGCGGTTGGTCTCCTCCAGCTCGGCGTTGAGCCGGGCCAGGTCGTCGCGGTGGGCGCGGGTCTCCTCCAGCGCGGCGAGCAGCTGCTCGTTCTGCTCGGCCATCTCGTCGAGCGGGGTGCGCGGCGCCAGCGCGGACAGGTCGTCACGGATCCGGTCGAGGTCGTCGGCGGTCAACCCCGCCGAGCCCGGAATCCGTCGGCTCATCCTCACCACCGTGGTCGTCGGTCCATCCTGGACAGTGAGGTCGTCGACCAGCCGGCCGAGGGTGGGCAGCCGCACCGTCTTGGCCGGCTGAACCGCGACAACCTCGACCCTGAGTGTCCCACCGTCGACGCCGAACCACACTTCGGCGCCGATCGCGGGCGGCCCGTCGCGGTCGGTGAACAAGGTGCGACCGACCTCGCTCAGGGCGGTGGCCAGCCGCACCTGGTCCTGGTGTTCGAGACCGACCGCAGCGGCCACCTCGCGGGCCCGCTGCCGGGCCACGAACACGTCCGATTCCGTACGCAACATCACGTGCAGCAGCCGGGTGGTCATCGCCGGGCCCTCGCCACGAGCACGCACGCGTCGTCGCGCCGGGTCCCGGCGTCGCGCAGCACGGTCGCGGCGACCACCTGCGGCGCCCGTTCCCGCAGCCCGGGGTAGTCGTCGAGATTCCACCGGTCGACCACGCCGTCGGAGTGCATGACCAGCAAGGCGCCCGGCCCGAAGGGATAGCTGAACTCGCGCGTCGCCCGGCGCTGGTGACCGGCGATCCCGGGCAGCGAGACCAGGCCGCGCCGCGCCGTGTCGTCGACCACGAAGCCGGCGATGTTGCCCAGCCCGGCGAACCGCACCTCGCCGTCGTCGAGTTGGGCGACCGCGATCGCGGCACCGCGGGTGTGCCGCACCGCGCGGTGCAGGTGCTCGACGACCGCCGCCGGTGGGCCGGCCGGTGCGGCCTGGAAGGCCTGCACGGTGGCCGCGGTGGCGGCCGCGGCCATCGGACCGTGCCCAAGACCGTCGCTGACCAGAACCTGGGTGCGCCCGCCGGCGGAGCGCACCGCGTAGCCGTCGCCGCACACTTCCTCGCCGCTCATCGCCCGGCTGACCGCGGCCGCCGTGGCCGGTGCCGGCGGCGGCCCGGGCCAGACCTGCGCGAGTATCACCGTGCCCCGTCCCTCGACCGAGCTGACGTCGAGCGTCCCGGCCTGGCGGGCGATCGCGCCGAGGCCGATGCCGAGCGTCCCGGTGGTCGAGTGGCCGTCGCGGGCGAACCGGGTCACGTCGGCCATCCCGGGACCGGTGTCGACCGCGAGCAGTTCCACGCCGGCCACCTCCGCCGAGCGCACCCGGCGCACCAGCAGCAGGCCGTCGTCGGCATGCTTGACGAGGTTGCTGGCCAGTTCGGTGGCGACGATAGCGAGGCCGCTGAGGGAGTCGGTGCCGAGCCCGACCTCGGCGCCGAGATCCTCGGCGGCCCGGCGCGCGGCGCTGACCGCGCTGACCTCGTCGAGGCGGAACCACAGCCCGCCGTCGATGAGGCCGCTGTTGCGGCTCACCGCTACCGCGCCCACTTCAGGACGGTGATCCGGGTGCCCCGGCCCGCCGCGGTGTCGATGTCGAACTCGTCGACCAGTCGGCGCGCGCCGCTGAGCCCGAGGCCAAGCCCGCCGCCGGTGGTGTAGCCGTCGGTGAGGGCCAGGTCGAGATCGGCGATGCCGGGACCGTCGTCGGTGAACACGATCCGGATGCCCTTGCGCCGCCCGCTGTCGACGACGGTCACCTCGGCGCCGCCGCCACCGCCGTACACGAGCGTGTTGCGGGCCAGTTCGCTCGCCGCGGTGACCAGTTTGGTCTGGTCGACCAGCGACAGCTTCGCCGCGACCGCCGCCGTCCGCACCAGTTGCCGCACCCGAACCACGTCCTGGTCAGCGGCGATGGTGACGACCTCCGTCTGGACTTCGGTGGTCACGGCGCGGGGTGACCGTCGAGATCGAAGTCGAGTTCGACGGAACCGTCCTCGCGCGACTGGGCCAGCAGTTCCATGCCCCGCTCGACGTTGAGCGCCGTGCGGATGCCGTTGAGCGAAAGCCCGAGCTCGACCAGTGTGATCGCGACCGCCGGGCGCATGCCGACGACCACCGTCTCCGCATCGAGGACGCGGGAGATCGAGGCGATCGAGGAGAGCATCCGGCCGACGAAGGAGTCGACGATGTCGAGCCCGGTGATGTCGATGATCACACCGTGGCAGCCGGTCGTGACGATCCGATCGGCCAGGTCTTCCTGCAGCGCCAGCGCGGTCTGGTCCTGCATGTCGACCTGGATGGAGACCAGCAGCAGGTCACCGATCTTGAGGACCGGGACGCGTTCCATCAGTTGCTCCGGGCCTTGCGACCCGCCTCGATCATCCGCAGTGCGTGGCGCAGCGCGTCGGCCAGCGTCGCCTTGGTGGCGATGTCGCCGAACTCGATGCCGAGCGCCACGATCGTCTGGGCGATCTGCGGGCGGATGCCGGAGATGATGCATTCGGCGCCCATCAACCGCGCCGCCACCACCGTCTTGAGGATGTGCTGGGCGACCTGGGTGTCGACGGCGGGTACGCCGGTGATGTCGATGATCGCGTACGGCGAGCTGGTCTCGACCAGCGTCTCCAGCAGCCGTTCCATCACCACCTGGGCGCGGGCCGAGTCGAGCGTGCCGACCAGCGGGATCGCGACCACGCCCTCCCATAGCTTGACCACCGGCGTGGCCAGCTCCAGCAGCTGCTCAGCCTGGTCGGCGATCAGCTCCTCGCGGGTCTTGGCATAGGTCTCGAAGGTGAACAGGCCCAGCTCGTCGACCATCCGACCGGCCGCGATCACGTCCGCGACCGCCTGCCGGTCACCGTCGTGCACGTCGAGCGTCTCGAACAGGGCGGTCTTGAGGCCGAAGATGGTGACCGCGGTCTCCGAGGCGCTGAAACCCTGCCGGGCCCGGCTGCGGGACAGATCGACCAGCGTGGCGCGCAGGCCGCCCGCGTCGTCGCCGGCGAGATCGAAAGCGCCGCCGTGCAGCGACTCGATGATCGCGCGGTGCAGATCCTGCACCTGCTTGTGCAGCTCAGCCCTGGTCAGCCGGCCGCGCAGCGGTGCCGTGACGGCGTCGGTCCAGGTCTCGGTCAGCTTCTCGGCCTGCGTATCGAGCAACGCCAGCAGGCGGCCGCTCTCCTGCGCGGTAAGTCCCATCCATACCCTCCCCAGGGACAGGCCGGCCGGTCCAGGATGCCGCCAGCGGGCGAACCGTACCACCGTTCCATCGAATCCGTGCTGGGCGGCAACTACCTGCGAACCCTACGATGCGCGCATGTCGGACGAGAGCTTTCGGACGCGGGTACGGGGTTGCCTGCTCGGCGGGGCAATCGGTGATGCACTGGGCAATCCGGTGGAATTCCTATCTATCCACCGGATCCGCGAGCGCTTCGGGCCGGACCTGTTGACCGACCTGATCGGCGACCCGGCGCTGATCACCGACGACACGCAGATGACGCTGTTCACCGTCGAAGGACTCATCCGGGCCAACGTGCGCTGGGACCGGGGCGTCTGCCATCCGCCGTCCGTCATCCACCGGGCCTATCTACGCTGGCTCGACACGCAGCGGCTGCCCGCGCCGCCGGCCGACGTCGACGGCTGGCTCGCCGGCCAGCCGTTCCTCTACGCGCGCCGGGCACCCGGCAACGCCTGCCTCTCCGGCCTGGCCGCGGGCCGGATGGGCACCCGCGACGAGCCGGCCAACCCGGATTCCAAGGGCTGCGGCGCGGTGATGCGCTCGGCGCCGTTCGGTCTCCATCCACGATGGACGGTCGAGCAGTCGTTCGACCTCGCGGTCGACTGCGCGGTGCAGACGCACGGGCATCCGTCCGGCTATCTCGCGGCCGGCGCGTTCGCGGCGATCACGCACTACCTGATCGGTGGCCGCAGCCTGGTCGAGGCGGTCGCGGGCGCGCTGGTGCTGCTCCGGACCCGGCCGAAGCACGACGAGGTCACCGCCGCTCTGGAAGCGGCCGTGGCGCTCGACCGGGCCGCGACCCCGGAGTTGGTCGAGCGACTCGGCGGCGGCTGGGTGGCCGAGGAGGCGTTGGCGATCGGTGTCTACGCGGCCCTCGCCCACCCGAACGACGTGCGGCGGGCGTTGCTGGTCGCGGCCAACCACTCCGGCGACAGCGACTCGACGGCCGCGATCGCCGGCAACCTGCTCGGCGCCTGGCACGGCGAGGCCGCCCTGCCGGCGGACTGGGTGTTCCGCCTGGAGGGCCGGGGCACGATCCTCGAGGTGGCCGACGACCTCGTGCTGGAATACACCCAGCGCGACCAGTTGCACGGCGACCACGGCC
The DNA here is from genome assembly GCF_040676615.1 of Asanoa sp. NPDC049573. Classification (NCBI taxonomy): domain Bacteria; kingdom Bacillati; phylum Actinomycetota; class Actinomycetes; order Micromonosporales; family Micromonosporaceae; genus Asanoa; species Asanoa sp. NPDC049573. Next base: position 69,180 of record NZ_JBFAPI010000015.1, read on the forward strand.
CCTACACGAGTTGGACGACCCGCTATCCGGGCAGTTGAGACCGCGGGTTCCGGGGGCGGCGCCACCCCCGGAGACCGTCGGTCACGCAGGATGCACGGCGAATCGGCGGGCTGCCGCGTCGATGGCGGCGATGCGGACCGCGACCACCGAACCCTCTTCGATCGGGGTCGACCACTCGCGCGCCGGCGCGAAGCCGTCGAACTCGCCGATCCGCACGAACGCGCCGAACGGCACGACGCTCACGACATCGCCGTGCACGACCGCGCCGACCGGGTAGCGGGAAACGAACGCGGCCCAGGCCGCGTCGGTGTCAGACATGTATTCACCTCCTCTCGATCACGCGGGTGCGGTGAGAAGAGGTGCGGCGGCGGGCCACGGGCCCGCCCGGCGATCAAGAGATGGCCGGGTAACCGTTCGAAGCGAAGCCCGTGCGAAGGGCCGACCCGGCAGTCACCCGGCCATCATAGAGGCGTCAGAGCGTGAGCGTCCACGAGTTGAGGTAGCCCGTGTCGGCCGCCGCGGCGTCGCGTACGCGCAGCTTCCACGCACCGTTGCGGGCCTCGCTCGAGAGGTTGACCGTGAAGGTCCCGTCGATGTTGTCGGCGCTGCCGCCCGTCCGGTTGCGCAGCGTGTAGAGGCTGCCGTCGGGCGCCACCAGGGTCACGACGAGGTCGCCGCTGTAGGTGTGCACGATGTGCACCTCGACCAGTGACGTGGTCGAGGCGGTGCCGGCGCAACCCGACACGGTGATCGTGCTCTCCACGGTGGACACGTCGGGGATCGTCAGGTCGGTGCCGTTGGTGATGGCACCGCAGCCGCCGACCGGGTTGACCGTCCAGGTGTATGACGTGCTGCCCGAACCGCCGGCCGACGCGGTGGCGGTCACCGTGACGCTGTAGGAACCCGCGGTCGTCGGGGTGCCGCTGACCGTGCCGGTCGACGACGAGATCGACAGGCCCGGCGGGAGGCCGGTCGCCGACCAGGTGTAGGGCGCGGTGCCACCGGAGGCGCTGTGCGTCGCGGAGACCGCCGTGCCGACCGTCGAGGTCCGGCTTCCCGGGTTGCCCACCGCGACGCCGCCACCGCCGGGGCCGCCGCCGAGGGACACCGCGGCCGCCAGGATGTCGGCGGCGAACGTGCGCACCTCGGTGTACACGCCGGGCGCGTTGGGCTGGGCGCAGCCGATGCCCCACGAGGTGATGCCGACCTGCACCCACTCGTTGCTGGCGTCGCGCTTGAACATCGGGCCGCCGGAGTCGCCCTGGCAGGTGTCGATGCCGCCGCCGGGCAGCACGCCGGCGCAGATCTCCTCGTTGGCGATCAGGCCGGCGTACTCGCCGCCCTGTGCCGCGCAGGTGCTGTCGCTGATGAACGGCACCGTCGCCTTGCGCAGGTAGCGCTGCTGGCCGCCGCCCTGCACCGTGGCACCCCAGCCGGCCACCGTGAACGACCCGCTGTGCAGCGAGGTGTCGGTGGCGACCCGCAGCAGCGGGCTGTTGATCGGGCTGGCCAGGCGGATCAGCGCCCAGTCCTTCCCGTTGCCGTTGTAGCCGGGTGCGCGGTAGACGTAGTTGGACTGCCGGGTGGTGCGGGCCGGGTCCTGCAGGTCGACGGCGCCCCAGGTCGCCGTGATCGACGTGTTGGCGCCGGTGCCGTTGACGCAGTGGGCGGCGGTCAACACCAGGCTGGTGGTGTACATCGCGCCACCGCAGCCCATCGAGAGCCGGACCATCCACGGGAACTCGCCCTGCGCGGCGGTCGTGCCGCCGACGATCGGTTGCGGACCGGTCGGTACCGCCGGTGACGCACCGGCCGGCCCGGCGAGCGCGCCACCGCCGGCCACCAGTGCGATCGCGGCGACGGCGCACAGCGCCATTCGTCGAAGTCGGGTCACAGCTTCCTCCCCATCGAACCTCGTGAGTATCCGGGGAATCTAGCTTCTTCGATCCTTGATCGGTCATCCCGAATGCCAAGGGGGTGCCGTGTGATGCCCGGCATCCCCCTTTGCAAAGTTTTGCAAAGGAAGATCAAGGAGCGATGTTCTGGTTCAGGTGGAAGATGTTGTTCGGGTCATAGGTCCGCTTCAGCGCGACCAACCGGCTCAGCTTCGCCGCCGGGAAGGCCCGCCGAACGCCGGCGGCGCCTTCGTCGCTGAGGGTGTTGAGATACATGCCACTGGAGTACGCGGAGAGCGGCGCCACCGCCGACCGGGCCGCCGCCATCCGGTCGCCGTCCTCCGCATCGTCGTCCCACCGGGCCGCCGCCACCAACTCGAAGAGCGTGCCGCGCTGGCCGTACGCCGCCTCGTCGTCGGGCACGTCCTGGATCGCCCCGCCGTAGGCCTGCAGTGACATCGCCGGCCGCAGCGCGGGGTCGGCGTCGCCCCGCGCGGCGAAGGCCGCGGCCGCGTCGGCCGGGAAGCGGTCGAGGTAGAGCCCTTTCCAGTAGCGGCGGAAGTGGTGGCCGTCGACCGCGTCGTCGATCGTCTGTAGCTCCAGATAGGACAGTTCGCGCACGCTCTCGCCGCGGGCGCGGCCCAGCCCGGCGAAGTCGGCTGTCAGCCGACGGCCCTCCGCCGGGTCGCCGATCCAGACGAAGCCGACGTCGACCATGCCCGAGGTGCCGACCGACGCCTGGAACGTCGCCTGGCGGGGCGCCGCCGCGCTCAGGTCGCGCCAGCCTTCGAGCACCGCGACCGCGTCGGCCGGGTCGAACAGGTAGCTGGCCAGCAGCGCGCGGGTGCCGACCGGGTGCAGGCGGAACTCGAACGCGGTCACGATGCCGAAGTTGCCTCCGCCACCGCGCAGACCCCAGAACAACTCCGGGTGCTCGTGCCGGCTGGCCGTGACCACCGCACCGTCGGCGGTGACCACCTGGTAGGACTCGACGTTGTCGCAGGACAGCCCGTACTGCCGGGCCAGCCAGCCCATCCCGCCGCCGAGGGTGAGGCCGCCAACCCCGGTGTGCGAGACGTTGCCGGCCGTGGTGGCCAGGCCGTGCTCCTGCGCCGCCCGGTCGAGCGCGCCGAGCAGGGCGCCGCCCTGCACCACGGCGCGCCGGGTGCGCGGGTCGACCGTGACCCCGCCCATCGGCGTCAGGTCGATCATCAGACCGTCGGCGGGTACGGCGAGCCCGAGCACGCTGTGGCCGCCGCAGCGCACACCGATCTCGAGGTCGTGGTCGCGGGCGTAGCGGACCGCGTTGACCACGTCGTTGACCGTGCCGCACCGCACGATCAGCCGGGGCCGGCGGTCGACCATCGCGTTCCAGACGGAGCGCGCGTCGTCGTAGCCGTCGTCGGTGGGAAGCAGGACCTGGCCGGTGAGGGATGCTGGCGTCGTCGTCATGACACCTACGGTGCCAAGAATCGGTACAGCCAATAAGCTCCGATTCCGTGGTGGATTCCTGGACCAATTCTTCGACCGCGACAGATCTGCTGATCACGGTGGACCGGGCGGCGCCGGTCGCGTTGCACCGCCAGATCGAGGCCGGGATCCGCGACCGGATCCGCTCCGGGAGGCTGCCGCTGGGTGCGTCCCTGCCGCCGACCCGCACGCTCGCGACCGACCTCGGGGTCTCCAGGGGGATCGTCGTGGAGGCCTACCAGCAGTTGGTCGCGGAGGGCTACCTGAGCAGCCGGCCCGGCGGCTACACCCGGGTGGCGGCCGGCCCGGCGGTGGCACCACCTCCGGTGCGGCCGGCCCGGGCCAGCGGCGTCCGGGTCGACTTCGGCTACGGGCGGGCCGACGTCGCGCACTTCCCGCGGGCCGCCTGGTTGCGGTCGCTACGCCGCGTGCTGACCCACGCGCCCGACGAGCGGTTCGGCTACGCCAGCGGGCAGGGCGTGCCGGAACTGCGGCTCGCGCTCGCCGACTATCTCAACCGGGTGCGTGGCACCGTCGTCACGCCGTCGACGGTCGTCGTCACCAACGGCTTCGCACAGGGCATCGCGCTGGTCGTGCAGTTGCTGGCCCGGCGCGGCGCCCGTCGCATCGCGGTCGAGGACCCGTCACCCGACGACGACGCGCGGGCGCACGCTCGCGCCGCCGGCCTGGAGGTGGTCGGCGTGCCGGTCGGCCCCGACGGCGTCGACGTGCGGGCTCTCGACAGGGTCTCGGCGGATGCGTTGGTGCTGACCCCGTCGCACCAGTGGCCGACCGGCGGCGTGCTGCCGGCCGCGGCCCGGGCCGGGGTGCTGCGCTGGGCCCGCGAGCACGACGCGGTGGTGGTCGAAGACGACTACGACGCGGAGCACCGGTACGACCGTGCGCCGGTGGGCGCGTTGCAGGGGCTCGACCCGGACCGGGTGATCTACGCCGGCACGGCCAGCAAGACGCTGGCACCCGGGCTGCGGGTGGGTTGGCTGGTGTCGCCGCCCGGATGGGTCGACGACCTCGCGGCGGCCAAGGTCGGCGCCGACCGTGGCTCGTCGGCGATCGACCAGTTGGCGCTGGCCGACTTCCTGACGCATGGCGAGTTCGACCGGCATCTGCGCCGGATGCGCCCGGTCTACCGGCGGCGCCGGGACGCACTGCTGGCCGCCCTGGCCGCCCACCTACCCGGCTTCCGGCCCGCCGGCGTGGCCGCCGGGCTGCACCTGGTCGCCTGGCTCCCGCCGGGGCTGAGCGAGGAGGCCGCGGTCACCGCCGGCCTGTCCCGGGGCGTCGCCGTCTACGGCGTCGGCCGCTACCGCCTCTCGCCCGGTCCGGCCGGCCTGATCTTCGGCTACGCCACTCTCGACCCGCCCGCGATCCAGGACGGGATCGCGCATCTCGCCGCCGCCCTGCGCGGGCACCCGGGCTGCTGAGCTGCCTGAGGGTCACGGTGCCTAGCGGGGCCGGCGGCCAACCACCTCGTCGTCTTCGAGCTCACCGGTCTCGACGAAGCCCAGCCTGGCGTAGAGGGCCCGGGCGGCGGTGTTGTCCGGCTGGTAGGAGAGCGCGAAGCTGGGCGCGTCGATCTCGGCCAGGGCCGCGCTGACCGCCGCGCGCCCGAACCCCTTGCCCTGATGCGCGGCGTCGACGGTGACGCCACCGAGCCAGGCCGCGGTGCCACCGGGCGTAAACCGGTTTGCGGGGGCTGTTAGACAGTTCGCATGACGACCGTACGATCGGCCACCTACGACGACGCCGGCCCCCTGCTCGCCATCCGCGCTCAGGTCTTTCCCTGGCAGGTCAACACCGTCGCCGGGCTGCGGCACGGCTGGGAACTCGCGATGCGCAACGCCAAAGGCGCCCAGTTCGCGGTCGACGACGAGCAGGGCATGGTCGGGTTCGCCCGCGCCGGCCTCAACATCTGGACGTCGGAGGAGGGTGCGGCCAACGCGACCGTCATCGTCCGGCCCGACGCCCGCGGCCGTGGGATCGGCACGGCCCTGCTGGCCGCCGCGGAAGACCACCTGCGTTCGATCGGCGCGCGCAAGGTCGTGTTCAACGCGCTCGACGAGCCCGACACCTTGCGGTTCGCCGAGAAACACGGCTTCACCCTCACTCACGAGGTGCGCTACCAGCGCCTGCTGCTGGCCGACCTGCCGGCGCCGTTGCCGTTGCCGGCCGGGGTGACCACCCAGACGGCGGCCGAGGCCGGCCCCGAGGCGCTGTTCGCCGTCGACGTCGAGTCGATGGCCGACGAACCGGGCGACACGCCGTTCGACAACGTCGAATACGACCAGTGGCTCGAAGATGTCTGGTCCGACCCCAACATCGACCGCGACCTGTGCACGGTGGTGCTGGTCGACGGTGAGCCGGCGACGATGACCTATCTCTACGCCGACCGCGACACCGGCCGCTTCATGTCGACCGGCACCGGCACCCGGCGCGCCTTCCGCGGCCGCGGGCTGGCGAAGATCGCCAAATCGGTCGCATTCCACGCGGCCCGGGACGCCGGGTTCACCGCGGGATACACCGGCAACGACGAGGTCAACCTCCCGATGCTCGCGATCAACAAGTGGCTGGGCTACCAGGTCGTCGGCGGCGAGCGCTCGTGCGTCAAGGCGCTGTGAGCGGGCGAGGTTGCTGAGCGGGCGAGAGTAGCGCGGCCCGGCTGGTTCGGGTCCGGATCCGGGGTTCGCCCGGGTCCGGCCCGTTGCTCTTCCTACGGTGGAAACCGGGGGGAGATCGGCCATGCTCAGAAATGCCTTGTCCCTCGCGCTCCTGGCACCCGCGCTGCCCGTCGCGGCGGCGCCGGTCGCGGCCCACCAGCCCGACTCGAGCCAGGTTGACGTGGCGGTGACCAGCACCGGAAAGCAGGACGCGGTTTACCGCGTCGCCGTTCGCAACCGCACCGAAGCACCGACCGAGCTGACCGTCCGGCAGAGCGTGCCCGACGGGGCCAGCATCGTGTCGACGAGCCCGGCACCCGGGCTGGGCGGTTCGCCCGGCCCGGGGTCGCCGAGCGAGTTGGTCTGGCCGGTCCGACTCGGTCCGTTCGAGAGCACCACGGTGACCGCGACGTTCCACCCGTCGGGTGTGGCACCGCTGTCCGGCGCGGCGTGCGCCTACGCCGGTTGGAACGGACAACCGGTGGACTGCTCCGCGACGGTGTGGACGCCGGAGCGCCCCGCGGTCGCGGCACCCGTCGTCGCCCCGCCCTGGTGGCGGCAGTGGTGGGTGCCGGCGGTCACCGCCCTGGTGGTCCTCGCGACCGTCCTGTTCGTCCGCTATGGCTGGCCGCGAGCGGCCGCCCGGGTGGCCGCGCTGAGCGACCGCGGTCGCGCCGGCGTCGCCGTGGTCACCGCGCTCGTCCTGCTGGTCGGGCTCGGCGTGCTGGCGGTGGCGTTGGCCCTGCCCAGGCTGGCAGCCGCGAGTTCCGCGACACACCGGATGCCCGCGTCCGGCTGGCACGGCCCCACGGCGACGGGGAAGATCGGTGTCCGGTTGCGGGACAGCACGTTCGAGTTCACCGCCTACCGCTTCGTCTGCGCGCCGGCCGGTGGTGGGCAGCGCTGCACGGCGGTGGTGGGGCTGACCAACTACGGGCCGGCGCCCGAATACTGGCATGGCAGCCTGCAACGCCTCGGCAACACGGCCGGCGACCCACTCGGCACCGACGCCATCGCGACCCGGGTGGCCAACGGCGGGCGCGATGTCTTCGACAAGCCCGTCGTGCCGGGACACCGCCTGATCGCCCAACTCGTCTGGTCGATCCCGGCCGCCGCCACGCCGACGACGATGGAACTGCGCAGCGGCGCCTTCGCACAGGGCGTGCGGATCAGCCCGTGAACCAGGTCATCGCCTGGCCGTGCGATCGGGTGTAGGCCAGCGGCGTGCCGTCGAGGCTCAACACGTTGTGCAGCCCGCTGTCCGGCGGGTCCGGCAGCGGGCCGGTGGCCAGCACGTCGGCGGACTCGTTGGCCAGCCAGTGCCCGAGCAGCGACCGGACCAGGTCGACAAAGGCCGACCGGCGCGGTTCGGGCACCTGGTAGAGCACCGACGTGTGGAAGACCACCAGGGTCGCCGCGGCCGGTGCCTGTGCGGCCAGCGCCGGCAGGTCGTCGACCAGGTCGCCGCGGACCAACAGCGGCGGCTCGGCGGCGGCGACCGCCGCGGCCGCCCGCAGCCGCTCCCGACGATGCGCGTGCTCGGGCCAGATCAGGGCCTCCAGCCAGGCCACGTCGGCGGCCTCGGTCACGTCGAGCGGGTTCAGATCCAGGCCCGCACGCCAGACCACCGACGGGCGAGCGGCGGGCGGTGCGACGCCGACGGCCGCGCACTCCAGCACCGGTTCGCCGGAGCCGAGGACCTGGTCGCCGTAGCGGTAGGCGTAGCGGTCGGGGTAGAGGCACAATCCGGCCGAGGCGCCCACCTCGAGCAGGGCCAGCGGCTGCGGCAGGGCGGCCAGCACCGGCAGCAGCACGGCGCAGCGGCCGGCCTCGTTGGTCTGGGTCGCCCGGTCGCGCATCGCCGCCTCGATGGTCGGCCAGTTGGCCAGCACGAAGGCCCGGAACTCGGCGACGTCGTCGACCGGGCCGCCGAGCCAGCGCACGACGCCGAACAGCAGGTTGGGCTGGCGTTTGGCCTCTGGCAGCAGGTCGAGCAGCGCGACCAGTTCGGCGTCGGCGCAGACCCCGTGGGCCAGCCGTTCGTAGGCGGGTGAGACGCCGTGCGCCTCACCCGCCGCGAAGTTCGCGTACACCGTGGCAGTCGACATGACCGCCATGATTCCTTATCTAGCAGGGCCCCAGGTCGCGCCATTGCGCGGTCCAGCCGGGCTCGGAGCCCTGCGTCCACCAGTTGGCCTGCCAGAGGTGCGTGCGGCCGGAGCGGTCCGGGTGCTTGACCCGCTGGCCTTCGAGATAGACCGTGCCCCAGTTCCAGGCCGGCGCGCCGGAGCAGTTGACCGGCGGATTGGTCGGGTTCTGCGTGGGTGGCTGGGTCGGCGGGTTGGTCGGGTTCTGCGTAGGTGGCTGGGTCGGCGGGTTCGTCGGGCAGTTGGAACCGCCGACCGTGTCGGTGTGCGTCGTGCCGGCCGACCGCAGCCCGGACACCCGCGAGCCGACCTGTGCCGGCGTCAGCGCCTCGCTGCCGGCGTAGTAGAGCCAGTCGACCTGCTGGTTGTAGACGCTGCGGCCACCCGCGTGCGCGGCCAGGTCGATGAACCAGAGGTTGAAGTTGATCGACATCGGCGTCTCGGGGTAGTACTTGTCGCCATGGTCGGCCACCTGCGCGCCGTCGACGTAGTAGCGGACGTGCCCGCCCGACACGGTGAACTGCAGGTCGTGCCAGCCGTTGAAGCTCTGCCGCTGCTCGGCGTGGATGTTGTCGGCGACCCAGGGCTCGTTCTGGTAGGTCTCCCAGGTGGTCTGGTAGAAGATCGGGCCCTGCTCGCCCCAGCCGCCGTTGGGCAGGTACTCGAAGTCGATCTCGCCGTAGTTCGGGTCGAGCGGGCGGTCCAGCGGTGTGATGGTGAAGAACGTCTCCACCAGGTGGTCGCCGTCGGTGCCGGACGCGGGGGTGTCCGCGAACCGGACCCGGGCGGCGTACGTACCCTCGAAGAACTTGCGTTGGTGGAGCATCTCGGCGTGTGAGGTGCCGCCGGCCGTGCCGTCGGTGGCGGCCGAGAGCTGCAGCACCTTCTGGCCGTCGACGGTCGGGAAGGACACATTGGACGCCGGCCAGCTGGCGCCGGGCACGCCGGGGCCGCCGGCGTTGGTGCGGACGGTCCAGTTACGTGCGGCGATCGCCGGGTCGCTCGACGACGAGTAGGCGAAGTCGTCGAACAGCGCGCCGCAGGGTGCGGCTGCGGCCGGGCCGGCGCCGCTGACCGCGGCGATGCCGGCGGCCGCGGCGATCAGGGCCGCCGCGGCCGCGCCACCCAAAAGTTGCGGGATGCGGGACATGAGCTTCCTCCTCAAAGGACAGAAGCGGATATGGGGGTACGCGCGCGCGACGATGCGCGGCGTGTTGGAACCGGGCTGTTTACCTGACCGCCCCCGCGGTCAAGCCGGATCTGATCTGCCGTTGGAAGATGACGTACGCGGCGAGCACCGGGAGCATCGCGATGGTGAGGCCGGCGAACAGGCCGCTCCAGTCGCTGCGGTAGCCCTGGCTCACCGAGAGCGCGGCCAGCCCCTGTGCCAGGACGTAGCGGTCCGGATCGGGGTTGAGCACGAGCGGCAGCAGGTACTGGTTCCACAGGCCGAGGAAATTGAAGATGCCGACCGTGACCAGGCCGGGGCGGGCCAACGGGAGCATCACCCGGAAGAACACGCCCCAGTGCGAGCAGCCGTCCAGGAACGCGGCCTCGGCCAGGGCGGTCGGCAGCGTGCGGAAGAACGCGTGCAGGAAGAAGATGGTGAACGGCAGCGCGTAGGCGGTGTAGACGAGGATCAGCCCGGGATAGGTGCCGAGCAGGCCGAGTTGCTTGACCACGAAGAACAGCGGCACGAGCGCGAGGAACACCGGGAACAGCAGGCCGGCGACGAACACGAAATAGACCAGCCGGTTGCCGCGGAACGGATAGCGGGCCAGGGCGTAGGCGGTGGTGGCGCCGAGCGCCATGGTGAGCAGCAGTGCGCCGCCGACCACCAGCGCGCTGTTGCCGAAGTACCGCCCGATCTGGGCCTGGTTCCAGGCTCGCGACCAGTTGTCGAAGTGCGGCGTCGCCGGCAGCGTCCAGGGCGAGGTCAGGATCTCCCGGTCGGTCTTGAGCGAGCTGACCACCGCCCAGAGCAGCGGCAGCGTGACGACCAGCGCCCAGGCGACGAGGAACGCGTGTGCCCGTCTCATGCCAGCTCCACCCGTTCCTTGCGGCCGGCCCGCATCGCGATGACCGCGAGCGTGAGGGTGAGGAAGAACAGCGCGACGCCCATCGCGGCGGCGTAGCCGAACCGGCTGAAGGTGAACGCGTTGCGGTAGAGGCCGAGCCCGATCACCTCGGTGGCGTCGTCCGGCCCACCCGGCCCGACGGTCATCACCTGCACGACCGCGAAGCCGTCGAGGGCGAGCACGCCGAGATAGACGAACGCGACCTGGACGGTGTCGCGCAGCAGCGGCAGCACGATCCGCCACAGGGTGACGAGCCGGCCGGCGCCGTCGAGCGTCGCGGCCTCGATGATCTCCGTTGGTATGGAGCCCATCGCGGCCGCGAACAGCACCATGTAGAAGCCGACCGACGACCAGATCAGCACCGCCATCACCGCCCACAGCGCCAGGTGGGGGTCGCCCAGCCAGGTGTGCGCCAGGCTGCCCAGCCCGATGCCGCGGAGCAGGCCGTTGAGCAGGCCGTCGTTGGGGTGGTAAACGAACTGCCAGAGCAGCGCGATGATCGGCAGCGAGAGCAACTGGGGAAAGAAGTAGGCGGTCTGGTAGGACGTGGCGCCGCGGATCGCCGAACCGCGGCGCCCGCCGAACGTGACCAGGACCGCGAGGAGCAGGCCGAGCCCGATGGTGACCGCCGGCACGACGACGAGCATCACCCCGTTGTTGCGCAGCGCCGCCAGGAACAGCGGGTCGTGCGCGAGGCGGGTGAAGTTGTCGAGACCGACGAAGTTGACCTGGCCGGAAACACCGGTCCAGTCGGTCAGCGACAGGTAGAACGCCTGCGCGTAGGGGGAGAGGACGAACACCGCGTAGAGCGCCAGCGCGGGAAGGATCGCGCCGGCCAGGAAGCGGTGCCGGCCGTGCCGGGTCGGTGTCATCGCTACCGCTGGTATTTCTTCGTGGCGCTGTCGGCTGCGACGGCGTCGGCCGCCTTCTGCACCCGGGTGGACCACTGCGCCGGGGTGATCCGTTTGGTGGCCAACTCACCGGTGGCGTCGTCGACCGCCTTGGCCAGCGGGGCATACCAGGTGCGGAACCGGTAGGTGAAGGTGTTGGGGCCGGCGGCGTCGACCGCCGTCTTCACCGAGCCCAGGCCGCTGCTCAGGGTCAGCCCCTCCAGCGCGCCGGCCACGCTCGGCATCGTGCTGTTGAGCTCGGCGAACCGCTTGGCCGCGGTGGTGGAGAACAGGATACGCAGGAAGTCGAGGCCGCCGCGCGGGTTCTTGGCCTTGGCCGGCACGATGAACGACTCGCTGCTGGCCGCCTGCAACGCGGTCTGCGGCAGCTTGTCGCCGCCGGACAGCGCCGGGGTCGGCGCCATCACCATGTCGAAGCCGGCCGGCGTGACGCCCTTCTGCTCGGCCTCCAGCCACGATCCACAAGGGATGAACGCGACCTGGCCCTGCGACCAGGCCGCCTGGGCCTCGGTGTGCGAGAGGGCCTCGCTGCCGGACAGGATGTAGCCCTTGCCGGCCAGCTCGGCGATCGCGGTGGCCGCGTCGACCAGCGGCGCCTGTTTCCACGCGCCCGGTTCGAGGTTGTCGACGGCCTTGACCAGATCGGGGCCGCCGGCCTTGGCCGCCATCGCGAGCAGCGGGTCGTTGAGATACTCCGGATATTTGCCCTGGTAGGTCCAGGGCGCGACGCCGGCCTTCTTGATCTGCTCGCAGAGCGCGAGCATCGCGTCCCAGGTGGTCGGGAAGGTCCAGCCGTTCTTCTCGAACAACGGCTTCGAATACCACAGACCCCAGACGGTGTACGTGAAGTTGAGCGCCTGCACCTTGCCGTCGAACGTGCCGTCGTCGGCCACGCCCGGCAGCAAGGTGTCGCGCACCTTCTTGCCCGGATCGTCGAGCGCCGGCGCGTCGAGCAACTCGGCCAGGTCGGTCAGCTTGCCGGCGCCGACCAGGGTGGCCAGGTCGAGCCGACCGGCGCCGGTGTTGTCGACCACGTCCGGCGGGGTGTCGGCCACGAACCGGGGCTGCAGCGCCTCGCCGACCTTCTGGATGCCCTTGTGGTCGACCGTCGCGCCGGCGTGCTTCTGCTTGTAGAGGGCCTCGGCGTTGACCGCGTACTCGTCGCCGTAGCCGCCCTTGAAGATGACCACCTCGAGCGGGGTCTTGTCGGGCACGCCGAGCGGGTTCTCCGCGGTCCTCGCGCCCGCGCCGGCGTTGGTCGTCTCGTCGTCGCCGCCGGTGACGCAGCCGCCCAGGATCGGCAGGGCCGCGCCGGCCACCGCCGCACCGAGCACCGCCCGCCGGTTGGGGTAACGTCTGAGCTGGGAAGAGAGGTTCATAGCTGGGTCTCGCCTTCTCGATCAGGCGGTACGCCGGATGCGCCCGGCGTACCGCGCTTCAAGCTCTCGGTTGTGTTCGTCGCCGCCCGGCACGTTGTAGGAGAGGTAGACCGGTGGGGTCTCGCCGGCCTCGACCATCCGGGCCACCACCTCGCACACCACCTGCTGCGCGAGCACCGCACCGGTGACCGACGAGATCGCGCCGACCGAAGGTGCTTGGTCGGGAGACAGCGCCGGGTCGAGCGGGAGGGCCGTGTCGCCGTAGGGCGCGCCGTTGTCGAGCACCACGTCGGCCAGGTCGGCCAGGCGCTTGCCGGACGGGTGCTTGGTTGGCACGGCGAGGCTGTGTGTCAACGACGTGACCGCGACCAGGCCGTGCCCGTTTTCCTTGACCAGCCGGGCCAACTCGACCACGACACCGTTGACCCCCGAGTTCGACGCGATCACGAACACGTCGTCGGGCTTGACCGGCGCGAGTTCGTAGAGCCGGCGGGCCACGGACGGGTCGCGCTCCAGGAACGGCTCGTCGAGGACGGACCGGTCGGCGCCGCCGAACAGCACCAGGTCGCGCAGCGCGATCCGGTTGCTGGCCACCAGGCCGCCGGCCCGGCCGGCGATCTCCATGGCCAGCGCCTCGGAGTGGCCGGCGCCGAACGCCTGCACCACGCCACCCGCGCGCAGCGCAGCGGTTATCAGGTCGGCGGCACGGCGTACCGCGTCGCTCTGGGTCCTGGCGACCTGGTCGATCGCGGCCGTGACGGCCGCGAGATAGCTCTCCGCGCCGATCGTCATGATCCCTCCGGGGTTCTCGTGCGCTTGCGGGGTAGGCGGTGCGCGTCGACGGCGCGGGCGGTCACCTCGAACGCTTCGGTGGTGCGCTCGTAGGTGCGCTGCGCGACGGCGACGTAGATCAGGTCGAGCACCAGGAGTTGGCTGTGCAGCGCGGAGAGCGCGGCGAGCCGGAACGTGGTCTCCTGCACGGCGGTGGTCATCACCACGTCGGCGACCTCGGCCAGCGGCGAGCGGGGGAACGAGGTGATCGCGACCGTCAGCGCGCCGTGGTCGGCGGCCTCGCTGAGCACCTCGATCACCTCTCGGGTCCGTCCACTGTGTGATATCCCGACGGCGACGTCGCCCGGGCCGAGGAGCGCCGCGTTGGTCAGGGCGGTGTGCGGGTCGCAGCGGTGCCAGCAGGGCACCCGGATGCGCTCGAGCCGGAACGCCATCTCCCGGGCCGCGTTGCCGGAGCTGCCCAGGCCGAACAGTTCGACCCGTTGCGCGGTGGCGACCGCGGCCGAGACCCGCTCGACCGCGGCCAGGTCGACCTGGCCTGCGGTGTCCTGGATGGCCCGGGCGTCGGCGCTGGCGACCACGTCGAGCACCCGGTCGAGAGGTGCGCCCGGGGTTATCTCGTGGTCGATGTCGGTGTCCCAGCGGGCCTGTGCGGCGCGGCCGGTCTCGGTGGCCACGGCCACCCGCAGTTCGGCGTAGCCGCGATAGCCGAAGAACCGGCAGAAACGGGTGATGGTCGCGGTCGACGTGCCGGCGCGCTCGGCGAGGTCGACGATCGTCGTCCGCGCCATCTCCTCTGGCTCGCCGAGGATCTGCTCGGCGACCCGCTGGAGGGCATCCGGGAGCGTCGGCAGTTCGGTGCGCACCCGGCCCAGCAGCCCGGTCTCGGCCATGCGGGCATTCCTTTCGATCGTGTTCGATGGTGAACAAAATTATTGCCGTGATGGCATCCGCGTCAAGATGTTTTACATAGATGATCGCGAACTCTTGCTTTGGCGGTCGACCGGGGCGGAGCATGTGTGGCGTGACAGAGGCGCTGGTGATCGGCGGCGACTGCGGCGGCACCAGCACCCGCGTCGTGGTGACCACACTCGACGGTGTCGTGGTCGGGCGGGGCAACGGCGGCCCCGGCAACCCGGTGGCGCGGCCGCCGGAAGAGGCCGCGGCCGCGCTGGTCGGCGCCGTCGGCGCGGCTCTGGGAGATCTGGAACCGCACCGGGTGGCCGCTGCTGTGGTCGGGGTGGCCGGCTACAGCCGCCTGGACACGCCCGAGGGTGCGGCGGTCTACGCGGCGGCCTGGCAGACGACCGGTGTCCCGGTCTCGCTGCGCACGGTCGGCGACGCGGTGGTGGCCTACGCCGCCGGCGGCCACGACACCCCATCCGGCTCGGTGCTCATCGCGGGCACGGGGGCCATCGCCTGCGAGATCGTCGACTGGACGGTCGGCCGACGCGTCGACGGCCTCGGCTGGCTGCTCGGCGACGAGGGGTCGGGTTTCTGGTTCGGCCTCGAGGCGGCCCGGCACGCCGCGCGGGCGTTGCACGCCGGCACCGCCGACGACCTGACGTCGGCGGTGCACGCCGCGGTCGGCGGGGTGGGTCCGGGCGGGTTCGTGAGCGCGTTCTACGCGCTGGCTCGCGACAAGATGGCCGCCCTCGCGCCGATCCTGTTCGACGCGGCCCGGGCCGGCGACCCCGCGGCCGGTGCCATCGTCGCCGACGGAGCCCGCCGGCTTGCCGGCACGCTGCTCACGCTGGCCCCGGGCGACGGGCCGGTGGTCCTCGCCGGCGGCCTGCTCACCGGCGTCCCCGAGTTGCGAGCGGCGGTCCAGGCCCGCCTGCGCGAGGCGATCGGCCGCGAGGCCGTGCTCGCCGGCGACGCGGCACTGGCCGCGGCCCGCCTCGCGGCGGTCAGCCTCGGAGCCTGATCGGCTCCGACGGCCCACGCCGGCCGGCCCTTGCGGCGGTCAGCCTCGGAGCGTGATCGGCTCCGACGGCCCGCGCCGGCCGGCCCTTGCGGCGGTCAGCCTTCGAGGGTGATCGTCTCCCGCGGGCTGCCCGGTTGGGCCGGATCCGCGAACGGCTGGCACGGCACGTCGTTGATCGTGACCGGGCCGGGGCGGGTGCCGCTGATCCGGACGCAGAGGCGCACCAGGGCGTGGGTGTGCGGGCCCAACAGGCCGGCGTCGCCGCTGTCGTCGAAACCGGCGTCGATCTCGACCTGGCCCGGCCCCGGGGTGCGGCTGGCGAAGACGAAGCCGGTGCCGCTCTGGACCTGCTCGACCGCGTCGGCCAACAGGTCCTGATCGTCGGCGGGCTGGTAGTCGACGCCACCGAGCAGGGCGGCCACGTTGTCGCGGGCCTCGTGGGCCCGCGCGCGGGCTCGCTGCGACGCCTGGTCGAGCGCCGCCTCCTGGGCCGAGCCGCACCCGGCCACGACGATGACGAGGCACAGCGCCGCGAGGAGGCGGAGGAGCCTCCTCGCGGCGCCGCGGTGAACGTGTCGGGTCATAGCCCCATCTTGTTCTGGGCCGTGTCGGTGAACACCTGGCCGTAGATCGCCGCGCCCGGCGTCTTCGGGTGGAACGACTGTTGCGAGACGCCGCGGGTGTTCCAGTCGACCGGCAGCCAGTCGGGCAGCGGCCCGTTCTCACCCTTGGTCAACTGGGTGACGATGCCGTGGATGTTCTCCGGGTTGCCGCAGATGCCCTTGCCCGCGAACGCGCTGATCGGGTTGGCGAACCAGATCGGGATGTTGTTGGGCGCGGACTTCATCTCGTTGACCAGCGAGTCCATCATGCCGGCGAGCTCGTCGCCCATCTGGTTGAGCCAGGGCGCCTCCTCGGTGCCGATGCCGATGATGCACTGGCCCAGGCCCTCGAGCAGCTTGGGGTAGCCCATCAGCATGATCTTGGCGTTCTTGGCCTTCTTGTGTATCTCCTGGATCACCGTCTTGATGGAGTCCTTGACCTTGCCCTGGATCAGCTCGTGCTCAGCGTCCGCCATGTTCTTCGTGTCGCCGTCGAGCGTCGAGTCCTGACATAGCTGCAGGAATGTGCCATAGACGCATTGCTCGAACACCGGGCTGAAGCGGGCGTCGTTGCCACCGATCGAGAACACCACGAGCGTCGTGTTGTCGTCGAGGAAACCCGAGTCGAGTTGTGGCACCTCGCCCCAGTTGTCGGTGCCCAGCTGCCCGAACGCGTTGGACGGTGGCGAGCTCACCGAATACCACGGCAGCATCCACTCGGTCTCGGCCCAGGCGCACGCGCCGAAATGGAAGTCCAGCGTGAAGTCGAACTCGTCGGCCCGCTGCCCGATGGTCTTCGAGTTGTCGGAGAGCTTGCCCTGCCGGGGCCAGGCGTTGCGCGACCGGTGGCAGACGTTCCGCGTCTTCGTCACGTCGCCGTCGGGCGTGAACTCCGTGACCTTGTAGTCGGATTCCCGGTAGTAGTCGGCGCCGTCGGTGCTCGACGCGCCCTCGCCCGACGTGTAGGAGTCACCCAGCGCCACCACCTGGTGCCGCGGCTTGCCGGGCAGCTTCTGGAAAGCGATCGCGTCCCAGGCGATGTCTTCGTCGCCATCGCCGTCGTGCGTCATGTTCGACAGTTCGACGAACGGGATGCCCTCGAACTTGAAGGCACCGAGCGAGACCCACCGATGCTCACGGGTACGTTGCGGCAGGTAACGCTCGATCGCCGGACCACCGCCGCCGAGGTTGATTTTGTATTGCGCCTGTCTGGTGTGCGCGCCCTGGTCGGGCATGTGCACCATCACCCGGGCCCAGGTGTTGCCGAGGCTCTGGTTGAGCGTCCACCTACCGGTGACTTTCATCTTCTGGTTATTGGAAGTGTCCGTCCTGGTGTGTGCGAAGTAGAAATGCCCGGCGAACCCGCCGCCGATCTGGTGGAAGTCGACTTTCGACGGATACAGGTTGCCGTCGTTGCCGAACGCCCAGGTCAACGAGCCGGAATTGGTGAAACCGCGGTCGCAGTTGGGCCTCACCGAGGGCACGTTGTCGCCGACGTCGTCGATGACCAGCGTGTTGGGCGGCAGACCGAGGTTCGACGAGCAGCGCGGCGCGTACGAGGTGGCATCGTCCTGATAGGCGTAGCCCGGGTCGAAGCGGAGCACCTCGTACCCCATCTGGTCCGGGTTCTTCCAGGTCGTCGGCTGGTTCCACCAGCAGCGCAGGTCGTACTGTCCGGCCAGGTTCTGGTGTGCGCACGGCCCAGCCGGCTCGCTGGCCAGATCCGGCGCGGTCGGCTTGATCTTCTGGCCGGGGAAGCACTGGTTGCTGGCCGTGCAGAACAGGTCGACCGGCGGCTTGACGGCGGCACGGTTCGCCACCGAGGTCCACCAGGACGCCCGGTATCCCGAGACGTAGGTATCCGGCCCCTCCAGCAGGTCCGGCGGATGCCCCGCGAAGCCGAGCACCTTCTCCGGGTAGGGCCAGCGCTGGGGTTGCCGGGCGTCGTCGTAGCCGGCCTCCAGGAACGCGGAGCGGTTGGCCGGGTATCTCGGGTTGACCGGGTTGTTGGCCCAACCCACGCCCCACGGCTGTCCGCCGCCGGTGTCGGGGTAGAAGCCGCTGTTGTAGGCCCAGATGGCGAAGAACCAGCTCTCCAGCTTCGCCGGGTCGCCGTTGCCGATGATCAGCCCACCGCCGCGGGTCTGGTTCCACTTGTCCTGCAGGATCCGCACCCCGGCCGCGATGTTGGCGGCGAAGTCGAGCGCGACCGCCCGCTGGTGGTCGTAGGGCAGCGCCACCTCGCCGGGCTTCGTGAAGCCTTGCGCGCGCATGCCGTCGGTGACCTGGGCGACGCCGTAGCCACAGTCGGCCTTGTCCCAGTGGATGTCCCAGTCGTTGGCTGTGTCGGTGTCGTAGATCTCCCGCCCGTAGAAGTTGCCGATCAACGGGTTGGCGGTGACACCGGGCACGGCCACGTTGGAGGCCTGCCAGAGGTTCGACTCCTGGGCCAGGATGCCGAGGAAGACCTGCGCCGGCACCCGGCCGCCGCCGGACAGCGGAATCTGCGGGAACAACTGCAGCGGCGAGTACGCCGGCATGTCGAGGTTCTTCCAGTTGGCCGGGCGGGCCGCGTACGGCGTGTTGGTGATCGCCTGGTCGACCGCCCACTCGACCTGCCGCGGCTTGGGCTGCAGGACCTGGTTACGCGGGTCGTTGCGCTGCACCGAGCAGTAGGCGTCGGTGTCGACGGGATTGTTCGGCGACCCAGGCGACCAGGTGCCCCGGCCGAGGGACAGGGCCGGGCTGAGCGCGTTGCCGGCGCCCACCGGGTCGGGGGCCGACGCACGGGACTGGACGCCGGAGGGCTGACCGTCGGCGGCCGGCAGCACGCCGAACGCGACGTTCTCACCCGTGCCGAGCACCTTCGCCTCGATCCGCACCGGCCGTGGGCCTGCCGGGTCCTCGGTCCCCGACAGCTTGGTGACGCCGTTGATGGCGACCCGCCCAAGCGACGACACCTCGGCCCGCGGGTCGGCGGCGATCCGGGTCACCTCGGCCGGCAGCGTGGCGACACTGCTCGGCGTGCCGGTCAGGAACACCCGGCCGTGGGTGCCGGCGGCCACGCCGACCGTGCTCAGCGTGCCCGTGGCCAGCGTGCGTGTCCTGCCGTCGGCGCCGAGCCGCCGCACCCGGGCGTTGTCGCGGTCGCGATCGAGGTAGACGACTCCGCCACCGGCGTCGGCTTTCACGTCGAAGGCGGTACCGCGGGTCTCGGCGACCGTGGTCAGGCGGCCGTCCGGCGCCACCTTGACCAGCCTTCCGCTGCCCGCGGCGACGATGCCGGTGCTGGTCGGCACGGCCGAGGTCAGCTCCGTCGCCACTTCGGTCGACCGGCCCAGTTTGGTGGCGCTCGCGTCGAGTTCGATCAGCCGCGAGCGGTTGCGCGACGTGCGCTCGTCCTGCTCGCCGCCGAGTTGGGTGACGACCGCCTGCTCACCGGCGCCACACCCCGGGTTGAAGTAGGCCAGCGTCGACAGGATGGGCAGCTTGGTGACCCGGCCGCTGGCCAGGTCGACGACCGCGGTGAACCCGCCCCGGTCGAACAGGTCGACGCGGTTGGTGAAGGAACGCGGCGCGTAGACCACGACCAGGCGGTTGCCGGAGGCGGTCAGGCAGGCGTTGCCGACCCACTGGTCGCTGTCGAAACCCTGCTCGACCAGGGTGGTGACGGTGCGCCACTGATAGCCGGTGCTGGCCTTGGCGACCAGGACGTGGAAGCCGGCGGCGTCACCGGTGGTGGTCCAGGCCAGATCGGCGGAGGTACGCCAGTCGGGCGGCAGCACCCGGGCTCGGTCGGCCGGCGGCACCGCGCCGGGTGGCGGCGGGGTCGGCTCCGCCGTGGAGCCGGTGCCGGGGTCGGGCGGCGGCTTCGGTGCCGCCGAGGCAGACATCGGGACGAGGATGGCGAGCGCGGTCAGGGCGGCGAGCGGGATGGCGCGCAGCCACGATCGACGACACATCCGCGACCTCCTTCTGGTGGAGGGCGTCGTTGAAGGACGTGCCGGACGATCTCAGCCGGATCTATCCGCGACCTATCGCGCGCTACATGCGGATGCGGGCGTTCCCCGGGTCGTACATTGGGCGCAGCGAGCAGCGGGCCGGGACGATCCGGTCGGCGACCTCGACCGTCCACTCGCCACCGTCGAGCCAACCCTGGTCGAGCGCCCCGCCGTCGGCCCGGTCCAGCATCGCGAGGCCCACCGCGCCGCCCAGCGTGAAGCCGTAGGAGGCGGCGCGGACGTAGCCGACCGGCACGCCGTCGCGGCGGACCACCTCGCCGTGGAACATCAGCGGGTCGGGGTCGGTCAGCAGCACCTGCACCAGGCGGCGACGCAGTGGGCCGGCGGCCTTGCGAGCCAGCACCGCGTCGCGGCCGACGAAGCCGCCGGGCTTGTCGAGGGCGACCGCGAAGCCGAGGCCGGCCTCCAGCACCGAATCGGTGTTGTCGATGTCGTGCCCGTAGTCGCGGTAGCCTTTCTCCATCCGCAGGCTGGACAGCGCCTTGAGACCGGCGTGCCGCAGGCCGACGGGCGCGCCGGCCGCGGTCAACCGGTCGTAGACGTGCACCGCCTGCTCGGCCGGGACGTAGAGCTCGTAGCCGAGTTCGCCGAGATAGGTGATCCGGACGCAGAGCACCCGGGCGAAGCCGAGGTCGATCTCGCGTGCGGTGCGGAACGGGAACGCCTCGTCGGACAGGTCGGCGCTGGTCACCGACCGGAGCAGTTCCCGCGAGCGCGGGCCCTGGATGTTGAGCTGGGCGTAGCCGCCGGTGACGTCGGTGACGAACGCGTGCCGACCCGTGAACGCACGCTCCATCATGGATAGTGCGTGCCGGTGTGCGGTGTCGGACGCGACCACCCAGAACGCGTCGTCGTCGAGCTTGGTGACGGTCAGGTCGGCTTCGAGGTTCCCGCCCTCGTTGAGCCACTGGGTGTAGGTGATCCTTTCGGGCTCGCCGTTCACCGCGCCGGCCGACAGGTGGTCGAGCGCGGCGCCCGCCTCCTCGCCCCGCACGAGGTATTTGGACATGAACGACATGTCCATCAGGATCACGCCCTCGCGCGCGGCGCGGTGCTCGGCTTCCCAGTAGGGGAACCAGTTCTGCCGGCCCCAGGAGAGTTTCTCGACGTTCGGCTCGGCGCCCTCCGGCGCGTACCAGTCGGCGCCCTCCCAACCGCTCACGTCGCGGAAGTAGGCGCGCTGGGCGACCAGCCGCTCGTGCACCGGCGAGAGCTTCGCGCCGCGCGCGGTCTTCATCGACAGGCCGGGGAAGTGGGTGGCATAGACCTTGCCCAACGACTCGACCGTACGCGTCGCGCGATAGTCCGGTGTGGACTGATAGCGCTCCAGCCGGTCGATGTTCATCCCGGTGACGTCGATGTCAGGCTTGCCGTCGACGATCCACTGCGCCACCGACCGGCCGATCCCCCCGCCGGTCAGGATGCCGATCGAGTTGAGGCCGGCCGCGACGAAATAGTTGCGCAGTTCCGGCGCCTCGCCGACGATCGGCGACAGGTCGGGCGTGAACGACTCCGGGCCGCAGAAGAACGTGCGCACGCCGGCGTCGCCGGTGATCGGCACCCGGGCCATCGCCTTTTCCAGGTAGGGCGCCATCCGGTCCCAGTCCGGCGGGATCGTGCCGAACGAGAAGGTTTCCGGCACCCGGTCGACGTGCCAGGGCGCGCACTCGGCCTCGAAGAGCCCGACCATCAGGCCGGCGCCCTCCTCGCGGTAGTAGCCGTAGGAGGACGGGTCCTCCAGCACCGGCAGGTCGCCGGAGACGCCGTCGATCGGCTCGGTGATCAGGTAGTAGTGCTCGGCGGCCTGCAGCGGCACGCTCACGCCGGCCTGCTCGGCGAGTTGCCGGGCCCACACGCCGGCGCAGTTGACCACGTACTCGGCTTCGATGTCGCCCTGCGGTGTGCGTACGCCGGTGACGGTCCTGCCCTTGCGCAGGATGCCGGTGACCGGCACGCCCTCGATGATCGTCGCGCCGCGCAGCCGGGCGCCCTTACCGAGCGCCATGGTCACGTCGACCGGGTTGGCCCGCCCGTCGTCGGCGACGTAGAAGCCGGCCAGCAGGTCGTCGGTGCGGGCGAGCGGGAACAGCTCCTTGATCTCGCCGGGGCCGATCTCCTGCACGTCGATGCCGCAGTAGCGGTTGAACGCCGAGACCCGGCGGTATTCCTCCAACCGGTCGGCGTCGGCGGCCACCTCGATGAAGCCGACCTGCTTGAGCCCGGTCGCCTGGCCGGTCTCCACCTCCAGCCGCGCGTAGAGGTCGCGGGTGTATTTCCGCATCTCGGTCGAGGTCTCCGAGAGCGAGCCGAAGGTGACCATGAGGCCGGCGGCGTGCCAGGTGGTGCCCGAGGTCAACTTGTCGCGTTCGAGCAGCACGATGTCGGTCCAGCCGAGGGCGGCCAGATGGTAGGCGACCGACGTGCCGATCACCCCACCGCCGATCACCACGACGCGCGCACGCTGCGGAATAGCCACGCCAGCCTCCTTCAATTGCCGACGATGGTAGACACACCCCCGTGCGGAATGAGGTGGCACGGTGAAGATCACGACGCGGAACGCGACGTTTCAGCAGTGGCACGCGCTGTTGACCAACCGGAGCAAGCGGCACCGGGCGGGCGAGTTCCTGGTGCAGGGGGTACGCCCGATCAGCCTCGCGGCCGAACACGGTTGGGAGATCCGCCAGTTGATCTTCCCGGCCGGCCGACGGCTGTCCACGTGGGCGACCGGGTTGTTGGACAAGGTCCCCGAGTCCGTCGAGATGGACCCGGAGCTGCACGCCGAGCTGGGCGAGAAGGAAGACGCCGAGTTGGTCGCCGTGGTCGGGTTGCCGCCGGACCGGTTGGACCGGCTCGGCCACCATGTGCCCGATCGGGCCGGGGCGCCGCTCTACGTGCTCTTCGACCGGCCCGCCTCGCCCGGCAACGTGGGCACGCTGATCCGGTCGGCCGACGCCTTCGGCGCCGAGGGGCTGATCGTCAGCGGGCACGCCGCCGATCCCTACGACCCGCGGTCGGTGCGGGCCAGCACAGGGTCGATCTTCGCGTTGCCGGTGGTGCGGGTGGCGGCGGCGGCCGAGGTGCTGGAGTGGGCGGCGCCGCTGCGCCTGGTCGGCACCGACGAGCGGTCGACCACCGAGGTCGCCGACGCCGACCTGCGCGGCCCGACGCTGCTCCTGGTCGGCAACGAGACGCAGGGACTGAGCAGCGCCTGGCGGCAGGCCGCCGACGAGATGGTGCGCATCCCGATCGGTGGCGCGGCGTCGTCCCTCAACGCGGCGGCCGCGGCCACGATCGTGTTGTACGAGGCCGCCCGCCAGCGCACCCGCCGCGAGCCCTGAGGGGCCCTCCTGTCGGCCACGGCCGGCCAGGCCGGCTGTGCCGGTCACTGGCGCGTACATGCCAAAACATGTAGCCACATGCTTTGGCATGTACGCGGCGTCAACCCTCCGCCCGGACCGCGACACCCCGGACGGCCAGGCCGGCCGTGCCGGTCACCGTCGTGGCCGGCCTGGGCGGCCCAGGGCCCGCGTCCCCGGCTCAGCGGACGCCGACCACCGCGGCGTCGGTGCCGCCGCGCCAGGCCAGGCCGACCTCGGCGAAGCCGGCGTCGCGCAGGGCGGCCTGGTGCCAGGTGGCCGGCGGGACCCAGTCGTTGTGCTCGGTGCTGGGGAAGATCTTCTGGCGTTCGGCATAGCGGGGAGCCAGCGTCTCGTCCCGGCCGACCAGCTCCCACCACGCCGGCCAGGAGGTCGCGGCGCCGGCCGCGTAGCGCGCGTCGCGGCGCTCACGGGCCCGGTCGCGCAGCGTCTTGCTCAGGCCCGGCAACCCTTCGTCGGGCATGTGGTCGGCGTTGATCAACACGCCGCCGGGCCGGAGCAGCCGGCCGACCTCGCTGTAGAGGGCGGCCAGTCGCTCCTCGTCGAGCCAGTGCAGGGCGGTGGCGCTGAGCACAGCGTCGTAGTCGTCGTGCGGCAGGTCGGCCGACCACGACGGCGCACGCAGGTCGGCGCTGACGATCGCGGTGCGGTCGTCGAGGCTGGCCCGGGCGATCGTCAGCAGCACCGGGTCGACGTCGACCAGGGTGGTGGTGCCGCGGGGGAACCGACGCAGGGTGCGCAGTGAGATCGAGCCGGTGCCGCCGGCCAGGTCGAGCACCCGGGGCGCCGGGCCGGCGACGGCCTCGACGATGTCGAGCATCGCGGTGAACCGCGCTTCGCGGTCAGGCAGGAACGCCTCCTGCTGGCGGTCCCAGCTCTCCTGCCACGCGGCCGCGTCAAGGTAAGGACTCATAGCGCTTGACGATAGTTACACACAACCGGTCTTGTCCATTGTTTCCCGTCGCTGCCCAGGGGTATCTCCCGTTTCCGAGAAGGGAGGTCGACGTGACCACACCATCAGGAGGCAACCTCCCGGCCGCCGCGGCCGGCGCGTTCATCGCCGGCGGGCTGACCGATGACGAGACCGAGGCCCCGGAACAGGGCGAAACCGTCGGCGCGAGCGACGCCGAGGCCGACCGCGCCCGGGCCGAGGGAAGGCAGATCCCGGCCGGCGCCACCCGCGACAGCGACGGCGTGCCGGTGGGCGACGCCGACGCCGCCGAGGACGCCCGGCGGACCGGCGCCGACCCCGACCGGGTCTGATCTTGTCGGGCGGGGCGGGTCGCGAGATAGCGTCGGTGAGGTGACAGACACTTCGCCGCATGACCTGCCCCGCACGGTCGGGGAGTTGCGTGCCGCCGGCCACACCTATCGCACGGTCAAGGACGAACTCCGGGCCAACCTGCTGGACCGGATGCGCACCGGTCAGCCCCGGTTCCCGGGCATCGTCGGCTACGACCAGACCGTCCTGCCCGAGGTCGAACGGGCCATCCTGGCCGGACACGACATGGTCCTGCTCGGCGAGCGGGGCCAGGGCAAGACCCGGCTGATCCGGTCGCTGGTCGAACTGCTCGACGAGTGGACCCCGGTGATCCCGGGCTCCGAGATCAACGAACACCCGCTCAACCCCGTGACGCCGTCGTCCCGCCGCTCCGTCGAGGAGAACGGGGACGACCAGCCGGTCGCCTGGCTGCACCGGTCGATGCGCTACGGCGAGAAGCTGGCCACCCCGGACACCAGCGTCGGTGACCTGGTCGGCGACGTCGACCCGATCCGGGTCGCGCAGGGCCGAACCCTCGGCGACCCGGAGACCATCCACTTCGGCCTGGTGCCGCGCACCAACCGCGGCATCTTCGCCGTCAACGAGCTGCCCGACCTGGCCGAGCGGATCCAGGTCAGCCTGCTCAACGTCCTCGAGGAGCGCGACATCCAGATCCGCGGCTACCAGCTGCGGCTGCCGCTCGACGTGCTGCTGGTCGCCAGCGCCAACCCCGAGGACTACACCAACCGCGGCCGGATCATCACGCCGCTCAAGGACCGGTTCGGCGCCGAGATCCGCACCCACTACCCGCTCGAACTCGACCTCGAGCTCGACCTGGTGCGCCAGGAGGCTTCACTGGTCGCCGCCGTACCAGAGCATGTTCTGGAGGTCCTGGCCCGGTTCGCCCGCGGGGTGCGCGAGTCGCCCTCGGTCGACGCCCGGTCCGGTGTCTCCGCCCGGTTCCCGATCGCCGCGGCCGAGACGGTCGCCGCCGCCGCGCTGCGCCGCTCCGGGCTGCTCGGCGAAGACCAGGCGGTCGCCCGGATCGGCGACGCCGAGTCGGTGACCAGCACGTTGCGCGGCAAGGTCGAGTTCGAGAGCGGCGAAGAGGGGCGCGAGGTCGAGATCCTGGCCCACCTGCTGCGTACGGCGACCGCAGAGACCTTCCGGGCCCGGCTCGCCGGGCTCGACCTGTCGAGCTTCGTCAACCTGGTCGCCGAGGGCGACATCATCGAGACTGGCGAGCTGGTGCCGGCCGACGAGATCCTGCGCCAGGTCGGCACCCTGCCGGGCCTGGCCAAGGTGCTCGACCGGCTGGGCCTGGGCGACGCGCCGACCCGCGGCGAGGCGGCCGCCGGCGTCGAGTTCGTGCTCGAAGGCCTGCACCTGACCCGGCGGATGTCCAAGGCCAGCGGCGACGGCCGGACGATGTACGGCAGCCGGGGATGAGAAGCAACCGCTACGGCGCGTGGGCGGGCGGGCCGGACCCGCTCGCCCCGCCCTACGACGTGCGCGGCGCGGTCGACGACGTCGGCGCCGAGGTGCTCGACGGCGGCTCGTTGCGGGACGCGTTGCGCAACCTGTTGCGCCGCGGTCCGGGCGACCGCGGCGGGCTCGACGACCTGCAGGCACGGGCCCGCCGGATGCGCCGCGACGCGATGCGCCGCGGCCAGCTCGACGGCGCGGTCACCAGGGCGCAGCAGCTCCTCGACCAGGCCCTGGCGGCGGAGCGCGAGGAGCTGGCCGGCCGGGACGACGACGCGGCCCGGTTCAACGAGGCGATCCTCGACAACCTGCCACGGTCGACGGCGCGGGCCGTCGAGGAGCTCTCGGACTATCAGTGGGCCAGCGAGGAGGGCCGGCAGCGCTACCAGGAGATCCTCGACGGGCTCCGGCGTGACGTGGTCGAGCAGCGGTTCCGCGGCATGCGCGAGTCGTTGCAGGACCCGGCCGCCCAGCAGGCCGTGGCCGAGATGATGCGCGACCTCAACGCCCTGCTCGAGCGGCACGCCCGGGGCGAGGACACCACCGACCAGTTCGCCGAGTTCATGCGCCGGCACGGCGACTACTTCCCGGAGAACCCGCAAACCGTCGACGAGCTGGTCGACGCGTTGGCTCGCCGGGCCGCGGCCGGGGAGCGCTTGATGCGGTCGCTGTCGCCGCAGCAGCGCGACGAGCTGGCTTCGCTGATGCAGCAGGCCCTGGGCAACGGCGACCTGGCTCGGGAGATGAGCGCCCTGACCGACAACCTGCGTGCGCTCCGGCCCGAGCTGGGCTGGGACCGCCGGGAACGGATGCGCGGCGAGGAGCCGCTGGGCTACGGCGAGGCGACCGGCGCGCTGGAGGAGATCGGTGAGCTCGACGACCTGATCGACCAGCTCGGCCAGGAGCACCCCGGCGCGACGCTGGACGACGTCGACGTGGAGGCGGTCGAGCGGGCCCTCGGGCGGTCGGCTGCCGACGACGTACGCCGGCTTCAGGAACTGGAGCGGGAGATGCGCCGGCAGGGCTGGGTGACCCGCACCGCCGACGGCCTGACCCTCTCGCCGAAGGCGTTGCGCCGGCTCGGTGGCACCGCGCTGCGCCGGGTGTTCGCCGACCTGACCGCGGGCCGGCGGGGGCAGCACGATTTGCGCGACGCGGGTGCGGCCGGCGAGGTGACCGGGGCTTCCCGGCCCTGGGAGTACGGCGACGAGCAGCCGCTCGACGTGGTGCGCACGCTGACCCGGGCGGTGGCCCGGGGCGGCGCCGGGGTGCCGGTCGCGCTGTCGGTCGACGACTTCGAGGTGGTGGAGACCGAGCGGCGCGCCTCGGCGGCCGTGGCCGTCTGCGTCGACCTGTCCTACTCGATGGTCGCCGAGGGCCGGTGGGGCCCGATGAAGCAGACCGCGCTGGCCCTGTCGCACCTCGTGGCGACCCGGTTCCCGCAGGACGCGCTGCAGATCATCGGCTTCGGCCGGTCGGCGGCGCCGCTGTCGCAGGCCGAACTCGCCGCCGTCGAGCCCGACTACGAGCAGGGCACCAACCTGCACGACGCGCTCCGCCAGGCCGGCCGCCACCTGCGCAAGCACCCCGGCGCCGAGCCGGTCGTGCTGGTGGTCACCGACGGCGAGCCGACCGCGCACGTCGACGACGACGGCTATCCGGTGTTCATGTGGCCGCCGACCCGGGAAACGATCGCGGCGACGGTGCAGGAGGTGGACCGCCTGACCCGCTACGGCGCCACCATCAACCTGTTCATGCTCGGCGAGGACGAGGGTTTGAAGCGGTTCGTCGACGCCGTGGCCCGACGCAGCGGCGGGCGGGTGTTCACCCCGTCCTCCGACGACCTGGGTGCCTACGTGGTCTCCGACTACATCCGCGCCCGGCGCGGGCGGCGCGCGGCCCGCGCCGCCTGAGCCAGCCACCGGCGGCGCCGTGCCCGTCCAGGTTCGGTCAGCCGCCGGCGGCGTGCGGCTCGCCTGGCCTGGGCCAGTCGGCGGCTGACCGAACCCGGACGGCAGCGGTCCGCGGCCGTCTGGCGGTATGTCGCCGGTCAGCCGCCGGCCGTGGTCGGTGGTGGGGTCGCGGGGGCGGTGCCGGCGGGTGGGGTCGCCGGCGGGAGGTCGTCGCCGGCGAAGACGCCGGTCGCGAAGAGGATGCCGAGCAGGATGCCGATGGCGGCGATGGCCAGGGCGCCGAGGATCAGCGGGTCGCGGCCGGGTGGTGGTGGGGTCTGTCCCCCGCGGCCTTGCCGGCCGGTCCGGCCCGCGGTGCCGCGCCGGTCGCCGTAGACCGGGCCGCCTCCGGGGCCGGCTACGCCGGGGCCGCCGTAACCGGTGCCTCCATACCCAGGGCCGCCGCCGGCGGGGCTTCCGTAGCTCGGGCCGCCGCTGGTCGGGCTTCCGTAGCTGGGGCCGCCGCTGGTCGGGCTTCCGTAGCTGGGGCCGCCGCTGGTCGGGCTCCCATAATTCGGGCCGCCGCTGGTTGGGCCGCCGTAGACGGCGCCGCCGCTGGTCGGGTCCGGATAGCCGGGACCCCCGCTGGTCGGTTCGCCGCCGTAGGGACCACCCCCGCCGGTCGGACCGCCGCCGTAAACCTGGCCACCCGGACGCTCGTGCGGTTGCATGGCAGGCATAGTCGCCTATCCCGGCACCCGATCGCCAGTGGGTGGGCGGAACGTGCGACGGTACGTGGTCGGCGACACACCGATCGCCGCGTGCAACTGTTGCCGCAACGCCGCCGCTGTGCCGAAGCCGGCCTGCCGCGCCACCTGGTCGACGCCCAGGCCCGTGGTCTCCAGTAGCCGCCGCGCGTGGTCGGTGCGTTGCTGCAACAGCCAGCGGGCCGGGCTCACCCCGGTCTCCTCGCGGAAGCGCCGGGTGAACGTGCGCACGCTCATCCGGGCGTGCCCGGCCATCGTGATCAGCGTCAACGGCTCGCCGAGCCGTTCCAGCGACCACGACCGGGTGGCCGCCGTCGACGCCGCGCCGTCGCCGACCGGCAGCGGGCGCTCGATGAACTGCGCCTGGCCGCCATCGCGCCAGGGCGGCACGACGCAGCGTCGGGCGGCGTGGTTGGCCACCTCGGCGCCGTGGTCGCGGCGGATCACGTGCAGGCACAGGTCGATGCCCGCGGCCACGCCGGCCGAGGTGAGGATGTCGCCGTCGTCGACGAACAACACACCCGGATCCAGGTGTACGGAGGGATGGAAGCGCCGGAAGTCGGCGGCGTGCGCCCAGTGCGTGGTGGCCCGGCGGCCGTCCAGCAGGCCGGCGGCGGCCAGCACGAACGAACCGGTGCAGATCGACATCACCCGGGCGCCCCGGGCGTGCGCGGCGCGCAGCGCGGCGGCGACCTCGGCGTCCACGGTGCCGTCGGTCAGCGGCGACCCGTCGTGGATACCGGGCACGACCACCGTGTCGGCGGTCTCGGTCAGCGACAGGTCGTGGTCGGGGTGCGCCGCGTAACCCGCGGTGACCCGCACCGGCCGGCCGCCCGGCGTGCACATCTCGACCCGGTAGAGCCGCTTCCCGGTGGCGTCCCGGGCGGTGCCGAAGACCTGTGCGGAGGTGCCGAGGTCGAGCCCGACCACGTGGTCGAGGGCGAGGACGGCGATGCGATGGGCCATGGCCGGATTATTGCGCATGATGGCTTCCGGGCCACTCGTGGCCGTACCCCGTGTGCTTCATGCTTCTTTTCGTGCGTCGTCTCCTTCACCCTGCCTGGCTCGTGGCCGCCGTCGCCTTCGTCGCGCTGATCGGCGCGGCCGGGTTCCGCGCCACCCCGAGCGTCCTCATCCACCCGCTGCACGAGGAGTTCGGCTGGCCGCTGGCCACGATCTCCGCCGCCGTCTCGGTCAACCTGCTGCTGTTCGGGGTGACCGCGCCGTTCGCGGCCGCGCTGATGGACCGGTTCGGCATCCGCCGGGTCGTCGCGACGGCGTTGCTGCTCGTCGCGCTCGGCAGCGGGCTGACCGTCTTCATGCGCAGCAGTGCCGAGTTGATCCTCTGCTGGGGCGTGCTGGTCGGGGTCGGCACCGGTTCGATGGCGCTGGCGTTCGTCGCGACGATCACCGGCCGCTGGTTCGTCAAGCGCCGCGGCCTGGTCACCGGCGTGCTCACCGCCGCCGGCGCGACCGGGCAACTGGTCTTCCTGCCGCTGCTCGCCTACCTGGTCGAGGGCAGCAGTTGGCGCACCGCGTCGCTGGTGGTCGCCGGGGCCGCGCTGGCCGTCGTACCCCTGGTGCTGTGGTTTCTGCGTGACCACCCGAGCGACCTCGGCCTGCCGCCCTATGGCGGGACCGAGGTCGTGCCGCCGCCGCCGGCCGGCGGAGCGGCCCGGCGGGCACTCGGCGCGCTCCGAGACGCGTCCCGGACCCGCGCCTTCTGGCTGCTCGCCGGCGGTTTCGCGATCTGCGGCGCGACCACCAACGGCCTGGTCGGGACCCACTTCATCCCGGCGGCGCACGACCACGGCATGGCCGAGACGACGGCCGCGTCACTGCTCGCGCTGATCGGGCTGTTCGACATCGCCGGCACGATCGCGTCGGGTTGGCTGACCGACCGGTTCGACAGCCGCCTGCTGCTCGGCGGTTATTACGCGCTGCGCGGCGGGTCCTTGTTGCTGCTGCCGGCGCTGTTCGGCGACGCGGTGCGGCCGTCGATGGTGGTGTTCATCCTGTTCTACGGCCTCGACTGGGTGGCGACCGTGCCACCGACCGTCGCGCTGTGCCGCGAGTATTTCGGCGATCGCGGTGCGGTCGTCTTCGGCTGGGTGTTCGCCTCGCACCAGATCGGTGCGGCGGTGGCGGCCTCGGCGGCCGGCCTGGTCCGCGACCAACTCGGCAACTACAACCTGGCCTGGTATGTCGCCGGGCTGCTGGCCATCGGCGCCGCGGGCCTGTCGCTGCTGCTCCTGCGCCGCCGCGGTGCGGTGTTCACCGGCGCGCCGGCTATGGCCGGACTACCCGGATCCGTTCGACCGTGACCAGCGCCTGAAGCCGGCCGAGTGGCGTGCCGTCGCGGGCGAGTTGCTGGCCTTCGAGCCAGACTTCGCCCTCGTAGAAACCGGAGAGATCGTCGCGCACCTTTTCCACGCGGAGGAACAAGGTGTGCGGCGCGCCGGTGAACTTCCAACTGCCGGGTGGGCATTCGATCACATTGCCAGCGTCGATCATGATTGCCGCCCGGATGCTGGTTGATTTCGGCGCTTCCGTCTGCCCATGAGTTGAATGTTGGGCTCGGGCCTTCCCAAACGCAATGTTGCGGAGCAGAATTCCGCCCACGCGGGCAGAAGACGCAACGATCTGCGGGTGTCCACTACGGAAACGCTGTTCGGGAAGGAACGAACATGCCGACCGAAGACCACGGTTCGACGGTTCCGCGCCGGCAGCTCGGTCGATATCTGAGAAGGGCTCGCGAAGAAGCGCAGGTCACGGTCAAAGCGGCGGCCGATGCGCTGGAATGGTCGACGCCTCGCATCTGGCGGATCGAAAACGGCACAGTAGGGATGCGTGCCCTCGACGTCAAGGCGATGTGCGAACTCTACGAAGCGTCGCCGGAACTGACCGAGGCTCTGATGGCGCTCGCCCGGGAGACGAAAGCGAAGGGCTGGTGGCAGTCCTATGGAGACGCGCTGCCGAGCTGGTTCGAGTTGTATGTAGGGCTCGAGGCGGCAGCCAGCCGGATCCGTTATCTGCAGTCCGATGTGGTGCCCGGTCTGTTGCAGACAAAGGCCTACACGCGCGAGGTCATCGCACTGGACGACCCGGACCTGGAGGCCGAGGAACAGGAGCGCCGGCTCGCGGTGCGGTTGGAGCGCCAGAACCTGCTCAAGCGCAAGCTGCCGCCGGCACCGACCCTGGAGGTCATTCTCAGCGAGGCGGTGCTCCGCCGGTCGTTGGAGGACCGTGAGGCCATGGCCGGCCAGCTGCGTTATCTGGCTGAAGTCAACGACCTGCCCAACGTTACGGTCCGTCTACTGAAGCTCGAGTTCGGCCTGCATCGCTGGGTCGCTGCGGGCAGCTTCACCATCCTCGACTTTCCCAAGGAGCGCGGCCGCGAGCCGGAACCGTCCACGGTGTACACCGACGGCCCGACCGGAGCGCTCTACCTCGATAAACCCCGCGAGGTTCACTCTTACGAGTCGATCTGGATTGGTGCTTCCGACCGCGCCTTGAACGAGGCAGAATCTAGTCGCGAAATCCGGGCGCTAGCGGAGGAGTACGTACTATGAGTGACGAATTGGTCACCTGGACAAAGTCCACATACAGCGGAAACAACGGCGGCTGTGTCGAGTGGGCAAAGCTCGACAACCAGATCGGCGTCCGCGACTCGAAGGACAAGACCGGCCCCATCCTGACCTTCACCCGCGGCGCCTGGCAGGCCTTCGTCGACGCCACCAACCGCGGCGACTACAAGCCCGGGGCGTAACGCACCGCGGTCGACCGCACGGGTCGCACGAGACCCGCGAGATACTCGCGGGTCTCGTCGTCTGTGGAGTAGATCAGGGTGCCGCGCAGCACCTTGTAGGTGTGCCGCTCGTTGGTTCCGCTGATCCGCGACTGTGATCGGGGCGCTATGACTCGGTCGGCTGACCCTTCGCCGCCTTTGTGGCGTCGCCGCGGACACGGTCGGGCGGGTAGCGGCGGGCGGAATCGGTGAGCTTCGCGTTGGCCGCGGCCACGAGATCGATGCCCAGAACGCCGGCGAGCCTGGTCAAATAGATCATGACGTCGCCGATCTCCGCGCGTACCCGATCGGCGTGGTCCTGGTCTGTCATGACCGCCGCCGACTGCGCGGCGGTCAGCCACTGGAACTCGGCGGTGAGCTCGCCGACCTCGCCGGACAAGGCCATGACCAGGTTCTTCGGGGTGTGGAACTGGGCCCAGTCCCGTTCGTCGGCGAACGCCTCGAGGCGGGCGGTCAGCGCCGCCAGGTCATCGTCCACGAGCGGTAACGCTAGTTGAGCTTCCAGGTGTCGCTGTCGGTGGCGACCAGCAGGCGGACGTCGACGTCGCGGCAGATGGTGTGCCAGGCGTGGTCGTCGACGTGTTCCACCAGGAGGTAGGCCTGCGGGCGCGTGCCGTCGCCTTCGCTGAAGCGGTGGCGGTAGTCGAGGATCTCACCCAGGCCGAGGCGGAGCCGGTCGGCCTCGGTCGGGCCGAGCAGGCTCTTGGCCTCGACGATGTGGAGGCGGCCGTCGGGCGTGCGCCAGGCCAGGTCGGCGCGGGGCTCGGTGGGTTGGAACGGCTTGATGTCGATGTCGTTGAGCTTGGTCATCAACAGCACCAGCAGGCGGTCGTGCTCGTCGCGGGCCGACTCGTGCGCCTGCTCGTTGACGGCGTGCCACTCGGGGAACGCCGGGACCGCCTCCTGGACCCAGCGGTGCCGGGGCTCGGGCGGCTGCCGGGGTGTGTCGAGCGGGTCCGGAAGCGAAAGCGCCTCGGCCGCGGCCCAGGCTTCCTCGGCGAGGTCCGGGTCGTAGTTCTTCTGCCACGCGAACTGGCCGCTGGCGACGAGGCGGGCGTTCATCAGCCGGATCGCCTCGCCGACCGCGGGCTGGTCGAGGAACCAGAGCAGGCCGTCGATGTCGGGGCAGTGGTAGACGGTCGCGTCCTCGGCGAACGTGCGCAGGCCGTCGGAACGGCGGGCGATGCCGAACTTGGTCAGGTCCTCGGTGCGCAGCGAGCCGTCGTCGAGAGCGCGGCGGATGGGCGAGTCGGCCATCCGGAAGACGGTGGTGATCCGGCCGTCGTCGAAATAGCTGACCTCGGCGGCCCAGCACATGCCGACGGTGAGCCGGAACCAGCGTTCGGCGCCATTCGCGTACGGCGTCAGCAGCCAGTGTTGCCCGGCGGTCTCGGCGGCGGCCGGCACGGTGGTCCGCACGATGATGCCGGCGATGCCGAGGGCGACCTCGCGCAGGCTCTTCGCGTCGGCGTCGTTGATCGCTCGGATCAGGCCCGGCAGTCGCGGCCCGGCCGAGGGGAGCGCGCCGAAGGGCTGAGGCTCGGCGTCGGCCCGGACCACCCAGTCGGCCAGCGCCTCGCGTGTCATGTAGGACCAGAAGCCAGAGGTACGGTTCGCGAATTCGGCCGCAAGCGACTGGCTGTTCATGACACTCCAGAAGGGAAAAGACACAGGAATGCGATAATTGCACGCAGACATCCAGTGTCTCCACATTGTCCTTCCTTCGAGGGACGCCCGTGTTCGTCGCTCAGCGGGGCCAGACGGCGAAGTCGAAGGCGTCGGCGCAGAGCACGTGCCGCAGGCTGGTCACGCACGTCGGCGGGACGATCCAACCGTCGGCCCGGCCGATGATCCGGGTACGCGCGGAGTAGGCGTCGAAGAGGCCGAGCAACTGTTGCCGCGGGCCGTCGTACCGCCAGACCAGAAGTTCCGCACCGTCGATCACGCCGAGCGCCCGCCACGGCGCCGGATCCGCGCGGACCTCGCCGTTGCGGGGGTCGAGGACCGCGGTGCCCGGCCCCTCGAAACCGCCGAACGTCTCCGCGACGAACATGTGCTCCTCGTCGACGGGCACCGAGAGGTAACGCTTGGTCGACCGCCACGCCTGTCGCCCGGTCAGCCGGTCGAGCGCGACCGTGCCGCGGTCGTTGATGTGGCAGATGTAGCTGCCGCAGTCGCCGAACGCCGAGTACACCCCGACCACGGGGAGCGGCACCCGCCACAGTGAGCGACCGTCGCCCGTGTCGTACGCGGTGATCATGTTCTTCTGGTCGACGAGCAGCGCCGTGCCGCCGACGACGGTCGCGCTCTCCGGCGGCCCGGTAGCGGTCTGCGGCGTGTCGACGACGATTCGCCCGCTGGCCAGGTCGCGGACCCGCAAGTGGCCGGGCGACACCTCGACCTGGCTGCTGCGCAGCGTCCGGGCATCGCCGGCGATCGTCACGGTTGGTTCGAGCACGGCCGTCCAGCGGGGGGTGCCGTCGGTGACCGACAGCCCGCGCAGCGGGACCCGGTCGCCCTCGGCGGGGCCGTTGACGACCACGACGTCGCCCGCGATGCCGACGAAGCGGGTCTGCCGGTGCCAGACGACAGCGCCGGTCAGCGCGTCGAGCACCTCGACCGACGGGCGCTGGCCGACATCGACGGTGGCGACGACCAGGCGGTCGTCGCCGAGGGTGAGCAGCGAGGAGAGGCCGACGACCCGGACCGACCAGAGTTGGGTGCCCGCGCCGAGGTCGTACGCGCGGATCATGTTGCCGCCGGAGACGTAGGCGCGGGAGTCGTCGAGCGCGAGCGCCTCGGCCGTGCCGACCCGCAGCAACATCGGTGCCAGCGACGAGGGCCGGGCGACGCCGGCGAAATAGACACCGGCGGCCAGGGCCAGCGCGAGCGCGGTGGCGATCAGTCGGGTGCGGGTGCTCCACGGCTGCGGTTCGGGCGGCTGCCAGTCGCGGTCACGCTCGATCTCGATGACATGGCCGTGCCGGCCGGCGGGGCCGAAGCCCACCACCGGCCGGACGCCGAGTTCGTTACTCCTGGTCATCGCGTCAACCCCACCTGCGATGCAGTCTGGCGCGGGGAATGACGGGGGTCCATGAGCCGAACGGCGGACGTTAAAACTCCCGCACCGCGGCGCCGATGCTCGCCGCGGCCGGGAGTATGACCGTCTCCCATCGGTGCAGCCCGAGGGCGGTACATCGACGAGGACCTGGTTAGAGGGTCCACTGCCCGGCGGATGGATATGCCAAACCTCGTTCGCACCATTAATCGGCCGGGTATGGAAGAAGCATGGAGCACTTCACGATCGCCGCCGTCGCCGACCGCAACCCCGACTTCCGCCGGGTGCTGGCGACCGGCAAATACACGCAACTCGTCGTCATGACCATCCCGCCCGACGGAGAGATCGGCGAGGAGGTGCACGAGCACACCGACCAGCTCCTGACGTTCGTCAGTGGGGTGGGCGAGGCCAGGGTGGGCGGTGAGACGAAACCCGTCAACCCTGGCGACCTGGTCTTCGTCAAGGCGGGCACGAAGCACAACTTCGTCAACACCGGCCCCAACCCATTGGTCCTTTACACGGTGTACGGGCCACCGGAGCACTCCCCGGACGCGGTGCACCGGACGAAGGAGGAAGCCGACCGGCTGGAGGAGGCCGGCAAGGACGAGCCGCCGGCTTGATCGGGTAGGTGCTGGCTTGGTCGGTTAGGTGTCTGGGCGGGTAGGTGCTGGGCCTGTCTGGTCGGTCGGCGCTGGCTTGGCCGGTTGGGCGCTGGCCTGGCCGGTTGGGCGCTGGCCTGGCCGGTTGGGCGCTGGCTTGGTCGGTTGGGTGCTGGCCTGGTCGGTTGGTCGCCGGCTTGATCGATTGGGCGCTGGCTTGGTCGTCAGCCGTCGGCGGAGCCGAGCCGTTTCGGGTTAGTTGTCGATGCGGAGCCAGTCCTTGGTGCGTCGGCCGGGCGTGTAGGCGGAGTCGAGCCGTTTCGCTATCACGCCCGGCAGGCCCTGCTCGGCCGCGGCTTCCAGGGCGAACTGCCCGCCGCCGCGGAACGACGGTGGGGTCTGCCAGGCCGGGCCCGACAGCGCCAGACCCTCGAGCAGTTCGCGGCGCTGAGTGTAGGGGAGGTCGACCGTGCGGCGGCCCTCCAACCAGAGCAGGTCGTAGACCAGGTAGCTGATCACCAACCCGGGCGGCAGCCGCCGGCCGGCCGTGGTGGTCGGCGCGGGTCGGACTCGGCCCTGCCGGTCGAAGGCGACGACCTCCCCGTCGAGGACCGCCTCGGTGGGCGCGAGCGCCGCGCCGATGTCGCGTACAGCCGGATAGCCGCCGGTGATGTCCTGATCGGACATCGACATCAGCCGGACCCGCCCGCCCGACACGTAGGCGACCGCGCGGGTGCCCTCCCAGCGCATCTCGAAGGCCCACTCGTCGTCGGGCTCGGGCAACGTGTCGACCGGCGTCGGTCGGGAAGGGCGGATCAGGTCAGGCAGTGGCTCCCATCCGTCGGCCGGCGGCGACATGCGCCGGATCATCCATTCTTCGCGCTTGCCCGGCTCGGGTCGCGCGGTGCGGAACAGCACGTAGCGGCCTTCGATCCGGTCACCGTGGAGGGTGACCATGACCTCGTCGGGCCGCCACTTCTCCGTTTCGTAGGTGCCGGTGTCGAACACGCTCATCCGGCCCCCGCCGTATTCGCCTGCCGGGATCTCACCGTGGAAGCTGAGATACTCCATCGGGTGATCTTCGGTGTGCACGGCCAGGTGGTTGCGGACCTGGTCGCGGGGCAGCCCGCGGGGCACGGCCCAGGAGACCAGCACACCGTCGCGCTCCAGTCGCAGATCCCAATGCAGCGCGCGGGCGTGGTGCTGCTGGATCACGAACCGGTTGTCGGCCCCCGGTTGAGGTGCGTCCGGCGGCACCGGCTCGGGGGTGCGTGCCGCATCACGCTTACGGCGGTATTCGTCCAGCCGGTCGGCCATGGGGATATTGTCCGGGATGGGCGGCCGCCGCGCACCGTCGCCAACGAGCATGCTGACGTGATGAGAGGGTACGCGAGGTCATGACCTCATCGACCGCACAACCAACGGTGCAGCTCCCGGGCAACGTGAGGATGCCGTTGCTCGGCTTCGGAACGTGGCAGGCCCACGGCGAAAGCGCCCACCGCTCCGTCATGGCGGCGTTGGAGGCCGGGTATCGCCTCATCGACACTGCCACCGCGTATGGCAACGAGGACCTGGTCGGCCAGGCCATCGCCGACAGCGGTGTGCCGCGCGAAGACATCTTCGTCACCACCAAACTCCCTGCTGAACGGATCGGTCGCGAGCAACGCACGATCGGCGAGAGCCTGCGCATGCTCGGCATCGACCAGCTGGATCTCTGGCTGATCCACTGGCCCCCGTCGCGCGGCAATCTGGTCGACATCTGGCGCACGATGATCGAAATCCGCGACGCCGGTCAGACCCGCACGATCGGGGTCAGCAACTATTCCTTGGGCCAAATCGACGAGCTGATCGCCGCGACGGGCGAGGCCCCGGCGGTCAACCAGATCAAGTGGGGCCCCCGCCTGTATGACGAGGCCCTGGTCCAGGGCCACCGCGAACGCGGCGTGGCCCTCGAGGGCTACAGCCCCTTCAAGACCACGCGGTTGGGCGACCCCGCGCTGACCACCATCGCCGACGCCCACAACGTCACACCCGCCCAGGTCGTCGTGCGCTGGCACATCCAACATGGAATCGTCGTGATCCCGAAGTCGGTCACCCCGGCCCGGATCCGATCGAACGCCGACGTGTTCGGCTTCGAACTCACCGACGACGAGATGTCGTCGATCGACGCCATGGGGCACTGACCGCAGCCCAACACGTGGCGTCCGTGCCGCGGCGGTGCGGACCGCACCAGGCTGCCGGGCCGTCCGTCGTCCGAGGTGCGTGCGGCACGGGCCCGATTTCCGCGGCTGGGCCCCGCCGCTAGGTCGTCTTCACGGCGTCCCTCAGCAGCGGGTAGTCCTTGAGGGCGATGGCGTTCGCGCTGGCCTGAAGGTTGCCGGTCATCGCGCTCTTGCCCGGGAGCTTCGTCATCGTGCGGACGACCTGGTTGCGTAGCCAGATGCCGGCGCGCGACGCGGGAGCGAAACCGCGGTCGCCGCCCGGCGGGCGCTTGAGGTTGCGGGTCACGAAGTCGCGCATGCCCGCCTCGTACCCGCGGAACGCGGCCGCCGGGTCGGTTGCTGTGGCGAGCTCGCCGGCGAGCACATACGCGCCAACCAGGGCCATGCTCGTGCCCATGCCGAGCGAGCCCGCGAAAGCGGCGTCGCCGAGCAGCGTCGCGCGGCCGCGTGACCAGTGGTCGAGCTGGGTGGCGCCGCTGCGGGCGAAGTAGAAGTCGTCGGCCCCCCACATCTGGTCGAGCAGGCTCGGGATCTCCCAGCCGGCACCGGCGAACACCCCGGCGAGCGTGGCCTTCTGCGTCGCCGTGTCGCGTCGGTCGAGGCCGAGCGTCGGCGACGACCAGGAGAACATCGCTCGGACTTCGCCGTCGCTGCCGACGGGGTAGAGCATCAGGACCCGGCCGCCGACCCCGTTGCCGGCGGGCAGGTTGTACATCACTTCCCAGCCGTCGAGGTCGAGCGTCGTGTGAGCGGCGAAATAGGAACCGTACATCCCCAGGTCACGCACGTATTGGCGGTCGCCTCCGAACGCCAGGGCGCGCACGCCGGAACGCAGGCCGTCGGCCCCGACGACCGCGTCGAAGGTGCGTGGCGGTGCGCGGTGGAACGTGGCGGTGATGCCGTTGGCGCCCTCGTGCAGCGCGGTGAGGTGGTCGTCGAAGAGATATTCGGCCTCCGGCGCCGCCTCATGGAGGATGCGCACGAGGTCGTTGCGGAGGATCTCGATCTCGGCTACCACTCCGCCCGAGTCACCGAAGTCGTCGCCGGCCATCCGCGCGACCGGGGCTCCACGGCGGTCGACGTACACGATGCCGTGTGTTCCGGTGTGGTTGGCCCGGATGGCGTCGAGGATGCCCATCCGTTCGACGACGGTGCGGGCCGCGCCGCGGATGTCGATGGCCTGGCCGCCGGATCGGAGCGCCGGGGCGCGCTCGACGACCGTGGCGGCGATGCCGTGCCGGTGCAGCCAGTGGGCCAGGGCGAGCCCGCCGATGCCGGCTCCTGAGATCAGGACGTTCATGGTTGCCTCCAGGTCTGCGAGGGGACGCGTACAACGTACATGAAGATGGCGTACGTTGTATAGCGCACTAGCACTCGAAGTGTTAGGCTTGCATCGCACTAGTGCAGAGGAAGGATCGGCGACGATGGCAGAGGAAGCGCCCTACCGGAGGATCGCGGCCGAGATCCGGGAGCGGATCGTGCGCGGCGAGCTCGGTCCGGGCGATCGCATCCCGTCGACGCGGGAGATCACCCGCGACTGGGGCGTGGCGATGGCGACCGCGACGAAAGTGATCAACACACTGCGCGACGCGGGTTTCGTGGAGACCCGATCCGGTGCGGGGAGTGTCGTGATCGAGCGGAGCAGCCCGCGAGTCGACACGGTCGTCCAGCACGGCCTTCCACCGCGTGCCGGCGGCTTCCACGGCTCGGCCGAGCCGCGGCCGCGGTCGGGAGACACCGAGCTCACCCGCGATCGGGTCGTCCGGTCGGCGATCGCGATCGCCGATACCGAGAGCCTGTCGATGCTCACGATGCGCCGGGTCGCCGCCGACCTCGGCGTCGCGACGATGTCTCTCTACCGGCACGTGCCGGGCAAAGACGAGCTCATCCAGGCGATGCTCGACACCGTGCTCGGCGACGACCCGTTGCCCGACGAGCCGCCCCCGCACTGGCGGGCTCGCCTCGAGGCGGCCGCGCGGCAGATGTGGCACACGTTCGCCGCGCATCCCTGGGCCGCCGACTCGGTGTCGTTGACGCGTCCGCAGTTCCTCCCCAACCTGCTGCCTTATTCGGAGTGGAGTCTCGGCGCCCTGCGCGCGCTCGGGTTCGGCGTCGACGAGATGATGCACATCCACCTGTCCCTGTTCGGGCATGTGCGAGCGAGCGCGCTCAACCTCAGCGAGGAAATGCGGGCCCGCGACGACACCGGGGTCACCAACGACGAGTGGGCCGACTCGCACGGAAGCGAGATCGAGGCCCTCCTGGCCGCGCGGCCGGAGCGTTTCACCGGCCTGCGCTATGTGGCCGAGCAGGGGTTCGACTACGACATCGAGGCGGTGTTCGAGGCTGGCCTGCGACTGCTGCTCGACGGGGTCGCGGCCGCCGTCACACGGCAGGAGGTGAGCGGCGATGGCCAGGTGGACGTGTCCGTCCTGTGAACGCGAGTTCGGCCGCACCAACCAGTCACACGTCTGCGTGCCCGCCGGCACGGTCGACGAGACGTTCGCCCCACACCGACCGGAATGGCGCCTGATCTTCGACGCGATCCTGGCCCACGTCGAAGACCTGGGGCCGGTCCACGCCGACGCGGTCACGGTCGGCGTCTTCCTCAAGGCCGACCGCACGCTGGCGGAGGTCCGGCCGCGCGCGCGTGCGGTCGACCTGTGGCTGGCGCTGCCGCACGCGATCGACGACGAGCGCGTGCGCCGCACGCTCCGGATGTCGGCGGGCATGGTGGCCAACGTCGTGGCGCTGACCAGCGCGGCCCAGGTCGACGACCAGATCCGGGCCTGGCTCACGGAGGCCTACCATGCGGCCTCCGCCTAGCCTCGGCGGCCCGGTCGACCTGGCGCGGGCTACGTGGTCGCGCTCGCTACGCGGCCGGGCTGGCGTTGGTTGCGCGGCCGGGCTGGCGTTGGCTGCTTGGTCGGGTTGGCGCCGTTTGCGCGACGCGGGTTTCGCTGGGGTCGTGGGCCGGGAGGCTGTCAGGGTTTGGCCAGCCTGGCTGGTGCGCGCCGGTCGCGGGTGGTGACCACCGCGGTGAGGTCCGCTGAGGTGGCCACCCGCGACCGGCGCGCGGTCAGTCGATTACGCGATGGTGCAGGTCGAGCCGTTGAGGGTGAAGGCCGACGGCGAGGTGTAGCCGCCGCCGTGGGTGCCCTGATAGCCGAAGCTGGTGCTGGCGCCGGCGGCCAGCGTGCCGTTCCACGTGAGGTTGCGCGCGGTGACCGCCGTGCCGGAGGTCGTTACGGTGGCGTTCCAGCTGTTGGTGATCGTCTGTCCACTCGGGAGGTTGTAGGTCAGGGTCCAGCCGTTGATGGCGCTCGTACCGGTGTTGGTAACCGTCACATCCGCGGTGAACCCGTTGTTCCAGGCGTTCGACGCATACCGCACGCTGCAGCCGGATCCGCCGCCGCCGGACGCCGAGGTCGTCACGGTGCGGCCCGCGGAGGCGGCGGACACGTTGCCGGCCGCGTCGCGGGCGCGCACCGAGAACGTGTAGGCGGTGTTGGCCGACAGGCCCGTCGCGGTGTACGACGTGCCGGTCGGGCTGCCGACCAGGGTGGCCGTGCCGCCGCCCTGCTGGCGATAGACGTCATACCCGGCCACCCCGACGTTGTCGGTCGAGGCGGCCCAGGAGAGTGCGACGCTCGACGCGGTGACCGCGCCGGCGGTCGGTTGGCCGGGCACCGAGGGCGCCTGCGTGTCCGAGCCGGTCCCGCCACCGTTCACCGCGGCCGAGAAGTTGTTCACTGCGAGCCCGACACCGCCGCTCCACGGCTCGAAGCCGGCCTGGATGCTGGTCAGATACCACGAGTTGGTGATGGCGCCGCGGTTTCGCACGTCGGCGATGAAGTCCAGCACGCTGAAGTTCCACGAGCTGATGGCCGACGGCGCGACGTACGAGATGACGTTGTTGGAGCCGTTACTGCCCTGCCAGACCTGCCAGCTCCGGCCGCCGATAGTCGTCGTGCCCACCACCCCGCCGATCGGTTGGATCGGTCCCTGGCGGTTGAACCAGATCATGATTTCCATCTGGTTGACCCCGTCGGTCCGTGGCGTGGGGTCGAGCCAGATGTCATACGCCGCGTCATAGGTGCCGCTGGTGTAGGTGTAGCTGATCGACGACGTGGCGCTGCTGATCCGGCTGACCTGCATCGGCAGGTTCGTGCCGGGCGAACAGTTGGTGTAGTGGCAGCCGAGGAAGACCGACGGGTACGACACCGGCGCTCCGTTGGTGGCCGCCGAACCCTGCTGGGTGGTGATGCTGAATCCCGTGTCGGTGACGTTGATGCACTGCTGGGCGCTGGTGCCCCAACGGTTGTTCTGCACCACGTAGCGGCCCTGGATGGTGGTCGAGCCGTACTGCTCACAGATCACCGTGTCGGCCTGGGCGGGGGACGCGACGACGAGCGCGCCGGACACGACCAGGACGGCGGTCGCGATGGCGCGGGCAAGTTTGCGCATGCTGCTCCTTCCAATGGTGAGGGAGGAGATGGGAGCGCTTCCATCGACATTAGGCTAAGTTCATGGTGCTGGATAGAGGTACCAACACCGAGTAATGTTCTGGCTTCAGTGCGTGGCCCCTCGACCACCTCGGAGGCTCCGTCCACATGCTCCCGTCAACGCTGCGCGTCCTCGTCGTCGGCGCCGGCATCGCCGGTCTTGCCGTTGCCAGGGCGCTCCGCCTGGCCGGTTACCACCCCGAGGTCGTCGAGAAGCTGCCTGCCAGCATGCTGCCCGGCGCCGGCATCTTCCTGCCCGGCAACGCCGCCCGGGCGCTGCGCGGGCTGGGGCTCGAGGAGTCGGTCCGGGCGCTGGGCGACGTCGTCGAGCGGCAACGCTTCCTCGACGAACGCGGCAGCGAACTCTGCGAGGTCGACCTCGGCAAGCTCTGGTCCGGCGTGGGCGAGTGCCGGGCGCTACCCAGGGCCGACCTGCAGCAGGCCCTGCTGGCCTCGCTCGACAGTGAGATTCGCTACGAGACCGCGCTGGCCCGCATCGACCTGCGCACCGACGGCGCTGCCGACGCTACGTTCGGTGACGGCTCTCTGGAGACCTACGACCTGGTCGTCGGCGCCGACGGCCGCAAGTCGGCGGTCCGCGCCCTCGCGGCGCTCGGCGGTCCGGCTCGCCCGGTCGGCCAGGTGGTCTACCGCAGCGTTGTCAGCGGCGGCCCGCCGATCGCCGAGTGGATCGCCATGCTCGGCCTACGCTCGGCGTTCGTCGTCATGCCGATGGGCGACGGACGCCTCTACCTCTACGCCGACGAACCCGGCACCAGCGCCCCGGCCGACCCGCTGGGCCGGCTCCGCGAGGTCTTCGGCGGCTTCGGCGCACCGGCGCCCGAGGTGCTCGACGCGGTCGTCAAGGTGCAGGTCGCCCTGACCGACGAGGTCGAGATCGCCTGCTGGTCGCGCGGCCCGGCGGTACTGGTCGGCGATGCGGCCCACGCCACGTCACCGACGCTGTCCGAGGGCGCGGCGATGGCGTTCGAAGACGCGGTCGTGCTGGCCGAGGCCCTCAACGCTTCGGGCTCGGTGCCGGAAGCGCTGCGCCGGTACGAGAGCCGGCGGCGCCCGCGCACCAAGTGGGTCCTGGACCGCACCCGCGACCGCGACCGCACCCGCGACGTCACGCCGGCCCTGCGCGACCCGCTGCTCCGCGGCAGGGGCGACCGCATCTTCCGCGAGCACTACCGCCTCCTCGTCGACCCAGCCTGACCACGCGGCGCCGGTTGTCGGGTCGGACCGGGTCTGGCCGCGCAGGCCCGGTCGTTGCCGGGTCTGACCGTCACCCAACCGGGACGCAGTCCTGGCCGCGTCGAGCCAGAGCGTCGCTGTCCGTTTGGTGTAGAT
This sequence comes from Asanoa sp. NPDC049573, assembly GCF_040676615.1. Taxonomy (NCBI): domain Bacteria; kingdom Bacillati; phylum Actinomycetota; class Actinomycetes; order Micromonosporales; family Micromonosporaceae; genus Asanoa; species Asanoa sp. NPDC049573. The sequence goes on from NZ_JBFAPI010000015.1 coordinate 113,405, forward strand.
CCGTGGTGACTGTGGCTGGCCCCCGACGACCGGGTTCGTGACGTCCCGCCCGCGCTCCGTGACCAGCGATTCAAGGCCATCTAGGAACCGATCCCGACCCACCACCGACCATCATTGACCGGCCCGGGGTCTCAGAGAGGTTTTCACCACCCAGCGCGGGACTGCTGAGATGCGAGGACTATTCTGCCTCCGACACAGACAGACGATGCGGAGGCCTGTGGTGACCACCGTTGCACCGAAGCCGATCGTGACCCGGCCCTGGCCGGTCCGCCAGCCGGTGAAGGGCTCGGCCTTCGCGCGCATCCTGCGCACGACCGACGCTAAGCAAATCGGGATCATGTATATGGTCACGAGCTTCGCGTTCTTCCTCATCGGCGGTGTGATGGCGCTGCTGATGCGCGCCGAGCTCGCCCGACCGGGGATGCAGTTCCTGTCTCCGGAGCAATACAACCAGCTGTTCACCATGCACGGCACGATCATGTTGCTGTTCTTCGCGACGCCGATCGTGTTCGCCTTCGCGAACTTCGTCGTGCCGCTGCAGATCGGCGCGCCCGACGTGTCGTTCCCGCGGCTCAACAGCTTCGCCTACTGGCTCTACCTGTTCGGCGGCTCGATCGCCCTCGGCGGGTTCTTCACCCCGGGTGGCGCGGCCGACTTCGGGTGGTTCGCCTACGCGCCGCTGAACTCCATCGAGAACACGCCGGGTGTTGGCGCCAACATGTGGATCGTCGGCCTGGCGATCTCGGGTCTGGGCACGATCCTCGGTGGCGTCAACATGATCACTACGATCCTGACGCTGCGTGCCCCGGGCATGACGATGTTCCGGATGCCGATCTTCACCTGGAACATCCTGGTCACTAGCCTGCTCGTGATCATGGTCTTCCCGCTGCTGGCGGCGGCGCTGTTCGCCCTCGCGGCCGACCGGCTACTCGGCGCACACGTCTACGACGCGGCCACCGGTGGGCCGATGCTCTGGCAACACCTCTTCTGGTTCTTCGGCCATCCCGAGGTCTATATCGTCGCGTTGCCGTTCTTCGGAATCATCAGCGAGGTCATCCCGGTCTTCTCCCGCAAGCCGGTCTTCGGCTACAAGGGTCTGGTCGGCGCGACGATCGCGATCGCGGCGCTGTCGATGAGCGTCTGGGCGCACCACATGTTCGCCACCGGCCAGGTGCTGCTGCCGTTCTTCAGCTTCCTGAGCTTCCTGATCGCGGTGCCGACCGGCATGAAGTTCTTCAACTGGATCGGCACCATGTGGCGCGGCCAGTTGAGCTTCGAGACGCCGATGCTCTTCGCGATCGGCTTCCTGGTCACGTTCCTCTTCGGCGGCCTCACCGGCGTCCTGCTCGCCAGCCCGCCGGTCGACTTCCACGTGTCGGACTCCTACTTCGTGGTCGCGCACTTCCACTACGTGCTGTTCGGCACGATCGTGTTCGCGGTCTACTCCGGCATCTACTTCTGGTTCCCGAAGATGTTCGGCCGGATGCTCGACGAGCGCCTCGGCAAGGTGCACTTCTGGCTGACCTTCATCGGCTTCCACACCACCTTCCTGGTGCAGCACTGGCTGGGCAACGAGGGCATGCCGCGGCGCTACGCCGACTACCGGCCGAGCGACGGGTTCACCACGCTCAACGAGGTCTCCACGATCGGCGCCTTCATCCTGGGCATCTCGACGCTGCCGTTCCTCTACAACATCTGGAAGTCCTACAAGGCCGGCCCGATGGCCCTGGCCGACGACCCGTGGGGCTACGGCAACTCGCTGGAGTGGGCGACCTCCTCGCCGCCGCCGTTGCGCAACTTCGACAAGATGCCGCGGATCCGCTCCGAGCGCCCGGCCTTCGACCTGAAGTTCCCGGAGCTCGCCGCCGGCCGCTCGGTCGCCGGCCCGCCGGAGGGTGGCGCCAAGCCGCTGACCAACGAGTCCGACGGCGGCGCCAGCTACGAGGAAGCAAGCGAACGCAAGTAGGACAAAACGGCGATCAGGGGGCGGCGCGACAAGCGTCGCCCCCTGATTCCGTTAGAAGATCAGCACGATGGCGGCCACACCGAGAATCACGTCGACGACGAAGCACCATTCGGCGTACGACCGCGGCACCACCCGGTCGGCCCGGTGGTGATACGCGTCCCACCCGGCGTGCGCCAGCAGCCCGATCGCGATGAGCAACCCGCCGACGGTGGGCGACCCGGCCTCGATCGCGATCACGGCGAGCCCCGCGAACAGCGCGGCCGCCACCGCCTGGATGCCGAACCCGGGCGCCCGCCGCGCGGTGCCGATGACCACGAAAACGACCAACGCCACCAGCAGGGCGTACGCCGGGTTCAGGCCGGACAACCGCAACGGCCCGACGGCGAACGCGCCGACGAGCACCGCCGGCCAGGTGATCCCCGGCCGGTTGAACGACGCCGGCACGAGATAGGCGAGCGGCGAGAGCACCAGCAGGAACGCGAGCCCGCGCACGTCGTCCAGGCCGTACAAGCTGCCCAGCACGACCGGGATCGCCAACAGGGTGGGCCAGCGGTGGCCCAGCCGGCCGAGCGTCGTGGAAGTCATGCCCCGACGGTGTCAGCGCACGCCGCCCGGCAGGAACGCCGGCGGAGTGACAGGTCCGAAACCCACGGATCGGCGGCCTAAGGTCAGGGATATGAACCCGCGTCACGTCGTCATGGTCGGCTACGACGGCGCCGAACTGCTCGACATCGCCTGTGTGACGTCGACGTTCAACCTGGCCAACGCCATCGGGCAACTGCGACCCGGCTACCAGGTGGCACTGGCCACCCCCGGCGGCCATCCGATCAGATGCGACAGCGGCCTGGTCGTGCAGGCCGAGCACGCCCTGGAGCGACTGACCGGCCCCCTCGACACGATCATCGTCTCGGGCGGTTTCGGCCACGAGACGGCCGCCGCCAACGCGGCCCTCGTCGCACACGTCCGCCGGCTGGCCCGCGACAGCCGCCGGGTCGCCTCGGTCTGCACCGGCGCCACCGTGCTCGCCGCCACCGGCCTGCTCGACGGCCGCCGGGCGACCACCCACTGGCGCTTCGCACCCCGCCTGGCCAGCCGCTACCGCGACGTCCGGGTCGACTCGGAGCCGATCTTCATCCGCGACGGCCGCCTGGCCACAGCCGCCGGCGTGACCAGCGCACTGGACCTGACCCTGGCGTTCGTCGAGGAGGACCACGGCCCCGACCTGGCCCGCCAGGTGTCCCGCGACCTGGTCACCTATTTGCAGAGACCGGGAAACCAGGCCCAGATGAGTGTGTACGTCGCTCCGCCCGCCCCCGACAACGACACCGTCCGCCGGGCGGTCGACCACGTGCTCAGCAACCTGGCCGCGGACCTGTCGACGGCCCGCCTGGCCGAGGCGGTCGGGGTGAGCCCGCGCCACCTCACCCGCCTGTTCCTCCGCGAGCTGGGTGACCCACCGGCCCGTTACGTCCGCTGCGCCCGCGTCGACGCCGCGGCCCGGCTGCTCGACTCGACCGACCTACCCATGCCCGAGGTAGCCACCCGCTCCGGCTTCGGCTCGGTCGAGGCGCTCCGCCAGGCGTTCGTCGCGCGCTTCCGCATGCCCCCGGCCAAGTTCCGCGCGGTGTGCCGCCGCCCAGCGAGCGAGCCGGCCGGCTGAGACGCACCAGGTCCGATCTCCGCGGCGCGCGTCGTCTCCGCCGGCGGCGACGCGGGGGCGACGGTGGCCACCCAAGCGCTGGGTCGCGGTCCGGGCAGCGCCTGCGCCAACCGAGACCCGCCCAATCCACCGCCGCAAGGGCGCGACGTGTGCACCGACCAGCGGGCGGCGACCCGGCGATCACCAGCCGGAGCCGGCCGAACGCTAGGTCCGCGCTTCGAGTGCACCGACCAGCGGGCGGCGACCCGGCGATCACCAGCCGGAGCCGGCCGAACGCTAGGTCCGCGCTTCGAGTGCACCGACCAGCCGGCGGCAGCGCGGCGATCACCAACCGGAGCCGGCCCAACGCTAGGTCCGCGCTTCGAGCAGCGCCTGAATCGCCAGCCGCGGCCCGCCGTTGCCCAATGCCTCGCGGGCCGCGACGTATGCGCTGACCAGCCGCCGATCGGCGGCGAGATCGCCGAAGACCGGAGTGAACTCCAGCAACGCGCCGGGGCGCGTGCGCTCCTGGGCGGCCAGCGGCAGCAGGTCGGCCGCCCGGCGGTCGACCACGGCGCCCGGGTTCGACTCGAGGTAGCGGCTCCACGCGGCCAGGACCAGAACACAGCAGTCGATCGGGCCGCCGCGGGCCAGTTGCTGGCGAAGCACCGGGATCAGGAACTTCGGCAGCCGGTCCGAGGCGTCGACGGCCAACCGCGCCAGGGTGTCGCGTACCGCCTCGCCGGCGAAGCGTTCGATCAATTCGTCGCAGTAGCGGGCGAGGTCGACCCCAGGCACCGGATGCAGGGTCGGGATGGCTTCGGTTTCCATGTAGCGGCGCAGGAAGCCGACGAAGAGCGGATCGCGGCACACGTCGTGCACCCACTCCCGCCCGTCGAGCAGAGCCGGATAGCTCATCGCCTGATGCGAGGCGTTGAGCAGCCGCAACTTCATCAGCTCGTAGGGTTCGACGTCCGGCACGAGCTGCACACCCACCGACGCCAGGTCGGGCCGGCCAGCCGGGAACTCGTCTTCGACGACCCACTGGATGAAGCTCTCCGACTGCAGCGCCCACCGGTCGTCGATACCGAAGTCGGCCCGCACGGCCTCGCGCGTGGAAGCCGTGGGCACCGGGGTGATCCGATCGACCATCGAGCACGGGAAGCTCACCGCGGCCTCGATCCACCGGGCCAGCTCCGGGTCCCGGGCCCGGGCGAACGAGACGAGCGCCTTCCTGGCGACCTGCCCGTTGCCTTCCATGTTGTCGCACGACAACACCGTGAACGGCGCGGTGCCCGAGGCGCGGCGCCGTCGCAACGCCTCGGTGAGATACCCGAAGGCGCTGTGCGGCTGGGTGGCACCGGCCAGGTCGCGCCGGGTGAGCTCGTCGTGCGGGTCGAACTCCCCGGTCGCGTCGTCGATGCCGTAGCCGCCCTCGGTGATCGTCAACGAGACGATCCGGGTCGACGCGGCCGTGAGCACCTCCAGCACCGCGGCCGGGTCGTCCGGCGCGAACAGGTAGCGGATCAGCGTGCCGATCACCCGCGACTGTCGCGTCCCGTCCGGGGCGCACGACGTCAGGACATACAGGCCGTCCTGGGCCTGGGCCGCGTCGCGGGTGGCCGCGTCCTGCGGCAGCAGCCCGACACCGCAGACACCCCAGCCGGTCTCGCCGGTGGCGGCGACAGCATCCAGGTAGGCCTGCTGATGGGAGCGATGGAAGCCGCCGACTCCGAAGTGGACGATGCCGACCCGCAGCGCCGACCGGTCATAGGCGGGGGTCGCCACCCGCGGGTCGAGCCGGTCGAGGGTCGCGGCGCTCAGCGGGGTCACGGCCTCACCACCGCCCGGTCACGCAGGAAGGCGAGCGCCGACGCCGCCGTGTGCAGCGCGCGTGCGGCGGCCGGCACCCGGTCGGTCATGTCCGCCCAGCCGTGCGGCAGGGAAGGCGACGGCAGGTAGACGGTCGGCACACCGGCCTCGACCAGCCGCGCCGCGTACGCCCGGCCCTCGTCGTGTAACGGGTCGAACCGGGCCGTCGCGATGACCGCGGCCGGTGAACCGGTCATCTCGCCCCGGAAGACCGGTGCCGCGGACGGGTCGCGCCGCTGGTCCGGCATGGCATAGGACCGCCAGTAGTAGTCCATCGCCGTGCTGGTCAGGTGGTATCCCGAGGCGAACCTGCGGTAGGACTCCGAGTCCTGCCGGGGATCCAGCGCCGGGTAGAGCAGCAGTTGGCCGTCGACCACGTCGGCGAACTCGTTGGCCATGGCCGCCGCCAGGTTCCCGCCCGAGCTGTCGCCCGCCACGCCCAACCACCGGGGCCGCCGGCCGGCCGCCCACCTGACGACCGCGGCACAGTCGGCGACCGCCGCCGGGAACGGGTGTTCCGGAGCGAGGCGATAGTCGACCGAGACCACGGTCGCACCGACGACGGCGCAGATCGAGGCGGCGATGGCGTCGGCCGTGTCGAGACCCCCGACGACCCAGCCGCCCCCGTGCATGTAGACGACGGTGTCCTGCGGGTCAGCGCCCGGGTAGATCCGCACCGGCACCGAACCGATCGTGCGGTCTTCGCCGCGGATGCCGGTCACCGGCGAACCCGGCTCCCGCAGCCAGGCGATCGCCGCGGCGAAATCCTTGCGGACCTGGGCGGGGTCGGAGTCGGAGGCGACGGTCAAATCGCGCGCGAGGTGCTCGATGACCAGCGCGGCGTCGGAATCGAGGTCGGGCGTATCCACAGGACAACTCCAGGCACGGTCACGGGGCGAGGGCTCGCTGCAGAGCGCGTACCTGGATGTCCAGGCACTCCAGGCCCAGCCGAGTGGCATCGAACGAATCGAAGGAATGGAACCCGCGACCAAAATGATGGAGATCGACGGGTACGCCGGCACTGGCCAGCCGGGTCGCGAAGGCCAGGCCCTCGTCCCGCAGCGGGTCGAATTGAGCGGTGATCATCAGCGTCGGCGGGAACCCGCTGACATCCGGGGCCAGCGCCGGCGACGCGAGTGGCGGGACCGGCCCGTCGGTCAGGTAGAGACTCCACAGCCGGTGTGCGGTGTCGGCGATGAGCACCGGCGTATCGGTGAGTTCGTTGACCGACGCCGTCTCGAGCCGGGCGTCGAGCACGGGAAAGAGCAGCATCGCGAAGACGGGGGAGATGCTCGGATGCTCCGCTGTCCACAGTGCCATGCCGGCGGCGAGACAACCGCCGGCGCTCAGCCCGCCGAGAGCGACCCGCGACGGGTCGCAGCCGAGCGCCGGCGCGTGTTCGACGATCCACTCGAGCGCGTCCTGGCAGTCTTCGATCGCGGCCGGGAACGGATGCTCGGGTGCGAGCCGGTAGTCCACGGCGATGACGGCGACCTGCGCCTCCCGCGCGTAATGGATGCAGCGGTTGTCTTCGCTGTGCAGCCCGCCGGTCACGAAGCTGCCACCGTGGATGAACAGCAGCACCGGCAACGTCGAGCGCTGCCAGCGGGTCGACCGGTAGAGCCGCAACGGCAACGTCGACCCGTCCCGCCGCTTGGCCGCCAACTCCACGATCTCGACGTCGTCGGCGCTGCGGGTGGTCTGCGTCGCCAGCGTCCGCTCCAGCTCGCGGGCGGCCGCGAGGTCGTCGAGCGTGATCCGCGGTGACAACACCTGCATCGCCGCGAGTTCGGGATCGACGTAGCGGGCCTGGACCTTCCAGTTGGTGGTCATCGCCTCAGCCCCGCTTGTAGAGACGCTTGCGGCGCAGGTGGTCGATGGCCACGGCACCGATCAGGATCGCGCCGACGATGACGTTGTTGTAGTCCGGCGGCACCTGGGCGACGATCAGCGCGTTGTCCACAGTCGACAGCAGCAGGGCGCCGAACGCGACCCCGGTGATGGTGCCGAGCCCGCCGAACAGGCTCACCCCGCCGATCAGGACGGCGGTGACCACGTTGAGCGTGGTCGTCGCGCCGCCGGCCTGCACCTGGCCCGCGCCGACCCGGGCGGTGTAGATGATCCCGGCCAGCGCCCCGGTCGCTCCGGCGATCGCGTAGAGCGCGAGGTCGAGTCGTACGACGCGCAGACCGTTCTGGATCGCCGCCTGCCGGTTGCCGCCCAGGGCTCGCACGTTGATCCCGAACCGGGTGCGTTCCAGCAGGAACCAGCAGACCACTCCGACCGCGACGGCATAGAGAACGACGCTGGGGATACCGAGCACGTCGCCCTGTCCCAGCTTCGTGAACGAGTCCGGCAGCGGCAGCACGTCGTCGCCCTGCGACACCTGGGTGTTCAGCCCGAGCAGCATGAAGAACGTGCCGAGGGTCGCGATGATCGGCGGGACGTGCAGATACGTGATGATCAGGTGGTTGACGACCCCGAGCAGCGCGCCGACGGCCAGGCCGAAGGCCACCGCCAGCGGCCAGGGCACGTCGCGGACCAGCAGCAGGCTGGTGCTCAGCGCGCCGAGCGTGAACACGCCGCCGACGGAGAAGTCCAGCCCGCCGCCGATGGTCAGCAGCGACGCGCCGCAGGCCATCACGAAGTAGATGACCGAACTGCGCAACAGTTCGAGCACGTTGTCGCTGCTGAGGAACGCGTGGTTGCGCGTAAAGGCGACCAGGCCGATGACCACGATGACGAGGACGAGCGTGAACTCCTGCCGCAGCAGCACTCTCGACAGGATGCCGCGGTGCATCGGCTGCGGACCGGCCGCGACCGCGGGTGACTGGGTGACGGTCATGCCGCATCCTTCTGGCCTGGGGTGGAACGCTCGTCGCCGGGGAACGCCCCGGTGATGAGCCCGACGATTTCGTCGCGGGTGGTGTCCGCCGTCTTCCGGGTGCCGACGCTGACGCCGAGCCGCAGCACCGTGATCCGGTCGGCGTGGGCGAACACGAACTCGAGGTCGTGGCTGATGCAGACGACGGCCTTGCCGGCGGCCCGCAGCTCTTCCATGATCGTTCCCACCCGGGCCGACTCCTGCACGCCGAGCGCCGCCGTTGGCTCGTCGAGCAGCATGAGCGGCTTGTTCATCCGCACGGCGCGGGCGATGGCGATGATCTGCCGCTGCCCGCCGGAGAGCAGCCCGACCGGCGTGTGGACGTCGCCAACCCGGACCTTGAGGTCGCTGAGCACCTTGGCCGCGTCGCGGGCCATCCGCTGCCGGTCCAGGACGATTCCCCAGCGGCGCGGCAGGCTACCGAGCGAGAGGTTCTGCGCGATGTCGAGGCACTCGACCAGGGCGAGATCCTGGTAGACCACCGCGACGCCGAGATCCCGTACCGTCGTGGCGTTGTGTCTCAGCTCGACCAGCTGTCCGTTGAGGTGGATCTCGCCCGCGTCCGCCTGGTGAATGCCCGTGACGATCTTGAGCATGGTCGACTTCCCGGCACCGTTGTCGCCGACGATCGCGTGGATCTCACCGGGCCAGGCCGCGAAGTCGACGTGCTCGAGCGCCTGGACCGAACCGAAGCTCTTGGCGATCCCGCGCAACCGCAGGGCGGGGTCGCTCATCCCCAGCCCTGACCGAGCAGGGTGGTGAGGTCCTCCTTGGTGCCGATCTTCTCGTCGGCGTCGATGTGCGCGGCCACCGTCTTGCCCTCGGCCTTGTCCGCGACCGCGTCCAGCACGGTCTTGCCCTCGTCACACAAACCCTGCAACCAGGCGCCGTACGCGATCCCGTCCGCGATCGCCTCCTTGCCGCCGTTGTCGGCGCCCGACGCGACGAAGGAGACCTTGCCGACCAGGTTGCGGGCCTTGATCGCGGCCACCACACCGGGTGTCACCGAGCCCATGTGGCTGGCGATGATGTTGATCTCGGGGTGCGCGGTCAGCAGCGCGTTCGCCTGGTCCAGCGCCTTCGCGGCGTCGTCGTTGGTGTAGACGGTCCCGACGATCTTGACGTTGCTGGTGGCCTTCGCGGCCGCCGTCACCCCGTCGGCCCACTGCTTGGCCTGGCCGGTGTCGCTCTGCGCCATGAGGCCGACGTTCTGCTGGCCCGGGCGCTTGGCGATCGCGTCCACGTACATCTTGCCGAGGTCGGTGTAATTCGGTCCGACGACGACGTCGCCGCCCTCGCCGTACAGCGTGCCGGTGATGATCCCGGCCTTTTGTGCCTGTTGCAGGACCGGCGTGAACGCGTCGCTGGCCGGGAAGGTGATGATCGCGCCCTTCTTGTTGGCCGTCGCCTGCTGGATCTGCTGGATCATCTTCGTGGCGTCCAGGGTGCCGCCGGTCGGGCCGCTCTCGGTGAACTCGATGCCGCGGGCCTTCGCCGCGTCGGCCATGCAGTCGCCGATGGTGCGCCACGCCGGGTACTGCGGGAGCGGGTTGACGAACTCCGCCGTCTTCAGCGGCCCACCGGTCGTCGCGGCGGTCGTGCTGTTCGCCGGCGCGGTGCTGTCTTTATCGGGGTTCGCGGCGCAGGCGGCAAGAGCCAGGGCGCAGGCGCTGATGGCGATCAGCCGGTACGGTCGTCTGGACATGGAAGATCCTCTCGGCCGTACGAGACGGCTAGGGGTGGTGTGGAGAAGATGATCTGAGTCTCGCCATGGTGGGCGCGTGACAACATCGGAACCTGGCTGAAATCGGGTCCCTCAAATCCGCCAGATGGCGGAATCGCCTCACTGGCTGTGCAGCCGCCAGAAGATCAAGGCTGTCCGGGCCCGGTAACGCCCCACGGCGGTGGCCAGGCTCATGCCGAGCTGTCCGCTGAGGGCCTGTGCCCGGTAGTTGACACTGCTGTGGTGCATATGCGCGGCGGTGGCCGCTTCCCGCAGCGAACTCGACGCGCAGATGATGTCGAGCAGGTCGAGGTCTTCCTTACCGCGGCGGCCCGCCGCGATCGACCCGACCGCCTGCACGTCGGCGAGCTGCCGGATGCCGTCGTGGTCGAGCCCGTCGAGCGCGAGCAGGCAGCCGAGGTCGGCGGTGTCGATGAGGGCCGGCCAGGTCGGCGACATCGCCGCGAACCGCAGGCCGCGATGGGCGGCGCGCCACGAGACGTCGGCCCGCTCCGCCGGCACGACGGGCCCGATGCAGCCGGTGGTGCCGTCCGGCAGGGTGACCGACGCCGGCAACGGCGACCCGATGACCGCGGCGCTGGTGCCGCTGAGGGCGGTCAGGCCGACCAGCCCGCCGAAGGCCGCACGCAGCTCCGGCATCCGGTTGGCGAGGTCGGCGCTGGCCACGGCGACGACCCTGACCTGCTGGCCGGGCCGGAACCCGAGTAGCCGGGCCGCCCGGCTGGCGTCGGGCTCCGAGATCCCGCCGCCGAGGAGGTACTGCACGATGGCCGGGTCGGCGGGCCCGGACAGCGGGCCGCGCTCGGGCGGCCGCCGCCTGGCGTGAGCAGCGGCGACGGCCAACGCCATCCGCTCCATGATGAGGTCGTCCCAGTCGCGTTCGGTGTCGCCCTCGGGGCGGGCGAGCCAGACCCGGCCGATCTCGGCGTTTCCGTGTACGACGGGCCGGGAGACGGTCCGCGGCCCGATCTCCTGAGCCGGCCGGCCGGCGGGCGTCATCGCGCACGCGACGTCGTGCAGGTCGTCTTCCGCGCCGGCGGTGGCCTCGGCGAGCACGGCGGTCGCGCGGGTCACGGCCTCGATGTCGGCGTCGTGCCGGGTGAGCTGGTCGAAGAACTCGATGATGCGCAGGGCACGTTCGGCCGCGGAGTCGATCGTCGACACCCACCGCAGCAACCCTTGCACGCGGGCACTGTAACCCCAAGATCTGAGATTTTGACCGCCGGATGGCGGACTCGAGATCCGCTTGTAGCCGCGCCCGCCAGCAGAACCGGACGCCCGATGCGGGGGAGGGAGCTGTGCGTTTATTTCCGGACATCAGCGCGCTCGCGAAGACCCGGACCGCCCGTCTGGCCGCCGCTCATGGGCGGCCGCGTCGGCCTCGGCGGTGCGCGGCGATGTTCGGGCCGGGTCCGATCGCGGGCACCGGACCATGGTTCCGCGCCGCTGCCAGCGAATGCCCCGGCGAGCGTCGTGGCGTCGCTCGGAGCTGGCGGCCGGGGGCCGCTGCCCGCGAATGCCCCGGCGAGCGTCGTCGCGTCGCTCGGAGGTGGCGGCCGGGGGCGAAAGCCCCGACGAGTCGCGTGGCGTCGTCTGGCGGTGTCGGGCGAGGCCTCGCGGTGTGGGTGGCGTCGACGGCAGCCATCCGATCAGGCCCGGCGAGCCCGACGAAGGCCGCGGCCGTCAGTCGGAGACGGCCAGTGACGGCTCGTTGGTGCGTTGCGCTGGCGTGGTCGGTGTCGACGGTGGCCGTCTGATCAGGTAGATCGGCAGCACCGCGAGGGCGACCAACAACCCGGCCGCGCCGGTCGCTACGAAGCCCCACCGCGGCGAGGTCATGTCGATCACCCAGCCGGCCAGCGGCGCGCCCAGGGCCAACCCGACCGTGATGGCCGACCCGTGCAACCCCATCGCCTCGCCGCGGACCGACGGTGGCGCCAGGTGGCTGACCGCGTCGGCCGCGGCCGCCAGTGCGGGCGCGCACAGCGCACCCGCCGGGATCAACGCCAACGCGACGAGGAACCACTGCGGCCCGGCCAGCGCGACCAGCAACGTGCCGAAGGCCAGCACCGACAGCAGCATCAGCGGTGACGGCACCCGGCGCAACGAGCCGTAGACGAACCCGCCGACCAGCGAGTAGACGCCCCACAGCGCAAGCACGAGACCCGTCCAGCTGACCTGCCCGGCCTCGCGGAGAACCGCGACCACGGTCACGTCGGTGCCGCCCAGAACCAGGGTCGTGGCCACGGCGATGGCCAGGATCGCCACCATGCGGGCCGACAACCACGAGCGGCGCGACGGCGCCACGCCATCGGCGGGCGACTCCTCGTCGGACGAGCGGACCGGTGGGTTGAAGACGAACAGGGCCGTGCCGGACAGCACCACGCCGGCACCGACCGCGAACATCGTCGCGTGCGGTGACACCGACGTGGCCAGCAGCACGGCCAGTGCCGGACCGACCATGAAGGACAGTTCGACCGACATCGAGTCGAGCGCGTAGGCCGGGCGGCGGTGTGCGGGCGGCACCAGCGCGGCCAGCGACTGGCGCACGACCGAGAAGACCGGCAGCATCAGCACGCCGCCGACCAGCGCCAGCACGAGCAGCACCGGGTAGGGCAGCGACCCGGCCACGGACCAGAAGACGCCCTCCGCGACGGTGCAGATCGCGAGCACCGGGCGCAGCCCGCGCCGGTCGACCAGGCGGCCGAGCAGTGGCGCCCCGATCGCCGCGCCGACCGTCGAGGCGGTGCCGACCAGGCCTGCGGCGAAATAGCCGCGGTGCAACTCGAAGACGACGTGCAGGGTCAGCGTCACGCCGGCCGCGACGGACGGGACGCGGGCCAGGATGGCGACGACGAGCAGCGGGCGGACCCCGGGCAGCCCGAGGACCGCCCGGTAGGGAGCCAGCCTCATGCGGGGCGGACGACGGGATTGCCGACGAGCGTGACGCCCGCCTCGCGCAACCGCTCGACGGCGGCCTCGGTGGTGTCGGGCAGCACGCCGGCGGTCAGGTCGAGCAGCACCGTGGTCTTGAAGCCCTGTCGCACCGCGTCGAGACTGGTGGCCTGGACACAGTGGTCGGTGGCCAGCCCGACGACCTCGACCTCGTCGACCTGGCGCTCGCGCAGCCAGGAGGCCAGGTCGACGCCGTCTTCGGTCTTGCCGTAGAAGCCGCTGTAGCCGTCGTCGTATTGACCCTTGTGGAAGATCGCCTCGATCGCGCCGGCCTCCAGGTTGGGGTGGAGATCGGCGCCGGGCGTGCCGGCGATCGTGTGGCGCGGCCAGGTGGTGACGAAGTCGGGGTGGTCGCTGAAGTGGGCGCCCGGGTTGATGTGGAAATCCTTGGTCGCCACGACGTGGTCCCACCGGTCACGCCAGCCGATCAGGGCACGCGAGATGTCTGAGGCGATGCTGGCACCGCCGGCCACCGCCAGCGTGCCGCCCTCGCAGAAGTCGTTCTGCGTGTCGATGATGATCAAGGCGCGACTCATGCTCAAACCCTAACGCGCGGGTACGACAGTGACCGGCACCGCCGGATCGCCGGCCGACAGCTTGAGCCCCTCCCACGGGATCGAGATCAATCCCTGCCGCAGGTGTTCCCGGGACTCGGCCAGCGACGGCGGGTCGACCGGCTCACCGGCGGCCAGGAAGGGGCGCTGCAAAAGCCGGTCGCCGGTACGCGACTCCGGCGCGCCCTGCGCAACCACGATCTCCTCGGTCGCCGTGCCGGTCGGCTTGTGCCGGCGCACCGCGACCTTGCGGCCGCCCACGGTTGCCTTGTGTTCCGAGCGCTTCACGACCGGCCGCCCGTCGACCTCGACCAGCTTGTAGACCAGCCCCGCGGTCGGCGCGCCGGAACCGGTGACCACCGAGGTGCCGGCGCCGTAACTGTCGACCGGCTCGGCCGCCAGCGCCGCGATCGAGTATTCGTCGAGGTCACCGGACACGATGATCTTGGTTTCGGTGGCGCCCAGCGAGTCGAGCAACTCGCGCGAGTGCTGCGCCAGTGCCGACAGGTCACCCGAGTCGATCCGGACCGCCCGCAGCTCCGGACCGGCCACCGCGATCGCGGTGCGGATGCCCTCCGCGATGTCGTAGGTGTCGACGAGCAACGTGGTGTTCTTGCCGAGTGTCGCGACCTGTGAGGCGAACGCGCTGGCCTCGTTGTCGTGCAGCAGCGTGAACGCGTGCGCGGCGGTGCCCGCCGTCGGGATGCCGTAGCGCATCCCGGCCGCCAGGTTGGAGGTCGACGAGAAGCCGGCCAGGTAGGCGGCCCGGGTGGCGGCCACCGCGGCCTCCTCGTGCGCCCGGCGCGAGCCCATCTCGATCAGTCCGCGACCGCGGGCGGCGGTCACCATCCGCGCGGCGGCCGCGGCGATCGCGCTGTCGTGGTTGAGGACCGAGAGCACGAGCGTTTCCAGGAGTACGCACTCCGCGAACGTCCCGGAGACGGTGAGGATCGGGGAGCCGGGGAAGAACAGTTCGCCCTCGGCGTACCCTTCGATGTCGCCCTGGAAGCGGAAACCCGCGAGCCAGTCGGCCGTCGGCGCGTCGACGACGCCGTGGTCGCGCAGGTAGCTGATCTCGTCGCCGGTGAACCGGAACTCGCGAAGCAGGTCGATCAGGCGGCCCGTGCCGGCCACCACGCCGTAGCGACGGCCCGGCGGCAGCCGGCGCGCGAAGACCTCGAAAACGGACTGCCGGTCGGCGGTGCCGTCCTTGAGCGCGGCACTGACCATCGTCAGCTCGTAGTGGTCGGTGAGTAAGGCGGGGTGGCCCATGGTCATCCCCCCAGCCTAGGAGGAGGGCCGGATCAGGCGTCGGGAACCATCCGCAAAGCGCCTCCGAGCTGCCCGCGACCGGCTATGCCCAGTTTCGCGTACACCCGTTGCAGATGGTTTTCGATCGTGCGGGTCGACAGGTAGAGCTGGGCGGCGATCTCGCGGCTGGACACACCGGACGCGGCGAGCCGGGCGATCTGGCGTTCGCGGTCGGTCAACGCCGGCTTGGACAGGCCGAGCGCGGGGGTACGCAGCATGTCGCAGTGGGTCAGCAGGTCACCGACCAGCTGGGTGGCGGAGGCGGCGTCGCCGGTACGCGACTCGCGGAACCGGGTGGCGGCGCCGGCGGCGGCCTCGGCCGCGTACACCCAGAGGCCCTTGGCCTTGAAGAAGTCGGCGGCCAGCAGCAGGTCGGGGCCGGATCGGCGGGCGGCCGCCTGCGCGTGCGTCGCCATGATCTCCGGCAGGTCACCGTCGAGCGTGCCGGCGAGCTCGGCGAGGCGGTCGGCGACCGTCTGTGCCGGGTCGTGCTCTTCCGGCCACCCGATCCGGTCGGCGGCCAGGCCCAGCCGCACCAGGTCGTGCAGCGCGAGCACCTCGTGGCCGGCCAGAGTGTCGGCGCGCAGCCGCCAGACCAGCCGGCGAAGCAGGTCGGCGGCACCGGGCAGGTCGCCGGCGGCGGCCACGACGGCGGCCCGGGCCTGCTCGCGCCACGGGTAGAGGATCGCCATGATCGGCGCCTGCGCCTCGTCGGAGTCGGCCATCGCCGCGCGGGCCTCGTCGACCTCGCCGCGCATCGCGTGGGCCTGGGCCCGCTCGGCGTGGGCCAGGCCGGCGTAGATCCGGCTGGTCGCCAACACCGCGCAGGCCTGCACGCTGGTGCGCAGGGCCTCGGCGGACTGGCCGCGCAGCCGGGCGGCCTGCGCGCGCAGTATGGACAGATAACCCGAACCGAGCCGGAAGTCACCGGCGTCGGCCAGGTCGGCGAACTCGTCGGCGACGATCGCGTCGATGCCGGCCACGTCGCCGATCAGCGCCAGCCGGGTGCCGCGGGCCAGCTCGAGGGCGAGCTGGAGGTAGGGCATGTCGGCTCGCCACAGCGGTGCGTCGGCCTGGACGCTCGCGATGGCGCGCTCGCTGGCCCGCGACTCGCCCTGTGCGGCCTGCAGGTGGGCGATCGTGCACTGGGCCAGGCCGCGGGCGGCCACCGAGGCGGCCGGCCGGTCGAGGATGGACCGGGCGATCTTCAGTGCCGCGGCGCTCTCCAGCCGGTGCAGCCGCATGATGGCCTCGAACGAGCGGACCCGGCACTGGTCGGCCGGGTCGGTCAGCGCCTTGGCCTCGACAGCCAGCTCGTCGGGGGTCGACTCGCGGCTCAGGCCCCAGTTGCTGACCAGCCCGCGGACCACCAGCCAGCGGGCCCGGCGGTCGTTGGAGGTGGCCTGCTTCTCGACCGCGTCGAGCACGGCCAGCCCTTCCTGCGGCTGGTCGCTGAACATCATCATGGTCGACAGCAGCTCGGCCGCGTCGAAGCCGCCGCCGGCGTCGAGCGCGGCCCGGGCCAGCCGGGTGGCCAGCGGCACGTCGAAGCCCGCGAACGCCTGCGCGCCGGCCATCAGCAGCTGCGCCGGGTCTTGCGCGGTGCCGGAGTCGAGCCGCCAGACCGCGACCCGCAGCAGGTCGTCGCGGCGGCGGGCACCGGCCGCCTCGACCAGGTCGGCGAGCTGGGCCTCGAGCCGCCGGGTGCGCACGGTCGGGCAGCGGCGGCGGACCACCTCGCCGTAGAGCGGGTGGTGCAGCCGGACGTTCTTGCGGCGATCGCTGTCGACCACCCGGATCAGCCCACGCTCCTCGGCCACCTCGACGTCGGCCGGGTCGGTCGCCTTGATCAGCAGGTCGAAGCCGATCGGCTCGCCGAACGCGGCCAGCTCGACCACCCCGCGTACTCCGGTGGTGAGCTCGCCGATGCGGGCGTCGATCAGGTCGGTCAGGCTCGGTGCCAGCTCGAGCCGGCCGGTCCACCGGTTCATGCCGAACTTGTTGGTGAACTCGCCGGCCTGCTTGGCCGCCAGCACCAGCTCGCGGAGGAACAGCGCGTTGCCCTCGGACAGCTTCCAGAGCCGCTCGGCGCTGGCATGGTCGACCGGGCCGTCGAGCATCTGGGCCAGCAGACCGCCCACGTCGTCGACCGACATCGGGTCGAGCTCGACCATCTCGACCAGGTCGTCGGTCCACAGCGCCGCGATCGGATGCGGGAACTGCTCGCCGCTGCGGAACGTGCCGAGCACGGTCGCGCCCTCGTCGCGGGCCATCAGGTAGACCAGGGCGGCCGACGACGGGTCGAGCAGGTGGGCGTCGTCGATCGCCAGCACGATCGGCCGGCCGGCGGCCTGCTGGTTGAGCGCCTCGACGGCCCACCGCAACAGGGCGGCGGCGGTCAGGCCCGGCGGCTGGTCGGTGGGCAGCACCTGGGCCAGCCCGCCGAACGGCAGCGAGGCGGTCGCGAGGTTGGCGGAGGCCGTCCAGACGGCCAGTCGATCAGTGTCGAGAAGGGCCACACCCTCGCGTAGCAGGCGGCTCTTGCCGATGCCCGCACTGCCGCCAAATATGAGCCCTCTTCCCCTTCCACCCGAGGCGGTCGAGATGAGACGGTTGAGCTCTGCGGCACGGCCGACAAATCTCCACGGACCCATCACCGCAGCATATAGAGAGTAATGGCGATGGGTACTCCCCGTAACGGGTTGAAGTTGAGTAGCGCGCTCGGTCGGCATTGAGTAGTGGTGGACCTGTCATGTTAGGTGGCGGTTCGCATAGCGTTCCGGTGCTCGACGGAATGCGGACGGTGATCGCCGCGCGCAGGTCAGATCAGGGAGGCGCAGGCATGGGCTCAGACACGCTCGATCGGCTGACCGGGGCAGAGATCATCTCCCTGCCGCATCAGCGGCGCACGCCCAGCCGGTTGCGTGGTCCGGAGCTCGAGCCGATCCCCGACGAGCCGTTGGCCGTCGTCGCACTCGGCGCCCGCGGCAGCGGCCGCAGCGAGGTGGTCGCCGCGTTGGTCGGCGCCGTCGGCCCCCTGCTCGACGTGCCGCCGGCGAGCTACCTGGTGGTCAACCACGGCCACGGCAAAGACGTCTGCTCCTACCTGCCCGGCGCCCGCAAGGCCCACCCGTTCCGGGTCGTCCCGCCGGTCGACGAGCCCGCCGCCGCCCGGCCGCCCCGCCGGGTCGAGCTGAGCCTGCCCGACCCGCTGCTGCGCCACTTCACCCTGGTCGACGCTCCCGACACCGAGCATCTCGGCGTCGCCGGCGGCCGGGTGCTGCACGACGCCGTTGCCCGCGGCGGCGCGGTGATGTACGTGTTGAGCGCCGGCCAGCTACCCGGCCGCTTCGAGCTCGACATCCTCGGCGAGGTCGCCCAGACCAACGCCGCCGTTTTCTTCGTCGTGACACCCCGCGCTGACGGCAGCTGGTACGCACCGGCGCCCGCGCTGTCCACGAGCGACCTCGACCTGCTAGCGCTCGGCGAGGTCGCGCCCGGGCTCGGCGGCGACGACCCGGCCGCAGGCGCGGTCGAGGCACAGCGACTGGCGATCGCCACCGCTGTGCCGGCGCTGGCAGAAGCGCCGTGGTTCGCCGTCGACCCGGGTGCGGGCGACACCGCATTCCTGCGCCGCGCGCTCACCGAGTGGGCCGCCGAAGAGGGCATGCGCCGGGCCAGCGACAACCCGCCCGTGCCGCCCAACGCGATGCGCACCGTCCGGGTCGCCGAGGGTGCACACGAGTCCGACTGGGCCGAGCGACTAGACAAGGCCGCCCGGGCCGAGACCCACCTGGTCCGCCAGCGGCTGTCCATCGAGCTGGCCAACATCCACCTGCGCTGTGTGCAGGAGATCGTGTTCGGCACCGGCCCGGCCGGCCTGCCCGAGACGCTCGACCGCGAGATGCACGCCCTCTCGCTGCGGGCCGTGGCCGAGTGCGACGCGGCCGTCGACCGCCTACTAACCGACGCCGCCACCCAGGTCTTCGGCGCCCCGCCCGACGAGGGCATCCGGCGCCGGGTGGCGGCCGGAGTGCGGCGCGGGCTCGCCGACGACCGCAACGCCCGTGACCTCGACAAGGTCCTCCTGATCACCAGCACGGCCGGCGTGGCCACGGTCGCCGGCGCCGGCGCGGTCACCGGCCTGGCCGCCTACCCGGTCGAGCCGGGCCGCACGATCCTCCCGTCGGTCGGCGTCGGGCTGGCCGGTGGTTGCTACGGCCAGTGGCGGCTCGCCGGGGCCGCCGACACCAACCGGGCCCGCTCGTGGGCACAACGGTCGATCCGCAGTGTCGAGCTCGAGCTGCTCCGCGAGATCTCCCGCCGGCTCGACGCCACCCACAAGGCCCTGGCCGGGGTGCTGGCCGAAGCCGTCGACCACGGGATCCTGCTGGCCTGATCGGGGCCCACGACAGATGAGGGCTAGTGAGGCGCATGTGGCGGTCGTCGGTGCGTCGATTTGCTCGTACGATGGCGGTGTGGCAGCCCCGCAGACGACCCCCGTGCAGTCGCCGGATGTCGAGACCCTGCCGGCGACGGACCGTCCCTGGATCACTGTCGTCCATGACGATCCGGTCAACTTGATGACCTATGTGACCTGGGTCTTCCAGAAGCAGTTCGGCTACACCCATGACAAGGCCCAGGCGCTGATGCTCGACGTGCACAACAAAGGCCGCGCGGCGGTCTCCGCGGGCGCCCGCGAGCGGATGGAATATGACGCTTCGTGCCTGCACGGCTACGGCCTCTGGGCGACGGTCGAGCAGCCCTGACCCATGTTTCGCCGGTATGGAGAGCACTGCGTCGCGACCTTCGCGCCCGACGAGGTCCGCGTGCTGCGCAAGGTCGCGACCGAGGTGGTCGGCCTGCTGACCGACGGCTTCGACCTCGCCGATCCGGTGGTCGACCGGCTGTTCCCCGACATCTACCCGACCAACGCCGAGGAGTCGGCCGAGTTCCGCCGATTCACCGAGGGCGACCTCAAGACCAGCAAGATCGACTCAGCCGGCGCCATTCTCGCGGCGCTGCCCAGCAGCTCCGGCGGCGAGGTGCGGCTCGACCCGGAGTCGGCCGAGGCCTGGCTGCGGGCGCTCAACGACGCCCGGCTGGCGATGGGCGTCCGCCTCGACATCAGCGTCGACACCGACCTGGGTGAGGAACTCGACGACGCGGTGCTGAGCGACCCGTCCTCGTCGCGGGTCTTCCAGCTCTCGGTCTACGCCTACCTCGGTTACCTGCAGGAGTCGTTGCTCACCGCGTTGACCGAGTGACCAATAGGCCTGCGCCACCGGCCGGGGCTGGTGGCCGTGACCCCTGCCACGTCCCGGCACACCGCCCCCAGACGGTAGGATTGTCGGGTGCTGAGCATCGACCGGTCGATCATCGACGCGATCATCGCCCACGCACGCCGGGACCATCCCGACGAGGCGTGCGGCGTCGTCGCGGGCCCGGTCGGCAGCGACACCCCCACGCGCCACATCCCGATGGACAATGCCGCCCGGTCGATGACCTTCTATGAGTTCGACTCGATGGAGCAGCTCCGGGTCTGGCGCGAGATGGACGACCGCGACGAGGAGCCGGTGGTCATCTACCACTCGCACACCGCGACCGAGGCCTACCCGTCGCGCACCGACGTCTCCTTCGCCGGCGAGCCCGGAGCGCACTACCTGCTGGTCTCGACCCGCGAGCCCGACGGCGAGGAGATCCGCTCCTACCGCATCGTCGACGGCGTCGTAACCGAAGAGCCGGTCCAGATCGTTGAGCCCAACGTGGACCCGCACGCCGTTCAGTCATACATGTTCGGGCAGAGCCCGACGACGGTCGACTACGAGTGTTCGCCCGGCCGCTGACCCCCGCTGCCGTTGCGACACACCGTCCTTTTCCGACCGTCGTTCTTCCCAGGAGCAAATGATCATGGCTATCGAGGTCCGCATCCCCACCATCCTGCGCACCTACACCGGCGGCGCGAAGACCGTCGAGGGCGCGGGCGACACGCTCGCCGCGCTGCTCGCCGATCTCGACAGCCGGCACTCCGGCCTGCGCGGCCGGCTGGTGACCGAGCAGGGCGGCCTGCACCGCTTCGTCAACATCTACGTCAACGACGAAGACGTCCGCTTCCTCGGCTCGCTCGACGCCAAGCTGTCCGACGGCGACAACGTGACGATCCTGCCGGCCGTCGCCGGTGGCGCGTTCGGCTTCGCCGCCGCGGCCGCGCTGCTCGGCCGGTCGACGTCCCGCTGAGAGGGCGCCGCCATGTCGCGGTATGACAGCCTGCTCGAAGCCGCCGGCGACACCCCGCTCGTCGGCCTGCCCCGCCTGTCGCCGTCGGTGCCCGAAGGGGCACCGCCGGTGCGGCTGTGGGCCAAACTCGAAGATCGCAACCCGACCGGCAGCATCAAGGACCGGGCGGCGCTGTTCATGGTCCGCGAGGCCGAACGCGCCGGCCGGCTCCGCCCGGGCGACACGATCCTGGAGCCGACCAGCGGCAACACCGGCATCTCGCTGGCCATGGTGGCTAAGCTGCGCGGCTACCGTCTCGTCTGCGTGATGCCGGAGAACGTCTCGACCGAGCGCACCCAGCTTCTCCGGATGTATGGCGCGGAGATCATCTTCTCGCCGGCCGCCGGCGGCTCCAACCAGGCGGTGGCGACGGCCAAGCAGATCGCGGCCGAACATCCCGACTGGGTGATGCTCTTCCAATACGGCAACCCCGACAACGCCCGCGCCCACTATGAGACGACGGGCCCAGAGCTGCTGCGCGACCTGCCGACGATCACCCACTTCGTGGCCGGCCTCGGCACCACGGGCACGCTGATGGGCACGGGCCGCTACCTGCGCGAAAAGGTCCCCGGCATCGAGATCATCGCCGCCGAGCCCCGCTACGGCGAGGTTGTCTATGGGTTGCGCAACATCGACGAGGGCTACGTGCCGGAACTCTACGACGCCTCGGTGCTGACCCGCCGCTTCTCGGTCGGCACCCGGGACGCGGTCCTGCGTACCCGCCAACTGGTCGAGGTCGAAGGCATCTTCGCCGGCTTCTCCAGCGGCGCGATCCTGCACGCCGCCCTGGCCGTCGCGCACCAGGCGGTCAAGGACGGCATCCGCGCCGACGTCGCCTTCGTCGTCGCCGACGGCGGCTGGAAATACCTGTCGACGGGCGCCTACGGCGGCACTCTCGCGGAGGCCGAAGAAGCGCTCGACGGGCAGCTCTGGGCATAGCGAACAGCATTTCCCGGGTCCGCTTCAGCGGCTGACCGTCGCTCCCGCCGGGGACCGCTCGCTGCGCTTCGCTGCCAGGTCCGCGGTGGTCGGGCTTTTCTTTTCGCCGCGCATCCACAAAGGCCTCTCGTAATGCCTTTGTGGATGCGCGGCGATAGCCCTCTCTGCGCCCGGCCGCCCCCGGGGTCCCGCTAAAGGGCGATGATCGTCAGGGCGATAGCCACGGCCAGCGGGATGGTGGCGAATGCGAGCATCATCCAGGGCGCGTAACGGCGTTGGATGGTGACGAACGCGCCCACCGTCAGCAGCACGCCGAGCAGGCCGGTGCCGATCAGGGCCGGTTGATACCAGACCGGCGCCAGGCCGCCGATGATCGCGAGCAGGCCGCGGATGCCGACGCCGACGCCGGCCAGGGCCAGCGCCGTGCCCCAGGCGACGATGCCGAGCATGTGGCCGCCCTCGGGAGTGGGGCGGGTGTCCGAGTGGACCAGGTCGCCCAGGCGGAAGATGCCGCTCTGCGCCGCCGCGGCGTGCTTGGCCTTGTTGACGCTCAGCCGCGTGGGCAGCCGTTCCGCGCTGACCTCGCCGGCGTTCGCCGGCGCCTGCCCATCGGGGGAGACGCCGCGCGCGGGTGCCGGCGCCGTGCCCGTCGCGACGGCGTCGGCGGTCGCGCCGACCCCAATGCGTCCAGGCGCCGTGCCTGTCGCGACCGCGTCGGCGGTCGTGCCGATCCCGACACGTCCCGGCGCCGTGCCTGTCGCGACGGCGTCGGCGGTCGCGCCGATCCCGACACGTCCCGGCGCCGTGCCTGTCGCGACCGCGTCGGCGGTCGCGCCGACCCCGGCGCGTCCCGGCGCCGTCGTCTCCGGGCCGGCCACGGTGTCGAGCCCGGTGATCACCGGGGTGTCGGGCGTAGCTGTGCTGCGCTCGGTGGTCCCCATGCCGGCGCCGCTGCTCCACCCCGCGGTCCCGGTCGCGGTCCCGGCGCCGGTGCCGCTGCTCCAGCCCGTGGTCTCCGTCTCGGTCCCGCCGCCCGTGTCGCCGGTCCAGGTGCCGCTCCCGGTTTCGGGTCGGTTCCGTGTCCCAGTGCCGGTGGTGGCGCCGTTGCCGGCGTCGATCCCGGAGCCGGGCCGGCCCCAGCCCGCCGCGTCGGACCCGGTCCGGGTGCCGGACCCGGTCGCGCTCCGCACGTCAGACCCGGTTCCGAACCCCGCGTCGGGCCCGGGCCCGGGCCCGGCTTCGGTTCCGGGTTGGCTCGGGGCCGGGTTTGGTCCGGTCGGGGGGACGATCGGCCGGACGAGGTCGCCGTCGTCCGCGGCCGGGTCGGCGATCACGCCTGCGCCGCCCGCCGCCTCTCGGCCCTTCGCGTGTCGGGGTGACGTGGACTCCGTCTTGGTCGTGTCTGGTTTGTCGGTCGAAGGGGTCTCTGCCTGGCTCGACACACGTCACCGTCCCGCGCCTCCGTCGGCCCGTCGCCTCCCGACGGGCCCGCCACGTGTTCAACGTCAGAATGTGACTACGCGTAACGGCATGATCTCCAACCGCGATCATCCGGGATTGGTGGAAAGGTCCCGACGCTGCGGTGTCACCTTCGCGACAAGTTCGATCAGTTCTTTCATGACGATCCGGGCCACGGCGTAGGCTGCGCAGCGTGACAATCTCGTCGACCCCGATCTTGCGCCTCCGAATGGTCGGCGGGCCTGTCCAGCACGTCCCGGGAACGTCCGGATGCGCCTGACGATTCTCGGCTGTGCCGGCAGTTTTCCCGGCCCCGAGTCGGCGTGTTCGGCATACCTGGTCGAGGCCGACGATTTTCGTCTTCTGGTCGACTTCGGCACCGGTTCGCTTTCCGCGCTGCAGCGCTACGCGAGCCTGCACGGCATCGACGCCATCCTGCTGACGCATTTGCACTGTGACCACATGTCCGATGCGTGCGACTACATCGTGGTCCGCCGATACGCGCCCGAGGGCGGCTACCCGCCGATCCCGGTCTACGCGCCCGCCGGCGCCCCGGCCCGGATCGCCTCCGCCTACAACAACGAGGTCGACGACCCGCTCGACGACGTCTACACCTTCTACGGCCTGCAGCCCGGCTCGTTCCCGATCGGCCCGTTCCAGGTCGTCGTCGATCGGGTCAACCACCCGGTCGAAACCTACGGCGTACGGATCGAGCACGAGGGCCGCGTCCTGGCCTACTCGTCCGACAGCGCCACCTGCGACGCGCTGCTGCGCCTGGCACACGGCGCCGACGTGTTCCTGTGCGAGGCCAGCTATCTCGACGGCGCCGACAACCCGCCCGACATCCACCTGACCGGCGGCGAGGCCGGCGAGATCGCGACCAAGGCCGGCGTCGGCCGATTGCTGCTCACCCACCTGGTGACGGCGTGGGGCAGCGAGGCGGTCACGTTCGAGGCGGCCACGGCGACGTACGCCGGTCCCATGGAGATCGTCCGCCCCGGCGCGCGTTACGAGATCTGACCCTTCAGGCACTGTTCGCCGGCCCGACAACCGGCTGTCGCTCCCCGCACCGCACCGGCACAGACCGTGTGGCCATGCGTATCGCGCTCATCACGGAGTCCTTCCCGCCGGATGTCAACGGCGTAGCGAACTCCGTCGTCCGCGTCGCCGAGCACCTGGTCGCCCGCGGCCACCAGCCGATGGTGATCGCTCCCGCACCGTCGTCGTCGGCGCGGGGCGTGACCGGCGTCCGGGACTACCCGGTGGTTCGCATACCGAGCGTTCCGCTGCCCCGCTACCGTGGTTTCCGGTTCGGCATGCCCAGCGCCCGGCTCACCGACGCGCTGATCGCGCACGCGCCGGACGTCGTACACCTGGCGAGTCCGTTCTTCCTCGGTGCCCGCGGTATCGCGCTGGCCAACCAGCGCAACCTGCCGACCGTCGCGGTCTACCAGACCGACATCGCGGCGTTCCTGCGCAACTACCGGCTCGCCTGGGGCGAGGACATCACCTGGCACTGGCTCCGCACGATCCACAACGGCGCCGACCGCACGCTCGCGCCGTCGTCGACCGCCGCCGACGACCTGGCCGCGCAGGGCATTCACCGGGTGCACCGGTGGGGGCGCGGCGTCGACACGGCGCGGTTCGCCCCCGGCAAGCGCAGCGCCGCGGTGCGTCGCGCGCTCGCACCCAACGGCGAAATGCTCATCGGGTACGTCGGTCGCCTGGCCGCCGAGAAACGGCTGGACCTGCTGGCTCCGGCGGCCCGGATCCCCGGCGTGCGACTGGTCGTGGTCGGCGACGGCCCGGGACGCAGGGACGCCGAGAAGGCGCTGCCCGGTGCGGTCTTCCTCGGCCAGCGCGGCGGCGACCAACTCGCCCGGATCTACGCCAGCCTCGACGTGTTCGTGCATGCCGGCCCGCACGAGACGTTCTGCCAGAGCGTCCAGGAGGCGATGGCCAGCGGGGTGCCGGTCGTCGCGCCGGCCGCCGGCGGGCCGCTCGACCTCGTCCGCGCCGGGCTGACCGGCACGCTGGTGCCGCCGGGCGACGGGCCTGCCATCGCCGGCGCAGTCGCCGAGTTGATCGCCGAGCCGGAGCTGCGCCAGCGCTACGGCCTGGCCGCCCGCGACGCGGTCGCCGGGCGCACCTGGGCGGCGATCGGCGACGAGCTGATAGCGCACTACGCGGCGGTGCTCCGCGGGCGGGCGGTCCGGCCCCGGCTGGCCGTCGCGGCATGAGCTCAGGCGCGTCGGGGCTGCGGATCGTGCGGCTCGCGAACTTCATCATGCCCAGGTCCGGTGGCCTGCGGACGGCGCTGCGCAGCCTCGGCAGCGGGTATCTCGCCAACGGGCACCAGCCGATCCTGGTGACGCCCGGCGAGCGCTACGCCGACGAGTCGACCGACCAGGGCCGGGTGATCACGTTGCCCGGACCGATGGTGCCGTTGACCGGCGGCTACCGGGTGCTGGTCGGCCGCCGCCCGCTGGCCCGGCTGCTCGACAGCCTGGCGCCGGACCGGCTGGAGGTCTCCGACCGCACGACGCTGCGCTGGACCGGGCACTGGGCCAGGTCCGCCGGCGTGCCGAGCGTGATGGTCTCGCACGAGAGCCTGGCCGGGCTGCTGCGCATCTCGGGGTTGCCGGCCGGGGCGGGCCGGCGGGCGGCGGATGCGCTGAACGCGCGCAGTGCGGCCGCGTACGACACGATCGTCTGCACGACCGGGTGGGCGGCCGAGGAGTTCGTCCGGATCGGCGTGCCGGTGCGCCGGGCGCCGCTCGGCGTCGACCTCGAGACCTTCCATCCGGGGCGGCACGACCCGCTGGTGCGGGCCCGGTATGTCTCCTCGGCCGAGGTGCTGCTGGTGACCTGCACCCGGCTGTCGCCGGAGAAGAAGCCGGAGTTGGCCGTCGACGCGCTGGCCGCCCTGGTGAGGGCGGGGGTGCCGGCGCGGCTCGTGGTGCTCGGCGACGGACCCCGGCGGGCGGCCCTGGCGGAGCGGGCGGCCCGGTTGCCGGTTACGTTCGCCGGATTCCTGCCCGACCAGGGTGCGGTGGCGGGATTGCTGGCGAGCGCCGACGTGGTGATCGCGCCGGGTCCGGTGGAAACCTTCGGCCTGGCGGCGCTGGAGGCGCTGGCCTGCGGCACGCCGGTGGTGGTCAACGCCGCGAGCGCGCTGCCGGAGGTGGTCGGGACCGCGGGCGCGGCGGCACCGGGAACCGGCCCGGAGATAGCGGCCGCCGTATCCGGATTGCTCGCTCTCGACGAGGGTTTCCGCCGGTCAAGGGCCCGTGCTCGGGCCGAGGAGTTCAGCTGGCCGGCGGCGACCGCGCGGTTCCTGGGAGCGCACCGGGCGGCGGTGACAGCGGGGCGCGCGCGGGCCGACATGGAGGCGGCCTAGGCTGGCCCCCATGGCGCGACCAGACGGGCGGCGACCCGACCAACTGCGACCGGTGACGATCACTCGACAGTGGAGCGTGCACCCCGAGGGTTCGGTGCTCGTCGAGTTCGGCGACACCCGGGTGTTGTGCACGGCGAGTGTCACCGAGGGGGTGCCCCGCTGGCGCAAGGGCAGCGGCCTCGGCTGGGTCACCGCCGAGTACGCGATGCTGCCGCGGGCGACCACGACCCGCTCCGACCGGGAGAGTGTCAAGGGCCGGGTCGGCGGGCGTACCCAGGAGATCTCCCGGTTGATCGGCCGCAGCCTGCGGGCCTGCGTCGACCTCAAGAGCCTCGGTGAGAACTCGGTCGTGCTCGACTGCGACGTCCTCCAGGCCGACGGCGGCACCCGGACGGCGGCGATCACCGGCGCCTACGTCGCGCTGCACGACGCGGTGACCTGGATGGCGGGCCGGAAGATCCTGGCGGGCAAGATCGAGGAAGCCGTGCCCCGCTCGGTCTCGGCGGTCAGCGTCGGCGTGATCGACGGCGAGCCCCGCCTCGACCTGATGTATTTGGAAGACGGCGCCGCCGACGTCGACATGAACGTGGTCTGCACCGGCGAGGGCGACTTCGTCGAGGTGCAGGGCACCGGCGAGGCCGCGGTCTTCAACCGCGCCGAGCTGGACGCGCTGCTCGACCTGGCCGTAGGCGGCTGCGTGACCCTGGCCGACGCCCAGCGGAAGGCGCTCGCATCATGACCCGCCGGATGCTGCTGGCCACCAACAACGCCAAGAAGCTCGTCGAGTTGCAGCGCATCCTCGACGCGGCCCTGGGTGCCGGCGCGGTCGAGTTGGTCAGCCTGGGCGATGTCGAGGCGTATCCGGAGGTGCCGGAGACGGGGCTGACATTCGCCGAGAACGCGCTGATCAAGGCGCGGGAAGGCGCGAAGCGCACGGGGTTGCCCGCCATCGCCGACGACTCCGGCATCACGGTCGACGCCCTCAACGGCATGCCCGGGGTGCTGAGCGCGCGGTGGGCCGGCAAGCACGGCGACGACACCGCCAATAACGAGTTGGTCCTCGCCCAGATCAGCGACTTCGCCGACGAGCACCGCGGTGCGGCGTTCGTCTGCGCGGCCGCCCTGGTCACGCCCGGCGGTCGGGAGCATCTGGTCGAGGGGCGGCAACAGGGCCGTCTGCTGCGGGCGCCGCGGGGGACCGGCGGCTTCGGCTACGACCCGCTGTTCGTCGGTGAGGGGCAGGATCGCACCAACGCCGAGCTCAGCCCCGAGGAGAAAGACGCGATCAGCCACCGCGGCAAGGCCCTGCGCGCCCTCGCCAAGGTCATCGCCAAGGAGCCCGTCCGCTAGTTCCCGCCCGTGGCTCGTGGGGTGAGAGTGACTGCTGCGGAGGCGGCAGCGGAGCGAAGCGGAGCGGTCCCTGGCGGGAGCGACGGTCGTGCCCCAGGCGGGCCCGAGCAAGGCCGAATTTCTTGTCGGTCGGCTTCGCTAGTCTTGGTCGATGGATGCTCTGGCCGGGCTGCTCGACGGGCCGCGGGCGCGAGAGGCGTTCCTGCTGCGCTGCGTTCTCGATCCGCCGTGGGCGTTGCGGATCCGCGACGAGGCGCCGCTGTCGATCGTGTCGGTGGTGCGCGGCGACACCTGGGTGAGGTTCGACGGTGCGGCGCCGGTGCGGCTCGGGCCCGGCGACGTCGCGGTGGTGCGCGGGCCCGACCACTACACGGTTTCCGATGATCCGGCGACCGAGCCGCAGATCGTGATCCATCCCGGGCAGCGCTGCACGACCGTCGACGGTGTCGACCTCCACGACGAGATGAGCCTCGGCGTGCGCACGTGGGGCACCAGCGAAGACGGCGAGTCGGTGCTGTTGACCGGCGCCTACCAGGTGAGCGGCGAGATCAGCGACCGGCTGTTGCGCGCGTTGCCGCACCTTGTCGTGTTGCGCGCCGACGCGTGGGACTCGCCGCTCGTCGGGCTGCTCGGTGACGAGATCGTGCGCGACGAGCAGGGGCAGTCGGCCGTTCTCGACCGGCTGCTCGACCTGTTGCTGATCGCGGTGCTGCGGGCGTGGTTCTCGCGGCCGGAGGCGAAGGCGCCGGCGTGGTACCAGGCGCAGACCGACCCCGTCGTCGGCCGGGCGTTGCGGATGCTGCACAACAACCCGGCGCATCCGTGGACGGTGGCCTCGCTGGCCGCGCGCACCGGGCTTTCCCGCGCGGCGCTGGCCCGGCGGTTCGCCGAGTTGGTCGGTGAGCCGCCGATGTCCTACCTGACCAGTTGGCGGCTGGCGCTCGCCGCCGACCTGTTGCGCGAGCCAGACGCGACGGTGGCGGCGGTGGCGCGGCAGGTCGGGTACGGGAGTGCGTTCGCGCTGAGCACGGCTTTCAAGCGGGTGCATGGCGTGAGCCCTCAGCAGCACCGCGGCGGCGCGCGACGATCGGCGGGTCAGGCAGGGTCAGCGGGCTCGGCAGAGTCAGCGGGCCCGGCAGGGTCAGCGGGCCAGGCAGGGTCAGCGGGCCCGGCAGGGTCAGCGGGCCAGGAAGTGATAGCCGATCCAGCACCACCAGCCGAGCACGAGCACGCGGCCGAGGCCGGTGCGCATCGCGGCGGTCAGCGCGGTCGCCAGCGGCTGCGGGCCGCGACCGCGGCGGCGGCTGACGAGGTCGACGACGGCCATCGCGCCGAAGATCAGGCCGAAGCCCAGGATCAGGATCGAGCGGGGACTCATCGGCTCGCCACCCAGGCCCCGGTGCTCAGCCAGATCACATAGCCGATGACGCGGGCGGCATAGTTTTCCAGCACCGGGTCGAACGCCAGGCTCAGCGTCGGGTGCGCCTGGTCGTTGCCCCACCCGAACGCCACCACCTCCCAGACGCAGAAGGCGCCCAGCAGGGTGAACCAGATGACCACCGTCGCCCGGGTGGTCTTGACGATCTTTCTGGGGGTACGCCGCGCGCCCCACACCACCAGCGCCAGCCCCGGCACCAGGACGGTTGCCGTCGCCGGGAGGGTCAGTGGGCGGGCGACCGCGGCGATGAACGCGTAGGCCGCGATCAATACCGTAACGACGGCGTACCGGTTGAGGAGGAGAGGTCGGCTGGCGGTCTCCTCGCGCTGTTGCGACTCCACCATGTCGACAGTCTGCCGTTGATCTCGGCCCCGGCGATGCTCATTCGCGCGTGAGTTGCGGCTCAGGATCGCATCGAGCCGCCACGGTTGGTACGCGACAACTCATCGTGACGGCTGTGGTGTTTCTGGTTGATCGTCGTCGCCTTGCCCGGCCGGCAATTGCCCGACGGCGGCCTTGATCGCGGCCACGGTGGCGGCGGGCTGATCCTGATGGATCGAGTGCCCGGCGTCCTGCACGACCACGTGCACGCCCCGCCGGTAGCTGGCCGCCGTCTGGTCGGCGAGTTCGGCGGAGCGGGCCCGCAGCGCGGGTGGCTTGCCGCGGGTGGCGGTAAGGATCGTCACCGGCAGGTCCGGCCGGACCATCGCCGCGCGGGCCTTCCGGGCCTCCCTGACCCGGCTGGCCAACCGGTTCTCGGCGCGGATGGTCAAGACCTGACCGCGACTGGCGTACGAGTTCCGGTAGGCGGCGACGATCAACTCCTGGATCTCGGCGTCGTCGGTGCAGCGCTCGGCGAGCGCGCGGCCGTGTCGGGTGAGCCGCTTCTCGAACTGGCCGAGCGACTTGAGCACGACCATCCACGTCAGCATCAGCTCCGAAGCGATCCGCAGGTTGACCGGCACCGCGGCCATGACCTCCTCGTGGGTCGCGTCGACGAGCACCAGACCGAGCACCGCGTCGGGCCGGGCGGCGGCCGCGAACTCGGCCAGCAGCCCACCCCAGCTGTGCCCGACCAGCAGCGCGGGCCCGTGCAGGTCGAGGAGGGCCACCAGGTCGTCGACCTGGTTGGCGATGGTCAGCCGGCGCAGCGGGTCGCTCGCACCGAGCCCGGCCCGGTCGTAGGCGATCAAGCGGAACTCATCGGCCAGCGCGGGGATTATGGCCGCCCAGTCGAGCACGGTGTCGCCGGCGCCCGCGGTGAGCAGGATCGTCGGCCCGACGCTGTCCTTGGTGGTCTCGACCCAACGCAGGTGGCGCCCGTCGGCGCGGGCCATCTCGCGGCGCACGAGGCCGGCGCCGGGTGCCAGCGCCCGCAGCGCGGTGATCACGGGATCGCTCTGGTGCGGGTTGGGCATCGTCGCCTCCTGCGTTCGAGAGATTTCTTTCGAGACGATATTCTCGAAACATAGGTCTCGAAACAAGAGAGGATTCCTCGCGATGCCGGCACGACTCCAAGGAGCAGCCGCGATGCGCGCCCTGGCGCACCCGACCAGGATCGCGCTACTCGAGGCCCTCCGGCTGCACGAGACGTTGACCGCCACGGAAGCGAGCACCCTGATCGGCGAGAGCCCGACGAACTGCGCTTTCCACCTGCGCGCGTTGGCGCGGTTCGGCTTCGTGGAGGAGGTCGGCACCGGCCCGGGGCGCCGCCGGCCTTGGCGCGCCCTGGACGTGCCGTTGGTCTTCTCCGACATCCAGGCCGACGAGCCGTCGGCGGCCGCGGCCCGCGCCCTGTCGGACGTGTTGATCCGGCATTGGCTGGACCGCCTCCAGGCGGCGCAGGCCGTGCGGCATACCGAGCCGGCAGAGTGGCAGGAGGCGCTCGGCGGGTCGCAGGCGGTCGTGCATGCCACTGTCGAGGAGTTGCGGGAGATGGTGGCCGATATCCGCGCGGTGCTGGGGCGCTATGACGATCGGCTCCGCGACGTCGCCGCGCGGCCGGAGGGGTCGCGGCCCGTGGAGCTGTTGCTGTTCGCCCAGGCGTACTCGCCGCAGCCGTTGTCCGCGTCCGAAGCTGACCGACCACCGGGCTAGCGCTCAGGCGCGACCTTTGTGAGGGCCGACCCCGATTTCGGGGCGGTTCGCGGCGGCGCCGCTAGGTCGGTTCGGTAGGCGCCGGGCCGTCGCGATCGCGTTGCTTTGCTGGAGCCTGGCTGGGTGCCAAGCGCGCGACGAGCCGCGGGCCTCGCGATTGGAACGTCACCTCGGCGGCCGACCTCCGGCTCGGCCGCGTTTCGGACAGGCCTCCTGGTTGGGACGCCGGTTCAGTAGCGCGACCGCCGCGCCCACCGCGTTGCGGGGGTCGAACCGCGGACCTTGGTTGGACGTTGGTTCGGCGGCCCGAGTGCCGCCTACGCCGCCGGGTGGAGAGGTTGAACCGTGGGCCTCGTGGTTGGACGTTGGCTTGGGGCCCGAGCGCTGGCTCCGCCGCGGGCGGAGAGGTTGAACCGCGGGCCTCGTGGTTGGAGTTTGCCTCGGCGGCCCGAGTGCCGCCTCCGCCGCGGGCGGAGGTCAAACCGCGGGCATCGTGGTTGGGCTCGGCTCGGCAGCCCGGGTGCCGCCTCCGCCGCAGGCGGAGGTCGAACCGCGGGCCTCGTGGTCGGGCCTCAGCTCAGGGGGCCGACCTCCGCCTCCACCGCGTTGCGGAGGTCAGTGCCCTCGATCAGGGCGCGACATTTCTCGATCGTCGGCGCCAGGAAGGCGTCTGGGCCCGGTGTGCCGGCGAAGCGGGCAACCGCAGCCGTCGCGATCGCGCCCGCCGGTGATGGGGTCAGCGGCGCCCGGAGCTGGATGCCGCGCACGCCGGCCAGCAACTCGACGGCCAGCAGGCTGGTCAGGTTGTCGAGAACGGTGCGCAGCTTCTTGGTCGCTGCCCAGCCCATCGAGACGTGGTCTTCCTGCATGCCGCTGGTGGGCAGCGAGTCGACCGACGCGGGTGAGGCCAGGCGGCGGTTCTCCGCCACGATGCCGGCCGCCGTGTATTGGGCGATCATCAGGCCCGAGTTGACGCCTGCGTCGGGGGACAGGAAGGGCGGTAGTTCGCGCGAGCGGCAGACGTCGAGGAGGCGGTCGACGCGGCGTTCGGCGATCGCGCCGACCTCGGCCGCGGCGATCGCCAGGTAGTCGGCGGCGAAGCCGAGCGGGGCGCCGTGGAAGTTGCCCGTCGACTCGACGCGGCCATCCGGCAGGACGACCGGGTTGTCGACGACCGAGCGGAGCTCGCGGCCGGCGATCTGGGTCGCGAATTCCCACGTGTCGCGGGCCGCGCCGGCCACCTGGGGTGCGCAGCGCATCGAGTAGGCGTCCTGGACCGCGTGGTTGAGGTCGTCGCGGTGGGAATCCATGATCGCCGAGCCCTGCAGCAGGCGGTGGATGTTGGCCGCCGATGTGGCCTGGCCCGGGTGGGGGCGGATGGCGTGCAACTCGGGCATGAAGGGGCGGTCAGAGCCGAGCATCGCCTCGATCGACAGCGCCGCGGTCAGGTCGGCCATGGCGAACAGGTGGGCGGCGTCGCCGAGGGCCAGCAGCAGCATGCCGAGCATGCCGTCGGTGCCGTTGACCAGGGCGAGGCCCTCCTTGGCGGCCAGCTCTATCGGCTGGAGGCCGGCGCGGCGTAGTGCTTCGCTGCCGTCGATGCGGGTGCCGGACTTGTCGAGCACCCAGCCCTCGCCGAGCAGGACCAGCGCGCAGTGCGCGAGCGGAGCGAGGTCGCCGGAGGCGCCGAGCGAGCCGTGCTCGGGCACCCACGGGGTGACGTCGGCGTTGAGCAGGTCGACCAGCGCTTGGGCGACTAGCGGGCGGACCCCGGAGCGGCCCATCGCCAGCGAGCGGATGCGCAGCAGCATCATCGCCCGGACGACCTCGCGCGCCATGGGGGCACCGACCCCGGCGGCGTGGGAGCGGATCAGCGCGTGCTGGAGCTCGGCGCGGCGCTCGCTGGCCACGAACGTGCTGGCCAGGGAGCCGAAGCCGGTCGATACGCCGTAGACCGGGCGGCCGGACTCTTCGATGCGGTCGACGTGGGCGCGAGAGGCCTCCATCGCCTCGATGGCGGAAGGGTGCAGTTCGACCAGAGCGGCACCGCGGGCAACCGCGTGGACGTCGGCGGGTGAGACGCCGGTGGACAGGACGGTGACAGTCGTCATTGCGGCACTCCGTTGTGCAGGACCTTGGTGACCAGTGGGACACCCGGCCGGTAGGCCAGGTGCGCATGTGAGGGCGCGTCGAGCACGACGATGTCGGCCCGCGCGCCGGGGCGGATCGCGCCCAGATCGTCGCGACGCAGCGCCTTGGCGCCACCCGCGGTGGCCGCCCAGACCGCCTCGGCGGGCGTCATGCCCATCTCGCGCACGGCGAGGGCGAGGCAGAACGGCATCGAGGAGGTGTAGGACGAGCCCGGGTTGCAGTCGGTCGCCAGCGCGACCGTGGCGCCGGCGTCGAGCAACCGGCGGGCCTCGGGGTAGGCCGACCGGGTGGAGAACTCGGCTCCGGGCAGCAGGGTGGCGACCGTGTGGGAGCCGGCGAGCGCGTCGATGTCGTCGCGGGACAGGTGGGTGCAGTGGTCTGCGCTGGCCGCGCCGAGCTCGACCGCGAGCTGGACGCCCTCGCCGGGGCCGAGTTGGTTGGCGTGCACGCGTACGCCCAGCCCGGCGTCTTTGCCCACGGTCAGGATGGCCCGCGCGTGGTCGGCGTCGAACGCGCCCTTCTCGCAGAACACGTCGATCCAGCGCGCGAACGGCCGGGCGGCCCGCAGCATCGGCCCGCACACCAGCCCGACATAGTCGTCGGCGCGGTCGGCGTATTCGGACGGGACCACGTGGGCGCCGAGGAAGGTCGTCTCGGTGGTGAACTCGGCGGCGATCCGCAGCGAGCGGGCTTCGTCGGCGACGGTCAGCCCGTAGCCACTCTTGATCTCGATGGTCGTCGTGCCCTGCCGCAACGCCTCGGCCTGCAACCGGCTGACGTTGTCGCGGAGGTCGTCGTCGCTGGCGGCACGGGTCGCGGCGACCGTGGTGCGGATGCCGCCGCCGGTGTAGGCCTCGCCGGCCATCCGGGCGGCGAACTCGGTGGCCCGGTCGCCGGCGAAGACCAGGTGGGCGTGGCTGTCGACGAACCCGGGCAGCACCGCGCCGCCCTGCGCGTCGATCCGCCGGTCGGCCGCCGGCGCGTAACGGCTCGGGCCCACCCAGGCGATGAGGCCCTCCTCCACCAGCACCGCGGCCTTGCGCCGGATGCCGAGCGGGCCGGCGTCGCCAGTGCCCGGGATGTTGGTCACGAGCTCGCCGATGTTGTCGATCAGGAATGTCACCACAGGCTGTGCACCGCCTCCGCAAGCGCCGCCGGCACGTCTATCCGCACATGGTGCCCGTCGCGGACGCTTACCCTGCCATCGACCACCACATTCGTGACATCTGCGGCACTCGCGGCCAGGGCGACGCC
This sequence comes from Asanoa sp. NPDC049573, assembly GCF_040676615.1. Classification (NCBI taxonomy): domain Bacteria; kingdom Bacillati; phylum Actinomycetota; class Actinomycetes; order Micromonosporales; family Micromonosporaceae; genus Asanoa; species Asanoa sp. NPDC049573. The sequence continues at coordinate 148,693 of NZ_JBFAPI010000015.1, forward strand.
GACCGGCGGGGCACCGGCGGTGCGCGGGCTGTCGGTGTTGACCGTCACCAGGTCGGCCCGCTCGCCGGCCGCGATGCGGCCCACGTCGGCCCAGCCCAGCGCGTTGTGACCGGCCACCGACGCGGCCCGGATCAGCTCGGCGGGGGTGAAGTGGCCACGCCGCTCGGTGCGCAACCGCTCGCCGGCCTCGAGCGCGCGGGCCTCCTCGAACAGGTCGATCACGGTCTGGCTGTCGCTGCCCAGCGAGAGCGGGCTGCCGGCGTCGGCCAGCGCCCGGGCGGGCCCGATGCCGTCGGCGAGGTCGCGTTCGGTGGTGGGGCAAAAACAGACACCCGTGCCGGTGTCGCCCAACAGGGTGCGGTCGAGGTCGGTCAGGTGAGTGGCGTGGATCGCGGTCGACCGGGTGCCGAGCACGCCGCTGTCGGAGAGCAACTCGGTCGGGGTGCGCCCGTGCGCGGCCAGGCAGGCCTCGTTCTCGGCGCGCTGCTCGGAGAGGTGGAAATGCAGCGGGCGGCCGGCGGTGCGCTCGGCGAACTCGGGCAGCACCTCGGCCGGCACGGCCCGGACCGAGTGCAGGGCGGAGCCGATCCGCACGGTGTCGGTGTTGTCGGCGCTGGCCGCGTCGAGCCGTTCCAGCCGCTCGAAGTAGGCGTCGAGATCCTGGTCGCCGAAGCGGCGCTGGACCCCGTCGAGCGGGTCGCCATCGACGCTCGAGGTCAGGTAGAGGGCGTCGAGCAAGGTGATCCGGATGCCGGCCTGGGCGGCGGCCTCGATCAGCACGGTGCCCATCACGTTGGGGTCGACGTAGGGCTCGCCGTCGACGTCGTGGTGCAGGTAGTGGAACTCGCCGACGGTGGTGATGCCGGAGAGCGCCATCTCGGCGTAGGTGGCCCGAGCCAGCGCCAGGTAGCGGTCGGGGTCGAGCCGGCCGGCGAGCGCGTACATCCGCTCCCGCCACGTCCAGAAGCTGCCGCGGTCGTCGGTGGTGCGGCCGCGCAGGGCGCGGTGGAACGCGTGCGAGTGGGCGTTGGCGAGCCCGGGCAGGGTCAGGCCCGGCAACCGGACCGCGTCGGGCGGCGGGGTCGCGACCCCGACGGTGATCGCCGAGAACCGCGAGTCGGTCACCTCGATCAGCACCCGGTCGGTCGGTGCCTGGTCAGAGCCCAGCCAGGCCCAGTCGGCGAACCACAGTCCATCGCTCACGGTGCACCCACCCCCTCGTCATGATCAACGAGTGGCCGGGCGGACAGTTCCTCCAGCACCCGGGCCAGCGCCTCCACGCCAGCGGCGCAGTCGTCGTCGGTCGCCGTCTCGGTCGGCGCGTGGCTGACACCGGTGGGGTTGCGGACGAACAGCATCGCCGTGGGCAGATGGGCGGACAGCACCCCGGCGTCGTGCCCGGCGCCGGTCGGCAGGATCGGCACGCCGCCGAGCAGGTCGGCCAGGCGGCCGGCGAGGCCCTCGTCGAACCGCACCTCCGGCGTCGTCGACTCGGCGGTGAACCGGATCGCCGTGCCGTCGCGCCCGGCCCGCTCGGTCGCCTTCATGGCAACGGCCTCGACCAACTCGGCCAGCGTGGCGCCGTCGGCCGCTCGGGCGTCGAGCCAGCCGCGGACCGCCGCGGGGATCGCGTTGGTCGCGTTGGGTGTGACCTCGACCCGTCCGACGGTCGCGTGCGCGCCGCGCAGCCGAGCCTCCTTGTTGGCGGCGAGCACCGTGAACGCGTAGGTCAGCATCGGGTCGTGCCGATCGGTCATCAGCGTGGTGCCGGCGTGGTTGCCCTCGCCCTCGACGTCGAAGCGCCACCGCCCGTGCGGCCAGATCGCGCTGGCCACCCCGACCGGAGCGGTCAGCGCCCGGCCCTGCTCGACGTGCAACTCGATGTAGGCGTCGAAGCCCGCGACCAGGTCGGGTCGCGCACCGGCCGGCGCGGCGCCGAAGACGTCGCCCAGGCTCAGGCCGTCGCGGTCGGTCAGCGCGGCGGCCCGCTCGGGGTCGATCGCGCCGGTCAACAGCCGCGACCCGAGGCAGGCGATGCCGAACCGGGAGCCCTCCTCCTCGGCGAAGGCCGCGACGGTGATCGGCCGGGTCGGCCGGAAGCCGCGCTCGCGCAACAGATCGACCGCGAGAAACGCGGACACGATCCCGAGCGGCCCGTCATAGGCCCCACCATGCGGAACCGAATCGAAGTGACTGCCGGTGAGCACGCCACCGGACCGGCCATCGTCGGCCGCCCAGGTGGCGAAGAGGTTGCCGTTGCCGTCGTGGGTCACCGGCATCCGCCGAGCGGCGGCGGCCGCCTTGAACCAGTCCCGGAGCGCGATTTCCGCCGGCGACCACGCGAAGCGCAGGTAGCCCCCGCCGGGGGCGCGGCCGATGCCGGACAGCTCGGCCCACGCCTCCCGGAAGGTGTGGACCAGGGCGGAATCGCGGGACAACACAGGCTCCTTCACTCCGCCATCGGGATGCGGACGCCGCGCTCGGTGGCCACCTCGGTCGCCCGGTCGTAGCCGGCGTCGACGTGGCGGATCACGCCCATCCCCGGGTCGTTGGTCAGCACTCGCTCGATCTTCTGGCCGGCCAGGGCCGTGCCGTCGGCGACGCAGACCTGGCCCGCGTGGATCGAGCGGCCGATGCCGACCCCGCCGCCGTGGTGGATCGACACCCAGGAGGCGCCGCTGGCGGTGTTGACCAGCGCGTTGAGCAGCGGCCAGTCGGCGATCGCATCGGAGCCGTCGGCCATCGCCTCGGTCTCGCGGTAGGGCGAGGCGACCGAGCCCGCGTCGAGGTGGTCGCGGCCGATCACGAGCGGCGCCGAGATCTCGCCGGACGCGACCATCTCGTTGAACCGCACGCCGGCCTTGTCACGCTCGCCGTAGCCCAGCCAGCAGATCCGCGCCGGCAGGCCCTGGAACGCCACCCGTTCGCCGGCCATCCGGATCCACCGGGCCAGGGACTCGTTCTCGGGGAACAGGTCGAGGACCGCGCGGTCGGTGGCCGCGATGTCGGCCGGATCGCCGGACAGCGCGGCCCACCGGAACGGGCCCTTGCCCTCGGCGAACAGCGGCCGGATGTAGGCGGGGACGAAGCCCGGGAAGGCGAACGCCCGGTCGTAGCCGCCCAACTGGGCCTCGCCTCGGATCGAGTTGCCGTAGTCGAAGACCTCGGCGCCCGCGTCGAGGAAGCCCACCATCGCCGCCACGTGCGCCGCCATCGAGGCGCGGGCCCGGTCGGTGAACTCTTCGGGCTTCTTGGCCGCGTAGTCGGGCGCGTCGGCCGGGTCGACACCGTCGGGGACGTAGGAGAGCGGATCGTGCGCGCTGGTCTGATCGGTCACGATGTCGATCTCGACGCCCCGGCGGAGCAACTCGGGGAAGACGGTCGCCGCGTTGCCGACCACGCCGACCGACAGCGCGCGCCTTTCCTTCTTGGCCGCCACCGCCAACGCGACCGCCTCGTCGAGCGACCCGGCCACCACGTCGAGGTAGCGGGTGGCCACCCGCCGGTCGAGCCGGGACCTGTCGACGTCGACGATCAGGCAGACGCCGTCGTTCATGGTGACGGCGAGCGGCTGGGCCCCGCCCATGCCGCCGCAGCCGGCGGTCAGCGTCAGCGTGCCGGCCAGCGTGCCCCCGAACCGCTTCGCGGCCACCGCGGCGAACGTCTCGTAGGTGCCCTGCAGGATGCCCTGGGTGCCGATGTAGATCCACGAGCCGGCGGTCATCTGCCCGTACATCGTCAGGCCGAGCTTTTCCAGGCGGCGGAACTCGGGCCAGGTGGCCCAGTCGCCGACCAGGTTGGAGTTGGCCAGCAGCACCCGCGGCGCCCACTCGTGGGTGCGGAACACGCCGACCGGCCGGCCGGACTGCACCAGCATCGTCTCGTCGTCGCGCAGGGTGTCGAGGGTGCGGACGAGGGCGTGGAACGACGGCCAGTCGCGCGCCGCCTTGCCGGTGCCGCCGTAGACCACCAGGTCGTCGGGGCGCTCCGCCACCTCAGGATCGAGGTTGTTGATCAGCATCCGCTTGGCGGCCTCTTGGGGCCAGCCGAGGGCGGTGATGGTGCCGCCGCGAGGTGCGCGCACGGTTGGCCTCCTTCTAGTGGGTGTCTCGTGGATCAGGCCGGCTCCGCCGGGCCTAACTCACGAACAATTGACGACGGGACGCGGACCGTTCGAACTCTTCGAGCCGGCCCTGTGCCTCGGCCGGGGCGGCGTCGCAGAGCGCCTGCAGCAGCACCATGGCCAGCGCCATCGGGGCCGCGTGCAGGTCGAAGACGAGTTGGGCGCCGACGGCGGCGGTCAGCACCACGTCGGCATGGTCGGCGGCCGGGCCGACCGCGGAGTCGGTGATCAACACGATCGACAGGCCGTCGGCGCGGGCGGCCCGCAGCGCCTCGACCGCCTCGCGGGGATAACGCGGAAGGACGATCGCGAGCAGCGCTGTCGCGCCAGCGGCCCGGGCCTGGTCGACCCGGTCGGCGAGCATGCTGCCGCCGGTGTCGAGCAGTCTGACATCAGGATGGACTTTAGCGGCGAAATAGCTGAAATAGCCGGCCAGCGGCGCCGCCGATCGCAACCCGAGCACCGGCAGCGGCCGGCTCGTCGCCAGCAGCGCGCCGGCCGCCGTCAGCCGCTCCTGATCGTGCAGCCGACCGGCCAGGTCGTGCAGGTTGTCGGCCTCGGCCCGCAAGGCCAGCTGGAGTTCGTTGTCACCGTCGGGCTTGGGCCAGGCGATGTCGATCGCCGGGCTGACCAGCTCGCGGAGCTTGCGGCGCAGCGCCGGATAGCCGTCGTAGCCCAGCGCCATCGCCAGCCGGGTCACGCTCGGCTGGCTGACCTGGGCCAGCTCGGCGACCTCGGAGGCCGACAGGTAGGCCGCCGAGGTGGCGTTCTGCACCAGGCAGTGCGCGATCCGCCGCTGGGTCGGCGTCAGCCGCACCCCGCGAAACAGATCGACCACCCGAACGCCTTCATTCACTCCGGCAGAGTATGCATAGAGCCATTCAACAAACAAGTACGCGCCGCGATTCTGTGGTGACAACAATCTGCGTGACGCCGCCATCACACTCTGCTAGAACTGCCGGGGTGAACCGGACGAGAGTTCGACGAGCCATCGCCCGCACGCCACTGGCCCCCGTGGCGGCGTTCCCCAAGCGACTGCGCCGGGTGGCCCGCCACGACGCCCAGGTCATCGGCACTTCGGTGCGGTGGCTCTTCACCTCCCGCGAACACCACAACTACACCTACGAGTTGACCAAGCTGTCCCGCGAACACCTGGCCTGGTTCGTCAGCATCACCTGCGCCGTGCCGGTCGCCACGGTCCGCGGCTACTTCGCCGAGATCGACGGCGACGCGGCCTTGCGCGGCCACATCACGGCGGCCACCACGGCCTCAGCCCGCCGCGGCCTCGCCGACAAGCAGGTCAGATATGCCAGACGCATCGGCTGGTACGCGATCGTGCGCGCCAAACGCCCCGCCCACGTCGTCGAGACAGGCGTCGACAAAGGGCTCGGGACCTGCGTACTCGCGGCTGCTCTGCTCCGAAACACCGCCGAGGGCGCACCCGGCCGGTGCAGTTCCCTGGACATCAACCCGGATGCCGGCTATCTGGCCCGCGGCGCGCCGTGGTGCGACGTCGTCGACCTGATCATCGGCGACTCGATCGCCTCGATCGGCGCGCTCGACCGAAAGGTAGACATCTTCCTGCACGACAGCGACCACAGCGCCGCCCATGAACGACGCGAGTTCGAGGCGGCCGAGGCCAAGCTCTCGCCCGCCGCCATCCTGCTGACCGACAACGTCACGGCGACCAACGTGCTGGCCGAGCACGCCGAACGCACCGGCCGTCGCTTCCTGGCCTACCGGGAAACGCCGGCCGGGCATTGGTTCCCGGGTGACGGAATAGGTCTCGCCTGGTAGCGCCGTCGATGAGACCCTGAGGCGATGCGATTGGGGAGCATCTACACCTACCCGGTGAAGGGTTGTCACCGCGTCAGCCATGACCGCGCCCGCGTCGAGCCGTGGGGCCTGGCCGGCGACCGCCGCTGGATGATCGTCGACACCGACGGCGTCGGCGTGACCCAGCGCGAAACCGCGGCGTTGGTCCTCCTCGACGCGGCCGTCCAGCCCGGCGCGCTCAGACTGGCGGCGCCGGGTCGCCGCGAGATCACAATCCAGGAGCCGTCGGCGTACGAGCTGGAAGTCAAGATCTTCAAAAGCCGGCGCGCGACGGTCCCGGCGCGGCCCGCGGGCGCGGCGGCCGACGAGTGGCTCAGCGATTTCCTCGACCGCCCGGTCCGCCTGGTGTTCCTGCACGACCCGACCGCGCACACCGCCGGCGCCAGCTCGAGCGTCGACACGGTCACCTTCGCCGACGCCTACCCGCTGCTGCTGGCCAACGCCGCCTCACAGGACGCGGTCAACGATTGGCTGCTCGAGTCCGGCGACGAGCCGGTCCCGATCACCCGCTTCCGCCCCAACCTGGTCGTCGAGGGCGCCCGCCCGTGGGCCGAAGACGACTGGGTCGGCGGCCGCCTGCGCATCGGCGAGGCCACCTTCCGCGCGATCAGCCTGTGCGACCGCTGCGTGGTGACGACCATCGACCAGGAGACGGCCGAGAAGGGCAAACAGCCGTTGCGGGCGCTCGGTCAACACCGCAACATCGACCAGGGCCTGATGTTCGGCCTCAACCTGGTCCCCGAGGACCCGGCCGCGGTCGCCGTCGGCGACGACGTCGAGCTCCTAGACGTCTAAGGTCAGCCGCACCGTGACGAGGTCACCGACGTCGACCCGCTCAGCCTTCCGCACGGCGGTCTTGACCGGCACGACGTAGCGCCCATCCTTGGGCCAGAGCGACGTCGTCCACCCGGTGCCCCCGATCCGCGCGGCGACCGGAATCATCCCCCACCCATAGCTGAGCAGATCAGCATTGGCGGCCAGCTCAACACACTCAGCCTCCGGAACCCAAACAAAATGCCACGGCGCCGGCCCCTTCCAGAAGAAGATCTCGCCGTCGAACTGCAGGTCCATCGGCCCACCATAGGGTCTGAGCACCGCGAACGGTACGCACGTCTGCGTCGCCAGGTCGCTCCCAAAAGGAGCAGTTCGGCCTGAGGGCCAGGCACCAGCGCTCGGCTCAGAAGAGCCGGCCGCGGTATGGGTGCCGTCGTTGCCAGGTTTCCTCCCACAGCAGCACCTCGGCTTCTGGCCGCGGCAGATCGGGCCAATAGTCGCGGACGACGCCAGGTGTTTCCGGCCGGCTGGCGAGGAAGGTCCAGTAGATCTCGACGACCTCACGGAACTCGAGCAGGCTGTATTGCCCGCGTTCGTCTTCTGACCAGTAGTTGCTGAACGTCACACCATCCTTTGTCAAGGCGAGTCGATAGTGTTCGCTCTCCCACGGTTCGGCTGGCCGCCCGGCTGCTACATCGTCGACCATCGCGAGGGCGTCCAGACAGGCACCCATCAGCAGCGACATGTCGATGATCGCCCATGCCCCGAGGGCGCGGTAGCGCTGGTCGTCGACCTCGAAGCGCGGGGTGCCCAGGTCGGAGAGGTGGAATCGGATGAAGCTCATGCGCGCCCCTCGTGAGTCATCAGGGGAGGACCGGCCAGCCGTGTCGTAGCGCGCCGGTCGCTGGGTCGAGGTAGCCCTGGATGACGATCCCGGAGTGCCTTCCTTCCCACATGTTAGTAGTGCCAGGTACTCGCGTGTGATCGCGGAAAGCACCCGAGATGGCGGCGTCAACCTGCCCCGGAGTCCAGTGGTCAGGAAAGAACGAGCTGAAACCATCCCCTGCCTTGGGCTTCCACCTGCCCTGTGGCGGGTCTAGCAGAGGGTCGAAGAACTCGGGTCGGGCTGTGTAAATTCCCGTCCCGGTATCGCGGGTGATCGAGCCGGGCTTCAAACGTCGCCCCGGAAAGTCCTGGCCTCCGGGGCGGTAGTGGTAGCCGCTTCCCTTCGGCTTCGTCGGCCGGACGTCACCTCGGAAGACATGGTCACGGCCGTGAGGCGTCATTCGCCCGGGACGATTGCGCTTCTCGGCCCGGCGCAGATAGCGCAGCGCCGCGCGGATCACCTTGCCGCCGGCCTTCCCTCTGGGCACCGGTCAGGCCTCGAGGAGGGTCGAGATGACTTCGTCGAACAGGGCGCCGACCGCGACGCGGGTCAGTTGTTGGAAGATCGGGATTTCGGCCAGGGACGCGCCGACGGTGACTGTCGCCGTGGCTATTGCCTGGGCTATCTCGATGGCCAGGATGGTCAGTTGGACGATGACCGCGACCTTCAGTGCCAACACGATCGTGCCGCAGATGATCAGGCCTGTGCCGGTCAGGATCGCCGCCGGCATGCCGTCGCGCATGGTGGCCAGGGGGCTGTTCTCGTTGGTCCACCATGACTCGAAGGCCGTGATGTCGGCGCCCGCGTTGGTCGACCAGACCGGCGATGCGCCCGCCTGGGTCGATGTTGTCAACCTGTCGAGGGTGGTCGCGAAATTGAGCCAGGCCTGGCCCATCTCGAACAGCTTGTCTTCGTCGGCCTCGGGCCAGGTGTAGCCGAGAACGCCGAGCAACGAGCGCAGCTCACCCGGCAGGTCGAGCGACATCTCACCCTCCGAAGGCTTCGAACGCGCCGCGGATCCGGTCCTCGACCTCGCGATAGCCCGCCGCCATGCCGCCCAGGTCGAAGCCGGCCGCTTCGACCTCGTCTGCCGCCGCCGCGAAGCATTCGAAGGCCCACTCGGCGACCTCTTCGTGGGCCGCGCCGATCAGCGAACCGATCTCGTCGGCGCCCCACGGTGCACCGAAGCCCGACAACTCCGCCTGGAAGGCGCGCAGCGCGGACGCGAACTCGCCGGCCACTCGCGACAGCTCAACACCCGAGGCGTCGAGAGAGTGCGGGTCGACGCTGAAACCTTGGCTGCTCACCGCGGATCTCCCGCCCGGCGGACCAACGCCGCCTGGGCGTCGAGCAGCGACGACGTGAACGCGGCGAGCTGGCGCGATGCGCGCTCCTGGATGTCGCGTAACTCGGCGCCGAGCCCGGTGAGATCAACGGCCGACCCGGGGAGGTCGGCCAGGGCGGCGTTGACCGCGGCGGTCAACTCGGCGGCCAGCTCCGCCGGTGGCAGGCCGAGCGCGAGGGGGTCGAGCGAGATGCCCACCACCCGGCCGGGCGCGGCGGCCTCAACGGTGATCAGGCCGTCGGCCGCGACGCCGACACCGTGCGGCGACGAAGAACCACTGTGGACAGAAGATAGGGCGTCGGTCGTTTCGGCAAGGAGCCGGAGCAGACCGGAGGGGTCGGTCATGTCACGGACTGTAGAGCGTCGATGCATTCAGGGTGACGGACAAAGTGGGCGGTGCCGCAATGATGCGAAGGGTATCGACGCCGATCATGCTCTGAGTCCCGGGATCTATATCAGTCCAGTGGCGCCGGGCACATCGGGCTCAACATGCAGGGTCGCGTCTCGTGGACGGCCGTAGCCGCGCCCCGCGGCAATGCGGGGAACGTGACGACCCATACGTCCACGCCGCGATCAGACCGATATCTCCGGGTCAACGTGATCGATACGGCCGGGCCGGCGCGGTTCGACGGCGTATGCCAGCTGATCTTGGGAAGGGGTTTTCTGACGGACCCCTTCCCTACACTGGCTCGCGTGACCGCGTCCCTTGACCTCTGGCGCCGCCCGGGCCCCACCCCGGAGCAGCGCCGCATCGACGTGTTCGTCGGGCTGGCGGTCACGGCGATCACGCTGCTCAACCTGACGCTGACCACGTCGGCCGGCGCGATCGTGATGGGCGACCCGCCGTCGGTTCCGGAGCAGGTCGCCTGGACGGTGGCGATCGCCCTGCCGCTGTGCTGGCGGCGGCGCTGGCCCGCCCCGGTGGCGATCGTCATCTCCGTCGCGTTCATCGCCGCCCAGGCCCGCTCGTCGCCCGAGCAACAGCTCACGTCGGGCATCCTGTTCGCGGCGATCTACACGCTGGGCGCCTGGGGGCGCGACCGGCGCCAGGCCAACTGGATCCGCTACGGCATCATCGCGGCGATGTTCTTGTGGCTCTTCGCCAACATGATCATTTACTTCCCCAGCGCCGACCCCACCGCCCCGCATTTCGCGCAGGCTTCTGGCGTGCTCCCGCCCCTGCTCGCTTTGGCCATCAACGGCCTGCTGGTCAACATGCTGATCTTCGGTTTCGCTTACTTCTTCGGCCAGAGCGCGTGGACCTCGGCCCGCCGCGAGCACCAGCTGGCGCTGCAGGCCGAGCAGCTCCGCGCGACCCAGGCCGAGGCCCGCGAGCTGGCGGTCGCCGACGAGCGGCTGCGGATCGCGCGCGAGCTGCACGACGTGGTCGCTCATCACGTGTCGGTGATGGGCGTCCAGGCGTCGGCCGGCCGGCGCGTGCTCGACAAGGATCCCGCGAAGGCCCGCGCGGCGCTGGCCTCGGTCGAGCAGAGCGCCCGCACGGCCGTCGACGAGCTGCGCCGCATGCTGAGCCTGCTGCGCCAGTCCGGCGACACCCCGGCCGCGACGGGCGGCGGCGTCGACCGGCTGGACGAGTTGCTGGCCAACGCCCGCGAGGCGGGCCTGACGGCGAAGATCGGCGTCTACGGCGACCCCGCGCCGCTGCCGGAGTCCCTGTCCCAGGCGATCTACCGGATAGTCCAGGAAGCCCTGACCAACACCCTGAAACACGCCGGCGCGGCCACCGTCGACGTCCGGATCCGCTACCTGAACAACGAGGTGGAAGTCGACGTGACCGACGACGGCCGTTCGGTCGTGGCGAGCCAACGGGTCGGCGGGATGGGGCTGATCGGCATGCGCGAGCGCGTCGCCGCCCACGACGGCGTGCTGGAGACGGGCCCGGTCGTCGACGGCCCGGGCCGCCGCGGCTTCCGGGTCCGCGCCCGCTTCCCGCTGACCCGAGTGGTGGTGGAGGCATGACGGCGCTCCAGATCCGCGGCGTCACCGGCCGGTCAGGAGGCCTGGCGTGACCGCGATCCGGGTTCTGCTCGCCGATGACCATCACCTGGTTCGCGCGGGTTTTCGGGTGATTTTGGAAACCGAAGACGACTTCGACGTGGTCGGCGAGGCCTCCGACGGTGACCAGGCGGTGCGACTGGCGGGTTCGCTGCGGCCCGACGTCGTGCTGATGGACGTCGAGATGCCTGGGCTCGACGGCCTCGCCGCCACCCGGCAGATCACCGCCACCCCCGACGGTCCGGCGATCCTGATCCTGACCACCTTCGACCGCGACGACTACCTGTTCGCGGCGCTCGAGGCCGGCGCCAGCGGCTTCCTGCTGAAGAACGGCACCCCGGAGGCGCTGATAGACGCGGTACGGGTGCTGGCCCGCGGCGACGCCCTGCTCGCTCCCGAGATCACCCGCCGGGTGATCGCCACGTTCGCCCGACCGGGTGGCTCGCCGCGCACGAGCGGTGCGCAACTCACGGAGCTCACGGCGCGCGAGCACGAGGTGCTGGTCGCCCTGGCCAGCGGCGCGACCAACGCCGAGATCGCCGTCTCGATGCACCTCGGCGAGGCCACGGTCAAGACCCACGTCAGCCGGGTCCTGACCAAGCTCGGCCTCCGCGACCGCACCCAGGCGGTCGTCTTCGCCTACGAGCACGGCGTGGTCACCCCGGGCGGCTAGCGCGGCTCGCGCGACGTTCGGCCTGCGGCGGCCCGCGGGCCGCATGGCGAGGTGAATCGCCGCGCGGGGGACCGGGTCCGTCGCGCGGGGGACCCGGTCAGTCGATCTCGGGCCGGACGACGGCGAAACCGCCCGTTCGTAGCCTCATGGGCATGACGAAGGTGCTTCATCTCGAAGCGATCAATCGGAGCTTCGGTGACCGCCGGGTGCTGCGCGACGTGACGTTCGACGTCACGGCCGGGCGGATGACCGGGTTCGTGGGCGCCAACGGTGCCGGCAAGACGACCAGCATGCGGATCATTCTCGGCGTGCTCGCCCCCGACTCGGGGGAGGTGACCTGGCAGGGGTCGCGGCTCACGCGCGAGGATCGGCGGCGGTTCGGCTACATGCCCGAGGAGCGTGGGCTCTACCCGAAGATGACCGTACGCGACCAGCTTGTCTACCTTGGACGGTTGCACGGCCTGAGCCTCGACGCCGTGCGGCGTAACGTCGCCGAACTGCTCGAGTGGCTCGGCCTCGGTGAGCGGGCCGACGACCCCGTGGAGAACCTCTCGCTCGGCAACCAGCAGCGCGCCCAGATCGCGGCCGCCCTCGTGCATGACCCCGACGTGCTGGTGCTCGACGAGCCGTTCTCCGGGCTCGACCCGATGGCCGTCGACACCGTCGTGACGGTGCTGCGGGAACGTACCCACCGCGGCGTTCCGGTGCTCTTCTCCAGCCACCAACTCGACGTCGTCGAGCGGCTCTGCGACGACCTCGTCATCATCGCCGACGGCGCGATCCGGGCGGCGGGCAGCCGCGACGGGCTGCGCGACGCGTACACCCAGCACCGCTTTTCGATGGTCGTGGCCGGCGACGCCGGGTGGTTGCGCGACCAGGCCGGCGTGTCGCTGATCGACCTCGACGGGGCGCGCGCCGTCTTCGACCTCGCCGACGACGCCGACGACCAGGCCGTGCTGCGTGCGGCGTTGGAACGCGGGCCGGTGCGGTCGTTCGGTCCTGTCACACCGTCGCTCGCCGAGATCTTCCGTGAGGTTGCCCGATGAAAACGTCGTCCGCGATCCGGCTGATCGCCGCCCGCGAGCTGAAGGTCAAGATCAAGGACAAGACCTTCCTCATCAGTACGATCTTCTTCCTGCTCTTCGCCGTCGGCGGCACCGTGTTGCCGGCGTTGCTGGGCGGCGGCGCGTCCAGCGTCGCCGTGGTCGACTCGGCGACCGCGACCACCCTGCGCGACAAGGGCCTCGAAGTGCGGCAGGTCGGCGACGACGCGGCCGCCGAGCAGGCCGTGCGCGACGGTGACGTGGACGCCGCCGTCGTCACCGGGGGCGACGTGCTGGCCATGGACGAGGCGCCGACCGACGTCGTCGACGCGCTCAGCGCCGCTCCGGAGGTGCGACTTCTCAACCCGGACGCGATCGACCCGCTGCTGGCCTACCTCGTGCCCTTCGGCTTCGCGGTCGTCTTCTTCTTCACCTCGCTGACGTTCGGATTGCAGATCGCGCAGAGCGTGGTGGAGGAGAAACAGACCCGGATCGTGGAGATCCTGGTGGCCAGCGTCCCGACCCGGGCGCTGCTGACCGGCAAGGTGGTCGCCGGCGGCATCCTCGCGCTGGCCCAGATCGCACTGATCGCGGTCGTCACCATCGCCGGCATGCAACTGAGCGACAACGGCGCGTTGCTCTCGCTGATCGGCCCGTCGATCGGCTGGTTCATCCCGTTCTTCGTGGTCGGCTTCGTGATGCTCGCGGCGCTGTGGGCGGCGATGGGCGCGCTGGTCAACCGCGTCGAAGACCTCAACGGCGTCTCGATGCCGATGCAACTGGTCGTGATGCTGCCGTTCTTCCTGGTCATCTTCCTCAGCGACAACAAGCCGGTGATGACGCTGCTGTCCTACATCCCGTTCTCCGCGCCGACGGCGATGCCGGTGCGGCTGTTCACCGGCGACGCGGCCGGCTGGGAACCGTTCCTGTCGCTCGGTGTGATGGTGGTCGCGGCGGCGGCGCTGATCGCGGTCGGTGCCCGGGTCTACGAGGGTTCGCTGCTGCGCACCAACGGCAAGACCTCGTTCGGCGCGGCGTTCCGCGACAAGGAGAGCCGCCGGTTGGCGGAGCTCAACAGCTGACCTCGACGGTACGGCGCGGGAGAGCGAATCCCGCGCCGTACCGTGCTTTCACGCGTAGAGCCGGAATAGGGACCGCAGCGCCTCGGTCCAGGCGACTATCTCAAGGCGATCCGGGCCGCCGAGATCTCGCTGGCGTGTTGAACCGCCCATTCGCCGATCAAACTATGCGCGCGCTGCGCCCGCCGCCAGGTTGCCCGCCGACGCGCGGCGCCGCTACGAGTGGCTAGCCGACCTGACCGCTGCCCAGGTCACGCGCGGCCCGTTCGAGGTAGGAGTCGACCATGCCGCGGTCGTACCCCCGGAAAGACACCGGCAGCCGGGCCTCGTGGATCGCCCGCAGCGCCGCCGCCCGCCGGAACGGGTCGTCACCCTCGAGCGCGGCGTTGACCGTCGCCAGCAGCGCGTCGGTCTCCGTGATCCGGTAACCGCGCAGCACGATCAGTAGTCGAGGGGCGTCGGCGACCACGCCCTGCCGGCGCGCCAGCCAGGCGTCGACCTGCATCCGGTCGTAGCCGCGCAGCACGACGACCGGCGGGCCGATCCGCTTGACCGCCGCCTCGATCCGGGCCCGGTCGCTGCCGGCTGCTTCGACCGCGCGCACCAGGGCGTCGACGGTCGCTCGGTCGTAGCCTCGCAAACTCACGTCGAAGTCAGCCACGGCCGTCATTGTCGCAGCCGGTCAGGCGGTGTCCAAGGCCGTCTTGAGCCGGCCGCGGGGTGCTACACGAGGGCGGGCCGCGCCATCACGAGTGGCAAGATCCGAGACATGGTGCTCGACGGTTTGGCTTATTCCGCGACGCCGGGCGACCGGGCCGCAGTCCGGCGGATGGATCCCGCCTGGGTCGACGCACGGTTGCGCCGCGACGACAGCACGGTCGTGCCGATGTGGCGTGACCGTCCACTGTTGACGGCCGCTGGCGACCCGGTCACGCTCACCGGTCCGGCCGCGCGTGTCGTGCTGGGCGCGGCGGTCCAGACGGTGCTGCTGAGCGTCGACGGCGACTCGGCGTCGTTCGCGGCCGACCTCGGCGGTGTCGGGGAGGCGGAGGCGTTGCTGCTCGCCGGCGCGTCGTCCAGCGTCGACGTGCGCGCCCTCGCCACAGTGGTGCCGGGGCCGGTTCTGGCGACCTTGGCGTACGCCCGCGGGTTGCTCTACTGGAACCGCAACGCCCGCTTCTGCGGGACGTGCGGCGCGCCGACCGAGACCGCTCACGCCGGTCACCTGCGGCTCTGCCCGGCCTGCGGGCGGCAACTGTTCCCGCGGATCGAGCCGGCGGTGATCGTGCTGGTCGAGGGCCCGGCCTCGGACCCGGAGCCGCGCTGCCTGCTGGCCCGCCATCAGGGCGCCGGTCCGGACGGTTTCGCGTTGCTGGCCGGGTTCGTCGAGGTCGGCGAGAGCCTGGAAGGCGCGGTCCGCCGCGAGGTCGCGGAGGAGGCCGGCGTCACGCTCGGAGCGGTGACCTATCAGGGCTCGCAGGGTTGGCCGTTCCCGGCCGGCCTGATGATCGGCTTCATCGCCTGGGCCGTCGGCGACACCGTCGCCGTCGACGGTGCGGAACTCGTGGAGGCCCGCTGGTTCACCCGGTCCGAGGTCGTCGAGCGGATCGTCAACGGGCGGGGCTCAGGCCCGCCGGACTCGATCGGCGGGCACCTGTTGCGGTCGTGGACGGGCCTCGACCGGGCCGCGTCGGGCCGATGATCGCGGCACGGGACGGGGCCGCGCCCCGGGCTTGGGCCCACGACGATCGCCAGGCTCCGGGTCCGCTCACGACGATCGCCAGGGCCGGGTCCGCTCACGACGATCGCCAGGGCCGGGTCCGCTCACGACGATCGCCAGGCCCCGGGGGGTGGCCCTTGCGCGATGCGGTCCGCCGCGGCGGCGAGGTCGCCGCGCCACCAGCCCAACGCCTCCACCCACCAAGTGATGCCGGCCGCCGCGTAGGGCGCGATGTGCTCGGCTGCCGACGCGGCGTCGGTGGCTCCCTCGACAGCGATGTCCGGCCGGCTGGCGGAGAGTCCGCGGATGAAGGCCGCCGCCGCGGCGACGTCGGGGACCGGTGCGTTACGCGTGTGATAGCCGGCGAATGTCGCCAGCGCGCCGTCGAAGCGCGCGGCCCGACGTAGGCCGACCCGGCGCTCTGGCCGCCGCACCAGATCGGGATCTGGCCGACGTTCCAGTCCGCCCAGAGCCGGGTCAACGTGTCGAGCCGATCGTCGAGGGCACGACCGCGGGCACGCAGGTCGGGATCGAGCCCGAAGGCCGCGTACTCCTGGTCGAGCGATCCGATGATGGCGAGCACGGTGAGCCGCCCGCCGGAGAGCGCATGGATGGCAGCGAGGTCCTGGGCGACGTCCTGCACCTGCCGCCGCGGCAGCACCACGGTGAGGATGATGCGGATGCGCGACGTCGACGCCGCGATGGCGGCGGCCGCGACGGTCGAACTGGTGACGGGCCAGCCGGGCTCCTCGACGAGCAGATGGTCCCAGAGTTGCACGCCGTCCCAGCCGTGCCGGTCGGCACGGACCGCGAGATCGGTGAGGGCGCGCACGTCACCGAACGCGCCGACGGTCGGCAGCCCGACGGCGAACCTCAGACCCATGCGCGAACCCTAGGGCAGGGCGGCGGCCTTGCGGAGCAGCACCGCTCGTTCGCGGGTGTTGCCGCACAGCCGGGCGGCCAACTCGAGTTCGGCGCGGGCCTCCCTGGTGCGGCCCAGGCGGGTCAGCAACTCGCCGCGGACGCTCGGCAGCAGGTGTGAACCCGACAGGCGATCGGTCGCGACCAGCTCGTCCACAATCGACAGAGCCGGGCCCGGGCCGGAGGCCATCGCGACCGCGACCGCGCGGTTGAGCTCGATGATCGGTGACGGTGCCAGGCGGCCGAGGGCCTCGTAGAGGACCACGATCCGGTCCCAGTCCGTCTCCGCGACCGAGGGCGCCGCCGCGTGGCAGGCGGCGATCGCGGCCTGCAGGCCGTAGGAACCCAGGCCTCGGCCCAGCGCCGTCGCCCGGGTCAGTGCGGCGTTGCCCCGGCGGATGGCCGAGCGGTCCCACAACCGGCGGTCCTGGTCTTCCAGCAGGATCGCCTCGCCGTCGGGACCGGTGCGGGCGGGGAAGCGCGCGGCGGTCAACTCGCAGAGTGCGAGCAGGCCGAACACCTGGGGCTCGTCGGGCAGCAACGCGGCCAGCATGCGGATCAGCCGGATCGCCTCGTACGCGAGGTCGCTGCGCAACAGCCGGTCGCCGGCCGTCGCCGTCGAGCCCTCCGTGAAGATCACGTAGAGCACGTTCAGCACGCCGCCCAGGCGGCCGCGGCGTTCGGCCGCCGGCGGCAGTTCGAAGGGGACTCCCGCGGCCGCGATCGTCTTCTTGGCCCGGGTGATCCGGGCCTGGATGGTCGGCACCGGGACCAGGAACGCGCGGGCGATCTCTTCGCTCGACAGGCCGCCGACCGTACGCAGGGTGAGCGCGACCCTCGCCTCCGGGGATAGCACCGGATGGCAGGCCACGAACATCAGGGCCAGGATGTCGTCGTCGACCCGGTCCGGGTCCCAGGGCAGCTCGTCGTCGGCCGGCGGCGCCGCCAGAGCCAGCGCCGCGTAGCGCTCGTCGAGCGCCGACCGACGCCGGAACGCGTCGATCGCGCGCCGCCGGGCGGTGGCCAGCAGCCAGCCGAGCGGCGAGTCCGGGTTGCCCTCGCGGGACCAGCTGACCAGGGCCTCCGCGACGGCCTCCTGGGCGACGTCTTCGGCGAGCTCGAAGTCACCCGTGTAGCGGGCCAGCGCGGCCACGATCCGGGCCGACTCGATCCGCCACACGGCCTCGACGGCCCGCCGCGCCGACTCGGCGGTCGGCGGGCCGCCTGCGGCCTCTTCCATCAGAGCTGGCCGAGCTGCTCGCGCCAGGCCCGCTCCTTGACGATCCACTCGTTGTCCTGCGGGAACTCGTCGATGCTGGGGACGCGGCGGATCTCGCACTTCTGGCCCGGGAACGCGGGCAGCCGCTTGGCCCACTCGATCGCCTCCTCCTTCGAGGACACGTCGAGCATCCAGTAGCCCCCGAACAGCTCCTTGGTCTCGCCGTAGGGACCGTCGGTGACCACCGGCACCTCCCCGTCGTAGTCGACGACGACGCCCTGGGACGGGTCTTCCAGGCCCTCGCCGGCGACGAGCACGCCGGCCTTCATCATCTCTTCGTTGATCCGGCCCATCGTCTCGAGCATCTCCTCGAACGGGGTCGCCATCATCGCGGCGCCGGTCTCGTCGGTGCCACGCATGATCAACATGTATTTCGCCATCGTCGTTCTCCTCGTGCGGCGGGTCGTTCTCGACCCTTTCACGCCAAGGTCGAGCGGTCCGGAGCCGGATCGACATCCCGGCTCAAGATTTTCTGGCTGATCAGCACGTCGCGGAGCGAGTCGAGCTCGGCCGGCACCAGCAGGCCGCGGGTGACCAGGTCGTCGACCGTCGTGAAGGGTCCGCGCCGCGACCGGTCGACGACGATCGCCCAGGCCCGCTGGGGTCCGACACCGGGCAACCCCGCCAGGACCGTTTCGGGTACGGCGTTGACGTCGACCAGGCCGCCGTCGTCGAAGTGGCCGGGCAGGTCCGGACGCCCGATGCCGAGTTCGGCCGCCAACGACGGATGGTGCTGGAGCAACTCGAGCGCCTGTTGCCGCCGTACGCGCCGTTCGAGATCGGCCTGAGCGCGCTTGGGTAGGAAGTTGAGCAGGCCGACATGCACGGCGCCGCCGAACCAGGCGAAGAACCACATCCCGATCGCGTAGCCACCAGCGTTGGGATCGTCGACCGTGGCGTCGACGATCGCGCAGCTCACGGCGCCGAGCCCGAAGTAGGCGGCGGAGATGGCACCGAGGATCCGGCTGCGCCGGTTGACCGCGTAGGCACCGATGACCAGCCAGGTCACCAGCCCGGCGCCGGCGAGGGTGACCAGGACCGCACAAGCCCGCACCCAGTTCGGCGGCGGATCACCCCACCGAAAGGTTCGGCCCGGCCCTTGCGGACCAGCGACCGGCATGGGTAGGCGGACCTGCTGGGCGGGCGGCGCGGTCGGCAGGGGATATGCGGGCGGCGCAGCCGGCCCAGCGGGCGCAGGTGGTGCGGTGGGCGCGGGTGGCGCGGTGGGCGCGGGTGGCCCAGCGGACGCAAATGGCCCAGCGGGCGCAGCGGGCCCGATGGGCCCGGCGGGCGCAGGCGGTGCGGCCAGCGCAGCGGGTGCAGGTGGCCCAGCGGGCCCAGCCGGCCCAGCGGGCCCAGCCGACCCGGCGGGCGCAGGTGGCCCGGCGGGCGCAGGTGGCCCGGCGGGCGCAAGCGGCGCGGCCAGCGCAGCGGACGCAGGTGGCGCGCCGGGCACAAGCGGCGCAGGCGCCGCAGGCGCGAATGGCGAGGGCGGCGCGGGCGGCCTGGCTTCCGCGTGCGGCGACCCGAGCAGCGCCGGATCGGACCGCAGCATCCGCCGGTGCAGGTCCTGCAGCTCGTTGCCGGGCTCGACCCCGAACTCGTCGGCGAGGAACTGGCGGGTGGCGCGGAACGCGGCCAGCGCCTCGGCCTGCCGCCCGCTGCGGTAGAGCGCCAGGATCAACTGATGGCGCAGCCGCTCGCGGAGCGGGTACTCGGCGACCAGGCGCACCAACTCGGGCACCAGGCTGGCGTGCCGGCCGCGGGCCAGCTCGATCTCGGCGAGCGTCTCGTACGCGGCACACCTTCCGTCGGCGAGCCGGTCGCGGGCCGCGGTGAAGTAGCCGCCGGACAGCCCGGCCAGGGCCTCGCCCCGCCATAGCGCCAAGGCGGCGCGCAGCTCGGCGGAGGCCTCGTCGAGCCGGCCGGCGGCCTGGCTGGCGCGCGCCGCGCGTACACAGTCATGGAAGAGATCGGCGTCCAGCCCGTTGCCGGGCACCCGCGCGAGATAGCCGGCCTCGGTCAACGCGAGCAACTGACCGGGGGTACGGGGCGACCGGTCGGGCTCCAGCGCGCGGCGCAGGCCGGCGATGTATTTCTGGACCACGTTGGCGCCGTTTTCCGGCGGTTCGTCCTGCCACACGGCGTCGACGATCTGGTTCGTCGGGACCGGTTTGTTGGCGTTGAGCAGCAACACCGCGAGCACGGCGCGCTGTTTACCGGGCCCCAGATCGACCTCGTGATCGTCGTCGACCACCCGGACCGGCCCCAGGATCTCGAAGCGGTGCGGCAAAACCCTCTTCCCCTTGCCCTCGCTGACCTCGGGTAACGCCTGGTCGCCCGGGCACGGCAGCCGATCGGCAGTGCACCGCAGCATAACGGCAGCGGTACGGCAGCGCGGTCCCCGACGATCTCCGCCGTGACACCCCGACCGACGGAGAGAAACGCAATGAGACGACGCATCATCACCGCCCTCGTCGCCGGCGCGGCGACCGCGCTGCTCGCCGGCTGCGGCGCGCTCGGGAGCGAGCCATCCGCACCCGCGACCACCGCGCCGCCGTCCGCGCGGGAGAAGCTGGCGGCCTCTGTGCCGGACGGGTCCGCCGGCCGCTACGCGTTCTCGTTCAAAGACGGCGAGAGCAACACGAGCGGGGTGGTCGACCCGAAGAGCCAGCGAATCAGCATGACCACCTCGTACAAGGAGAAAGATCTGGGCTTCACGCTGACCATGTCCTACCTCGTCATCAAGAAGGACCAGTGGGTCAAGATCAGCTTTGACAAGAAGTTGCCGGGGTTGCCGCAACTGCCGAAGAAGTGGTTGCGGCTCGACACGTCGAAGGTCAAGGACGACCCGTTCACCAACCTCGAAGACCCCGACCCGGTCGCGGCCGCCGACCTGTTTGACGCGATCGTCAAGGTGTCGGAGGACAAGCCCGGCACGTTCACCGGCACTCTCGACCTGACCAAGGCCACGGTCGCCTCGATCGTCGACGACGACGGGCTTAAGGCGCTGGGCGCCAAGGCCGAGGCGGTGCCGTTCACCGCGACCCTCGACGACGCGGGCCGGCTGGCGACGATCGACATCAAGGTGCCGGGCTACGCCAAGGTCAAGGCCTTCACCCACCACGCCACCTACAGCGAGTACGGCAGCGCGCCCGAGGTGAACGCACCGGCCGCGAGCGCGAGCCAGGACGCCCCGGCGGCGGCCTACGACCTGCTCAACAGCTGACGCGGCGGCCCGCCCGGTCCGGTGACGACGGGGGTCGCACGGGGCGGGCTCACCCGCGCAGCACCTGCTCGAACCGGGTCGGCGGGCGGCCGGTGAGCACGGCCACCGCATCGGACGTGCGCGACCACCGGTCCTGCCGGATCGACTCGAACATCGAGCAGTAGGCGTAGACCCACCACGGCTCCTCGCCGCCACGCGCCAGCGTCGCCGCGAACTCGGCGACGCTGGCTTCGGCGTACTCGACACCGGCCTGTTCCACGACCTCGGCCACGGTCAGGCTGTCCGGCCCGGTCACGTCGTGCGCCCGGTTGGTGGGTGCGCCCAGTGCCAGCGCGGCCAGGCACTGTGCCACGTCGTCGCGGGCCACCAGCGACACGCGGGAGTCGGCGGCGGGGAGTGCGGCCGGGTCGCCGGCGCCGCGCACCAGGCCCAGGAAGAACTCGGCGAACAGACCCGCGCGGACGATGGAGTACGCGAGCCCGCTGGCCCGCAACAGCCGCTCGGTGTCGCCGTTGGTGAACGCGTAGCAGAAGGGCGACTCCAGCGCCACGTCGAGGCCGCTGAGCAGCACGACGTGCCCGACGCCGGCCGCGGTCGCCGCCTCCACGACGTTGCGGTGGTGTACGACCACCCGGGCCGCCTCGCCGTCACTGGAGACGAAGACGAGAGTGTCCACACCGGAGAACGCGGCCCGCAGCGCCGCCGGGTCGTCGTACGGTGCAATCCGGCTGTTGAGGGCGATCACCTCGTGCTGCCCGGTCGCGGTCAACAACTCGGCAACCCGGCCGCCGACCCGCCCCGTACCCCCGGTGATCGCGATCCTCATCTGTCCGATCTTGCCGTGCGTCACATCGCGGCGCCTGATCGGGGGACACACCGGCCGATCGGGCGGGTGCACAATCGGGAGCGCAGAGGTCTCGACGCGCGACCCAGCGCGACGAGGCGACGGTGGGGAGCGGTAGTGCGCGGTCAGGCACTGGTCGGCAAGATCGGCGTGGTGGTCACCGCGGTCCGCGGCGGCGACCGGGCCGGCGAGATCCGGGTCAAGGTCCAGGGCGTCCCACACCACTACCTCGCATACTCCGTCGAGCCGATCGCCATCGGCGCTCATGTGCTCGTCATCCACTATCGCGGCGCGCGCCAGGTGGACGTCGAACCGTGGTCACCGACGCCACAGCACACACCATGAAAGAGGCACAGCCATGTTCGGTTACCGGGTGCCCGCACCCAACGAGGCGCTCCTGATCAGCGGCCGCAAACAACGCGGCGCGGACGCCCTACCGTTCAAAATCGTCACCGGCCATGGGGCCTTCGTTGTCCCGATCTTCTCCAAGGCCACCCGCCTGACCCTGGCCATGCAGGAGGCTGAGGTCGAGGAGGACTGCTACACCCAGCAGGGCCTGACCCTGGCTGTCCGGTCGGTCATCGCCTTCAAGGTCGGTGACGACCACGAGTCGATCGCCGCCGCCGCGCGCCGCTTCCAGGGCGACCAGTCGCAGATGCCGGTCCTCGTCGGCCGCATCTTCAGCGGCCACCTGCGCAGCATCATCGGCAGCATGACGGTCGAAGCGATCATCCGCGAGCAGCAGACGCTGGCCGACGCGATCGTCGACGCGAGCAAGACCGAGATGGCCCGGATCGGCCTCGACATCGACTCGCTTCAGATCAGCAGCATCGACGACAAGGGCGCCGGCTACATCCGGGCGCTGGCCGCGCCGCACCAGGCCAGGGTCAACCAGGAAGCCAAGGTGGCGCAGGCCGCCGCTGACCAGGCCAGCGCCATGGCGCAACAGGAGAGCGTGCGGAACCAGGCGGAGTACGCCCGGCAGACGGCGATCGCGCAGGCCCGCTACCAGGCGGAGATCGACCAGGCCCAGCAGACGGCCGCGCAGGCGGGTCCGCTGGCCGCTGCCCAGGCGCAGCAGAGCGTGCTGGTCGAGCGCGCGCTGGTCGCGCAGAAGTACGCCGAGTTGCGGCAGGTGGAACTGGTGGCGGAGGTGGTGCGGCCGGCGCAGGCGGAGGCGGAGCGGATCACCACGCTGGCCCGGGCCCAGGCCGACGCGACCAAGCTGTCCGCCGAGGCGGCGGCGGCGTCGGACCGGATCGCGCTGGACCAGCTGGTCATCCAGCAGTTGCCGGAGCTGCTGCGGGCGGCGGCGCAAGGCCTGCAGGGTGCCAACCTGACGGTCCTCAATGGAGCAGAGGGGCTCAACAGCGTGGTCGCGTCGCTGGCGGCGCAGGGGATGGCGCTGTTGGACACCGTGCGCAAGGGCATGGACGCGGCGCCGGCGCCGGTCATCGCGCAGCCGCCACGTCTGCCCTAGGCGATGGCGTGCTCGGCGGCGACCTGCTCGACCCGCATCCGCACCAACAGCATGCCGGGCACGCTGTTGCGCCGGCTGTATTCCTCGGCGCGGCCCTCGCCCATGTAACGGGCCGCGATCCGGCCCGCCCAGTGGCGCAGTTGGCCGGGATCTTCGGAGATGGTTACCCGCCCGGTCAGCATCGCGAACGAATAGGGCGGCCGCTCGTCGTCGACGCAGCTGGCCGCCCGGTCGTCGCGGACCAGGTTGTGGGCCTTGACGTTGTCATTCTCAGTCGTGAAAACGAGATCGTCACCATCGAGGAGGAACCACATAGGCACGACATGCGGGCTGCCATCCGCCCGCACTGTGGCCAGCATGCCGGTGCGGGTGCCCTCCATGATGAAGGCCTTCCACTCGTCCTCGGCCATGCGCTCACCCATAAGCATCACATTACGGCCAGAACCGCCCAGAGGCCCGCAACATGGGCGAGCCGGGGATTCGCTCGGGGGCTAGCCCGACCGACCGCCGGGCACCTCGTCGACCAACAGCAGCCAGGCCGACCGTTCCGGTTCGTCGCCGATCCGGTCGACAATGGACTCCCGTTCCTCGTCGGAGGCCAGGAGCGTCACCTGGACGCCCGGGGCGTGATCGCCGGTGGCAGGGCGGCGCCGGATGCTAGTCGAGGCAGTGGACCTGCAGCGCGATGTGGTCGGGCTTGCCCGCGCCGCCCGAATCGCGGTGGATGACGTCGAGTTCGACGCGGTGCCGGTCCATCGAGACCGGGGCGTCGCCCTCACCGGCCAGGCAGGTCGGATAGGTTTCGTCGGAATGGATGGTGCCGTTGGCGTCCTGCCAGTTGTCGGCGATCACCTGATAGATGGTGTCCCCGTCGTTGGGGTCGCGGGGCACGCCGTCCTGCTCGAACGCGATGAGCCTGGCGCGGTCGTTCGACCAGGTCACCGTGCCGGTCAGAGGCTCGGACCGCGCCGTATGTGTGTCGCCGGTGAGCTTCGCCATTAGCAGGCCGCCGACCAGCCCGATCGCGACGAGGCCGCCGCGGCGACCGCGCGCACGCGGCGGCTGGATTGATCGATGAGCGCGACCGGCATCCGGACAACCTACGCGATCATTGCCGAGCGCGGGCCGCGTACTGTCGCGTTCATGATCGAACAGGCTCGGGTCGCGGTGGTGGGTGTCGGTAACAACACGTCGGCGCTGGTGCAGGGGATCGCTCTCTATCGGGAGACCGGGAGCCTGGTCGGCATCCGGACGCCGGTCATCGACGGCCTCGGCGTCGCCGACATCGACGTCGTCGCCGCGTTCGCGGCCTCCGATGCCAAGGTGGGCAAGGACGTGACCGAGGCAATCTTCCTGCCACCCAACAACTTCCCCCGCCTCGCCGCCGCCCTGCCGCCCGCCGGCGTCCCGGTGACCAGGGGCCTTGTCGACTCCGGCGGGATCGACCGGGTGGCGGCGGCGCTGGCCGGGGCGGAAACCGAGGTGCTGCTCTATTCGGCGCCCAGCGGCCGGCCGGACACCGCCCGGGCCTACGCCCAGGCGGCCCATGACGCCGGGGTCGCCTTCGTCAACACCACCTCGGACCCGATCGCTCGTGATCCATTGTGGATCGAGCAGTTCGCGGTGGCCGGGCTGCCCCTGATCGGCGACGACCTGGCCAGCCAGTTCGGCACGTCGGTGCTGCACAACTCGTTGCTGCGGCTGCTCGCGGAGCGCGGCCTCACCCTGACCAGCTCGTATCAGGTCAACCTGGGCGGCACCGAAGACTTCCGCAACCTGGTCGAGAACCCCAACACCAAGAAGCAGTCGAAGCTCAACGCGCTGCCGGCGGCCGACAAGGTCCAGGTCGCACCGCTCGGCTACCTCTCGCAGCTGGGTTCGCAGAAGGTTGCCCACCTCAACATCGAGGCGCGGGGCTGGGGCGAGACGACGGTCAGCCTCGACGTGAAACTGAAGGTGGACGACCCGAGCGGCGCCGCGGGCGTCAACATCGACCTGATCCGCATCGCGGCCAGCGCGCTCCGCGACGGCCGCGGCGGCTACCCGGTCGAGGCCTCGCCGCTGCTCAAGTCGCCACCCGGCACCGCGATCTGACAGCCTTCTCTCGGCCACGGGTCCTGGAAGTAGCCTTGCCGCGTGTTCCGAAGTTGGCGGTTGGCCGGTCTCGCGCTGGCCGTGGGCGTTTTCGTGGCCGTCGTCCAGTTCGCCGGCGGCGGTCGTCTGCTCGGCCTCGTCGAGTTCGCGGCGTTCGCCCTGCTGGCGTTTTCCTGGTCGCCGTTGGCCTTCCCACGCTCGGTGGGTGCGGCCGAGGCGCAGCGGCGCCGCGGCCACGACGGGCGGCCGGTCATCTACTGGCGGCCCGGCTGTGCCTACTGCCAGCGCCTGCGGCTGCGGCTCGGCCGCGACGGCCGGCGGGCGCACTGGGTCAACATCTGGGCCGACCCGGCCGGGGCGGCGGCGGTCCGGGCGATCACCGGCGGCGACGAGACCGTGCCGACCGTCGAGCTCGACGGCCAGCCGCACGTCAACCCCGACCCGGCCTGGTTGCGCGAGCGGCTGCGCCTGGTCAACTGAGCCGGGCGGCGCCGTGTTTCGGGTCGGGTGGGGCGCCGTCGGAGCGGCGGTGCGGCCAGGCGGCCGCACCGCCGGAATCCACCTGCGGGTCAGCCCTCGTGACGACGCGAGGACACGGGAATCGCGCGGGCCCCGGTCGACGAGGTCACCGACCCGCGCGCGGCGCCGGGATCAGCTCAGGCGCCGCCTGACCGCCGCGTCGAGGTTGTCGAGTTCGTCGCCGCGGTGGGCGCGGTGTTGCCGGGTCCAGGTCTCGTCGTGCAGCGGGTCGAGGGTCATGACGACCGTCGTGCGGTCACCGGCCGGCTCGATGTCGACGGTGGTCAGGTGCTCGTAGGGCTCGTGGCCGGGCACGAAGTCGATCATCGAGACGTAGGCCAGCCGGTTCGGCGGCTCGACCTCGCGGAACGTCTTGCGCACCTCCGACGAGAGCGGCATGCCCGCCTCCCGCATGAACGCGACCTGCTCAGGGCCGATCGCAGTCATCGTGTAGCGCAGTTCGCCGCCGGGCCGGAGCGCGAGGTCGCTCACCCTGGTCTCGAAGCCGCGCGGTGCGAACCATTCGTCCAGGCCGGCGGCGGTGGTCCACAGCGTCCAGATCAGTTCGGCCGGAGCGGCGTAGGTCCGTTCGTACCGTGCCGGTTTGCTGTCAGGCATTGGCTTGTCCTTTCGATCGGTCTGGAGCAGTAACGAACGGACCGATGGCGGACGGACATCGGGCGGCCGGTTAATTTGTTGTCCGTTCGGAGCGGTGCCGTTCGTCGATACCCGGAAGCCCACGACAGGAGGACCCATGCAGTACGCCCTGCTCGCCTACTCCCCGCCCGAGGAGACCGAGCGCGCCGACCGCCCGATCCCGGTCGCCCTCGCCGCCCAACTCGACCGCCCCGACGTCGCCGGCTGGGCCCGGCTGCACGCCGAGGAGTCGGCGACGACCCTGCGCAACGGCGACCGCGGAGTCCTGCTGACCGACGGGCCCTTCGTCGACAGCAAGGAGTACCTGGCCGGCGTGATCGTGGTCGAGGCCGACAACCTCGACGGCGCCCTCGTCATCGCCGCAGACCTGCTTCGGGTGACCAGGCCAGGAACCGCGATCGAGGTACGCCCGATCCTCGACGGACGCTTCCGTGGCACTTGACGCCGTCTTCCGTGAGCAGTGGGGGCGCGTGC
Organism: Asanoa sp. NPDC049573; assembly: GCF_040676615.1. Lineage (NCBI taxonomy): Bacteria > Bacillati > Actinomycetota > Actinomycetes > Micromonosporales > Micromonosporaceae > Asanoa > Asanoa sp. NPDC049573. The sequence continues at coordinate 175,685 of NZ_JBFAPI010000015.1, forward strand.
TGGCCACCCTGGTCGGGATCCTCGGCGACATCGAGGTGGCCGAGGACGCGGCGGCCGAGGCGTTCGCCGTCGCGGCCGAGCGGTGGCCCCGTGACGGAGAACCCGCCAACCCGACCGGCTGGTTGGTCACCACGGCCCGCAACCGCGCCATCGACCACCTGCGGCGCCAGCAGGTGCTGGCCGCCAAGACCAAGTTGCTCGCCCGCGACCTCGAGACCGCGCCGGCCGGGCCGACCGGAGCGGAGGCATTCGTGGACGGCACCGCCACGATCCCGGACGAACGACTGGAACTGATCTTCACCTGTTGCCACCCGGCCCTCTCGCTGGAGGCGCAGGTGGCGCTGACTCTGCGTACCCTCGGCGGCCTGTCGACGGAAGAGATCGCGCTCGCCTTCCTGCTCCCGTTCGAGACCATGAGCAAGCGTCTGACCAGGGCAAAACACAAGATCCGCGACGCACGGATCCCGTTCGCGGTGCCACCCGACCACCAGTTGCCCGACCGGCTGGCGGCCGTCCTGGCGGTGGTCTACCTGATCTTCAACCAGGGCTGGGGTGGCGGTCGGGTCGACCTCGCCGCGGAAGCGATCCACCTCGGCCGGGCGCTGGCCGGCCTGATGCCCGACGAGCCCGAGGCGCTCGCGTTGCTCGCGCTGATGCTGCTGCACGACGCCCGAAGGGCGGCCCGGGTGCGCGACGGGCAGGTGGTGCCCCTCGACGACCAGGACCGCACACTGTGGGACCCGCGCCAGATCGACGAGGGCCGCGCGCTGCTCGGGCGGGCGCTGGCCCGCGGCCGCACCGGGCCCTACCTGGTCCAGGCGGCTATCGCCGACCTGCACCTCGGCCAGCCGCGCGACTGGCGGTCGATCGCCCTGCTCTACGAAACGCTGGGCCGCCAGACCGGCTCACCGATCGTCGAGCTCAACCGGGCGATCGCCGTGGCCGAACTCGACGGCCCGGCCGCCGGCCTGGCCATCCTCGACGGACTCGACCTGGACCACTACCGGTATTTCCACTCGACTCGCGCCGACCTCCTGCGTCGCGCCGGCCGCGCCGCCGAGGCCCGCGCCGCCTACCGCCAGGCCCTCGACCTCGCCCAGACCGAGCCCGAGCGGCGCTTTCTCGCCAGCCGGCTGGCCGACTGTTCCTGACGCTTGGTGGTAGTAGCCCCAGGTAGGTCCGGACGCTAGCGTTACTGACTTTCGCGGCGCCGACCCGTTCGATGGAGCCATGACACTCACCGTGGCACCGTCGCGCCCCACAACCGGCAGCGACTTCGCCATCCTCTCCCGTCGAATCACCGGCGCGGGGCTGATGCGGCGCCGGCCCGCCTACTACGTGGCCCGCCTCAGCGTCGTATCGCTGATGCTCGCCGGTGGTTGGACCGCGTTCTTCCTGATCGGTTCGTCCTGGTGGCAACTCGTGACGGCCGCCTTCCTAGCCGTCACCTTCACCCAGGTCGCCCTGGTGGCGCACGATCTGGCCCACCGCCAGGTGTTCCGCACCAAGCGCCCGAGCGAGATCGCGGGACGGATCGCCGGAAACCTCGGCGTCGGGATGAGCTACGGGTGGTGGATGGACAAGCACACCCGGCACCACAACAACCCCAACCACGACGACCTCGACCCGGATGTGGCGCCCGAGGTGCTGATCTGGGCCACCGAGTCGGCGCTCGGCCGGCGCGGGCTGAAGGGTTTCATCACCCGGCACCAGGCCGCATTGTTCTTCCCCCTGCTGACCCTGCTCGCCATCGACCTGAAGGTGTCGAGCGTCAAGGCCCTCCGCGGCGGCGTGGTGAAGCGTCGCGATCTGGAGAGCGCCCTGCTCGTCCTGCACGCGGTGGGCTATCTGGCGGCGCTGTTCGTCGTGCTGTCGCCGCTTCAGGCGATCGCGTTCCTGCTGCTGCATCAGGCGCTGTTCGGTGTCTACCTCGGCATGACCTTCGCACCCAACCACAAGGGCATGCCGCACCCCACCGGCGACGAGGACTTCCTGCGCAAGCAGGTGCTGACCTCACGCAACGTCCGCGGTGGCTGGCTGACCGACGCCGCGCTGGGCGGCCTGAACTACCAGATCGAGCACCACCTGTTCCCCGGCATGCCGGCACCCAACCTGCGCAAGGCCCAGCCGATCGTGCGGGCCCATTGCGCCGAGCTCGGCATCGCGTACGAGCAGACGAGTCTCGTCGCCTCCTACCGCCAGGCCCTGCGACACCTGCACGAGGTCGGCGCACCGGCGCGCGCCGCGCACGCGCGGGCCTGACCGCTCTTACAGGCCGGCCGGGAACGTGAACGTCGCCGGCGGGTTGGCCTGCTGGGCCGCGGTGCCGTAGACCAGCGCGATCTCGTCGTGGGCGTGCAGCACGATGCCGGCCGGGTCGCCCTGCTGGAGCTTGCCGTTCACGTACGCGTGGAGTTCCTCGCCGTTGCCGGTCTTGAGACTGCCGATGTGGTCGCCGGACAGCGACACCTGCCACTCGGTGAACACCTGGCCCAGGCTGAAGTCGGCCTGGACGGGCGACTCGACGTGGATCACCCCGCTGGTGTCGTGGGTGTGCAGCGGGCTCAGTTCGCCGGTGGTCTCGTCGATGCCGATCAGGGCCGGCACCACGACAGGCTGGCCGTTGACGCTGATGTCGAGATGGGCGTGGATGTGCTCGACGGTGCCCTCGGTGCCCAGCATCGGCAGCCCGGCGGCCCGCACGTGCGCCGCGGGGTCGGCGGGCACCGCCCACGGCGGCGGGTCGGTGCGGCCTTGGGCGGTGGCCGCCGGTGAGCTCGGAATCCCGGCCGCCGCGGCGGAAGCCGGCGACGACCGGTGCAACGTGAGCGCGAGCACAACGCCGACCACGACGAGCACGACCACGCCGACGATGCCGCCGGTGAAGAGGTGCCGCCGCCGGCGGTCGCGCTTCCGCGCCGTTTCCATGGCCTTGCGGGCCGCGGCCGCGCGAGCCTTGCGGCTTTCACCGGACATCTGGCGACGTACCTCCCCGTGCGCGCGCACCCGCGCCGATACGGCGGGCGCGATGCTCAACGATGCGTCGCTCAGTTGAAAGTAGGCGGACAGCTGCCTGAGGATTTGTTGTGTGACCTGGGCTACGCCGTGGCGACCAGGCGGCGCAGGGCGGCGCGGGCGGGTGGGCCCCAGGTGGGCTTGCCGCCGGGGCCGGCGTCGGCGGCGATGAGGATGCCGCTGAGCACGCGCGCCATCGCCCAGCCTCGGGCCCGGCGGACGGTGTCGGGGGTCACCCGGTAGACCGCGTGGAACCGGTCGACGGCGTCGTCGGGCAGCAGAAGCCAGGCGGCGGCGAGGTCGTACGCGGGGTCCCCGGCGCAGACATCGCCGAAGTCGATCACTCCGCAGAGCGTGCCGTCGGCGGTGAGGACGTTCGCCGGGTGCAGGTCCGCGTGGATCCACAACCGCGGCCCGGTCCACGGTGCCGCGGTGACCGCGTCGTGCCAGACGGCGCGGACGGCGTCCGGCTCGTCGACCAGCCCGCGCTCGGTGGCGGTGGCGACCCCGTGGGCGAACTGGTCGGCCCGCTCGGCCAGCGGGCCGCCGCGGTCGCGGCCGGTGGGTGCGTCGTCGGGTGCCGGTTGGTGCAGGGCGGTCAGGAAGGTGGCCAACACCTCGGCCGCTTCGTGGCCTCGGATGACCGGGGCCAGGTCGGCCGGCGTGCCCGGAACCCAGGTGGTGATGAGCCAGGGACGCGGGAACCGCGCGGTGGGCTCACCGAGTCGCTGGGGCACCGGAATCGGCAGCGGCAGGCGCGGTGCCAGCGTGGGCAGCCAGGCGTGTTCGTTGCGCAGCAGTTCGTCGGCGGACCCGGTCGCGAAGGGCAGTCGCACGGCCAGGTCGTCGCCGAGCCGCCAGAGTTGGTTGTCCCAGCCGCGCGGTCCCGGCCGGACCGGCCGGTCGGCGAGGTCGGGGTGCTGGTCGCGGACCAGTTCCTGGACAAGTTCGGCGGTGACCTCACGCATCAGCCGATGATCCATCATGCTGTCGAGCCCGCGCCTGGTTGTGTCGGCGCGTGCTGTTGACCTGAAGTCCGGTTGAGGTTGAAGGCTGGGATCAAGGATCAACGGGAGGGTAGTCAGGATGCGCGTTATCGAGATACGGGAGTTCGGCGGACCGGAGGTGCTCGTGCCGGTGGAGGTCGCCGACCCGATCCCCGGCGCGGGCGAGGTCGTGGTCGCCGTGGAGGTGGCCGACACGCTCTGGCTGGAGACGATGGTTCGCCGTGGCAACGGCGGAGCGGCGTTCCCGGTGCGGCCGCCCTACCGGCCGGGTGTCGGGGTGGCCGGCACGGTCGCGGCCGTCGGCCCGGGCGCTGATCCACAATGGACGGCCCGCCGGGTGGTCGCGCGCAGCGGCCCCACCGGCGGCTATGTGGAACGGGCGGTCGTGCCGGCCGAAGGTCTGGTCACCGTGCCCGACGACGTGAGCCTGCGCGACGCCGCGGCCGTGCTGCACGACGGGGTCACCGCGCTGGCGCTGGCCGACATCGTCAAGCCCGTGGCGGGCGACCGCGTGCTGGTGACCGCCGCCGGCGGCGGGCTCGGCGCGATCCTGGTGCAGATCGCGCACGCGGCGGGCGCCACGGTGGTCGCCGCCGCCCGCGGCGCCGCCAAGCTCGAACGCCTCCGCCGGCTCGGCGCCGACGTCGTGGTGGACTACTCCACGCCCGGCTGGACCGACCAGGTGCGCGACGCCACCGGCGGTCTCGACGTCGTGCTCGACGGCGCGGGCGGCGAGTACGGGCGCGCGGCGTTCGACCTCGTGACGGCCGGCGGCCGGTTCTCGGCGCACGGCACGCCCGCGGGCGGTTTCGCCGTCGCCGACCCCGACGTCGCGCGGGCCCGGGGCATCACCGCGACCGGCATCGACGCCGTGCAGTTGAGCCCCGAGCGATTCCGGGGCTACCTGGCCCGCGCGCTCGACGAGGTCGCGAACGGCCGGATCACGCCGCTGGTCGGCCAGACCTTCCCGCTGGAGCGGGCGGCCGACGCGCACGCCGCGATCGAGAACCGCACAGCGGTGGGTAAGACGCTGCTGTTGGTCTGATCACGCGGCGAACGCGCTCGGCGAGCGCCCCTCAGAAGCTCCGTCCCGCGCGGTCCGGTCGCGGCCACCTCGGGCAGGATGGCTTCTTGGCAGATGGAGGTGCGGTGATAGAGACGTCCGAGTACGTGAACGCCGTTGTCGACCAGACGAGCATTTTCGCCGATTGGGTGCACGGGCGGGACCCGGCGACGCCGGTGCCGACCTGTCCGGAGTGGACGCTGGTCGATCTCGTCGACCATGTCGGCTCGACACAGCGCATGGTGTCGATGCTCGTGGGTGAGCGGATGACCGAGCCGAGCCGGGCGTTCGCGGGCCATGTCCCCGGTCCGACCGATCCGGCCCAGTGGCGCGCCTGGCTGACCGGCACGGCGGCCGAGGCGGAGCGGGCGTTCGCGTCGGTCACCGACGACACACCGGTGTGGGACCCGTCCGGCGGGGAAGCGGGCGTGCCGTTCTGGTCGCGTCGGCTCTTCGGCGAGGCGTGCGTGCATCGCGCGGACGCGGCCGCGGCGCTGGGCGAGGAATACGAGTTGGCGCCGGAGCCGGCCGCGGCGGCCATCGAAGACTGGCTCGCCAACATGACCTCACGCGGCTACTGGGAGAACAGGGCGGGCTTCGCCGACGCGATCCGCGGCGACGGGCAGACCCTGCACTTCCACGCGACCGACGCGGCCGGGGAATGGGTGGCCCGGCGCGAGCCGGACAAGGTCGTCCTGGAACGCACACACACCAAGGCCGACGTCGCCGTCCGCGGCCCGGCCGCCGACCTGCTGCTCGTGCTCAGCCGGCGTCGCTCGCTGGACGCGACCCCCACGCTCGACCTGCACGGCGACCGGGCGCTGCTGCGACACTGGATCGAGCACATGGACTGGGTCGCCGGTTGATGGACGAACTGCTCACACCCAGAATTCTGCTGCGCCGGTGGCAGGACGACGACCTGGACGCCTTCGCCGAGATCACCGCCCAACCCGAGGTGATGCGCTGGATACGCGACGGCCGTGTGCTGGACCGGGCAGGCGCGGCGGAGCGCCTTGACGCGTATCGGCGGCATTGGGCGGAACACGGCTTCGGCCTGTACGCCCTCGTCGTGCGGCAGACCGGCGAGTTGGCCGGGTTCACCGGCCTCGCGGTGCCGACGTTCCTCCCGGAGATCCTGCCGGCCGTCGAGATCGGCTGGCGGCTGGGCCGGCGGCACTGGGGACAGGGCCTGGCCACCGAGGCGGCCCGGGCGGTGGTCGACCACGCGCGCGACGGCCTCGGCCTCGACCGCCTGGTCAGCATCCACCAGGTCGGCAACGACGCCTCCGCCCGCGTGATGATCAAGATCGGCATGCACCTCGAACGCGAGACGACCGAACCCTCGGGTGGCCGCGCGGTCCGGGTCTACGCCATGGACCTGGGGGTCACCGACCGGCTCGCGCGCGGTAGCGGCTGACCCAGTCGTGGTTGAGCTGGTCGGCCTGCCGGCGGTGACGGGGAACGAACGCCTGCCCCGCCGGCGGATCCAGCCCGAGGAAGGCGAGGATGCCGCCGGTGACCCGGTCGATCTCGGTGGTGAGGTCTTCGTAGCGAACGGTGTGCGGCCGGACGCCGAACGTCGTGAACCAGTTCCGCCAGGCGTCGTTGTGTTCGCCGATGGTCTGGACGAGATCGTGGATCTGCCCGAAGTCGAAGCGGGGCTCGCGGCCGGGCGACACGGCGTCGCCGTGCTGCCAGAAGCGGGTCTGTTCAGCGCGCGCCCACGAGACCGCCTGCGCGACCGTGTCTTCCCGCCAGAGATGGACGAAGCGAAGGCGCCCGAATGCTCGGGTCAGCAGGTCGAGGTCGGCGCCCGACCGACGATCACCATGGACGGCGCCGAGCTTGGCCACCAGTTCGTCCAACGTTCCCCACATGACCCGGGCGGCGAAGACGCCGTTCGGCGTCGTCCCCTCCGCGATGGCCGCGCGTAGGTAGTCGCGGTAGTCGAACGCACCGTGCTCGTCGCGCGGCAGCCGCCACCGGTCGGCCCACATGTCTTCGCCCGGCACCCGGAAGTAGGACTCCGGCCGCCCGGCGACGCCGGTGTCCCGGAGCAGCCCACACAGCAGCGTGCTGCCGGTCCGCGGCGTACCGCAGATCAGGTATGCGTCGATGTCGTTGTCGCTGACCACGGTCCGCAGTCAACCACTGTGTCGCAACACCACGTCGGCCAACCGGCCCGATGGCGGCGACACACCCCGTGCCGTACACGCACCTGGGAGTGCTGGTGGCGAATGATTCCCTTATGTACGCCACGCAGAAGGTCGCCGTCGTCACGGGGGGCTCGGGAGGCATCGGAGCGGCCGTCGTGGCCGGCTACCGCGGCCTTGGTTACGCCGTTGTCGCGACCGGGCTCGCCATCCTGCCGTCGGTGGATCCCGAGGTGCTCGCCGTGTCCGACGACGTATCCGAGTTCGGCGCCGGAGCACGGATCGTGGACGCGGCCATGGCCCGCTTCGGCCGCGTCGACACGTTGGTCCACTGCGCCGGGCTCTTCGTCTCCAAGCCGTTCACGGACTACACCGACGCCGACTACGAGAAGGTCGCCGGGGTGAACCTGCGGGGTTTCTTCGACACGGCCCGCAGCGCGATCAAGGCGATGCTCTCCCGCGACGGCGGCGGGCACGTGGTGAACATTTCCACCAGCCTGGTCGACAACGCCGACGCCCGGGTGGCCGCAGGGCTCGCATCGCTCACCAAAGGTGGCCTGAACGCCGTCACCAAGTCATTGGCGATCGAGTACGCCACCCGCGGTATCCGGTTCAACGCTGTCGCGCTCGGCGTCATCCGCTCGCCGATGCACCCCGACGACCCGGACGGCTTGCAGGCCGCGCTCCACCCGGTCAACCGAATGGGCGAGATCGACGACGTGGTACGCGCGGTCCTCTACCTGGAGCAGGCCCCCTTCGTCACCGGCGAGATCTCCCACGTCGACGGTGGCCAGAGCGCGGGGCACTGAGGTCACTTGAGGATTTCCAGCATCCGATCACCCAGAACGGCGGCGGAGTGCGGGTTCTGCCCGGTGACGAGGTTGCCGTCCTCGACCATGTACGGCTCCCAGATCGGGCCGCGGCTGTAGTTCACGTGGACCTTCTCCCGCAGGTCGGTTTCCAGGAGCCAGGTCGCCCTGGACGCGAGGCCGACCGCGTCCTCCTCCTCGTTGGTGAACCCCGTGACGTTCTTGCCCTTGAAGGGCGATTCGCCGTGGATCCGGGTGGCCAGCATCGAGGCGGGTGCGTGACACACGATGAAGAGCGGGTCGCCCGAGAGAAGCTGCGCCGTGAGCAGCCGACCCACGTCGGCATCCCAGGCCAGGTCCGCCATCGGTCCGTGACCACCGGGCAGGTAAACCGCGTCGTAGTCCTCCAGCCGGACGTCCGACAGCTGGAGCGGTCGACGCATCACCTCGGCGGAGCGGATGATTTCCTCCAACTCCAGGGCGCCCTTTTCGCCACCGGCCATGGAGGGCCGCAAGCTCATCATGTCGACGTTCGGAATAGTCCCGCCGGGGGTGGCGACCACGACCTCATGGCCGGCATCCGTGAGAAGCTTGTAGGGATTCGCGAACTCCTCGGCCCAATAGCCGGTCGCGTACCGTGTGCCGTCCTTGAGCACCCAGTAGGTCGCTCCGCTCACGATGAAAAGTACCTTCGCCATTACATTCCGCCTTCTCGTGCGCATCCGCGCCCGCGGCCTGTCGGCCCGCAGGCCCGGTTCCCCACGCTACGCAGCCATGCGGTGTGGTTCAGGGGTTCCTCGAACTCGGCAGCCGGAAATCCGCTACCCACAACTGAATCCGGCGGTGATCATTGAGGAGTGCGTATCCCTCGGCAGATCCCGTTCGAGCTCGGCGCCCCCGGCGTCGGGCCGGAGTCGGTGCTGCCCGTCGTGCTCACCGTCGACGACTCCGACTCCCCTCGTGACGTCATCGACGCGCTCGCGCTGACCGCGTTCGTCGCCGGCCACCAGCCGCATGCGATGACGCGTGACCTGACCGGCGTGCGCGCGGACGCCAATCTGATCCCGGCCGGCGTCAGCCCACTGCGCGAGAGCATCAGCGAGACCGAACACGCCCGGCTGGCCTCCGGCGGAGGCTGGACGCTGCGGTCGGTGCACTGGCCACGGGAAAAGACCGCCCAGGTCCTGGCCACGGCCGTCACAGCCGAGTTGGTCGCCGAGATCATCGAGCGCGCCGTGCGGGGGACGACCGAGGAGCCTGCACCGGTCGACGAGTCGGTGCAGATGGGCTTCTGGTACGCCGCGGCGCAGGGGCCGCAGCGCCGCCCGCGCCCGATCACAGCGGGTTCGTGGGCCGACATCCGGGCCAACTACGCCGGTGCCGCGGCGGCGAGCTTCGACCGCCTCGTGAAGGTCGACCGCGAGTCCGTCCATGGCCGGCTGTTGCTGCTGCACGGCCCGCCCGGCACCGGCAAGACCACGGTGCTGCGGGCGCTCGCGCGCGAGTGGCACGCGTGGTGCCAGTTCGACTGCGTGCTCGACCCGGAGGCGCTCTTCACCAACCCGGCCTACTTGATGGAGGTCGCCCTCAGCAGCTCCGGTGACTGCGTGTGCCCCGACAAGCGGCACGACAAATGGCGGCTTCTGCTGCTGGAGGACTGCGACGAGCTGATCCGTGGCGAGGCCAAGCACAACACCGGCCAGGCGCTCTCGCGGCTGCTCAACCTCACCGACGGCCTGCTCGGCCAGGGACGCAAGGTGCTGGTGGCGATCACGACCAACGAAGACCTCGCCCGCCTGCACCCGGCCGTCGTGCGTCCCGGGCGCTGCCTGGCCCGCATCGAGGTGCCGGCGCTGCCGTTCGGCGAGGCCACGGTCTGGCTCGGCACCTCGGTGGGGGTGCCGGCCGGCGGCGCCACCCTGGCCGAGCTCTACGCACTGCGCGAAGGCTACGGCGGCACGGAGGAACGGGAGCCGGTCGCCACCGGTCTCTATCTCTAGCCAAGCCGGCGGTGATGCTGCGACCTGGCCTTGCGAACACTTAGGACCGTGCCGGATGATGACCAACGCAGAAGGTGGTGGTCACGGCCGGTGAGCGGATTCGAGGTTCAGATCGGTCAGCTGCGGGATGCAGCCAAGGCGGCGGGATCTGCTGCCGACCAGGCCCGGGTGGTGGACCCGGGCACCGGCCTGGATGCGATCGCGACGGCGTTGCCAGGTGGGGTTTCGGCGATGCGGGCGCCCACCCTGGGGTCGACGTTCGACGAACGCGCGAAGGGATGGGCAGGCGAGATCGACCGGTGGAGCGAGTCGGTCACGTCGGAGGCGCAGGCATACGCCGACAGTGAAGACGCCGCGAAGAAGGCTTTCGGCGGATGACGCTCGGCTACGACGACGTGCGCAGGTGGGACGCGGGGGCGGTCGATGCGTCGGCCGCCGAGCTGCGTGGCCGGCGGGACAAGCTCATCGGCCTGCAAGACGAGCTCGACGACGCCAGGAGACTGCCCGACTGGCGAGGCGCCGCCGGCGAGGGCGCACGGCGTTCGCTGGGAGTGACCCGTAACAACGCCGAGATCCTGGTCGCGGAGCTGTCCGCCGTCGAACGGGCCCTGCAAACCGCGTCCGACGACGTGACCGTCCTGCGAAACCGGGTCGCCAACAACGACTCCCTCGCGCAGACCTACCAGTTCCGCATCGCCGCCGACGGCGCGATCGTCGACATCAAGCCGGCCGACCCCCCGCCGAGGTCGCGGATCGAGGCCGAAGACCGCGCCGAGGCCCAGCGGTACCGCCAGACCATCAGCAAGCAGTTGCAGCAGGAAACCAGGGCGATACTCACCACGGCGAACAACATCGACGCCGCCCTCGCCCGGGTGATGCAACTCGCGCAGGACCGCAAGATCAGCGACCACGACGCGACCACCCTGGCAGACGCCGGCGAGGGCGGGGAGATCGACGCGAAGGTGGCCGCGATGGAGCAGGCGCTGCGCGACGCCGGGCTGTTGACCGGGCCGCCCGCGTCCGGCCACTACCGGCAGTGGCTCGAGAACGCCGTGCGCCGGGGCGTGTCGATCGACACGATCAAGAAGATCGCCGCCGAACACCACATCACGCCGGAGGACTTCAAGGTCCTCGACGGGATGGAGGAGATCCGCGAGGACGAGGACGGCGACGGGATCTTCAAGTCGTACTTCCTGATGCCGACCGACATCAGCGGGGACGACGCCGCGAAGGCGGTGCGGATGACCTACATCCTGAACGCGGGCACCGACTACGGGACCGAAGGCGAGACGACCGACTTCGCACCGACCCCGTACGGGTCCGAAGAACTGCGGCGAATCACCGAGCGGCAGAAGGAGAACTCGTTCAGCTACGACGACGACGTGGGATTCGTGCACGACAACGGTGGACGGTTGGTGACCACCCCGAACGGCATGATGATGGGCCTGGGCGGGAACCTCGTCCAGGACCAGTTCAGCCAGCGCGGCGGCACGACGTGGGGCGACACGTTCATGCTGAACATCGACGACCCGCAAGATCCGGCGCAACAACTCCGAGAGGTGGCGACGTCGGGCCACGCCTGGTACGAAGGTGACGACGGCGCATATCGCGGTGATCTCGACATGGACCGACTGCTGCACCACGAGGAGCGCCACTCCCAACAATGGGCGCGTGAAGGGTATACGGGCTTCCTCGCCTCCTACGGGTGGGAGCAGGTCACCGGCGGCAACAAGACCGAGGAAGACGCGGGACTCTCCGATGGCGGATATCGCTAGGTGGCTGCGCGTCGCCTGCGCGGCCCTGCTCGTGGCGACGGTGACGGGGGGCTGCGACACCAAGGCGCAATTCGCGCCGTCCCTGCCGCCGGCGGCCGGGTTCCGCGTCGACGACGGCGTCCTGAAACTGTGGACGGGCACCCCGTGCGCTGGCGTCACCGGCCTGAGGTTGATCTTCGACTCCGGCACGCAGAAGAGCACGGAGCAGGTGTGGACCGCACCGCGGCCGGGAGTGGTGCTCGAGCGCATGGACCTGCTGAGCACCGACGGCCCATCCCCCGGCGGACCTCTCCAGGTCCAGAAACCGCTGCCCGCGGACTACGACTGGACCAAGGCAGGCTCCATCAACTTCTCCGTCGACGGCCCGAAGGCGTTCGGTGCCAGGGTCGATGTCGCCCAGGTCCTGCGCGAGTCGGCCCAGCATCCGTCCGGAAGCTACCTGTTCGGCCAGCGCGGCTGGATGGACGCCTCCGACGTGCAGCGCGAGAACACGAAGTCGTTCCTGACGGTCTGCACTCCCGACCCGCAGTGACGGCGCTGCGGCGCCGCGCTCGGCCGCACCGCCCACCACGATCGCCCCGCGCGGTGGAGGCCGCACCGGCAAGCTGCCCGATGCGGCCTCCGGCGGTGGTCAGTGCTTCTTCGTTACGCGCAGTGGGAAGGTCGGGGCGCCGATGGTGTCGAGCGTCGTCGTGTTCGCCGCCACGTACCGGTCCAGGTATGGCGATCGGTCACCCTGGGTGGGCGAGTCGAACCGCGGATCCTGCACCTCCATGCCAAGCCGTGCGTCGGTGACCGTGATCGTCTGGCCGGAGGGAACCGGACGCCAGCCCCGTGAGGTGATCGTTCCGATCTGGACCCCGAGCCGGTGTTCCGGCTCGAAGGTCCAGTCCGTCGCCTTCAGGGCGAAGGAGGTGGACCCGCTGTCCAGCGCGGCGACCATCTCGTTGAACATCGTCGCCTTGCCGTCCGGAGCGACGTCCCACAGCCGTACCCAGACGTTGCCCTGTCCCTCGGTCTTCAGCGCGATCTCCGGCGTGCCCGTGAGCCGCACCTGTGTCGACGCGGGCGTGGAGAAGGTCCAGTAGCTGTTGGCCGGCGCGTCGGCGAGCAGCGCACTCGCCGGGTCGACCGTCGGCGAGGCCGCGTACTCGATGTCCCAGCCTTCGGGTTGTGCCGCGGTCATCGGCTCCGCCGTCCGCTGCGCTCGGCCACCGTCGTCGACGTACTGCCCGGCCGACAGCCGCGCGGTGTACGAGTCGTGGGTCACCGGCCAGGTCGGTTGGGCGCGCCAGTCGCCCAGGCTGTCCTCGACCGAGAACGCCGGGTCCGTCACCGACGGTTCGATGCCGCGCAGGTACTGGTCGTAGAAGCGCATCACCTCGTCGAACCAGCCGGCCCGACCCATCTTGAGCTGACCGTTGGCGTCGGTCTCGTTGCCGCGGACGTGCTCCCACTGGCCGAGCCAACCGCGTTCCGGGCCATGGTGGTTGGCCAGGTACTGCTGCATGTCCTCGGGCTTGGTGTTGTCCTCGATGAAGCCCGACGTGACGAACAACGGTGTATGCGAGCCGGCGGCGCGCGAGGCGAAGTCACGGGCACGCCAGAACGCCGACTTCGGGTCGGGATTCTGGGTGTCGGTGCTGTTGTTGATCTCGCACTCGGGGTGGCTCTGCTCGTATGCCGCGTTCGCCAGGTAGCGCGCGCTGTCGCCGCCGAGCTGCGGCATCGTCGCGATCGAGTAGTAGCTCCGTGGGCTGCTGGTCGCGTTGGACCGCGGCACGCCGTTGCTGAACAGGTAGTTGTACCTGTCCCAGGTCGGTTCCTGAGCGACGATCGCCTTCAGATCCTTGAGCTTGAGGACGTTGGCCGCCAGCCCGGTGTTGGCGTCGTACGACTTGCCGTACATGCCTACCTTGCCGGTCGACCACGGCTGGCGAGCGGCCCACTCGACGGCCGCCTTGATATCGGCCTGCTCGCCCGGGCCGAGGAAGTCCAGGCAACCCGTGCTGCCGCCGAAGCCACGCAGGTCGACCATCACGAAGGTGTAGCCGCGCTCCATGAGCCGCGCGCCGTCGATCAGGTCCTGGAAGCGCCCCGACGGCCCGACCTGATCGAACCCACCGGGAGAAGTCTCCCCGGCGTGCGAGAAGTACGGACCCACCGACAGGATCACCGGCGTCTTCGCACGCGCCGAAAGGTGTGCCGGGCGCAGCACGTCGGCGTGCAGCTCGACCCCACTGCGGTCCGAGGACGGGAAGTACGCCTCCGTCCACGCCGCACCTTCGGGAACCCGCGGGTTCTGGTCGTGTGTGATCGGTGCGCCAGCCGCGGCAGACACCGGGGCGGCCTGTGCCACCGAGGGTAGGCCCGTGGTGAGGCTCGTGATGATGGCCAGTGCACCCGCCGCCGCGACGGGCAAGGCCATCCTCCTCCGAACGGTCATCCAACCTCCACCTAACTCCAGACGAGGCCGCCTGGTTGGCCATTGATGTTAATGATCATTGGCGGTGATGTATCCCGGAGTTATCTCGCCGTGACCTCTGCTCACCCCACGTGATCGCGGCCAGGATGCCGCCGGCCGGGTCGTGGGCAACGCGCGCCGCTGGTCGCCGATGAGGCTGGCGGTGACGGCGGGATAGTCGGTGACACCGGGACGTGGCCGGGGGTAATGCCGCGTCGGGCTACGGGTACCCGACGAGTTGCAGGGCTGGGAGGTCGAACGGGTAACGGCTGCGGGGGAGGAAGATCATGACCTCAGCGTTGGAGAAGCTTCGCCAAGAATTCGGTGGCGACATCATCCAACCCGGTGCGGCGGAGTACGAGTCGGCGAGCCGCTCGCTGCTGACGCCGGGCAGTCCCGCCATGGTGTTACGACCCCGGACCGTCGGTGACGTGTGCGCCGCGGTCACCTTCGCGGCGGGCAAGGTGCTGTCCGTACGCGATGGCGGGCATGGCTTTCCGGGCTTCGGCACGAACGACGGCGGTCTGGTGATCGACCTGAGTGGGCTCGCCGACGTGGAGGTCGTCGACAGCGAACGCCACATCGTGCGGATCGGGGGCGGCGCGACGTGGGGCCAGGTCGCGGTCGCGTTGGCACCGCACGGACTGGCGATCTCCGCCGGTGACACCAAGGATGTCGGCGTCGGCGGCCTGACGCTGGCCGGCGGCATCGGTTGGAAGGTCAGGAAGTATGGACTCGCGTTGGACGGCGTGGTCGCCGCCGAGGTGGTCACCGCCGACGGCGAGGTCGTGCGCACCTCCGCGGCAGAGCGTCCCGAGCTTTTCTGGGCGATCCGCGGTGGCGGCGGCAACTTCGGGATCGTGACCGCTTTCGACTTCGCGGCCCACCCGACCACGGACGTTTTCCACGGCCGGATCGCCTTCCCGGCCACGGAGGTGGCCACGGTGCTGAACGGGTGGTCGGACTACATGCGCACCGCGCCGGAAGAGCTCACCTCGGTGGCGAGCTTCGCCAACCCGATGGCCGGCGGGCCCAAGGCGCCCATCGAGATCCACCTGGTCTTCGACGGCGACGACGAGAAGCGGGCCGCGACCGTGCTCGACCCGATCCGCGAGCTCGGAACGGTGGTCGACGACGACGTCGCGCTCAAGCCCTACGGGGAGACGCTCATGGACGGCGTCGTCCCGCCGCCGGCGGTGCGGATCGTGAACCGGAGCGCGTTCGTGGACCATGACTCGGTGTCCGACGCCCTGCGCATCCTCGCCGACGCGGGTGCGTCCGAGCATGCGCCGTTGATCGCCGTTCGCAGTGTCGGCGGCGCGGTGGCCCGGGTTCCCGACGACGCCACCGCGTACGCGCACCGCCAGGCCGAGTTGATGTTCGTGACGACGATCGCAGGTCCGCCGCCGGTGCTCGACGCCGGCCGCCCGCCGCTGGAAGCGCTTTGGGCGAGCCTGGCACCGCACACCGACGGCCTCTACGCGAACTTCACGTCGTCCGCCACCGACGAGGACGTCGCCGCCATCTACCCGCCAGAGACCTACCGGCGGCTCGCGGCGGTGAAGCGCCAGTACGATCCGGACAACCTGTTCGCCCGCAACTACAACATCCGTCCATAGCGCTATGGCTTGAGCAGTTCCTCGCTCAGCTCCCACAGCCGGCGGGCCGACTCCGTGTCGATGGCGTGGGGTACGACGTCGGTGATCAGGCCCGGCCGGATCGGTTCGACGTCGTCGAGGGGTGAGACCTCGTTGTCCCTGAGGTAGACGCCGCCGATTTCCGCGAGCAGCGGGCTGGTGGCCGCGAACACCATCGTGCTGGCTCCCTGCTGCGGCGTTTTCAGCCCGCGTTCCGGGTCGATGACCGGCCGGCCGGACTCGTCGATCAGCCCGATGGCTCGCTGCTGCTCGGCGCTCATCGACGGTGTCGGCTCGTCGCCCGCCGCGCGCAAGGGTCCCAAGTTGGTGCCGACGACGACGCCGGGGTGCGCGGCGTAGCCGCGGATGCCGTCCGCGGCCCATCGCCGGTCCAGTTCGACGGCGAACAGCACGTTCGCGGTCTTGGACTGGCCGTAGGCAACGTGGCCGTCGTAGCCACCGGTGGTGAACTGCGGGTCGTCCCAGCGGATGCCGGAGAGCCGGAAGGCACCTGAGGTCGTGTTGACGACCCGGGCGCCGCGGGCGGCGCGCAGGGCGGGCCGCAGTCCGAGGGTGAGCTGGAAGTGCCCGAGGTGGTTGGTCGCGAAATGCGACTCGTAGCCCCGTGCGTCCCGCACCAGCGGGCCGGCCATGATGCCGGCGTTGTTGAACAGCATGTGCAGCGGGCGCCCGGAGTCGAGGTACCGGGCGACGAACGCGTCGATCGACGCGGGGTCGAGCAGGTCGAGTTGGCTCACCTCGACGCGCTCGATGCCCGCCAGCGCCGCGGCGGCGCGGACGGGGTTGCGCGCTCCCACCGTCACGAAGCCGCCGGCCTTGGTCAGCGCCCGGGTCATCTCCAGGCCGAGCCCGACATGGCCGCCGGTGATGACGGCGTTCCGGCCCGACAGGTCGATGCCGGCGAGCACCTCGTCGGCTGTGGAGGCCGCCTTGAAGCCGGATCCGATGGGGTGCTGCCGATGCGTCGTGTTCTGTGTCATGCCGACAACTCTGCGCCGGAGTGCCCGTACCCTGAATAGTTGTCGATCCGGATTTCTTGCGCGATAGTACGGGCGTGGCGACCGATCAGTTGTCCGAGGCGTTGGACCTCGTCGAGGTGCGTGGCCTGCTGACCGGCGGGGTGGCAGCCACCGGCCGGTGGGTGTCGCGAGCGCCCGTGCAGGATCCGTTGAAGTTGTTCGCGATGGTGCGCGGCAGCGCCCGGCTGACCACCGACGGCGTCGACGCTCCGATCGAGCTCGAGCCGGGCGACGTGGCGATCGTGAACGGTCGGTCGTGGCTGGCGCTCGAAGGAGGCGCGGGCGACGGACCATCGCGCGAGGTCGTCCCGGTGGAGCACGATCCCCTCGGCGGTCTCGCCGGCGTCGACCGCGGCAACGACGACATCGTCATCGGGGTACGCGTGGACCTGAACCAGGCCGGTCGGACACTGCTGCTGCAGGCCCTGCCACCGGTCGCGCGCGTGCGGGCGTCGGCCGCCGCGGCGGTCAACCTGCGGGCAACGCTCGACCGGCTGTTCGACGAGGCGACGCGTGGTCGCAGCGGCTCGGCGTTCGCGATCCGGCAGTACGGCCAGCTCCTGCTGCTGGAGGTGCTGCGCGCCTACGTCGACCAGGTCGCGTTGCCTCCGGGCTGGCTACGGGTGCTGACCGACGAACGGCTACGCCCGGCGGTCACCCTCATGCACACCGACCCCGGCAAGCCCTGGGGCCTGCAGGAGCTGGCCCGGGCCACGGCGATGTCGCGCACGTCCTTCGCCGAACGCTTCCGGACCGTTGCGGGAATGCCGCCGCTCACCTACCTGAGCCGTTGGCGGATGCTGCTCGCGCAACGCGCCCTGCGCGACGGCGACGTCCGCGTCGGCTCGCTCGCCTCCGACCTCGGATACGCGTCGGAAAGCGCCTTCAGCACCGCCTTCAAACGCGAGGTGGGCATGTCACCACTGCGCTACCGCTACCGGGTGCGGGAGGAGTTGTCCGCCGGCCAGGTCGTGTAGTCACAGCGCGGATGCGGGCGCGAGGTCTGCTCGATGATGGCGTCGAGCTTGCCCCGGGTGAGCGTCAACTCAGCGATCTGCCGGTCGATGCGGTCGCGCTCGGCCGCCAACAGAGCCCGCGACTCCGGCGTGCTGACCTGAGCGTCGACACAGGGCAGCAGGTCGGCGATCGTCTTGCTGGAGAGCCCGGCGCCGTAGAGCGACTGGATCAGTTTGACCCGCTCCACCGCGGCCTCGGTGTAGTGCCGCTGCCCGCTCGCACTGCGGGTCGACGCCAGCAGCCCTTGCTCCTCGTAGTACCGAAGGGCCCGGACACTCACCGCCGCCCGCGTCGCCACATCTCCGATCCGCATGTGTGACCCCCGTCTCGCACCTTGCCTCTGACGTCAGCGTCAGGTCTTAGCGTAGCCGCATGCAGATCACCGGAGCCAAAGTTCTCGTCACCGGCGCCAACCGCGGCCTCGGCAAGGCGTTCGTCGAGGCCCTCGTCGCGCGCGGCGCCGACACGGTCTACGCCACCGGCCGTCGCCCCGAGCTCATCGACACCCCCGGCGCCACCCCGCTACACCTGGACATCACCGACATGGCCTCCATCGAGGCGGCCGCCTCCCGGGTCGGCGAGCTGGACATCCTGATCAACAACGCCGGCATCTCGACCCGCGCGCCCCTGCTCGGCGACAACCTCGACAACGTCCGCCGCGAGTTCGACACCCACTTCTGGGGCACCCTCAACGTCACCCGCGCCTTCGCCCCCCGCCTCGCCGGCGGCGCCATCCTCAACGTCATCTCCGCACTCTCCTGGTACGTCTACGGCCCCGACAGCAACGGCTACGCCGCGGCCAAGGCGGCGGAATGGTCCCTCACCAACGGCGTACGCATCGAACTCGCCGCGCAGAAGACCCAGGTCACCGCGCTGGCCCTCGCCATAGCCGACACCGACATGATGGCCGCCTACGACATACCGAAGCTCCCTCCGGCCGACGTCGTCGCCATGGCCCTCGACGGCCTCGAAGCCGGCAAACTGGAAGTCATCGGCGACCCTGTCACCGCCAACGTCAAAGCCGCCCTCGCCGGCGACCCCGCCACCTTCTACGCCGACGTCCAGGGGGCCCTCTTCGGCAAGACGACCTAGCTGACGCCGGGACCAAAACGCCGAACCGCGTTGTTGTTGAAGATGACGCCGCAGCCAGCGGCGGCATGAAGAGGAGAGATCGTGTCACACGACTACCGCAAGACACCGGACGCCCTCAACCGCCTCACCGATACCCAGTTCCAGGTCACTCAGCGCGACGGGACCGAGCCGGCATTCCGGAACGAGTACTGGGACAACCACGAGCAGGGGATCTACGTGGACGTGGTTTCCGGTCAGCCGCTGTTCTCGTCGACCGACAAATACGACAGCGGCACCGGCTGGCCCAGTTTCACCAAGCCGATCGAAAGCGACGTCGTACGCACAAAGACCGACAGGTCGCTCTGGATGACCCGCACCGAGGTGCGGTCCGCCGGGGCCGACAGCCACCTCGGTCACCTTTTCGATGACGGCCCCGCCGCCGCCGGAGGCCAGCGTTACTGCATGAACTCGGCCGCGCTGCGCTTCGTCCCGGTCTCGGAGCTCGAGGCGCAGGGATACGGCGAGTACCGCTCGTTGTTCGAGCCGGCCGCTACGGACAGCACGAAGGAGAACGCATCATGACCAGCGGAGTTAACGACACCGGACGGATCACCCGCGAACCGGGCACCGAGACGGCCGTCCTGGCCGGCGGGTGCTTCTGGGGCATGGAGGATCTCATTCGCCGGCAGCCAGGGGTGCTGGACACGCGCGTCGGTTACACCGGCGGCGACAACGATCACGCGACGTACCGCAACCACCCCGGCCACGCCGAGGCGGTCGAGATCGTCTTCGACCCGGCACAGACGACGTACCGCGACATCCTGGCGTTCTTCTTTCAGATCCACGACCCGTCGACGCTGAACCGGCAGGGCAACGACATGGGCACGAGCTACCGCTCGGCGATCTTCCCGCTCACCGAGGAGCAGGAGCGGGTCGCCCGCGACACGATCGCGGACGTCGATGCCTCAGGGTTGTGGCCGGGCAAGGCGGTCACCACGATCGAGCCGGCCGGCCCGTTCTGGGAGGCCGAGCCCGAGCACCAGGACTACCTGATCAACTACCCGTCCGGCTACACCTGCCACTTCCCGCGGCCCGACTGGGTGTTGCCCAGGCGCACCGCGACCTCAGCCTGACGGGAGTGCGGCCGACCGGCGGCGGGCCGTTCAACCAGGCCGGGATCGACTTCTATTCGCGGCTCGTCGACGGCCTGCTGGAG
>NZ_JBFAPI010000016.1:0-180612 GCF_040676615.1 Asanoa sp. NPDC049573
TACCCCCCCCACCCACACCCCCCCAAAACCCTGCCCCCGTCCCCCCGCCCCCCCCCCCCCCGGTCCGGTGGCGGGCGGCGCCTGCGTGACGTGGGGTTGATCAGGCCGCGGGGCTGGGGCGGCGGCGGTGCCGGCCGGTGTAACGCGAGGTCCGCACGCCGGCCATCTGCATGGCGGCGCCGCCGGCGGTGAGCAGCCCGCCCAGGCCGGCGATCGAACCGACGGGTAGACCGGTCTTCGGCAACTCGGCCTGCGGCTCGTCGATCGGCGTCGGCAGCGGCACCGGTGGCGGCTCCTCCTGGGCGGCCGGCGGCGGGTCCTCGTCGACCGGCGGGTCCTCGTCCACCGGCGGGTCCTCGTCGTCGTCGCCGCACGAGGCCGACGCGCCGCCCAGGACCGCCAGGCTGTTGCCGCACACGTTCACGTCGACGGTCACCGGCACGACGACCTGGGTCCCGTTGAGGATGCCGGCGTTGTGTCCGCTGGCGAGGTGCGAGACACCGCTGCCGAACATCGCCGCCGCGGGCAGGTCGGCCGGGCCGTCGGCGCCCTCGTCGTCGGGCGCGTCGCCGTCGTCGGCGGAGGAGGATGAGTCCGGCAGCACGTCGGCCAGTGCGTTGTCGGCCGCACCCTTGGCCCGGTCGGTGAGCTCCTGGGCCCGGTCGGCGGCGGCGGCCGCCGGGTCGCCGCCCGTCTCGCCGAGCCCGGCCGTGGCGTCGCCGTGCGTGGCGGCGCTGGCCGCCTGACCGGTGAGGGCGAGCGCGCCGGCCACCACCGCGAGGCCCGCGGCCGGCAGGGCGGCGTTGGCCAGCCGCCGCCGTCGTGTCTTCGTCATCGTCCTGTTCCTGTCGTCCGGGGAATTCGTACCGTTTGGGCAGACTAAAGCGGTTTGTCCGAAACCGTCCAAGCCGGCGGGATAGATCACCCACGCAGGGTCAGCCGTACCGGTGGGTCTCCCAGAGCAGACGGATCCGGAACTGCTTGCGCTCGAACTGCGGATCGCGACCCATCAGGTGCCCGTCGTACGGGGCCCGCAGCCGCACGATCGAGCCGTCCAGCAACGGCAGCGCGACCACCGTCCGCCGGCCGCGGCGCTCCATCCGCACCTCGACCACGCGGTGCCAGGGCGCCGAGGCACCGAGCGCGCCCGGCACCGACCACGCACCCGTCGAGTCCAGGTCGGCACCGACACGGCGGCCCAGCACCAGACCGACCAGCCCACCCAGGGGCACCGGCAGCACCAGCGCCCACCAGGTCTGGCCGGGCACCGTGCGGTGCGGCGGAACCCCGGTCAGCCAGTGCGCGACGGCCGGGGCCACCTCGGCCGCCAGGCCGGTCAGCGCGAGCGCGCCGACCACCAGCAGGCCCACCCACATACCGTGGCCCAGTGCTTGCCGCCAGGTCGGCCGGAAGCACAGCGGGTCACCCGGCAGCGGGTCTTCCGCTCTACCACTGGCCGCTCTGGCCGGTGTTCGCATGCTCTGCTAACGACGAGGTCACACCGAGGTAATCGGCCACCGCGCGATGGGGGTCGTACGGTTGACGCATGGCACCCGAGAAGTCCTCCCCAGTGACCGAAATCCCCACCGAAGAGTTGCCGAAGACCGACGACGAGTGGCGCGTGCGGCTCAATCCGGAGGAGTTCCGCGTTCTCCGCCAGGCCGGCACCGAGCGTCCGTTCACCGGCGAGTACGTCGACACCAAGACCCCGGGCACCTACGTCTGCCGGGCGTGCGGCGCCGCGTTGTTCGAGAGTGGAACGAAGTTCGACTCGCACTGCGGTTGGCCGTCCTTCGACGAGGCGATCCCGGGCGCGATCCGCTACATCGAAGACCGCTCGCTGGGCATGGTCCGCGTCGAGGTGCGCTGCGCACACTGCGACTCGCACCTCGGGCACCGCTTCGACGGCGAGGGCTACACCCCGAAGGACGCCCGTTACTGCATCAACTCGGTGAGCATGCGGCTCATCCCCGCATGACGGCGCCCAGGCCCGGCCCGCGTCGCCGCGGAACCGGACCTGGGCGGCTACGAGAGCCGGGGGTACGACGATCTCTTGTGGTCGGTCATCCCGCTCACGCCAGCGGCGGGACGACCGGTTTCTCAGGCCCGGCCGAGCACGATCCGCCCGCCACGCCCGTCGAACCCGTCGGCCTGCTCGTCGTCGAGCCAGACGCCGCCGGTGGCGAGGTAACGGAACGTGTATTCGCCCGGGGCCAGGGTGAGGGTCACCGTGCGGGTGCCGTCCCGGCGCGGCTGGAGCTCGTGCCGGCCCGGCTCCCAGTCGTTGAAGCAACCCACGACGCTGACCTGCCCGACCGGGTTGTCCTTGGGCAGGCAGAACGTCACGCGGGTCTTGTTGCCGAAGAGCTTGCTTCTCTTGATCATGTCGGCTCCTCCCGGTAAGGACACAACCTCAAGGAGCTTCCCTTCCGGACCCATGACACGGGCGGACCGACACACCGCGCGTTACACGCTGTTCATCGTTCGCGAAAATGGCTCGAATACCGCATTCCGGTTGCCGCCGTCCGATCCATCGGGGAGGCTGCGGGAAACGGGGGGCGATGTCATGGCTGAGTGCGAGACCTGCGGCAACGACTACTGGCTGTCTTTCGAGGTGACGACGATCAGCGGCGACCGGCACGTGTTCGACTCGTTCGAGTGCGCGATCCAGCGGCTCGCGCCGATCTGCGAGCACTGCGGCGTCAAGATCGTCGGGCACGGCGTCGAGGTCGGCGGCCGCTTCTTCTGCTGCGCGCACTGCGCCCGGGCGACCGCCGGCGCCGAGGCCGCGGCGATCGCCGACACCGTCGGCGCCCATCCAGGCTGACCCGCCTATGCTCGGTGGCCATGCGGCCGCACACCGACGAACTGCGGGTGGCGTCCTTCGCCGACCTCGACAGCAGCACGCTCTACGCCCTGCTGCGCCTGCGCAGCGAGGTCTTCGTCGTCGAGCAGGAGTGTGCCTACCTCGACATCGACGGCCGCGACACCGAGCCGGCGACCCGGCACATCTGGATCGCCCAGGCCGGCACGCCGATCGCCTACCTGCGGGTGCTCGGTGAGCCCGACGGAGGCATGCGGATCGGCCGGGTCGTGGTCGCCAAGGTGGCCCGCGGCGCCGGCGTGGCCGGTCGGCTGATGGAGGCCGCGCTGGCCGTGGTCGGCGCCCGCCCGTCGGTGCTCGACGCCCAGGCGCACCTGGCCGACTTCTACGCCCGCTTCGGCTACAAGATCAGCGGCGACGGCTTCGTCGAAGACGGAATCCCGCATGTGCCGATGGCGCGTCCCGCCTAGATTTGGATCATGACCACCCCGACGCTGTACGAGTGGGCCGGCGGCCGGCCCGCGATCGCGCGAATGATCAACGCGTTCTACGACCGGGTCGAGCGCGACGACCTGCTCAGCCCGTTCTTCCCCGGCGGCGTCACCGAGGCGCACCGCGACCACGTGACGACCTGGTGGTCGGAGGTGTTCGGCGGCCCCGCCGACTACACCGGCGAGCTCGGCGGCTACGAGCGGATGCTGGCCCACCACCGCAACCTCGGCATCCAGCCCGAGCACCGGTTCCGGTTCGCGTCGCTGATGAGCCTGGCCGCGGACGACGCGGAGCTGCCGGCCGACCCGGAGTTCCGGGCGGCGCTGGTCGGCTATCTCGAGTGGGGCACCCGGATCGCGATGTCCAACTCCCAGCCCGGCGCCACCCCGGTCGAGCACGCGCCGGTCCCGCACTGGGGCTGGGGCGTGGCGCCGCCCTACCAGCCCTAGCCCGGCCGGCGGGCGGCGTAGGACGCGAGCCGGTCGGCCAGGTCGACGACCAGGTCGCGCAGCGCATCGGGTCGCTCGATGACAAAGGGCCGGTCGAGCGCGGCGAGCACGGAAGGCATCCAGTCCAGCCGCCGCGCCCGCAGTTCCACCCGCCACCAGCCCTCGTCCTGGCCATGCTGCGTCAAGCGCGCGACGCTGGCGGGCAGCCGAGCGCGGATCTGCTCTTCGGTCCCGTGGATCCGCACGACCACCTCGTGCTCGTAGTCGGCCGTGGCGAAACCCGTCAACAGGCGCTTCGCCGGGTCGGGACCCTCTGGCGCCTCGAAAGAGCCAGGCAGGGTCCGCACGTCGGCGATGCGATCGAGCCGGAATGTGCGATCCTCGCCCGTGACATACCACCGGCCGGAATGGGCGACGATCCCGTACGCGTGCAGGGTGCGTTGGCTGCTCCTGCCCTGGCTGTCGGTGTAGCGGATCGAGACCGGCCGCCGGTGACGCACCGCGTCGGCGAGGGCGAGCAGCACCCCGGCGGGCGGTGTGTCGAACTCACCGGGCTGATCCGTGAAGGCGAGGGCCGCGAGCAGGGTGTCGAGCCGGCTCGCGAGGTGCCGGGGCAGCACCCGGCGGATCTTCGCCGCCGCCGTCTCGTTGGCCGTGCGATCGGCCGTCGTCAACCCGGCGCGGCGGCCGGCGATCAGGCCTAGCAGCACGGCCAGCGCCTCGTCGTCGCTGAGCATGAGCGGGGGCAGCCGGTAGCCGGGGCCTAGCCGATAACCGCCGTAGCGCCCGCGCACCGACTCCACCGGCACGCCCAGATCGACCAACTGGTCGACATACCGCCGCACCGTGCGCCTGTCGACGCCGAGCCGCTCCGCGAGCTCGGCCACCGTCCGGGTCCCGCCCGACTGCAGCAGCTCCAGGAGCGTCAGCACGCGGCCAGTGGGTCCAGTCACCCTGCCAAGAATAGTGGACCGATTCTGTCCACTATTTCTCCTAGCGTGTGACCCATGGAGTTCGTTTCGATTCGCATCATCACCAGCGACGTGGCGCGCCTCGTCGAGTTCTACGAGCGAGTGCTGGGGGCACCGGCGACCTGGGCCAACGAGGACTTCGCAGAGCTCAGGACCGCGGGCGCGACGCTGGCGATCGCCAGCACCCGCACGGTGCCGCTCTTCGCACCTGGCGCGGCCCGTCCGGCCGACAACCACAGCGTGATCATCGAGTTCCGCGTCGACGACGTGGACCTCGTCTACGAGAACCTGAGCGCCGACTTCGTCAACGAGCCGACGACGATGCCGTGGGGCAACCGCTCATTGCTCTTCCGCGACCCCGACGGCAACCTCGTCAACGTCTTCACCCCGGTCACCCCGGCGGCTCAGGGCAGGGCGTCGACGAGCTCGGCGATGCTGCGGCGGCGGCCCGTGTAGAACGGGACCTCCTCGCGGACGTGCCGGCGGGCCCGGGACGCGCGCAGCTCCCGCATCAGGTCGACGATCCGGTGCAACTCGTCGGCCTCGAAGGCCAGCATCCACTCGTAGTCGCCGAGCGCGAACGACGCCACCGTGTTGGCCCGCACGTCCGGGAAGCCGCGGGCCTGCCGGCCGTGCTCGGCCAGCATGTCGCGCCGGTCCTCGTCGGGCAGCAGGTACCACTCGTAGGAGCGGACGAACGGGTAGACGCAGACGTACGCCCGCGCCTCCTCGCCGGACAGGAACGCCGGCAGGTGGCTCTTGTTGAACTCGGCCGGGCGGTGCAGCGCCATCTGCGACCAGACTGGGGCGAGGTGCCGCCCCAGGGCGGTGCGCCGGAACGCGCCGTAGGCCTCCTGGAGGGCGTCGCTGGACTCGGCGTGCCACCAGATCATCAGGTCGGCGTCGGCGCGCAGGCCGGAGACGTCGTAGCTGCCGCGGACGGTGACGTCTTTGCCGGCCAGGTCGTCGAAGAGGGTGGTGACCTCGGCGGCCAGCCCGGTGCGCGACGGCGGCAGCGGCTCGGCGGCCCGGAACACCGACCACATCGTGTAGCGGATGGTGTCGTTCAACTCCCGGATCCGGGCGGCGTTGCTTTGCTCCGTCATGCGCCCATCCTCTCTCAGCGTGCTTCCGGCAGCGCCCGCAGGGCGGCGAGGACGGTGTCGGCGGCGGCCTCGCCTGAGCGTACGCAGATCGGAATGCCGACCCCGTCGTAACCAGCACCGGCCAGCGCCAGTGTCGGCGCACTCCCCCGCAGCGCCGCACGGGCCGAGGCGACCCGGTCGAGGTGGCCGGGCGCGTATTGCGGCAGCGCCCCGCCCCAGCGCTGGACCCGGCTCTCCAGCGGCCTGGGCAGGCTGTGGTCGACCAGGGTGGACAGTTCCCGGTGCACGATCCCGGCCAGGTCGGCGTCGTCGCGCTGGAGCACGTGCTCGTCGCCGTAGCGGCCGACCGAGGCGCGTAGCAGGGCGACCCCGTCCGGCCGGCGCAGGTGGGCCCACTTGGTGCTGAAGAAGGTGGCCGCCTTGACGGCGGTGCCGTTCTCGGCCGGCACCAGGAACCCGGACAGCTCGGGTAGCGCCGGCTCGGGCAGCGCCATGGTGACCAACGCCACGCTCGCGTAGTCGAGCGCGCCCACGGTGCCGGCCGCGCCGGCGTCGACGCCGGCGAGCAGCCGGGAGGCGGGCCGGGCCGGGACGGCGAGCACGACGGCGTCGACCGTCACGTGCTCGGGCTCGCGGGTCGGGCCGACGGTGAGCCGCCAGCCGTCCGGGGTGCGCTCCATCTCCCGGACCGTCGCGCCGAGCCGGATCTCCGCGCCGCTGGCCTGCGCGGCGGCAGCGACCAGCCGGCTCACCCCGCCGCGCACGGTGGCGAACACGGCGCCGCCCTTGACCCGCGGAAAGGCCGCCTGTGCGGCCTTCACGGCGCCCGTCAGCGTGCCCTCGACCCGCGCCTGCCGGGCCAGCGCGG
Organism: Asanoa sp. NPDC049573; assembly: GCF_040676615.1. Lineage (NCBI taxonomy): Bacteria > Bacillati > Actinomycetota > Actinomycetes > Micromonosporales > Micromonosporaceae > Asanoa > Asanoa sp. NPDC049573. The sequence goes on from NZ_JBFAPI010000016.1 coordinate 6,711, forward strand.
GCATCGTGGCGGCCAGCGAGAGGCGGTCGGCGCGGCCGGCGTAGACGCCGCCCAGCATCGGGTCGACCAGCCGGTCGACGACCTGGTCACCGAGCCGGCGGCGGACCAGCTCGCCCACCGCGACATCGTCGTCGGGCCCGAGCAGCGGCTCGCCGCCATCGAGGTCACGACCGGCCTCGACCCGGGCGAACCCGGCCAGCGCGCCGACGTCACCGGGCACGCCGGTCAGCGTGCCGCGCGGCACCGGCACCAGCTTGCGCGCGACCGCGATCGCGGCGGCGCCGACGGCCGGGTTGACCAGGTCGTCGGCCAGCCCGACCCGGCGGGCCAGCGCGATCGCCGGCGAGTCCTGCCCGGTGGCCGCGTCGCGCACCAGGAACGCCTCGGCACCCAGCTCGACCGGCGATCCGGCCAGCTCACCGGTGCGCAGCTTGCCACCGAGCGCCGGGCCCTGCTCGAAGACGGTGACCCGGGTGCCCGACGGCCCCTCATCGCGCAAACGCACCGCCGCGGCCAGTCCCGCGATCCCACCGCCGATCACCGCGACCCGCCACCCGTGCTGCATGCACCCACCCTATGGCGGGGCCGGGATCAGGCGGTGCGGCGGCCCGGCAGCGCGGTGACGCCCGGCGGCGGGAGGCCCGCGGTCGAGGCCAGCAGGGTCGACCAGGCCAGCAGGTGGGCGCCGAGGTCTTCGTCGGTCGGGGTCCAGCTGGCCCGGATCTCGATGTCGGCCGCCGTCGGCGGGCCGGCGAGGTCGCCGAACCGGGTCGACATGGTCTGGGTGACCGTGCCGCCGATCGCCCGGTAGTGCGCTTCCTGCGCGTCGAGCGCGTCGGTCAGCCAGGTCCAGCCGACCGTTGGCAGCAGCGGGTCGGCGGCCATGTCGACGTCGACCTCGGCGGTCACGTAGGTGACCAGCCGCATCGTGCCCTCCCAGGCCTCGTGCCCGGCCGGGTCGTAGAGCAGGATGAGCCGGCCCGTCGCCATCTCGTCGTCGTCGGTCTTGGTGACCGAGGCGCTCAGGGCGAACGTGAAAGGCGCCAGGCGCTGTGGCGCACCGACCTCTTCGAGGACGACCTCGGAGCGCGGTGTGGCGGCGCGCAGGCTGGCGACGGCGTTCGCGAAGACGTCGGGAACCGCTGTCGGAGCCATGAGCGCAGCCTATGCATGTATCGGGGCGCCATGGGGGAAGGGCGCGCCGGGGCGCCTTAGCATGATCGGTCGGCTAGAACGACATTACCCCCGAAACCCGACACTCAGCGCGCGGTGTCTTCGTGCACCAGCTCGGTGACCCGGGTCAGCACCGTGGGATCGATCTCCGGGAGTACGCCGTGCCCGAGGTTGAAGATGTGGCCCGGCGCGGCCCGGCCCTGGTCGAGCACCCGGCGCACCTCGGCCTCGATGACCTCCCAGGGCGCCAGCAGCACGCACGGGTCGAGGTTGCCCTGCACCGCCTTGTCCGGGCCGATCCGGCCGGTGGCGACGTCGAGCGGGGTGCGCCAGTCGACACCGACCACGTCGGCGCCGGCCTCGCCCATCGCACCCAGCAACTCGCCGGTGCCCACGCCGAAGTGGATCCGCGGCACGCCCGCGCCGGCCAACGCGGACAGCACGGCGCTCGAGTGCGGCAGCACATAGTGCCGGTAGTCGGCCTCGGAGAGCGCGCCGACCCACGAGTCGAAGAGCTGGATGGCCGAGACGCCGGCCTCGATCTGGACCCGCAGGAAGGTCAGCGCGTTCTCGGCCAGCCGTTCCATGAGGGCGTGCCAGGTCTGCGGGTCGCCGTACATCAGCGCCTTGGTCTTGGCATGGTTCCGCGACGGGCCGCCCTCGATCAGGTAGCTGGCCAGCGTGAACGGGGCACCGGCGAACCCGATCAGCGGGGTGTCGCCGAGTTCCGCGACGGTCAGCCGGACCGCCTCGTCGACATAGGACACGTCGACCGGCTCCAGCCGGCGCAGCCGGGCCACGTCGTGGGCGGACCGGATCGGCTCGGCGACCACCGGGCCGGTGCCGGCGACGATGTCGACGCCGACACCCGCCGCCGCGACCGGCACGACGATGTCGCTGAACAGGACCGCCGCGTCGACCCCGTGCCGGCGGACCGGCTGCAGGGTGATCTCGGCGACCAGGTCGGGCCGCCGGATCGTGTCGAGCATGCCGATCCCGGCGCGCAGCTCGCGGTATTCCGGGAGAGAGCGCCCGGCCTGGCGCATGAACCAGACCGGAGTGTGCGGAACGTCCTGCCCCCGGGCGGCACGGACCAGGGCGGAGTCGGTGTGGGTCTTGGTCGTCATCGACCCCATCGTGTCACGCGCGGTTCGGCACCCGAATGTGCGGCCGCCACGGAAGGGATCGCGGCGGCCGCACGCATCCGGCCGACCAGGTCAGCAGATCTTGAAGGCGTCGCAGGCTACCTTGATCGGCACGGCGAGGCCGATGCCCTCGGCACCCTGCGCCTTGGCGGTGGCGATACCGACCACCTGCTTGCCCGAGTTGATCACCGGCCCGCCGGAGTTGCCCGGATTGATCGGCGCGTCGAACTGGATCATCGGGCCGTTGCTGTCGGGCAGTTCGCGGACCGCGCTGACCACGCCGGTGGTCACCGAGTCGCTCAGCCCCAGCGGCGCGCCGACCACGACGATCTGCTGGCCCGACTTGACGGCGCCCTTCGCGGTGACCAGTCCGGTGATCTTGGTGCTGCTGCGCAGGTGCGCGACGTCGCCGGTCTTGTCGACCGCGACGATCGTGGCCGGGTAGCGCTTGCCGTCGCGCTCCAGGAACACCTGCCGGCCGCCCGCGTCATAGACGTCTTCGACCACGTGGAAGTTGGTGATCAGGTTGGCCTTGCCACCGCTGGCCGGCTTGCCCACGGCGAACGCCGTGCCGGTCACGTCGCCGGCCGCCACCCGGAACACGCTCGGCAGCGCCGCACTGGAGATCGCCTCGGGGTTGAACGCGGCGCCGACCTTGTTCTCCAACTCGGTCGCCCGTCCGTCGAGGCCGTCGAGCCGGCCGCTGTCCCGCGCCCGCGTCTCGGCCAACTCCTTCCGGTTGGCGGCGACCTGGTCGTCGAGCCGGTCGATGCGCACCGCCTGATAGCCGACGACACCGGCCAGCAAAACGACCAGCGCGACCGTGACGCCGAGACCCCACTGCCGCCGGGGTCGCTTTTCATCAATCCGGGGGTGCGCCGGGGGCGGTCCGGCCGCGACGCCGGTGCCGAACGGGGAGCCCGGGTCGAAGGCCGGACGGGCCGGGACGGGCCGGTAGGGCGGGCCGTCGACGGGGCCGCGCGGGCCGGGCGGCGCGTAGCCGACCGGCGGCGCCCACTGACTGGGCGGCGGCTCGACGGGAGCCCGCTGGCCGGGCGGCGCGTAGGGCATCTGCGCAGGTGGCGGGCCATAGTCAGGGGGCTGCGGTGCGCGGTCGGCGGGCCGGTAGATCGGCCCCTCCGGCGCCAGCACCGGCGGCGCGGCTTCCGCCGCGGCGGCGTACCCCGGTGACGTTTCGGGCCAGGATGTGCGGTCGTTCCCGGCGGACATCTCCGCTCCCTCCCGTCGCACCGGACTGGGCCCCCGCAGGACCGTACCGCACTCCCCGACGCGCCGACCCGGCTGTCCGATGCGTGACGGCGTGCCTACTAGGGTTGGCAGGTGACCGACGAACCACCCCTGCGCCGTCGGGCCGCACGCCGAGCGGGGGACGAGTCGCCCACCTCCCCCGAAGCGGACGGCCCCTCCACCGGCTCCCCCGACGGCCCGGCGGCTCCTGAGCCCCGCACGGCCGGCCCCGCCGCGACGCTGCTCACGGCGCCGCGAGACGGCACGCCCCTGCCCGTGGAATCGCCCGACGACCTCGCCGACGTGGTCGCCCGCTTCGCCGGTGGCACCGGCCCGGTGGCCATCGACGCCGAGCGCGCGTCCGGCTACCGCTACAGCCAACGCGCCTACCTCGTGCAACTACGCCGCGGCGGCTCCGGGACCGTGTTGATCGACCCGCTGCCGCTCGGCGACCTGCGCACCCTCGACGCCGCGATCGCCGACGCCGAGTGGGTGCTACACGCCGCCAGCCAGGACCTGCCGTGCCTGTCCGACCTGGGCCTGCGCCCGCGCCGGCTGTTCGACACGGAGCTGGCGGGCCGGCTCGCCGGCTTCGAGCGGGTGGGCCTGGCGGCATTGACCGAGCAACTCCTCGGCTTCGCCTTGGAGAAGCACCACTCCGCCGCCGACTGGTCGAGCCGCCCGCTGCCCGAGTCCTGGCTGACCTACGCGGCGCTCGACGTCGAGTTGCTGGTCGACCTCCGCGACGCGCTGGCGGCCGAACTGATCGCCCAGGGCAAGCAGGACTGGGCCGCGGAGGAGTTCGCCGCCCTGGTCGCCTGGGGCGCCCAGCCGGCCCGCAGCCGCCCCGACCCGTGGCGCCGCACGTCCGGCATCCACCGCATCCGCGGCGCCCGGGCCCAGGCTCGCGTGCGGGCCCTCTGGTACGCCCGCGACGACATCGCCGCCCGCCGCGACTCGGCGCCGGGCCGGGTCCTCCCCGACTCGGCGATCGTCGCCGCGGCCGAGATCGACCCGAAAGACGAGCGCACCCTGCTGTCACTGCCCGGCTTCGGCGGCCGGTCGGTCCGCCGGTTGGCCCGCAACTGGCTGGACGCCCTCGACACGGCCCGCGGCCTGCCCGACGACGCCCTGCCGACCAACCCGCCGATCGACGGCCCTCCGCCACCACACCGCTGGGCCGAACGCGACCCGGTGGCGGCCGGCCGCCTGTCCCGCTGCCGCGAGGTGGTCACCACGACGGCGGCGGCACACAAGCTGCCGCCGGAGAACCTGATCGCCCCGGACTCGATCCGCCGCCTGGCCTGGACCCCACCGGAAGACGTCACCCCGGAAACGGTCTCGTCCACCTTGCGCGGCTACGGCGCCCGCGCGTGGCAGGTGGGCCTGATCGCCACCGACCTGGCAACAGCCCTGGAAGACCCCAAACCCGCGACGGAAGCGAGCTAGGGGCCCCTACTCGCCGAGCAGTTGGCGGCGGTGGGTGGAGGACCACTCCAGGGAGTGGCGGATGCCGTCTTCGACCGTGTAGTCACAGGACCAGTCGAGGGCGGCGTGGGCCTTGTCGGTGCGGGTGTAGGAACCGACCACGTCGCCCGGGCGGGACGGGGCGTCCGCCACCGCCAGCGGGCGATCGACGACGCGCTGGAAGGCGGCCACGAACTCGCGGACCGTCGTACCCGTGCCGGATCCCAGGTTGAGCACGTCATAGCTCTTGTCGCCGCCGGCGGGCAGCACCTGGTCGAAGCGGCGCAGGGTTTCGACGTGGGCCCGGGCCAGGTCCCAGACGTGGATGAAGTCGCGGATGCCGCTGCCGTCGCGGGTCGGCCAGTCGGTGCCGGTGACGTGGAACGTCGCGCCGGCGTCCAGGGCGGTGATCAGGCGGCCGAGCAGGTGGGTCGGCTGCGGGTGCTGCAGGCCCGTGCGCATCTTCGGGTCGGCGCCGATCGGGTTGAAATAGCGCAGCGAGATGACGCGCAGGTCGTAGGCGTTGGTGCAGTCTTCCAGCACCCACTCCATGACCGCCTTGGTCCGGGCGTACGGCGACTCCGGGCGCAGCGCCGAACTCTCGTCGACGGTGAAGTCGGCGCCGGGCGCGTAGATCGAGGCCGACGACGAGAACAGATAGCGCTGACAGCCGTTGCGGGTCACGTGCGCGATCAGGTCGAGCGACTTGGCCACGTTCTCCCGGTAGTAGCGCAGCGGCTCGGCCACCGACTCGGGCACCACGATCAGGGCGGCCGCGTGCACCACCGCCGAGATGTCGGGGTGCTCCGCGAAGATGCGGTCGATCAGCGCGCCGTCGGCGATGTCGCCCTCGTAGAAGACGCGATCTCGCACGAATTCGGCCCGGCCGGTCACCAAGTTGTCGATGATGACGGGAGTGATCCCGGAGTCGAGGCAGGCCGACGCCACCGTGCTGCCGATGAAGCCCGCCCCGCCCGCGATCAAGACCTTCATGGGCAGGACCCTACCAACCGCGTGCTTGTGGCCTACTCCACGCTCCGCGCGAGGTTACTGACGAGTAGCATACGGCGAAGATGCCCGTAATCGAGGAGGCCCATCCGTGCCCCGTTCAGTCCGCGACGTCGCGTTCGTCGACGGCGTTCGCACCCCGTTCGGAAAGGCGGGTGGCATGTACGCGCACACCCGCGCCGACGATCTGGTCATCCGCTGCATCCGCGAACTGCTGCGCCGCAACCCGCAGTTGCCGCCGGAGCGGGTGGAGGAGGTCGCGATCGCCGCGACCACCCAGATCGGCGACCAGGGCCTGACCATCGGCCGCACCGCCGCCCTGCTCTCGGGGCTGCCCAAGACCGTGCCGGGCTTCGCGATCGACCGGATGTGCGCGGGCGCGATGACCGCCGTGACCACGGTGGCCGGCGGCATCGCGATGGGCGCCTACGACGTCGCCGTCGCCGGCGGCGTGGAGCACATGGGCCGCCACCCGATGGGCGAGGGCGTCGACCCCAACCCGCGGATCCTGGCCGAGAAGCTGGTCGACCCGTCGGCGCTGGTGATGGGCAAGACCGCGGAGAACCTGCACGACATCCTCCCGGCCGTGACCCGCGAGCGCGCCGACGCGTTCGGCCTGGCGAGCCAGATCAAGACGGCCAAGGCGTACGCCAACGGCAAGCTCCAGGACGACCTCGTGCCGGTCGCCACCCGCGACCCGGAGCTGGGCTGGGGCCTGGCCACGGTCGACGAGGCGCCGCGCGACACCAGCATGGCCAAGCTGGCCACCCTGAAGACCCCATTCCGCCCGCACGGCCGGGTCACGGCCGGCAACTCGGCCGGCCTCAACGACGGCGCGACCGCGAGCATCATCGCCGCCGAAGACACCGCCCGCGAGCTTGGGCTGCCGGTCGCGATGCGGCTGGTCTCCTACGGCTTCGTCGGCGTCGAGCCGGAGGTGATGGGCGTCGGCCCGATCCCGGCGACCGAGAAGGCGCTGCGCAAGGCCGGGCTGTCGATCGGCGACATCGGGCTGTTCGAGCTCAACGAGGCATTCGCCGTGCAGGTCCTGGCGTTCCTCGACCACTTCGGCATCGCCGACGACGACCCGCGGGTCAACCCGTGGGGCGGCGCGATCGCGGTCGGGCACCCGCTCGCCTCCTCCGGCGTCCGGCTGATGACCCAGCTCGCGCGCCAGTTCGCGGAGCACCCCGAGGTGCGGTACGGCATCACCGCCATGTGCATCGGCATCGGCATGGGCGGCTCGGTCATCTGGGAGAACCCGGCCTGGGAGGGCACGAAATGAGTGAGGTCGTCACCCGCGCGCTCGTCCGCGCCGTCACCGTCAAGGGGCACAAAGCCGCGCTGATCACGCTCGACAACGGGCTCGACCACACCAAGCCCAACAGTTTCGGGCCGGCCGGCCTGGCCAGCCTCGACGAGGCGATCACGGCGGCGCTGGCGCTGGAGCCGGCGTTCATCGCGATCACCGGCAAGCCGTTCATCTTCTCGGTCGGCGCCGACATCACCGGCATGCCGCTCATCTCGTCGCGCGAGCAGGCGGTCGAGCTGGGCCGGCTCGGCCACCGGGTGTTCAACCGGCTGCGCTCCTCGACCGTGCCGACGTTCGCGTTCGTCAACGGCGTCGCGATGGGCGGCGGCCTCGAGGTCGCGCTGCACTGCCACTACCGCACGCTGTCGGCCGGCGCGGGCGCCCTGGCGCTGCCCGAGGTCTCGCTCGGCCTGGTGCCGGCGTGGGGCGGCACCCAGCTGCTGCCCAACCTGATCGGCATCGCGCCGGCCGCGCAGGTGATCATCCAGAACCCGCTGACGCAGAAGACCCTTCGCCCGCCGCAGGCCCGCGAGCTGGGCATCGCCGACGTGCTGCTGGAGCCGGCCGACTTCCTGGAGCGCTCGCTCGAGTGGGCCGCCGGCGTGGTGGCCGGCGAGATCACCGTCGAGCGTCCCGAGATCGACCGCGACATGTGGGACGGCGTCCTCTACTTCGCCAAGATGCAACTCGACGAGCGGCTGCACGGCGCGGTGGCGTCCGCCGAGAAGGCGCTGGAACTGCTGGCGCTGGCCAAGGACGCCGACTTCGCGACCGGCACGGCCGCCGAGGACGAGGCGCTCGGCGACCTGGTCACCGGCCCGCAGTTGCGCAATAGCCTCTACGCGTTCGACCTGGTGCAGCGCCGGGCCAAGCGGCCGGCCGGCGCGCCGGCTCCGGCGCTGGCCCGCGACGTCACCAAGGTCGGCGTGGTCGGCGCCGGGCTGATGGCCGGCCAGATGGCGCTGCTGTTCGCCCGCCGGCTGGAGGTCCCGGTCGTGCTCACCGACCTCGACCAGGCCCGCGTCGACAAGGGCGTCGCCTATGTGCACGGCGAGATCGACAAGCTGAAGGGCAAGGGCCGGATCGACGACGGTACGGCGGCCAAGCTGCTCGGGCTGGTCAGCGGCTCGGTCGACAGGGCGGTGTTCGCCGACGCGGACTTCGTGATCGAGGCGGTGTTCGAAGACCTCGCCGTGAAGAAGCAGGTGTTCGCCGACCTGGAGAAGGTCGTCTCGCCGGAGGCGGTGCTGGCGACCAACACCTCGTCGCTGTCGGTCACCGAGATGGCGGCCGAACTCGACCACCCGGAGCGGGTCGTCGGGTTCCACTTCTTCAACCCGGTGTCGGTGATGCCGCTGGTCGAGATCGTCCGGGCCGGCAAGACCGACGACGCCACGCTGGCCACCGCGTTCGCCATCGGCAAGCAGCTCAAGAAGTCGTGCGTACTGGTCAAGGACGCACCGTCGTTCGTGGTCAACCGGCTGCTGACCCGCTTCCTCGGCGAGATCTACGCGGCGATCGACGCCGGCACACCGGTCGAGGTGGCCAACAACGCGCTCGACCCGCTGGGCCTGCCGATGCGCCCGCTCGCGTTGCTCACGATGGTCGGGCCGGCGGTCGCGTTGCACGTCTCGGAGACCATGCACGCGGCGTTCCCGGACCGGTTCGGGGTCAGCCCCAACCTGGCCCGGATCGTCGAGAGCGGCCGGTCGCTGACCGACCGGGACGGTGCGGTCGACCCCTCGACGGTGGCGCTGCTCGAGGTCGGTGACGCGCCGCTGACCGCCGAGCAGGTGCGCGAGAACGCGCTCGACGCGATCGCCCAGGAGGTCGAGCTGATGCTGGCCGACGGCGTCGTCGCCGACGCGAAAGACATCGACCTGTGCCTGATCCTCGGCGCGGGCTGGCCGTTCCACCTGGGGGGCATCACGCCGTACCTGGCCGCGCGCTGACCTGGTCACACGCGGAAGGCCCCCGGGATGCTCCCGGGGGCCTTCCGTTACGCGGTGGTTACTGCTTCTCGACCTCGGCCCGCATGGCCAGGAAGTTCTTGTAGGCCTCGGCGCCCTTGACGTTGTAGACGCCGATCATGCCCACGCTGCCCTTGTCGGACCAGACGCAGATGCCCAGCGGCAGGGCCGCACCGGAGTCGGCGATCTCGCCGTCACCGCACTTGGCCTGGCCGCCCAGCGGACCGGCCTCGACGTCCTTGATGTTCTTCACCGAGGTGCCGTTGGCGTTCATGCTGGTGAAGGTGTCGTTGAGCTCCTTCACCGGGTCTTCGATGACACCGGAGACGGCGACCAGCATGATCAGGTCTTCCTTCTCGATGTCGCCGTAGAAGGCGGCGGCGGTGCTGGTCGCGTTGGGCACGTCGGAGTTGAGCGACTTGTCCATCTCGTCGACCGCACCCTGCAACGCCGGGTCGGTGATCTTCTTCTTGCCGCCCAGGGTGTCGGGCGCGACGACACGGGTGTTGGCCGCCGCCACGACCTCCTTCACCGGGTCTTTGAAGACGAAGTAGAGGGCGGCGCCGCCACCGATGCAGAGCAGCAGCACGACGGCGAGGACGATCAGCACGATCCGCCCGGCGCGGCTCTTCTTCGGCGGTGCGGTCGGCGGCATCGGCGGCCCACCGAACGGCTGCTCACCGTAGGTCGGCTGCTGCGGCGGCTGACCATAGGCCGGCTGACCGTAGGCGGGCGGCTGGCCGTAGGGGGCCGGCGAGGCGGGCTGCTGACCGTAGGGTGCGCCCGAAGCAGGCTGCTGACCGTAGGGTGCGCCCGAAGCAGGCTGCTGACCGTAGGGTGCGCCCGAAGCGGGCTGCTGACCGTAGGGTGCGCCCGAAGCGGGCTGCTGCCCGTAGTCGCCGTAACCCGGCTGCTGTTGGCCGTAGTCACCGTAACCGGGCTGCTGCGCCGGCTGGCCGTAGGTGCCGGGCTGCGGCGACCCGTAGGTCTGGCCGTAGCCGGGCTGCTGCGGCGGCTGCTGCTGCTGCTCGCCGTAGGGCTGCCCGTATTGCGGCTGTTGCGGGGACTGCGGGGGCTGCTGGCCGTAAGGAGGCTCGGAGCCGTACGACGGTGGCTGGGCGTAGGGGTCGGACATCACGGCTCCCAGGAAATACTCAGTGGACTGCCGGATCGTAGCGACCACATGCACGTCGGGGGTGCCCTGCGTCGTCCAAGGGACACTCACGTGGCCCGATCGTGACGCGTTTCATCCGCCCGCCCGTTCGGCGGCGCTGCGTTCGACGCAGAACTCGTTGCCCAGCACGGCCCAGCCTGTGCGGTCGGGTCGGCGCTGGTCGCTGACCTGCGTGGCGCAGAGCGCGGGTCCCCGCCGCGATCAACGTGGTTTCAGGTCGCCCACTGCCGCCGTGCCGGCCGCGACCGGGGTGATGCTCGCCGCCGGCAGGGTCACCCGCACCTCGAGGCCGCCGTCTTCCTGCGGCGTCGCGGTCACGCTGCCGCCGTGTGCGTCGCAGACCGCCCGCACGATCGACAGGCCGAGGCCTGAGCCGCGGGCGCCGGTGCGTTCCCGGCCGCCGCGCCGGAACGGCTCGAACAGGCCCGGCACGTCGCCCGCCTCGACCTCGAAGCCGGTGTTGCCGACCACCAGGAACACCTGGTCGCCGTCGGTGCCGGTGCGGGCCCACAGCCGGCCGTGCAGGTGGTTGTAGCGGACCGCGTTCTCCACCAGGTTGCCGGCCAGCCGTTCGAGCAGGCCGGGGTCGCCGACGACCGGCGCCGGCGCCAGGTCGGTGGTGACGTCGAGGCCGAGGCGGTCGACTTCGCGGCGGATCGCCGACATCGCGGCGCGCAGGCTGTCGGCCAGGTCGGTGGGCACCTTGCGGCCCAGCCGGCGGCCGCGCTGCGCCTCGCTGCGTGCGAGCACCAACAGCGCGTCGACCAGGCCGTTGGCCCGTTCGGAGGCGTCGCGCACGACGGTGGCCATCCGCCGGAACTCTTCGTCGTCGGCCTCGTCGTCGGCCAGCGTCACGTCGATCTCGGTGCGCATCACCGCCAGGGGTGTGCGCAACTCGTGCGACGCGTTGGCCACGAAGCGTTTCTGGGCCTCGAACGCCGAGCCGAGCCGGTCGAGCATGGCGTCGAAGGTGCGGGCCAGCTCGGCGATCTCGTCGTCGGCGCCGGTGTAGCGGATCCGCTGGTCGAGCGTCTGCTCGCCGAGCCGGCGCGCGGTCGCGGTGACCTGGTGCAACGGGCGCAGCGCCCGGCCGGCCACCACGTAGGCCGCGGCGATGCCGACCAGGCTGGTCACCAGCAGCGCGAGCAGGCCCTTGAGCAGCAGCTCGCGCGACGCCGCGTCGACCACCTGGGCCTGCCAGGCGGCGGCGTCGATCCGGCGGCCGTCGGCCAGGTCGACGAAGGCGCCGGGCTGGAGCTGGTCGGCCGGGTGGATCGCGTCGCCGACCAGCAGCCAGGCCAACAGGATCAGGACCAGGCCGGTGGCGACCACGACGACGCCGTTGAGCAGGGTGAGCCGCAACCGCAGGGTGGGCCGCGGGCCGCGCTGCCGGGCCGCCGCGTAGACCGTCATGCCGGGTCCCCACTTCGTGGTGACCCGCCCTGCCCGGGCGGGCTCTGCTGATGATGACCTCGCCACGGTTCGGTCATGTGACCAGCTCCCCCGGCATCCGGTAGCCGGCACCGACCACCGTCTCGATCAAGGGCGGCTCGCCCAGCTTCTTGCGCAGCGTCATCACCGTCACCCGGACGGTCGTGGTGAACGGGTCGGTGTTGGCGTCCCAGACCCGCTCCAGCAGCTCTTCGCTCGACACCACCGCGCCGCGCGCCTTGAGCAGCTCTTCGAGCACGCCGAACTCCTTGCGGGTCAGGTCGACGGGCGCGCCGGCCCGGGTGGCCACCCGGCGGGCCGGGTCGAGCACCAGGTCGGCGACCGCGAGCACCGGCGGCGCGGGCGGCGTGGCCCGCCGGCCGAGGGCCCGGACCCGGGCCACCAGCTCGTCGAAGGCGAACGGCTTGGGCAGGTAGTCGTCGGCGCCGAGTTGCAGCCCGTCGACCCGGTCGGCCACGGTGCCGCTGGCGGTCAGCATCAGCACCCGGGTCAGCGCGCCCGAGGAGACCAGGTCGGCACAGATCTGGTCGCCGTGCACGCCGGGCAGGTCGCGGTCGAGCACGACCACGTCGTAACGCGTGACGAACGCCATCTCGTGGCCGGACGTGCCGTCGTAGGCGACGTCGACGGCCAGCCCGTGCCGCCGCAGCCCACGCGCGATCGCGTCGGCGAGATTGCGCTCGTCTTCGACCACCAGCACCCGCACCAGGTCCACCCTGCCTAACACTCCGTAAAACCCGTGTGAGCAAAACTAGCGCTCGGGTCGGACGGCCCAGATCCGCAGTTCGCCCGTCGCCGTGCGGCAGACGATGGCGTTGGCCCCGGACTGGCAGGCCAGCAGCACCTCCGGTGCGGAGCCGAGCGGGCGCAGCACGCCGGACCGGGCGTCCAGCAGGGCGATCACGGTGTCGGTGCCGCCGACCGGGATCCGGATCACCACCGGGTCGCCGCGCGCACCGGTGCGCCAGCCGCGCAGGTCGGCCACCTCGTCACCGGTGTCCGGATCGACCGTGCGGACCGGGCCCAGGCCGCCCGGCACCGGCCCGAGGGCGACCAGCCGGCCGCGCGCCTCGACCAGGTAGCTGGCGTCGCGGGCCCGCCAGCGCAGCCGGCCGCTGACCGGGTCGAGGGCGAGCACGTCACCGTGGCTGCTCACGCAGACCAGCGCCAGGCACCGACCGAGGCCGCCGCCGTCGATGTCGTAGGGCATCCGCCAGCGCACGTCGAGCGTGACCGGGTCGAGTCCGACCAGGCCGGTGCCGCCGTGCTCGGTGAACCAGAGGACCAGCCCGCCGCCCGCGCTGAGCCCGGAGAGCGGCAGCGCGCCGGCGCCCAGCGGGCTGTTCCGGCGCAGCACCGTCCCGCTGCGGGCGTCCCGCAGTTCGACCCGCCCGGAGCGGACGAACAGCGCCAGCCGCCCGGACCCGCCGGCACCGGAGCCGGTGCTGCCGGCGGCCACCGTCGCGCCGCCCTCGCCGCCGCCGACCGCGTTGGCCTCCGACTCGGGCGCGACCCGGGGCGGGATCCGGCCGGCCACCGGTGCCGCGCCACCGACGGCGGCGAAGGTGAACCGCTCCCCCGGCTCGGCCGACCAGAGCTGCCGGCCGGTGGTCAGGTCGAGCGCGCGCAGCCGGGGCGGGTCGGCGCTGCTGGCATACCCGGTGTTGGCGTCGGCGTCGATCACGAGTTCCTCGGGCATCGACCAGAGCAGGTGGCCGGTCGCCGATTCGTACGCGTCGGTCCGCCGGATCCGCCCGGTCGCCTCACCCCCGGACACCAGCAGGACCGGGCCGGCGGTGTCGATCCGGACGATCCGCTCGCCGGTCGGTGCGTACGGCGCGGTCCACAGTTCCTCCCCCGCCGGCAACCCGATCGCCGCCAGCGACCAGGTCTGCGTGCCGGCCCGCCGCACGAGGTAGAGCCGGTCGCCGACGACGGCGTAGGACGAACCGGCCCCGGCCAGCCGGCTGACCGTCTCGGTGAGCGGCGGCACCGGCCGCAGCGAGCCGCCGAGCACCAGGAACACCAGGGCCAGCACCACGACGCAGCCCGCGAACGGCGGCCGCCGGGGCAGGTCGGGCTCGGCCGCTCCGGCCGGCCGGTCGGCGACCGAGCCGAGGTCGATGGTGCCGCCTGGGACCATGTGACCTCCGGCGCGGCGTCAGGGGTGCGGGAGGGTGAAGATCTCGAGTTGGCGGCCGTCGGCGCCGCGGCAGACCAGCGCCGTGTCGCCGAGCCGGCAGTCGCGGCTGCCGGCCGGCAGGGTGCCCAGCGGCCGCGGCGCCGTCGTGGTGCCGCCGCTGGCCACCGCGACCCGTTCGTCGGGGAGCAGCCGGAAGACCAGTTGGTCGTCGCTGCCGCGGACCGGCAGCCAGGGCAGCCCGTCACCGATGGCGAACGCCTGCGCGCCGTCGTCGAGGTCGAGGGTCCAGATCCCGTCGGGGGTACGACCGCACAGGTTGCCGTCGCAGTCGGCCCAGCGGACGTCGTCGGCGCGGTCGGGCCGGCTCCATTCGAGGCCGACGTTGTCGAGGTTGTAGGCGCTGAGCGCGACCCGCTGGCCGGACCGGCCGTCGGGGTGGCGGAGCACGAAGCCGTCGTCGACCAGCCTCGGATTGTCGGGCGCGTAGTCGGCGGGCGGCAGGGTGCCGGTGCCGCGCAGAGCGCCGGTGGTCAGGTCGTGCACCTGGACCAGCCCGGAGTCGAGCACGAAGACGGCTACCGGCGGGTCGCCGGCGACCGTGTGCACGACGGCCGTGGACGGGACCCGCCGGTGCCAGAGCGTGCGCCCGGTGGCCAGGTCGATCGCGTCGATCCGGCCGGACACCCGGCTGCCGGCGCCGCTGGCGCTGCGCACCTCGTCGACGGCGAGGGCCGCACCGGCGCCGGGCACGGTCAGCACGGCGTCGTCGCGGCTCCAGCGCACCTCGCCGGTGGCGGCGTCGATCGCGGTGGTGCCGGTCTGCCGGCGGATCGAGTCGCGGGAGGCCACCAGCACCAGGTCGCCGAGGCGGGTGGCGGACTGCGACATCGCCGCGGGCAACCGGACCTGCCAGCGCTGGGTGCCGCTCGGCAGGGCGTACCCCCGCAGCACGCTCTGCCCCGTGTCGGCGTCGCCGCCGGCCGTGCCACCCGAACCGACCGCGGCCTCGATGCCCTCGGTGCCCGGCGGCGCCGGATCGGCGACGACCAGCAGGTCACCCGCGACCGAGACGCTGGACGCGGGCTCGACCGCAACGGCGGCGGTCGGCCGGAACGGCGGGCTCGCGGTGGCGGCGCCGCCGCAGACCAGCAGCAGGGCGGCCGCCGTGCCGGCCAGCCGCCAGCGACGCCAGCGACGCCGGTGGCCGGCCGCCGGACGCTGGTCTTCGTCGACCGACCCGTGGCCAGTGCCGAGGTCGATCACCACCCAGTCGCCCGGCGGCTCGGCCATGGTGCCGGCCTAACGGCCCTTGGTCGCGTTGTCGCGGGGTGCCGGTGCCGCGGCCTCGGCACCAAGAGACGGCGTCGTGTCGAGGCCGGAGACCCAGCCGGTGACCTCGCGGGCCACGTCTTGCGCGGTGAGGCCGACGTCGGCCAGGATCTCGGCCCGGCTGCCGTGCGGGTGCCACGCGGCCGGCACACCCAGGTCCTTGACGGGGACCCGCACGTCGGCGTCGCGCATGGCCTTGGCCAGGGCGTCGCCGACGCCGCCGTCGCGCACGCCGTCTTCGACGGTGACCACGAGGCGGTGCGCGGCGGCGAGCGTGACGAGTTCGGCCGGCACCGGGCGGACCCAGCGCGGGTCGACGACGGTCACGCCGTAGCCGTGCTCGCCGAGCCGGGTGGCGACCTCGATGCCGAGGTGGCCGAACGCGCCGACGGCGACCAGCAGGACGTCTTTCTGCGGTGCCTCGGTGAGTACGTCGACCGGGCCGACCCGGCGGACGGCCGGCAGGTCGGCGGCGACGGAGCCGGTCGGGAAGCGCACGATGGTCGGCCCGTCGTCGACGGCCAACGCCTCGCGCAACTCCTCGCGCAGCGTGGCGGAGTCGCGGGGCGCGGCGATGCGCAGGCCGGGCACCACACCGAAGACCGACATGTCCCAGATGCCGTAGTGGCTCGGCCCGTCGGGACCGGTGATGCCGGCCCGGTCGAGCACGAAGGTCACCGGCAGCTTGTGCATGGCCACGTCGAGCAGCACCTGGTCGAAGGCCCGGTTGAGGAACGTCGCGTAGACCGCGACCACCGGGTGCAGGCCGCCCATCGCGAGGCCGGCCGCGGAGGTCGCGGCGTGCTGCTCGGCGATGCCGACGTCGTATACCCGGTCGGGGTGCTTGCGGGCCAGCGCGGAGATGCCGGTCGGCTCGGCCATCGCGGCGGTGATGCCGACGACGTCGGGCCGCTCGTCGGCGATCGCGACCAACTCCTCGGCGAACACGTGGGTCCACTTGACACTCGGTGCGGCCAGCAGCTTGCCGGTCTCGACGTCGAACGCGCTGCTCGGGCCGTGCAGGCAGTCGGCGTCGTCTTCCTCGGCGGGGCGGTAGCCGTAGCCCTTGCGGGTCACCGCGTGCACGATGACCGGGCCCCGGAAGTTCTTCGCGCGGCGCAGCGCCGACTCCACGGCGGCGATGTCGTGGCCGTCGACCGGCCCGACGTATTTGATGCCGAGATCCTCGAACATGGCCTGCGGCGCCACGGCATCCTTGATGCCCTTCTTCACCGCGTGCAATACCTCGTAGAGCGGCTTGCCGACCAGCGGCGTCGAGCCGAGCGACTCCTTGACCAGGTCGAGCACCTTCTCGTAGCCGGGGTTGAGCCGCAGCGAGGAGAGGTGGTCGGCCAGGCCGCCGATCGTCGGCGCGTAGGAACGCTGGTTGTCGTTGACGATGATGACCAGCGGGTTGCCCGCGGTCGCGATGTTGTTGAGCGCCTCCCAGCACATGCCGCCGGTCAGGGCGCCGTCGCCGACCACGGCGACGACGCTGCGGTTCTCGCCACGCAGCGCGTAGGCCTTGGCCATGCCGTCGGCGAAGCTCAGTGCGGTCGAGGCGTGCGAGTTTTCGATGAGGTCGTGCTCGCTCTCGGCGCGGCTCGGGTAACCCGAGAGGCCACCACGCTGGCGGAGCAGGTCGAACCCGTCCTGCCGGCCGGTCACGATCTTGTGAACGTAGGCCTGGTGGCCGACGTCGAACAGGAACCGGTCGCGCGGCGAGTCGAAGACCCGGTGCATCGCCAGCGTCAACTCGACGACACCGAGGTTGGGGCCGAGGTGCCCGCCGGTGCGGGACACCTTCGCGACGAGGAAGTCACGGATCTCGGCGGACAGCAGGACGAGGTCGTCGGCCGAGAGCCGTTTGAGGTCCTGCGGGCCGCGGATGGCGGACAACAGACTGGTCCGACCCTCTTCAACGCTCATGACCGGCAAGTGTATCGGTGCGGGCACCTGGCGCACCCCGATCCGAGATCGTCTTCACCGAATCTCCCTTTCCGCAGAGCGTGGACAGCCCGGCGCGATCACGCTGGGTAGCCGCTGTGGACGGTGCGCGCCCGGCCAGCCGCGCTCGGTGACCGCACAGCTAGCCTCCCACTCCCGTACACGGGACCAGTGGCGCGTCGGCGTGGCTGGCCCGACCGATCGGGCGATCGGGTGGACCGATCGGACAAGTCTTGCTGACGGGACCGGGACAGTTTTCCGGCCGCCCGCTGCCGGCGCGCGCCGACGCCGATCTTCAAAACCGCAAGCTATGGCCATGATCGATGGCCGAAACCGAGATCGATAACGACGCCGAACCGCCCGGGTGATAAATAGGACACAAGCGTGAAGAGACGTACGATGGGCGCAGAGTTTCCCTCCCCAAAAGGTATGCCCACATGTCAGATTCCTCGCGCGTTACCGGTAAGTACGCCGCAGGGCAACTGATAGCGCTGATCGTCGTGGCGGTCATCGCGCTGCCGTTGCTCCCGCTGATCCTGCTGGTCATCGGCTGGATCCGACTCCGTGACCGGCGCGTCGCCTCCCGCGCGGCCAGTCGCGAAAAGGAGGGCAGCATCGTCACCGCACCCGCCAGACGAGTCCCCGCACCGCAACGGTGACCCCCGATCGGCCGTCATTTCCGAAAACTAACCCGAAAACAAATCCGGCTCACGATTCCGGTAACAACAACCCGACGCACTCGAGATGGTGCGTCATCGGAAAACAGTCGTAGCCGTGCAGTTCCGCGAGCCGCCAACCCTGCTCCCGGAACGTGCGCACGTCCCGTGCGAACGAGGCGGGATCGCACGCGACGTAACCGACGGCGCGGGCGCCCGACCGGGTCAGCGCGTCGACCACCTTCGCGCCCGCACCCGTGCGCGGCGGATCGAGCACCACCACGTCGACCGGGCCGGCGACCCGGCGGCGGGCCAGCGCGGTCTCCACGCGGGCCGGCACGACCTCGACCCACGGCAGGTCGGCCAGGTTCTCGCGCGCCGCGGCGACACCGTCGGGCGCCGACTCGACCAGCGTCACCCGGCCGCTCGGGCCGACCCGGGTGGCCAGCGCGGCCGCGAACAGGCCGGCGCCGCCGTAGAGGTCCCAGGCCCGTTCCCCGGCCCGCGGCGCGACCAGGTCCAGCACGGCGCCGACCAGTGTCTCCGCCGCCGCCGGGTGCACCTGCCAGAACGTCTCGGCGCCGATCGTCCACGTGCGACCGAGCGCCTCCTCGCGCACGGTCGGCACCGCGTCGGACGCGGGCAGCGGCAGCACCTCGACGTCGCCACCGGACGAGGCCACCGTCTCCACCGCGTCGGCCGTCGGCCAGAGCCGGTCGAGCACCGGGAGCGCCTGGATGGCCGGGTGGGCGATCAGGCACCGGTCGATCGGGACCACCTCGTGCGAGCGGTGCTTGAGCAGCCCGGCCCGGTCGGCCGCGTCGACGGCGTAGCGGACCCGGCTGCGCCAACCGGTCAACTCGCCCGGCAGGGCGGCCACCCGCACGTCGAGCGCGTCGACCTCGGCTTCCGACAGGCGGCCCAGTCGCAGGAGTTGCTCGCGCAGGATCGCCGTCTTCCAGTCACGCTGCGCGGCGGGAGCCACGTGCTGTAGGTCGCAGCCACCGCAGCGACCGGGGCCCGCGTACGGGCAGGGCGGCGCCACCCGGTCCGGCGACGCCTCGAGGATCTCCACCGCGTCGGCCCGCAGGTAGCCACCGTGTACCTCGGTGACGACCGCCGTCACCCGCTCGCCGGGCAGCGCGTGCCGCACGAAGACCACCTGGCCGTCGAGGCGCGCGACGCAGTGCCCGCCGTGTGCCGGCGCGCCGACCGTGAGCGTGACCCGCTCCTCCTCGGCGACCGCCGACCGCTCCGGCGTCACGGCCGGTCCGCCGGCGCCGGCACGCCCTCGTCCGGCGGCTGGGTGGGCGGGGTCACGGGTTGGGCCGGGGCCAGGCCCGACGAGTCGAGCTTGACCGCCCCCCGGGTACGCGGCCCGCGCGCCGGACCGCGGATCAGCGTCGCGTCCAGCCGGTCGAGGTCGCGGGTCTGGCTCGACGCGAGCTGCCACGGCACGCTGGTGACCATCACGCCCGGCTCGAACAGCAGCCGGCCCTTGAGCCGCAACGCGCTCTGGTTGTGCAGGATGTTCTCCCACCAGTGGCCGACGACGTACTCGGGGATGAAGACGGTGACCACGTCGCGCGGCGAGTCCGTGCGGACCCGCTTGACGAAGTCGATGATCGGTCGGGTGATCTCCCGGTAGGGCGAGTCGATGACGGTCAGCGGCACCGGCACCTGGCGCCGCTCCCACTCGGCCTGCACGACCCGGGTGTCCTTGTCGTCGACGTTGACGGTCACCGCGGTCAGCGTGTCGGGCCGGGTGGCCTGGGCATAGGCGACCGCGCGCAGGGTCGGCAGGTGGACCTTGGAGACCAGCACCACGGCATGGTTGCGGGCCGGCAGCATCGGCCGCCCCTCGGCCGGGGCCAGCTCGGCGGCGACCCGGTCGTAGTGCTTGCGGATGGCCAGCATGACCACGTAGATGACCAGCATCGCGGCGATCGCGATCCAGGCGCCGAGCAGGAACTTGGTGATCAGCACGATCACCAGGACGGTGCCGGTGAGGAACGCGCCGAAGGTGTTGATCGCGCGGGCCCGGTGCATCCGGCGCCGCGCCTCGGGATCCCGTTCCCGGGGCAGCAGCCGGTTCCAGTGCCGGATCATGCCGGCCTGCGACAGCGTGAACGAGACGAACACGCCCACGATGTAGAGCTGGATCAGCCGGGTCACCTCGGCCTGGAACGCCACGATCAGCACGCTGGCGCAGACGGCCAGGAAGATGATGCCGTTGGAGAACGCCAGCCGGTCGCCCCGGGTGTGCAACTGGCGGGGCAGATAGCGGTCCTGGGCCAGGATCGAGCCGAGCACCGGGAAGCCGTTGAACGCGGTGTTGGCGGCCAGAAACAGGATCAGCGCCGTGGCGCCGGCCACCACGTATAGCAGGATCGAGCCGTTGCCGAACACGGTCTCGCCGAGCTGGGTGGTGACCGTCTTCTGCACGTAGTCGCCGGCACCGCCGACGATCTGCCGGGCCGGGTCCTCCATGAACTGCAGGTGGGTCAGGCGCGACAGGAAGACGATGCCGACCAGCATGCTGACCGCCACCACGCCGAGCAGCAACAGCGTGGTCGCCGCGTTGCGGCTCTTCGGCGGGCGGAACGCGGGCACGCCGTTGGAGATCGCCTCGACACCGGTCAACGCCGCGGCGCCGGAGGAGAAGGTTCTCAGTAACAGGAACACCATGGCGAAACCGGACACGTCGTGCTCGGCCGCGATGGTCAGCCCGGCGCTGGGCGCCTGCAGGTCGTCGCCGAGCACGAAGATCCGGAAGAACCCGGTCAACAGCATCCCGACGATGATGATCATGAAGCCGTACGTCGGAATGGCGAACGCGGTGCCCGACTCCCGCAGGCCGCGCAGGTTCATGGCGGTGAGCACCACGACCGCGCAGACCGCGACGCCGATCTTGTGCTCGGCCACCCAGGGCACCACCGAGCCGAGGTTGGCCACGCCCGAGGAGACCGACACGGCCACCGTCAGGACGTAGTCGACCAGCAGCGCGCTGGCCACCCCGACGCCGAACTTCGGGCCGAGGTTGACGGTCGCGACCTCGTAGTCGCCGCCGCCGGACGGGTAGGCGTGCACGTTCTGCCGATAGCTCGCGACCACGGTCAGCATGACCACGACGACCGCGAGGGCCACCCAGGGCGACTTGGTGTAGGCCGCGGCGCCGGCGATCGACAGCGTCAGCAGGATCTCGTCGGGCGCGTAGGCGACGCTGGACAGCGCGTCGGACGCGAAGACCGGCAGGGCGATCCGCTTGGGCAGCAACGTGTGCTGCAGCCGGTCGGACCGGAACGGTCGACCGAGCAGCAGGCGCTTCATCACCGAGGTGGGGCGGGCCACAACGGGTAAGGGTACGGCGGCCGGATCGGCCCTGGCACGCGGTGGGCGATCACCTGAGATCTCTTGTCAAGGGGTACGGTCAATCGGCCGCAATCCGCCGTGGAAGGGGTGTCACCGGTGCACGTCGTGATCATGGGATGTGGTCGCGTCGGCTCGACGCTCGCGCACAACCTCGAAGACCGCGGCCACTCGGTGGCCGTCATCGACCAGAACGCCGACGCCTTCCGCCGGCTGGGCCCGGAGTTCCGCGGGATCACGGTCGCCGGGGTCGGTTTCGACCGCGATGTCCTTCGGGAAGCCGGCATCGAGCGGGCCGACGCGTTCGCGGCCGTCTCCAGCGGTGACAACTCCAACATCATCTCGGCCCGGCTGGCCCGCGAGACGTTCGGCGTGACCCGGGTCGCCGCCCGGATCTACGACCAGAAGCGCGCCGAGGTCTACGAGCGGCTCGGCATCCCGACAGTGGCGACGGTCCGATGGACGGCCGACCGGATGATCCGGCACCTGATCCCCGAAGGGCACATCGAGATCTTCCGTGACCCGACCAGCACCGTCTCGATCATCGAGGTGCCGGTGCACAAGGACTGGATCGGTCGCCAACTGCGGGCCCTGGAAGACGCGGTCGGCGTCCGCACCGCCTACCTGATGCGGTTCGGCATCGGCACGCTGCCCACCGCCTCGACCGTGATCCAAGAAGGTGACCAGCTCTTCATGCTGGTCACCGACGACATCGCCACGTCGGTGACCGAGCTCGCCGGCGCCGCGCCGGAAGGGGGGCACTGACCATGCGGGTCGCCATCGCCGGAGCGGGCAACGTGGGCCGCTCGATCGCCGCGGAACTGGTCGGCAACGGCCACGAGGTGATGCTCATCGAACGCTCGCCGCGGATGCTGCGGCCGGAGCGGGTGCCGGCCGCCGAGTGGATCCTGGCCGACGCCTGCGAGCTGGCCAGCCTCGAAGAGTCCAACGTCGCGAGCTGCGACGTGGTCGTCGCGGCGACCGGCGACGACAAGGTCAACCTGGTGGTGTCGCTGCTCGCCAAGACCGAGTTCGCGGTGCCCCGGGTGGTCGCCCGGGTCAACCGGGCCGAGAACGAGTGGCTGTTCACCGAGCAGTGGGGCGTCGACGTGGCGGTGAGCAAGCCCCGCCTGATGGCCGCGCTGGTCGAAGAGGCGGTCACCGTCGGCGACCTGGTCCGGCTGATGACGTTCCGCCAGGGCGAGGCCAACCTGGTGGAGATCACGCTGCCGCCGACCGCGCCCTACGTGGGCCTGCCGGTGCGCAACGTCCCGCTGCCCCGCGACTCGGCGCTGGTCGCCATCCTGCGTGGCCGCCGGGTGCTGGTGCCGACCCCCGACGACCCGCTTGAGGCCGGCGACGAGCTCATCTTCGTCTGCACGGCCGAGGTCGAAGACGCCGTCCGCGCCGTCATCCTGGGCCCGGACGCCGCCGACCGCCGCGCCGTGCGCTAGGCCGCACCCGGCCGACCAGCGTCAGCACGGCCCGCGCAGGGGCGCAGCGGCGCGCCAGGCCGCACCCGGCCGACCAGCACGGCCCGCGCCGGGTGCGCTCCCCGGCTAGCCGGCGGCGGCATACAGCATGTCGCGCAGGCCGGGCAGCCGTTCCCGGTCGGCGCGCCAGACCAGGCGCAGGCTCAGCTCCGGGACCGGCAGGTCGAGCCGCACCAGCCGGCCGGCCCGCAGGCTCTCGTCGACCGCGAACGCGGGCAGCAGCGAGATACCCAGACCCTGCTCGGCCCAGGCCCGCATCGCCGGCACGCCGCCGACCCGGACCCGTTCCGGCCCGGCGCCCAGCACCCGCTCCCCCGCCATCCAGAACGAGCATTCGGGCACGTTGACCAGCAGCCGCTCGGCGGTGAGGTCGGCCGGGGCCAGCGCCTTGCCGGCCAGCGCGTGATCCGGCGCCGCCACCAGCGCCAGCGGCACCGGTTCGAGATCGACGAAGGCCAGCGGCTCGGACGGTGCCGGGAAACCCAGCCCGCCCAGGCCCGCGCCGGAGTCCAGCAGCAGCGCCGCGTCGAGCCGCTCGCCGACCAGGTCGGCCAGCAGTTGCGCCCGGTTGCGGTCGGCGTGCGGCTCGACGGCGAGGTCGGGCCGGCGGGCGGCCAGCCGGGCGACGACACCCGGCACGTGCGAGCCGACCAGGGTCTCCAGCGCGCCCAGCCGCAGCCGCTGTCGCTCGCCGCGCACGTCGAGCCGGGCCTGCTCGGCCTGGTCGAGCAGCCTGCGGGCCCAGCCGCGCAACCGCAGCCCGGCCGGCGTCGGCGTCATGCCGCGCGGGCCGCGCTCGAACAGGGCCACGCCGAGCCCGGCCTCGAGCGTGCGGATCTGCTGGGAGACCGACGAGGGCGCGAGGCCGAGCGCGACGGCCCCGTCGGTCACGGTGCGGTGCAACAAGACGGCTTCGAAGGTACGCAGGTGCTGGAGTTCCACGTGCGGAACGAAGGCTGCCGGCCGTACGGAAATTCCGAAGACCGCGTGCGGCCGGCGCGGTGGAGCGCGCGGTGTGCCGGATCGCACTGTTGCCGGCGTGATCCCATCCGCACTCGCCGGCATCTCGCTCGGCTACTTCATGGTGTTGCTGGACATGACCGTCCTGTCCGTGGCCGAACCCGACCTGGCGACCTCCCTCGGCGCCTCGGTGGCCGGGCTGCAGTGGGCGACCACCGGCTACACAGTGGCGTTCGCGGCGCTGCTGCTGTCAGCGGGGGCGGCCGCCGACCGCTACGGCGCCGACCGGCTGTTCCGGGCCGGCATCGCCGGCTTCACCGTCGCCTCGCTGCTCAGCGCGCTCGCACCGGGGTTGGCGACGCTGGTCGCAGTGCGGGCGGTCGCCGGGGTGGCGGCGGCCGCATGCGTGCCCGCGTCACTGGCCCTGATCGCCCGGCTCTACCCGCGGCCCGCCGACCGGGCCCGCGCCGTGGCGACCTGGGCCGCGGTGAGCGGCACGGCCGTGGCGGCCGGCCCGATCGCCGGCGGCGCCCTGGTCGGCGCCTTCGGCTGGCGGTCGGTGTTCCTGGTCAACGTGCCGATCGGGGTCGCCGTGCTGGTCCTGGTCCGCGGCCCGGACCTGCGGGGCCCGCTCGGCGCCCGGCGGATCGACTGGCCGGCCCAATTGGCCGGGGTGGCGGTGCTGGCGCTGCTCACCGACGCGGTGATCGCGGCCGGGGCACACGCGTGGCGGCACGCCACGTGGTCAGCCGCCGGGCTCGCGGCCGCGCTGGGGACCTTCACAACCCTGGAGCGACGCAGCGCGGCACCGGTGCTCAACCGCGCGCTGCTCGGCTCGGCCGGCGTCCGGGCCGGCCTGCTGGTCGGCGCCGCGGTCAACTTCGCCCTGGCCGGCGCCCTGTTCGTGCTGCCGCTGCTGCTCCAGCAGGACCGGCACCTGAGCCCGCTGGCGACGGGCCTGGCCTTCCTGCCGCTGACCGTCCCGTTCGCCGCCAACCCGCCGGTCACCGCCCGGCTGGTGGCCCGCTTCGGCCCCCGCCCGCCCATCCTGGCCGGCCTGGCCCTGCTGTCTGCCGGCGGCGGACTGCTGGCCGGCACCGTCTTCGCCGGCGGCGGCTACCCGTGGCTGGCGGTTGGCCTGCTGCTGGCCGGGTTTGGGCTTTCGCTGGTGTTGCCGGCGCTGGTCACCGCCGTGGTCGGCAGCGCACCGCCGGACGCGGCCGGCGCGGTCGGCGGCCTACTCAACGCCGTTCGCCAGGTCGGCGCCACACTCGGCGTCGCCTGCACCGGCGCCCTGGTCGGCGCCGGCACCGGCTGGGCCCTGTTACTCCCGCCGGCCTGCGGCGGCCTCGCGTTGCTGGTCTTCGGCCGCGCCCCGCGACCGCGTTGACACACACTCCGCGGCCCGGTCGCGGGACGCTGCGGGGCCGGCGGGTCAGGCGCGTTCGACGGCTACCGGTGGGCGGTCGCGGGTGACGCGGCGGACCACGGCGACGGTCAGCAGGGCCAGCAGCACATAGGGCGGCGTGCCCAGCACCAGCCGGGCGACGCCGAGCAGGTCGTCCTGCTTGTCGTACCAGAGCCAGGCCTGGATGCTGACCTTGACCACCCAGACCACCGCCCAGAGCACGGTCAGCCAGATGAACGTGCGCATCAGCCGGCGGTCTTCGCGCCACTCGGACCGACCGCCCGCCATGATCACAGACCAGCCCCAGCCCACCAGCGGCTGCCGGACCAGGGCGGAGATCACCAGCGCGGCGGCGAAGACGTAGCTCTGGATGATGCCCGGCAGGTAGAAGTCGCGGGCCTCGCCGGTGCGCCAGGCGATCAGCGCGCCCAGCCCGATGCCGAACAGACCGTTGACCGCGTGCCGGATGGGCCGCTTCTGCGCCAGCCGGATGCCGCCGATGACCAGCGCGACACCGATCGAGGCGATCAGCGCCGGGTTGAGCTCCCAGACGATGTTGACCACCACGAAGACCAGCACCGGGATGCTGGACTCGACCAGGCCCCGCCAGCCGCCGAGTTGCTGCGCCACCATCTCCCCGAAGGGCGGCAGCGGCTCCTCGCCGTCGGGGTCACGGGTGGACTCGTCGGCGGCGCGGGGCGAAGAGGTCATCTGGTGGCTTCCAGCTCGTAGTACGGGTTGTAGATGACTTTACGGTCATCTCGGACCGCGACGCGACCACGCGCGGTCAGTTGTCGCCCGGGCTCGATCCCCGCGATGTGCCGGCGCCCCAGCCACACCAGCGTCACCACGTCGCTGCCGTCGTAAAGGTCGGCCTCGAGCGTGGGGAGGTTGGTGCGGGGGGTGTAGACGACGGTCTTGAGGCGCCCGCTCAGCGCGACGAACTGGCCCCGCATGCAGAGCCCGGCCGGCATGCAGCCGGACTTCGCGCTCTCCCGCTGGAGGCTCTCGGCTTCGAGCGTCGCTTCGTCAGCCGTCAGTCGCTGAAGAAAGCGCCGCAGCGACGTGCGGCTCTGGTCGATGGCCATGACCTTCGGCTTCACTCTCCTCGACGCCCCGGCCGGGCGCACGCCCCTTTCAGCGTACGCGTGACGGTCGTCACCCACCTCCCCGCGGCGTGCGGGAATACGCGGCGGGCGCGATCGATGCTCAGCGCGGTCGGGGCGACGGCCGGCGGCGCGGCGCGGGGCCCGGGCCGGACCCGTTGGTCGGCGGCGCGACGGGCGGCGGGGTGGGCTCGGCCTGCTGCTGCTGGACCTGCTCGGTGGCGTCCTTGGGCAGCCGCAGCGGCAGCGGCTCGCGCACCGGCTTGGCCTCCTGGCCGCGGTCGACGACCAGGCCGTGCAGGCACTCGACCAGCACGCCGGCCCGCGTCGGGTCGGTGGCGGCCGGGCCCTGGAAGACACCCCGGACCATCCAGCGGGGCCCGTCGATGCCCAGGAACCGCAGGTCGGTCAGGCCGTCGGCGGTGCGCACCCGGGCCCGCAGCTCGACGCCGTACTCGCCGTCGGTCTCCTCGGCCGCGACGCCCTCGCTGAACAGCGACTTGCGGATCTCGTCGCGCACCTCCTCCCAGATGCCCTCGGAGCGGGGCGCGGCGAAGACGCCGACCTGGAGCGCGTTGTCGCCGTTGACCAGCACGACCTGTTGCACGACGCCGTCGGGGTTGGCCTGCACCCGGATCTCCACGTCGGGCAGGGCCGGGATCTGCAGGCTGCCCAGGTCGAGCCGCTCCACACCGGACGGTGCCTCGGAGATGTCGTAAGGGCCGTGCGACCGGGCCGGCTGGGGCACCTGCGCGCTGCCCCGGGCCGGGCGATCGGACCGGTCGCCGCGGTCACCGCGGGCGTGCCGCCCGGATCCGCCTCGCGAGAACATCAGTCCGCCTGCCTTTCCGAAGATGCCGCCACGCCACCGGTCGAACCGTGCCCGCCCGATCCGCGCACGGACCCGGGGAGTGCCTCGACGACGTGGAAGTGTGCCCGCTCGACGCGCTGCACGACAAGTTGCGCGATGCGGTCGCCCCGGGAGATCTTCGCGGGTGCCACCGGGTCGTGGTTGACCAGGTTGACCAGGATCTCGCCGCGGTAGCCGGCGTCGACGGTGCCGGGCGCGTTGAGCACCGTCACGCCCATCCGGTCGGCCAGGCCGGAGCGGGGGTGCACCAGCCCGACGAAGCCCTCGGGCAGCGCGATCGCGACGCCGGTGGGCACCAGCGCGCGGCCACCGGGCGGGATTTCCACGTCGGCGGCGGCCGACAGGTCGGCGCCCGCGTCACCGGGATGGGCGTACGACGGAAGCGGGAGGTCCGGGTCGAGCTGGCGCACGGCCACCCGGACGGCGGCGTCGGTCACGGTGTCAGCTTTCTGTCTGGGTCCGCGTGGGGGCGGTCCCTCCTATCCTGCCGGGTGCCGAGCGTACGGCGCGCCGTACCCTCGGACATCGTGGCTACCGATGACTACGCCGAGCGGTTACGGCTTCCCTGGTGGCTGTGGCTGTGCGGGTTGGCCGTCGCGACGTTGCTCGCGGTCGAGCTGTGGATGGGCGCCGGCGGTGTCCGGGCCTGGCTCCCGTTCGTGGTGCTGATCCCGCTCACCCTGGCCGGCCTCTGGCGGGCCGGCCGGATCCGGGTCGCGGTCGACGGCGGTGAGCTGCGCGTCGACGACGCGCACATCCCGCTGCGGTTCGTCACCGACGCGGTGCCGCTGGACGCCGCCGGCAAGCGCGAGGTGCTCGGCGTCGGCAGCCACGAGCTGGCGTTCGTGGTGCAGCGGCCGTGGGTGCCCGGTGCGGTGCAGGTGGTCATCGACGACCCGGCCGACCCGACGCCCTACTGGGTGGTCAGCTCGCGCGACCCGGTGCGGCTGGCCGCGGCGATCAGCGCGACTCGCCCTCAATGATCTTGCGCTGACGCTTGCGCAGGTCGTCGATCACCTGGTCGCCGAGTGACTTGGTGGCCCGCCGGTTGAGATAGCTGGCCACGGCGGCGCCGGTCAGGAACGGGCCCAGGGTGGTCAGGTTGCGGCCGAACCTGCGCAGCAGCCGGTCGCGCATCTCCCGGCGGGCGGCGGTGCTGAGCACGGCTCCAATGCCGACACCGGGCACCATCGGGTTGACGCCGCGCTGCTGCGACCAGGCCATCACGAGCGGGATCGCGCGCTGGCCGCCGGTGCCCGGCACCGGTTGCCCGAACACCTCGTGCAGCTCGCCGATCAGCTTGATCTCGATGGCCACCACGGTGACCGTCTCGGCGGCCAGCAGCACCGGCGCGCTGAGCAGGGTGGGCGTCGCCGCCCATTCGATCGCCGCGACGCCGCCGCCGGCCGCGCCCACGCCGGCGGTGGCCCGGCTGGCGTTGCGTACCAGGCGCTCGGCGAGCCGGTCGTCGTCGAGGCCGGGGTGGTGTTTGCGGAGGGTTTCGATGTCGCGGACCGGCACGTAGGGTGCGACGTCGCCGACCGCGTCGGCGATCCACTTGAGGGCCAGGCGGGGCTTGAAGAGGTCGCCGACGCCGCGGGCCCGGACCTGGCCGATCAGCCGGCCGAGCAGCCGGTTGCGCTGCCCGGGTTCGAGGTCTTCGTCGGTGAGCCGGGCGACGGTGTCCCCCAGCTCGGAGTTCGTCGGAGGTTCCGCGGTCGGCGGTTCGGCCTGGGACGATTCCGGACCGGCGGGGTCCGGCTCGTCCGCAGACCGGTCGGCGTGGCTCATCTGTGCCCTCCAGCTCGTGCTTAATTCACGAGTCAAGCAGGTCCGGGCCACGCCCGCAGGTCGAAGTCGGCGGCGGCGACCCGTGCGGGCCGCCGCCCTGTCTCGTGACCGCCGGTCAGGCACATTCCCGGCAGATCAGGTCGCCATTGCGCTCGTACGCGAGCTGGCTGCGGTGATGGACAAGGAAACAGCGCGCGCAGCGGAACTCGTCCTGCTGCATCGGCAGCACCTTGACCGTCAGCTCTTCGTCGGCGAGGTCGGCGCCCGGCAGCTCGAAGCTCTCGGCCACTTCGGCCTCGTCGACGTCTACAGCGCCCGACTGTGCGTCGACTCGCCGGGCCTTGAGCTCTTCCAGGCTGTCCTCGCCGAGGTCGACCTCGTCGCGACGCGGGGCGTCGTAGTCGGTGGCCATCGGTCTCACTCTCCCGTATCAATAAGTCGCCTAGGTGTAACGCCAAGCGACGGTGTTTCGGTTCCCGGTCGGCCGCGAAACTTCGAGCGCGGGCACGGCGGGCGCCCGCGAGCGCGGTACCTTACCTGCCCCTGCGGGAGGCATGTATACCGCCCTCGTGGCCCACTAGGACGCGATTTGGGCCCAAGTTGTTCCCGATGTGACTCAGGCGACACGAAGATAGGTGTCCGGCGCCGTGGATCACGTTCGGCGCGCCGGGGATGTCGCGGGTGTTTCCCCGCGTCGAGCGGACAACCGTTAACCTCGGTCGCAGACCGGGTGACCGTGGCCACGCCGAATGGCATGCCAACCGTCCACCTCCACCGTCACCTGCACGGGAGCGGGAAATGACCTTTGCCCGAGTGCGAGCACTCGTCGTCGTGAGCGCGCTCGCGGTGCTGGCCGTCGCCTTCGTCGTCTACGCGCTGGTCGACGATTCACAGAAGGGTCGCACCCTCGCGGCCCAGTGCCCAGCGGGTTGGCCGGTCGTCGATCTGACACTCAAGAAGGCCGAAGACATCAAGATCAATGTCTTCAACGCGACTGACAGGCCCGGGCTCGCCGACAGCGTCGGCAACGACTTCGCCAACCGCAAGTTCCAGGTGCTGAAGAAGAGCAACTCGAAGACCGCGGTCGAGAAGGTCGCCCTGCTGCGGTTCGGTCCAAAGGCCGTCAGCAGCGCCCACGTGATCCGGGCCTACTTCCTCGACGAGGCGAAGACGGAATACGACCCGGCCCGCACCGACGACGTCGTCGACGTGCTGATCGGCGACGACTTCAAGCAGCTGGCCACGTCGACCGAGGTCAACCAGTCGCTCGTGGAACTGGCCGCGGCCGGCGAGCCGAAGCTGCCGGCCCAGAGCTGCCCGGCGCCCTAAGGCGCGTCACGGCCCGCCGGCGGCGTCGAGCTCGGCCAGCAGCTCGGTCAGCGGCCCGAAGATCGCCGGCGGTGCCGCAACCACCATGTCGGGGCCGGCCGGCCGCCCGTCGAGCCCACCGACCACCAGCCCCGCCTCGGTCGCGATCAGGCCACCGGCGGCGTGGTCCCAGGGGTTGAGCCCTTTCTCGAAGTAGGCGTCCACCCCGCCCTCGGCGGCCAGGCAGAGGTCGAGCGACGCGGCACCGAACCGGCGGATGTCGCGCACCCGGGTGATCAAGCGGGTCAGCACCTCGGCCTGGTGTGCCCGTCGCTTGGCGTCGTAGCCGAACCCGGTCGCCACCAACACCTGCGCGAGATCGGTCTGCACGGACGCGCTCAGCCGGCGCCCGCCCCGGTACGCGCCGCCGCCCCGGGTGGCCGTCCACTCCTCGCCGGTCGCCGCGTTGCGCACCACGGCGGCCACGGCCACCCCGTTGACCTCAGCGGCCAGCGACACGGCGTACTGCGGGAGGCCGTAAAGGTAGTTGACCGTCCCGTCGATGGGGTCGACCACCCAGCGCACGGGGGAGTCGGCACCGCCGCTGCCGCCGTACTCCTCGCCGAGCACGGTGTCGTCCGGGCGCCGCGCGGCCAACGCGGCGACCACCTGCCGCTCGACCGCCCGGTCGGCGGCCGTGACCACATCGGTATCGGTGGACTTCGTGGTAACCCCTGATACGCCCTCGGCGCGCATGCTGCGCGCGGTGTCGGCCGCCTCGCGTGCGACGGTCACCGCGATCGCCAGCAGATCCGCCGCATCCGGCGTCGTGTCGGTCATTGCTCCCCCTCTGTTCCGGTTACGATTTTGTCAAAGTCCATCGTTTGCTTTCCTCCGGCAGCCGCTCATCCGCGGCCGGGCCGCTCTGCGGTCGTGCGCCGTGCGATGTTTCGCCACGGACGGCGTTACAATTCACGCCTGCTCACCTGTCACGAACTTCCCGCGCAGGCCGGTTCGTGGCTCGGGGGCCCACTACCTTTGAACCTGGCCCACCGCATCGCTGGTTTCGACCGGCAGTGCCCGCTCGCTCGCCACCGGAAGGTCATTCGTGACAGAGCCACGCCAAACCGGCGCAGACGTCCGCTCGATCACCGACATCTTGATCGCCCACGCCCAGCGCGGCGGCGGCCACATCACGTCGGCGGAGGTCCAGCGCACGGTCGAGTCGGCCGATGTGACCCCGGCCCAGGCCAAGAAGATCATCCGCGCGATCGTCGATGCCGGCATAACGGTCGTCGTCGACGGCTCCGCGAGCACCAAGCGCCCCCGCGTCGCTGCGGCCCGGTCCGCCACGCCGGCCTCGCGGGCGACCACCGCGAAGACCGCTCCGGCGAAGAAGACCGCGCCGCCCAAGCAGACCCCGGCGGGCGAGGAAGCGGGCGCGGCCAACGGCACGGCACCGGCGGCGAAGGCAGCGGCCCCGGCGAAGGCGACCCGGGCCAAGAGCGCGACGCCGGCCAAGGCCGCCAAGGCGGCCAAGCCCGGTGAGGCAGACCCCAAGGGCGCCGTCGAGGGTGGCGAGGGTCCCGAGGGCGAAGACATCGATCCCGAGACGCTGGCCGCCGAGATCGAAGACGTCGTCGTCGAAGAGCCGGCCGAGCTGGTCCAGGCGGCCGCGAGCGACGCCGCGTCGACCGCCACCGACAACGACTTCGAGTGGGACGACGAAGAGTCCGAGGCGCTCAAGCAGGCCCGGCGCGACGCCGAGCTGACCGCGTCCGCCGACTCCGTCCGCGCCTACCTCAAGCAGATCGGCAAGGTTCCGCTGCTCAACGCCGAGCAGGAGGTCGAGCTGGCCAAGCGGATCGAGGCCGGCCTCTACGCCTCCGAGCGGCTGCGCGCCGCCGACGAGGGCGAGGAGAAGCTGCCGACGCAGATGACCCGCGACCTGGGCTGGATCTCCCGCGACGGCGAGCGCGCCAAGAACCACCTGCTGGAGGCCAACCTGCGGCTGGTCGTCTCGCTGGCCAAGCGCTACACCGGCCGCGGCATGGCCTTCCTCGACCTGATCCAGGAGGGCAACCTGGGTCTGATCCGCGCGGTCGAGAAGTTCGACTACACCAAGGGCTACAAGTTCTCCACCTATGCCACCTGGTGGATCCGGCAGGCGATCACCCGGGCCATGGCCGACCAGGCCCGCACCATCCGCATCCCGGTGCACATGGTCGAGGTCATCAACAAGCTCGGCCGCATCCAGCGCGAGCTGCTCCAGGACCTGGGCCGCGAGCCCACGCCCGAAGAGCTTGCCAAGGAAATGGACATCACGCCGGAAAAGGTCCTCGAGATCCAGCAGTACGCCCGCGAGCCGATCTCGCTCGACCAGACCATCGGCGACGAGGGCGACAGCCAGCTCGGCGACTTCATCGAAGACTCCGAGGCGGTCGTCGCCGTCGACGCGGTCTCCTTCTCGCTGCTCCAGGACCAGCTCCAGCAGGTGCTGCAGACGCTGTCCGAGCGCGAGGCGGGCGTCGTCAGGTTGCGATTCGGTCTCACTGACGGGCAGCCGCGCACGCTCGACGAGATCGGCCAGGTCTACGGCGTGACCCGCGAGCGGATCCGCCAGATCGAGTCGAAGACGATGTCGAAGCTGCGCCACCCGTCGCGGTCCCAGGTGCTGCGCGACTACCTCGACTGAGCCGGCAGGTTACGGTTCCGCGTCGATCGTCTTGTGCGGCGCGGAATCATCGGGCATCGGCTGGGCCGGCAGCATCGGCGTCGTCGAGGCGCGCTCGCCCTTGTGCAGATGCCGATATTTTTCCTTCGGCGGCCGGTCGTTGGCCAGGATGACGGCCAGCCACGGGATCACCACGGCGCCCGCGCCGGTGAGCACCAGCCAGACCCAGAGCAGCGGCGGCCGGGTCGAGATCAGCACCGCGAAGATGATCACGCACGCCGCGCGGATGAGCATCATCAGGACGTAGCGGTGTGTCCGGCGGCGCAGCTGGTCGTCTTGGCTGGCCGCGGCATCGGTGATCAGAACAGGTCGACCGGCCGGACGCTTCACCACTCCATCCAATCACTTGGCCGGGTGCGCTACGACCGCGCGGTCCGTGTTACATCCGTGGTACTTTTCAAGCGTGGGCCGCCGGTACAGCTTCACCGACGACGCGTTGAGCAACCTCGCGGTCTACGACGTGACGCCCGGCGAGGTCTGGGAGGCCCTGCACGGTTCCCGGCGGGTCATCCGGCACCTCGGCGAGCTCACCGTGGTCTACGCCGCCAGCCGGCGCGGCCGGCGGCTCGTGGTCCTGCTCGCCGAGACGGTCCACGACGACCACGACTTCGACATCCTCTCGGCGCGCGAGATGAGCGACAGCGAGAGCAAGCGTTACGACGAGGCCCTCGGTGGTTGGAGGCGTTGACCGTGGACAGAGACCAGGCCCTCAAGCGGTTCCACGAAGGCGGCGACGAGTTCGCCGACCTGATCAGCGACGGCACACCCGGCGACCTGCCGGCCCCCGACACCGACCAACCCATGGTCAGCCGCTCGGTGCGCCTGCCGCTGCACACCTACGAACGGGTCCGCTCGGCGGCCGACGCCCGCGGCATCGGCGTCACCACCCTGATGCGCCAGTGGATCGAGGCCGGCCTGGCCGACCTCGACGACTCCGCGACCGTGTCGCTCGCCGACCTCCGCCGCGCGCTGGCCACCCTCCCCCGCAGCAACGCGGCCTGACGCCGTGCGCATCCTGCTGACCGGCACGACCGGCATGGTCGGCCAGGGAGTGCTCCGCGAGTGCCTACGCGCGCCCGACGTGTCCGAAGTGGTCTCCCTGGGCCGCTCTCCACTCGGCGACGAGCACGCCAAGCTCCGCTCGATCGTCGTGACCGACCTGTTCGACCTGGAAAACGTCGACCTGGCCGGCATCGACGCCTGCTTCTTCTGCCTGGGCGTCTCGTCGGTGGGCATGAGCGCCGAGACCTACGAACGCCTGACCCACGACCTGACCCTGGGCGTAGCCGACGCCCTGGCCACCCAGTCCCCGGATCCGACGTTCATCTACGTCTCCGGCGCCGGCACCTCGGAGACCTCGCGCCAACGCTGGGCCCAGGTCAAGGGCCGCACCGAACGGGAACTGCTCGAACGCTTCCCCAAGGGCTACATGTTCCGCCCGGGCTTCATCCAGCCACTGCACGGCATCCGCCCCCGGAGCCGCTTCTACCGCATCATGCTGACGGCGGGCGGCTGGCTGATCCCCGTCTTCCGCCGCCTGGCCCCGAACCAGGTGGTCACCACGGAGCAAGTCGGCCGCGCGATGCTCCAGGTGGCGAGGTCGGGCCCGTCGAAACACATCCTCGACAATCCAGACATCGCCGCCCTCGCGAGATAACCGAAATCTTGCTGGCTCGGGTCCGCGCCGGGCACGACCGTCGCTCCCGCCAGACACCGCTTCGCTGCCACGCCCGCCCCGGGTCGCCCGCACCCCAAAACCGCGACCCCGCAACGGCCAAGGCCGGGTAGGTCTCCCAGCGCCGACATGTTCTCGCATGTAAATACATGCGAGAACATGTGCGCCCGAGAAGTGACCCCTCCGCCACGGCGCCACGCCAGAGCGCACGCGCGCACGCGGACCGCGAACACCAGCAGCCACCCCACAGGCGAGCGGGCTTGCGCCACCGTCCGAACGGCGCCCGAGCAGCGCTTGCCCCACCGTCCGATCGGCGCCCGAGCAGCGCTTGCCCCACCGTCCGAACGCGCCCGAGCAGCGGGCTCTGTCAGGGGCGGGCGCCGATCCGGGCGACGGCCCGGGCGCCGGCGGCCGCCGCCGCGGTCAGGCTGGCTCGGGGGTCGCCGCCGGATAGGCGGGTGGCCAGCAGGCCCGCCGCGAAGGCGTCGCCGGCGCCGGTCGGGTCGACCACGGTGGCCGGCGGTGCAGGCACCGTGACGACGCCGGCGGCGTCGGCCCAGACCGCGCCGCCCGCGCCGCGCTTGACCACCACCGCCGCGCCCAGGTCGGTCGCCAGGGTTCGGGCCTGGGTGGTCGGGTCGCCGGCGGCCGAGCCGGTCAGGACCGCGGCCTCGTCGAGGTTGGCCAGCAGCAGGTCGACGCCGCGTACCCAGGACAGGAAAGCCGCCGCACCCACCTGGCGCAACGGGCCTGCGGACGCCGCGTCGACGCTCACCGTCAGGCCGTGTTCGCGGGCCGCGGCCAAAGCGGCCAGGCCCGCCTTGCGCGAGCCGTCGTCCAGCAGCGGATAGCCCGACAGGTGCAGGTGGTCCGCGCCGACCACGGCGGCCGCCACCGCGTCGGGGTCGAGGAGCACGCTGGCGCCGCGGTCGGTGACCATCGTGCGGCGGCCGCCCTCGGCCAGGACGATCACCGTGCCGGTCGGGGCGTCGGCCCGGGGCGGCAACGGGCAGTCGACGCCGGCCGCGCGCAACTCGGCCACCCGGGCCGCGCCCGCCGCGTCCGCGCCGACCGATGCCAGCAACGTCACCGGTACGCGGTGCCACGCCAGCCAGGCCGCGGTGTTGGCCGCCTGGCCGCCGCCGGTGAAGCGGATCGACGCGGCCGTGTCGGTATCCGGCGCGGGCGGGCCGGCCAGCACCGCCACGACGTCGGTGACCAGGTCGCCGACGACGACGATCCGGGCGGTCATGCCGCCGCGACGGCGATCCGGGCGGCCAGGTCGGCGTTGCGCAGGATGATCCGGACGTTGACGTCGAGGCTGGCGCCGCCAGTGTGCTCGTGGAACCAGGCCAGCAGGAACGGCGTGACGGCCTTGCCGGTCACACCCTGCGCTTCCAGCGCCGCCATCCCCTCGGCCAGCGTGCGGTCGTGCAGCGCCGGGTCGAGTTGCTCGTCTTCGGGCAGCGGGTTCGCGAGGACCAGCGCGCCGTGGTGCACGCCCTGCGCCGTCCGCGCGATGACCGCCCGGGCCACCTCGGTCGGCGAGTCCAACGACCAGTCGACCGGGAAGCCGCTGTCGGCCAGGTAGAAGCCCGGGAACCGCAGCGTCCGGTAGCCGGCCACGGCCACGCCGAGGGTCTCCAACCGCTCCAGGGTCGCGCCGACGTCGAGGATCGACTTGACCCCGGCACACACAACGGCGATCGGCGTACGAGCGAGCGTGATCAGGTCTGCCGACTCGTCATAGGGCGCGTCGCGGTGCACGCCACCCAGGCCGCCGGTCGCGAACACCTTGATCCCCGCCGCCGCGGCCACGGCGCTGGTCGCGGCCACCGTGGTCGCCCCGTCGACGCCCTTCGCGGCGGCCAGGGCGAGGTCACGGACCGAGAGCTTGGTCACGCCGTCGGTTTCGGCGAGACGGGTGAGTTGGGCGTCGTCGAGCCCGACGTGCACGCGGCCGCCGAGCACCGCGATGGTCGCGGGGACCGCGCCGGCCGCCCGGACCGTCGCCTCGATCTCGCGGGCCACCTTGAGGTTGTCGGGCCGGGGCAGGCCGTGCGCGATGATCGTGCTTTCCAGCGCCACCACCGGGCCGGCGGCCGCCAGCGCGTCCGCCACTTCCGGCGCTAATACCAAGTCGTTCACATCGTCACCGTACGGGTGGCCAGGTGCGGCAACCGCACCCACCTGGCAGACTTGGTTGGTGACCAGTCCGAGCCCCGAAACCAGCGGCACGATTCTCGAGCGTCCGGTCGAGACGCCGTTCGAGCAGGGCGACCACGAGCGCTTCTCGCACTACGCCGACCGCGACAAGATCACCGAGGCGATGGTCCTCGGCACCCCGGTCAAGGCACTGTGCGGCAAGGTCTGGGTCCCGTCGCGCGATCCCAGCCGGTTCCCGGTCTGCCCTGAGTGCAAAGAGATCTTCGAAGACAACAACCGCTTCTACGACTCAGAGCCCAACCCCGAAGGCTGATCTAGAGTTCGGCGGTGTCACCCACCGCCGCACTCCTCTTCGCTGACCTGGTCGGCGTCGCGGTCTTCGCCGCTTCCGGCGCATCCGCCGCAGTGGTCAAGCGGCTCGACCTCTTCGGCGTCTGTTTTGTCGGGTTCGTGGCGGCCCTGGGCGGCGGCATCATCCGCGACCTGGTCGTCAACCAGGCCCCACCGCTGGCCTTCGACGACTGGCGCTACGCCGTTGTGGCAGCTCTCACAGCCGTCGCAGTCTTCTTCTTCCACCCGCAGCTGGCCCGGCTCCGCCGGGTCGTCCTGGTGCTCGACGCGGCCGGCCTGGCCCTGTTCACCGTCACCGGCACCCTGGTCGCGCTGCGGGCCGGCGTACCACCGGTCGGTGCCTGCCTGCTCGGCATGATCGCCGCGATCGGCGGCGGCGTCGGTCGCGACCTGCTGCTCCGCGAGATCCCGGTGGTCCTCCGCCGCGAGATCTACGCGGTCGCCTCCCTGGCCGGCGCCGTCGTCGTGATGGCCCTCTATCGCGGTGGCCTGACGGGCTGGCCGATGGTCGGCGCGGGTGTGCTGGTCTTCGCGATCCGGATCGTCGCCCTCCGCCGCAACTGGAACGGCGAACCGGCTCCGTAGCAAGCGTCACCCTTGTGTCTGCTGGGGATCACGGTGCCCGCGTGGTTATGCTGAGAGCCGCCTTCGCCTCGCCGCGAGGGCCTTTTTCATGACGTGAGGGGGCGCGGCCGCGTGGTGGTGAAACCGTCGCTCGACACGTTCCCGCCGCTGCGGGCGTGGCAGCGCAAGGCGATGGTCGGCTATCTGCGCAGCCGGTCCGAGGACTACATGGCGGTGGCGACGCCGGGCGCCGGCAAGACCACCTTCGCCCTGCGGATCGCCGCGGAGTTGCTCAACGACGGCACCGTCGACGCGGTCACCGTGGTCGCGCCGACCGAGCACCTGAAGAACCAGTGGGCCCAGGCGGCGGCCCGGGTCGGCATCCAACTCGACGCCGCGTTCCGCAACGCCGACCTGCACTCGTCGTCGGACTTCCACGGCGCGGTGGTCACCTACGCCCAGGTCGGCATCGCGCCGCAGGTGCACCGCCGGCGCACGATGACCCGGCGCACGTTCGTGATCCTCGACGAGATCCACCACGCCGGCGACTCGCGCTCCTGGGGCGACGGCGTCAAGGCCGCGTTCGACGGTGCCGTCCGCCGGTTGGCGCTGACCGGCACCCCGTTCCGGTCAGACGAGAACCCGATCCCCTTCGTCGTGTACGAGCGCGGCGGCGACGGCCTCCAGCGGTCCCGGGCCGATTCGGTCTACGGCTACGCCGACGCGCTGCGCGACGGCGTCGTACGACCGGTGATCTTCCTGGCCTATTCCGGTGAGACCCGCTGGCGCACCAGTGCCGGCGACGAGTTGGCCGCCCGGCTCGGCGAGCCGATGACCCAGGACCTGGTCGCGCAGGCGTGGCGCACGGCGCTCGACCCGACCGGCGACTGGATGGTCCAGGTGCTCCGGGCCGCCGACGCGCGGCTGCAGGTCAAACGGGCCGGCGGGATGCCCGACGCGGCCGGCCTGGTGATCGCGACCGACCAGCAGAACGCCCGGTCCTACGCCAAGCTGATCGAGCGGGTGACCGGTGAGAAGGCCGTCGTGGTCCTCTCCGACGACGCCGGCGCCTCGGACCGGATCGCCAGGTTCGCGGCCTCCGACGAGCGGTGGATGGTCGCGGTGCGGATGGTCTCCGAGGGCGTCGACATCCCGCGCCTGGCCGTCGGCGTCTACGCGACCAGCGCCTCGACCCCGCTCTACTTCGCGCAGGCGATCGGCCGGTTCGTCCGCGCCCGCCGCCCCGGCGAGACGGCCAGCGTGTTCCTGCCGAGCGTGCCGCACCTGCTCGGGCTGGCCAGCGAGATGGAGGCCGAGCGCAACCACGTGCTGGGCGCGCCGAAGGAAGACGACGGCCTCGACGACACGCTGCTGGAGCGGGCGCAGAAGGCGGAGGACGCGAGCGGCGAGTTGACCAAGCGGCACGAGATGCTCTCGGCGACCGCCGAACTCGACCAGGTGATCTTCGATGGCGCCTCGTTCGGCACCGGCGCGCTGGCCGGCACGCCCGAGGAGGAGGAATATCTGGGCCTGCCCGGGCTGCTCACCGCCGACCAGGTGGCGACCCTGCTCAACAAGCGCCAGGCCGACCAGTTGGCGGCCCAGCGCCGGCGGTCGTCGGTCGCTACCGCGGAAGCGACCGGTGGGGCGCGTGTGCCGGGGATGGCCGCGGCGCCGCCCGGGCCGGTGTCGGCCGGCGAGCGAAGGGTCGTCCTGCGCCGTCAGCTCAACGCTCTGGTCGCGGCGCACCATCACCGCACCGGACTACCCCACGGCAAGATCCACGCCGAGCTGCGGCGGATCTGCGGCGGGCCGCCCAGTGCCCAGGCGACGATCGAACAGCTCGAGGAGCGCATCGCGACGGTGCAGACCCTCTGAGAGCAAAAAGACCGGCCGGAACTCCCTGGGGAGTTCCGGCCGGTTCAGCTATCGGTCGGATCAGTTGGACGAGTTCGACGCCATAAGGTCGGCGCCGCGCCACTCGAAGTCCGGGTCTGCCGCGAACTGGACGGTGATCTTCACCAGGTCGTCGGCGTACTTGTTCGCGTGGTGCCCGCAGAACACGAGCTCGCCCCCGCCAGCCATCGTGATGCGGAGCTTGCCGGCCGCGTTGCACCGATCGCACCGTTCATCGGTTGCTGGGGGAACCACCGTGCCAGGCGGCGGCGTGAGAGTGGGGGTCATCGCCTTCCTCCTTCGTCACCGATGAACATCCTTCTTCGGTCTTTACTCACCTATCGTGCAACACCCGGAGGTGCTGCGGCCTTCCCGCTGTGCCCCTGGGGGACCCAGGTCACACCTTGGTTGGTGACAGTGTGCCGGCACCCAAGGGGGCCACGTCAATGATCTCGCTCGGACAACCCGCTTCTGACGTGGATCTATTGACGTTGCGTGTCGAAAAGGTGACTCAGCGTTGAGTCGGCGGCCCTTGTCACGCTATCCTGACGACGCCTGTGTGGCCCAGCCAGAACACGCCCGATCGAGGGATCCGGCGGTTACCCGACAGACTTCGCGGCCGCCTTCAAACTCTTCTTGTAGTCGCGCACCTTGGTCAGGCTCGCCTCGTCAACGATATCCGCTACGGACATGTGCGACCCCTCGTCGCCGTAGGCGCCGGCCGCCTCCCGCCAGCCCGCGGGCCGCACCCCGTAGCGCTTGCCGAGCAGCGCCACCAGGATCTGTGCCTTCTGCCGGCCGAACCCGGGCAGGTCGGCGATCCGCTTGAACAGATCGCGCCCGTCGGACGCGTCGGTCCACAGCCGGGCGGCGTCGCCGTCATAGCGGGCCACGATCAGCCGGCAGACCTCTTGCGTGCGGGTCGCCATCGCCTTGGGGAACCGGTGCAACGCCGGCGGCGTCGCGAAGATCTTGATCAGCTCTTCGGTGTCGAAGCCGGCGATCTCCTCGGCGGTGGGCTCGTGCCCCAACCGCTGCGACAGCACGTACGGCGACGAGAACGCCTTCTCCAATTTGTCCTGTTGATCCAAGGTCATGCCGATCACCAGCGCCAGCGGGCTCCGGTCGAGCAGCGCGTTGGCCTCCGGGGCGATGGGCAGCGAGAACGTCATGCGCTCCATCTTCGCCGACCACCGCCCACGGCGGTAACCCGCGTCAGGCCGCCTTGGTCAGTCGCACCTCGAGCAGCATCCCGTCGGCGCGGGTCCGGCTGCCGTGGAACGCGCTGTCGGACGCGACCCGCTCGAAGTCGCTGGCCGCGTAGGCCCTGCGCTTCAGCCCGCCCAGCGAGATCCTGGTGACCGCGCCGTTGAACCGGTTGAGCCCCATGCCGGCCACGTCGGCCCGGATGTCGTCGGCGGTCGCGCCCCGGTTGAGGTCCTGGATGATCGCGACACCGCCGGGCCGCAGCACCCGGTGGATCTCGTCGAGGGCCCGCACCGGGTCGACGAAGTTCTTGAACGCGGCCTGGCAGACGACCACGTCGAAGCTGTCGTCAGCGAACGGCAGCGCGGCCACGTCGCCCTGCCGGAAGGCGACCGGGACACCCTCGGCCCGGGCGCGTTCCGTGGCCAGCTCGACGAACGTGTGGCTGACGTCGAGGCCGCTCACCTTGAAGCCGAGCCTGGCCAGCTCGATGCTGAAATAGCCCGGCCCGGGCGCCACCTCCAGCACCGTCGCGCCGGCCGGCAGGTCGGCCGCCAGCGCCGCCGCCTGGCGCCGGTAACCGGCCAGCTGCGGCGCCGAGCCGCGCTGCTTGGCATACCACCGGGCCATCGGGCCTTCCATCTCCGGGATGAGCTTGCGTCGCTGGGTCTGGGTCATTGGTCCTCCTCGGTTCCCCGTGCGGCCAGGGCCGCGATGTCAGCCGGCATGGCGCCGGTCTGGTGGAAGGTCCGCCACTCGGCCAGCAGGGGCAGCGTCCCCTCGGTGATCTCGTCGTGCAGGGCGCGCACCCAGGCCAGCTCGGCCCGGCGCATCGCCACCGCGTATTCCGCTTCCAGCAGAAACAGCCGGGGCACCTCGGCGGCCCACCCGGCCAGCTCGGCCTCGGCCGCCGCGATCTCGGCGTCGAGCGCCTCGGCCCGTCGGGCCAGCAGGCCGGCCACGTCGTCGGGGCCGAGCACCGCGAGCACCGAGAGGCCGGCGGTGAACGGACCCGGCCGGCGGTCCGGCACGGCGATCAGCTCGCGGGTCCAGTCGACGAGCTCGGCCCGGCCGGCGTCGGTGATCCGGTAGACCGTGCGCTCCGGGCGGCCACCCTGCCGCTCGCTCTGCGCCGCCTCCAGGAACCCGTGCTTCACCAGGTTGTCGACCACCCGGTAGAGCGAGCCCCACTTGATCTCCATGTCGTGCTCTTTGCCGCGGGCCCGCATCAGCGACGCCATCTCGTAGGGATGCATGGGCCGCTCGATCACGGTCGCCAGGACCGCCAGCGCGAGCAGGTTGGTGATCTTCCGTTGCGGCATCGCCCGACTCCTTTACTCGCAAGCGAGTATACGCACGCGAGTAA
The DNA here is from genome assembly GCF_040676615.1 of Asanoa sp. NPDC049573. NCBI lineage: Bacteria > Bacillati > Actinomycetota > Actinomycetes > Micromonosporales > Micromonosporaceae > Asanoa > Asanoa sp. NPDC049573. The sequence goes on from NZ_JBFAPI010000016.1 coordinate 48,999, forward strand.
GTGCTGCGCCAGCTACTTTCGGCGACATGACGCATCCCTGGATCACGGAGCTCGGGCTGCGGCCCCACCCCGAGGGCGGCTGGTTCGCCGAGACCTGGCGGTCCGCACACACCTTCACGCCATCCGGGTACGCGGGCCCGCGCGCCGCCGCCACCGGCATCTACTTCGCGCTCTTCCCCGGCGAGGAGTCGGCCTGGCACGTCGTGCGCTCCGACGAGCTCTGGCTGTGGCACGCCGGCGGCCCGCTGACCCTGCGCTTCGGCGGCTCGGGGTCCGAGCCGTCCACCGATCCCGAGTCCCGGGTGCTCGGCCCCGACCTGGCGACCGGCGCGCGACCGCAGTTGCGCGTACCCGGTGGTGTGTGGCAGTCGGCTCTTCCGGCCACCGACCAATCGGTGCTGGTCAGCTGCGTGGTGGCGCCCGGATTCGACTTCGCCGATTTCAGGATGGTGTGATCCGCTTGACCGAACGGCCGTTTCGATCATCGTCGGTCTATGCGATGGTCGGGGTTCGCCCAGGCGCGGGGGCATGGAGGCCGGGGCGTGGCGAACGGCGAGGAGTGTGCACATCGTGGTGTCCCGCACCGTCCGCAAAACCCTGGCGACCATCGGCGTCGCCAGTCTCGTGGGTGCTCTGGCACTGGCCAACCCGGCGCAGGCCAGCCCCAACAACAACTCGGTCCGCAAGCTGACCAAGGCGGTCACCGTCGGCGGCGTGCTGCGGCACGAACTCGCGCTGCAGGCGATCGGCAGCCTCAGCGGCGGCAACCGGGCATCGGGCCAGATCGGACACACCCGCAGCGCCGACTACGTGTCGACCGTGCTGCGACTGGCCGGCTACCAGGTCACCCGGCAGCCGTTCCCGTTCAACTTCTTCCAGGAGTTCGGCTCGTCGTTCGCGCAGACCGCACCCGGCTCGGTCACCTATGTCGACGGTGTCGACTACGACCTGATGGACTATTCCGGCTCGGGTGACGTGACGGCGCCCGTGGTCGGGGTCGACCTGATGTTGACGCCGCCGCGGGCCTCGACCTCCGGCTGCGAGGCGGAAGACTTCGCCGGCGGGCTGGTCGAGGGCAAGGTCGCGCTCATGCAGCGGGGCACCTGTCCCTTCGGTGTCAAGGTCGCCAACGCCGAAGCGGCCGGCGCCGTGGGCGCGATCGTGATGAACCAGGGCAACGGCGATCCGGTGGTCAACGTCGACCGTTACAACCTGATCCTCGGCACGCTCGGCGATCCGGTCGGCATCCCGGCGGTCGGTGTCGCCTATGCCACCGGCGAGACGTTCGCCAACACCCCGGGCCTGACCGTCCACCTGACGGCCGACACCACGTCCGAGGTCCGTCAGACCGAGAACGTGATCGCCGAGTCGCGCAACGGCGACCCGCACAACGTCGTGATGGCCGGGGCGCACCTCGACTCCGTGCCGGAGGGCGTCGGCATCAACGACAACGGCAGCGGCTCCGCTGCGCTGCTGGAGATCGCCCTGCAGATGGCCAAGACCAAGACGCCCAACAAGACCAGGTTCGCCTGGTGGGGCGCCGAAGAGGCCAACCTGATCGGCTCGACGTTCTACGTCAACTCGCTGACCGAGGCGCAGGCCGCCGACATCACCCTCTACCTCAACTTCGACATGGTCGCGTCGCCCAACTACATGCTGGGCGTCTACGACGGCGACGACTCGGCCGCCGCCGGCGCGCCCGCGGGTCCGCCGGGCTCGCCGGAGATCGAGCAGGTGTTCCAGGACTTCTTCGCCGACCGTGGTCTGCCCACCCGGGCGTCCGACTTCGACGGTCGTTCCGACTACGGCCCGTTCATCGCGAGCGGCATCCCCGCCGGCGGCCTGTTCACCGGCGCCGAGGTGCCCAAGACGGCGCAGGACGTGGCCGACTACGGCGGCGTCGAGGGCGAGCAGTACGACCCCTGCTACCACCAGAAGTGCGACAGCCTGTTCCCCGTCCGCGACGGGGCCGACGCCGACCTCTATCGGCAGCTCGACCGCGAATACGACATGCTCGGCAACCTCAACCTGGAAGCCCTCGACGTCAACTCCGACGCGATGGCGACCGCGATGCTCACCTTCGCTCTCGACACGTCGTCGATCCCGGACCGCGCCGCCGCGGCGGCCGCCCGGAGCGCCGGCCCGACCCGCTACATCGGCACGCGCGGCTCCATCTAGCCGTCTTTTGTTGAGGGCCTCTCCCTGCGGGGAGGGGCCCTCGGCGCGGGGCGCGGAAAAGACCCCATGGCAGGATGCCGTACGTGTCCGACATGCTCCTGTCCCCCGATGGCGTCGCGCGGTTGCGGGAGGCCCTCGGTGCGGCCGGTTTCACCTCGGCGGGGATCGCCGACCGGCTCGGTCCGGCGGCGACGGCCGCGGTGGCCCGCAACGACTTCCGCGCCGCGCTGCGGATCACCGAGGATCGCGACCCGCTCGCCACGCTGATCCGAGTGTTCGTCTGCGCGCAGAGCGAGCCGGTCGAGGCGGTGGCCGCCGCGCTCGCGCCGCTCGACTTCGCCGAGGCGTTCGACGCCGGGCTCGTCGAAGCCGCGCCGGGCGGCGGGGTGCGGCAGGGCGTCGACCTCGAGCCCTACGGCGACACCTGGTGGGTGCTCTCCGACGTGCCCTCCTCGGCCCGCCCGGGCCAGCCGCTGCGCCCCGACCACGTGCTCGGCATCGGCGGCGCCTCGTCGACGCTGGTCGGCGCGGCCATCCGCCGGCCGGTCGGCAGCGCGCTCGACCTCGGCACCGGCTGTGGCGTGCAGGCGCTGCACCTGAGCACCCACGCCGGCTCGGTCACCGCCACCGACCTGTCCGAACGGGCGCTGCGGTTCGCCGCCACCACCGCGGCCCTCAGCGGCCAGGAGTGGGAGCTGCTCCGCGGCGACCTGGTCGAGCCGGTCCGCGGGCGGCGCTTCGACCTCGTGGTCAGCAACCCGCCGTTCGTCATCGGGCCGGGCACCACCACGCACACCTACCGCGACTCCGGCCGGGCCGGCGACGCGGTCTGCGCCGAACTCGCCGCCGCAGCGCCGGGGCTGCTCACCGAGGGCGGCGTGATGCAGTTCCTGGCCAACTGGGAGCACGTCGCCGGCGAGGAGTGGGGCGAGCGGGTCGAGGGCTGGTTCGCCGGCACCGGGCTGGACGCCTGGGTGATCCAGCGCGAGGTCGCCGACCCGATGACCTACGTCAGCCTCTGGCTGGCCGACGCCAACGAAGACGGCGACCCGGCGCGCGCGGCCGCCTGGCTCGACTGGTTCGACGCCAACGACGTCGCCGCGATCGGGTTCGGCCTGGTCACGCTGCGCAACAGCGGGCACGACGATCCCGTCGTACGGGTCGAAGACCTCCGGCAACAGGTGCAGCAGCCGCTCGGCGAGCAGATCGCGCACTGGTTCCACCGGCAGGACTTCGTCCGCGACGCCGACCTGCTCGGCGCCCGGTACCGCAGCGCGCCCGGGCTGCAGCTCCAGCAGGAGGCCACGCTGGGCGACGAGGGCTGGGCCGTCGACCGCCAGGTGCTGGTCATGCCCGAGGGGCTGCGCTGGAGCGAGGAGGTCGACCCGCTGGTGCTGGCCCTGGTCAGCGGCGCCGACGGCCAGGTGCCGCTGCGCGACCAGATCGCCCTGCTGGCCGCTGCGCACGAGGTCGAGGAGGCCGACCTGGCGTTGGCCGCCGGACCGATTGTGGCGCACCTGATCGAGCGCGGCATCATGGAGCCGGTGGCGTGAGGGCGCTGGTCCAGACGGTCTCGCGGGCGTCGGTGACCGTCGACGGCAGTGTCGTCGGCGCCATCGCCGACGGGCTGCTGGTGCTGCTCGGGGTGACGCACAGCGACGACGCCGGCAAGGCCGGCACGCTCGCCCGCAAGGTCTGGGAACTGCGGATCCTCGACGACGAGAAGTCGGCCAGCGACGTCGGCGCACCCGTCCTGGTGGTCAGTCAGTTCACGTTGTACGCGGACGCGCGCAAAGGGCGCCGGCCCAGCTGGTCGGCCGCGGCGCCGGCCGAGCTGGCCGAGCCGCTGGTGACCGCGTTCGCCGACGCCCTGCGTGGTCGCGGTGCGCACGTGGAGACGGGCCGGTTCCGGGCCCACATGCTCGTGGAGAGCGTCAACGTGGGCCCGCGAACCGTCCTGTTGGAGCTCTAGCTTCCTTAGTGGATCAACCCGCGCCTGCGCAGCGACTGCTGGAGCCAGCCTTGCAGGTGTGCGGCCCAGTCGGTCTGCTCGGCGGTCGCGTAGTCGACGTTGAAGTTGCCGACGCTGTCGTGCCCCTCGGTGAACAGCCCGCCGCGCTTGTCGAGCTCCAGCACCACCTGGAGGTGCTGCGGCGTGGCCAGGAAGGTCAGCTCGAGCTGGTTGATCGAAGAACCGAACTGCGGCGACGGGTAGAACTCGATCTCCTGGTAGAACGGCAGGCTCTGCTGCACACCGTAGACCCGGCCGCTTTCGACATCGGCCCGGGCGAACCGGAAGCCGAGCCGGAGCAGGGCCTCCAGGATCCGCTCCTGTGCCGGCAGCGGGTGCACGGCGACGGCGTCCAGGTCGCCCTTGTCGACCGCGCGGGCCACCTCCAGCTCGGTGCGCAGGGCCATGGTCATGCCGTGCAGGTGCTGCCCGTACACCTCGGTGATCGGGGTTTCCCAGGGCACGTCGAAGCGGAACGGGATGTCGTAGCGCTGCTTGGGCTCCAGGCGGAAGGCACCGGTCGCGCGCTGCCGGTGGAACTCGGTGGTCGAGTCGTATTCGGCGTCGCCGCTCTCCACCTCGACCCGGGTGACCATGCCGAGGGCGACGTATTCGATGTCGACCGCGTGGTCGCCGCCCTCGACGTGGATCTGTCCCTCCAGGAAGCCGCCGGGGCGGCAGTTGGGGTTGGTCAACACCGTCTCGACCGACGGTCCGCCGACGCCCATCGCCTGCAACATTCGCTTGAAAACCACGACGCGCCTTTCTGGAGTGGAGTTGCGAGCAGACTAGTCGCCGGCCGCAACGTGTTGAAAAGCGGCAAGCCGGGCTAATGCGCTCCCGGATTCATGCCACCCGCACTTTCTCCTCACTCCCGCTTCACGCCCATTGCGAGAAGCTCTTCGCACGGCACCACAGAGGGTCGCCGGGAAGCGGGGTAGCGAGAAATGAACGACTACGACCAGGTCGATCTGGACGCCACCGACGAGCGGGGCGTCTCCGCCGACCTCGTCCGCGCCTACCTCAACGGCATCGGCCGCACGAAGCTGCTGACCGCTGTCGAAGAGGTCGACCTGGCGCGGCGGATCGAGGCGGGGCTGTTCGCCGAGGAGAAGCTCGTCGCGGCGGCCGGGCTGCCCGTCGAGATGCGGGCCGACCTGGAGATCGTCGCCCTTGAGGGGCGCGCCGCGAAAGACCGCCTCCTGGAGGCCAACCTGCGGCTCGTGGTCAGCATCGCCAAGCGTTACACCGGCCGCGGGATGGCTTTCCTCGACCTGATCCAGGAAGGCAACCTCGGGCTGATCCGCGCGGTCGAGAAGTTCGACTACGCCAAGGGCTACAAGTTCTCCACCTACGCCACGTGGTGGATCCGGCAGGCCATCACCCGGGCGATGGCCGACCAGTCGCGCACGATCCGCATCCCGGTGCACATGGTCGAGCAGGTCAACAAGATGGTGCGGGCCCGCCGCGACCTGGCCGTCTCGCTGGGCCGGGAGCCCACCGTCCCCGAGGTCGCCGTCGCCCTCGGGATGCAGGAGTTCCAGGTCATCGAGCTGATTTCCTACGACCGGGAGCCGGTCAGCCTCGACCAGGCGGTCGGCGAAGACGGCGAAAGCGCCCTCGGCGACTTCGTCGTCGGTGTCGACGCCCGCCAGGAACCGGCCGACGAGGTGTCGCAGGGGATGCTGCGCAACGAGGTCGAGATCGTGCTGTCGACGCTTTCCTCGCGCGAGCAGGCCGTGATCCGGCTGCGCTTCGGCCTCGACGACGGGCGGCAGCGCACGCTCGACGAAGTGGGCCGGGAGTTCGGCCTCTCCCGCGAGCGGATCCGCCAGATCGAGAAGGTGACCCTGCTCAAGCTGCGCCACCCGTCGCGCGCGCAGCGGCTGGAGGCCTACGCCTCCTGACCTCTGGTCTTCCGGCCCCTCGTCACTGCGGTGGCGGGGGGCCCTTTTCTGCCGCGACGGTGACGCGGCGGAGCAGGTCGGAGAGTTGCTTGCGCTCGCGCGAGTTGAGCACGCCGAGCACCCGGTGTTCCTCGTAGCCCATGTCGCCGATCGCCCGGGTCCAGGCGGCCTTGCCGGCTTCGGTGAGCTCGATGTCGACCTTGCGGCGGTCGGTGGCCGAGGTCTGGCGGCGCACGAAGCCGCGCTGCTCCAGGGCGTCGAGGCGGCCGGTCATCGCCGCCGGCGAGAGCGCGAGTTCGCCGGCCAGGCGACTCGGCGTGGTGCGGTGCGGCTCACCCTCGCGCACCAGCATGTGCAGCGTGTCGAACTCGATGCCCTGCAGGTCGTGCTTGGCGAGCATCAGGTCCTTGTGCTTGCGCAGGTGCTTGACCAGCTTCTGCATCCGGGTGATCGCGCCCTCGATGTCGGGGTCGAGGTCGTCGAGCAACGGCAGCCAGCGGTCGATGTGGTCGTCGACGGAGTCCCGCATGCCGGTGAGCATACTTCGCCACCAGATATTTCGTGCCAGAAAATTTTGTTGACGAATATTTTGGTGCCGAATTATTCTGCGCCGTATGAACTTCCGACTGCTCTGGCTCGGCTACACCCTCTCGGCGTTCGGCGACTTCGTGGTCCCGGCCGCCCTGGCCCTGGCGGTGGTGCGGGCGACGGGCTCGGCAAGCGCGCTGGCACTGGTGCTGGCCTGCGCGAGCGTGCCGCGGCTGGTGCTGCTGCCGATCGGAGGCGTGCTGGCCGACCGCTGGTCACCCCGAACGGTGGCGATCGTGGCCGACGTCGTCCGCGCGGTGGTCCAACTCGTGATCGGCGTGGAACTGGTCTCGGGGGCCTTCCGCCTGACCGACATCGCGGTGGCGTCGGCGATCGCGGGCGCGGCATCCGCGTTCGCGCTGCCGACCGGCGGGCCGCTGGTCACGGCCACGGTCCCGACGGCCCGCCGACCGCGGGCCAACGGTCTGCTGGGCGTCTCGCGCGGCGCGGCCGGCGTGCTCGGCCCGGCGGTGGGCGGCACGCTGGTCCTGACCATCGGCCCCGGCTGGGCCTTCCTGGTCGACGCGGCGACGTTCGTGGTGAGCGGGATCGCGCTGTCGCTGGTCCGGGTGCGCTTCGCCCCGGAATCCCGGGCCGCCCCGCTGCCGCTGGTGTCGTCGCTGGTGGAGGGCTGGTCGGAACTGCGCCGGCACGACTGGCTCTGGACGTCGCTGATCGCACACGGCACCTGGAACCTGTCCGCGGCGGTGCTCGCGACACTCGGCCCGCTGGTGGCGGTGCACCGCGCGGGCGGCGAGGCGGTCTGGGTCGCGGTGGCCCAGGCGGGCGCGATCGGCCTCCTGCTCGGCTCGCTGCTGGCCACCCGCGTCGGAGCACCGGGCCGGTTCGGCATCCGGCCACGCCGGCCCGTCCTCTGGGCCAACCTGTCCCTGTCCCTCTACGCGGTCCCCCTGGCCCTGTTCGCCGTGCCGGCGTCGGCGCCGTGGCTGGTCGTCACCTACGGCCTGGCGCTGGCGACACTCGGATTTCTCAACCCGGTCTGGGAGTCGGTGGTCCAGCAACACGTGGCGCCGGCGAAGCTGGCCCGCGTCAACTCCTGGGACATGCTCATCTCCTTCGCGGCAATGCCCCTGGGTTACGCCCTGGCCCCGGTGGCGTCGTCCGCCCTGGGCGGCGACACCGTCCCGCTGCTCGTGGCCGCGGTGCTGGTGGCGGTGGCCATGACGGGCACCCTGTTCGCTCCTGGCGTCCGCAACCTGACCCTGCGAACCGACGGAGGGGCAGGCATGCCCCCGATCACCGAGCCCACACCGGCGACGGACCCGGCCGCGGTCGGCCGGCCCCGCACCGCGACCCCGGAGACCGTCGGCCGCTAGGAAAACCGGCCAGCTGACCGGGAGCGGGAGCCGGAAGTGACTTCGATGCCCGATACTCACACGGGTGCGGGGTCTGTTGAGGGTCATGGATCTGTTGCGTGGTGCCCTCGAGATCTTCCGCGACCTCGTGAGCGATCTCGTCGCCGAAATCGTGGTCGCGGTCGTCGCCTGCGGTCTGCTCGCTCTTGGCTGGTGGGGATTTCGCGTGGCGCCTTACCTCACGCTGTCGATCGCCCTCGGTGTCCTGCTCTACGCCGGTTATGGGCTCGCGGTCTATCTGCGCGAGACGCGGGGCGCCAAGCTCGCCGCCCGGCTGGGCGGCGGCGGCATCCTCACCGCAGCCGTGGTGGTCATCCTGGCGACCTACTTGCCGTCCTGCGACTGCGTAGGGTGACCGGCGACCGCGCTGGCTGACCGATCGGCATGCCCGAGCAACCCGACGGCCGCGCCCACGGCGAGACCCGGTCAGATGTGGCGAGGGCCCGTGTCGGGGCGGGTGCCGGGGTCGCCGAAGGTCACCGAGGCGTGCAGGACCGACAGCCCGTCGGGGCGGGCCAGCACCGGGTTCAGCGACAGCGACCGCACCCGCGGCTGCTCGTCGGCGAGGCGGCCGACCCGGAGCAGTAGGTCGACCAGGGCCGCCCGGTCGACCGGCGCCGCGCCGCGATAGCCGTGCAGGAGCGGCGCGGCCCGGGGCTCGTCGACCAGGGCCGCCGCGGCGCGGTCACTCAGCGGGGCGGCGCGCCAGGCGCGGTCGCCGAGCAACTCGGTGGCGACGCCGCCCAGGCCGAAGCCGATGACCGGGCCGAACTCCGGGTCTTCGAGCATCTCGATCACGCAGGGCACGCCCGCCGGGACCATCGGCTGCACCAGGACCTGCGGGCCGAACGCGGCGGCCAGGTCCGCGTAGGCGAGCCCGACCGCCTCGCCGTCGCGAAGGTTCAGGCGGACGGCGCCCAGGTCGATGCGGTGGCGCAGCGACGCGCCCGCGGCCTTCAGAGCCACCGGGAGCCCGAGGGTGGTCGCCGCCGTGACCGCCGCCGGCGCCGAGTCGACCAGGGCGTCGGGAACCAGGGAGATGCCGTACGCGGCCAGCAACTCCCCCGCGTCCGTCGCCGCCGAAGCCCGCGTCGTGTCGACGCCGGACAGTGGCGGGATCACCCCGCGGGGCTCGCGGCGCCACTCGGCGTAGCTCGCCACCCGCCCCAGCGCGCGGGCCGCCTCCTCGACAGACGGGTAGGCCGGGATTCCGGCCGGCACCCGCTCCACAAGGGACGTCACCGCGACCGGCTTGTCGCCGGAGAGGGCCACGCTCGCGATCGTGGCCGTGAAGTCGGCGTCGTCGGCCACCAACTGGCCGGGCAGTGGCGGGGCCAGCACCACGACGAGGGCGTCGACCTGCGGGTCGACCGCCGCCTCGGCCAGGGCGTCGCCGAACTCGTGGGCGCCGGCCACCGGGCCCACGTCGCGCGGATGGCCGTCGGCGACGCCCAAGCCGGCGGCCACGCAGGCGTCGCGGGCCAGGGTGGTCAGCGCGGGTGAGTTGCCGACGATGCCGACGCGACGGCCGCCGGGCAGCGGTTGGAAGGCGAGCAGAGCACCCACGTCGAACAGTTCGCCGACCGTGTCGACCCGGATCACGCCGGATCGGGCGAAGAGGGCACGGACCGCCGCCGGGTCGGGGCCACGCTCGCTGCTGCCCGGTGGGCGGGCCGGCGACGCGACCGCGACGATCGGCTTGTTGCGGCCGATGCCGCGGGCCAGGCGGGCGAACTTGCGTGGGTTGCCGAACGACTCCAGGTACAACAGGATCACGTCGGTGCTGGGGTCGTCGCGCCAGTACTGAAGCAGGTCGTTGCCGGAGACGTCGGCGCGGTTGCCAGCCGAGACGAAGGTCGACAGGCCCAGGCCGCGCCGGTCCGCCTCGGCGAGCAACGCCACACCCAGCGCACCCGACTGGCTGAAGAAACCCACCCGGCCGGGCGCGGGCAGTCGCGGCGCGAGTGTGGCGTTGAGGCGCACGGCCGGGTCGGTGTTGGCGATGCCCAGGCAGTTCGGGCCGACCACGCGCATCCCGCCGGCGTGTGCCCGGCGGATCAGGTCGGCCTGAATCGCCGCGCCGGCCGGGCCGGCCTCGGCGAACCCGGCGCTGACCACCACCAGTGCGTGCAGGCCGGCGGCGGACGCGTCGTCGACCACCGCCGCGATCTGGTCCGGTGGCACGGCGACCACGGCCAGGTCGAGCGGCGCGCTCGCGTTGCGGGCGCGGGCAACGGCGGGCAACCCGCCGACCCGCGGCGCGGTCGGGTGGACCGGCACGACCGGGCCGCCGAAGCCGCCGTCGCGCAGGTGCCCGAGCACGGCCGCGCCGACGCCGTGGCCGCTGGCGCTCGCGCCGTAGACGGCCACGCCGCGCGGAGCCAGCAGCCGGGCGATCGAGCGCGCCTCGGTGCGGTGCTCGCGCCGCCACTGCACCTCGAGCGAACTCTCGGTCGGCGCGATCGGGAACGCGAGATGCACGACACCGTCGGCGTAGCGGCGCTCGACCTCGTACCCGAAATCTCCGAAGACCCTCAACATCGTGGCGTTGGCGGGCAGCACCTCGGCGACGAAGCGGGTGATCCCGACCTCGCGGGCGGCGGCGGCCAGGTATTCCATCAGCAGCGGCCCGATGCCGCGGCCCTGGTAGGCGTCTTCGACCACGAACGCGACCTCGGCGTCACCGGCGTCGGGGCCGAGGCGGTCGTAGCGCCCGATCGCCGCGATCCGGCCACCGATCTCCACCACGAACGCCTCGCGGTCGCGGTGGTCGACGTTGACGAACCGGCGCAGGTCGCGTTCGGGAATCCGGGGGTACGGCGAGAAGTAGCGCAGATACCGGGTCCGCTCGGAGAAACGCGAGTGCGTCTCCACCACAGCCGGCGCATCCTCCGGCTGCATCTGTCGCACATGGACAGTGGTGCCGTCACTCAGCAGGACGTCCGCCGACCGCTGGGCGGCTTTGTCGGTCACGTCGGCTCCGGTTGACTCGGTCTCCCGTCCCACCATATGGCGGCGGCGGTCAGCGTCCGATCGGCTTGCCCATCTTGATCAAGAGTCAGTCCCGGGGGTCGCTCGGGTCCAGGCCCAGCAGCGGGAACACGGCGGAGCGGGTCTGGGCGACCGCCCGGTCGACGGCGTCTTCGCTGCCCGGTTGCCAGGGCTGGAAGTGGGTGTCGCCGTCGTCGGTCAGGCGCGGTGGGATGTCGCGGCCGGGCATCCGCCCCGCCGCGAAGCCGCGCCAGGCGGCTGGGGTCGGGGTCAGCGGGTCGAGGGGCTCGCCGGTGGCCGTGGCCAGCAGGTGGGTCCAGGTCCGCGGGACGACCTCGACCAGGGCGTAACCGCCGCCGCCGGTCGCGACCCAGCGGCCCTCGCAGAGTTCCTCGGCCAGGTCGCGCATCGCGATGTGTGCTGCCCGCTGGCCGTCGACCGACAGGCGCAGGTCGGCGAGCGGGTCGAGCCGGTGGCTGTCGGCGCCGCACTGGCTGAACAGCAGTTGCGGCCGGAACGCGCGCAGCACGCCCGGCACGACCGCGTGGAACGCGCGCAGCCAGCCCGTGTCGCCGGTGCCCGGCGGCAGCGCCACGTTGACCGCGCTCCCCTCGGCGCCCGGGCCGCCGGTCTCGTCGGGGAAGCCGGTGCCAGGGAACAGCGTGAGCGGCGACTCGTGCAGCGAGACCGTGAGCACCCGCGGGTCGTCGTAGAAGATCGCCTGGACGCCGTCGCCGTGGTGGACGTCGATGTCGACGTACGCGATGCGCTCGGCGCCCTGGTCCAGCAGGCGGGCGATCGCGACCGCCGGGTCGTTGTAGACGCAGAATCCGGACGCCCGGCCGGGCATCGCATGGTGCAGGCCGCCGGCGATGTTGACCGCGTGCCGCGCCTCGCCCCGCCAGACCGCCTCGGCGGCCACGATCGTGGCACCGGCGATCAGTGCCGACGCGTCGTGCATGTGGTCGAAGACCGGGTTGTCCGGCGTGCCGAACCCGTACCCGTTGAAGAAAGGATCATGGGGTGCGGCCCGGACCGCGTCGATGTAGTCGGCCCGGTGCACGCGGGTCAGCGCCGCGTCGTCGGCCGGCGTGGGCTTGACGATCCGCACGCCGGGCCGGTCGAGGACGCCCAACTCGCGGGCCAGCGCGATGGTCAACTCGACCCGGACCGGGTCGAGCGGGTGGTCGCCCATGTCATAGGCGAGCAGATCTTCGTCCCACACCACCACGGCGCCGTCCGGCATGGCGCCATCGTGCCACGCGGCGGGCCTAATCTCCCGTCGCCACCGGTCGCGCCGGGTCGCTGACCCAGTTACTCCAGGAACCGACATACAGAGCGGCATCGGTACGCCCGGCGCGGTGCAGGGCCAGCACGGTGTGCGCGCCGGTGACGCCGGAGCCGCAGTAGGCGCCGACCGGCACGCCCGACAGGACGCCGAGGTTGGCGAACTCGGCACGCAGATCGTCGGCCGGTCGCAGCCGCCCGTGGTTGTGGGTGTTGAGGACGGTCGGCCGGTTGACGGCGCCGGGGATGTGACCGGCCACCGGGTCGACCGGCTCGAACTCGCCGCGGTAGCGCGGCTTGATCCGGGCGTCGATCAGCACGCCGCTCTGGGCGATTTTCGCCGCTTCGTCGGCAGTGAGGATCGGCAGGCTGCCCGGCTTGACGTGTATCTCACCTTTCGTCACATCGGGCGTCTCCCGGGTCACCGGGTGACCCTGCGCGACCCAGGCGGCGAGCCCGCCGTCGAGGATCCGGGTGTCGCGGTGGCCGGCCCAACGCAGGATCCACCAGGCCCGGGCCGCGGCATGCCCTTCGCCGGCGTCGTAGACCACGACCGGACGCCCGCCGGTCACGCCCTTGTCGCGCAGGATCGCCTGGAGAGCAGCCGCATCCGGCAGGGGGTGACGCCCGTTCTGCCCGGGTTTGCCGGCTAATTCCGTGTCGAGGTCGATGTACGAAGCGCCCGGGATGTGACCTGCGAGATACTCATCGCGTCCGGGCGGGCCGGCAAGCGTCCAGCGGGTGTCGAGGACCGTCGTGCCGGCCAGGTGGGACAGCAACTCATCGGGATCGATCGTGAGATCATCGGCGGATACCACGCGCTCCAGTCAACACCCGCTCCGCACCGTTCGCGGCGTCGGGGCTATCGGCGTGGCGAGGTAATATCGACAGCTAGGAGGGCCTTCTGCCGTGAATCACCTTGTCGACACGACCGAGATGTATTTGCGCACCATCCTCGAGTTGGAAGAGGAAGGTGTGCCGGCGCTGCGCGCCCGGATCGCCGAGCGGTTGCACCAGAGCGGCCCGACGGTCAGCCAGACGGTGGCCCGGATGGAGCGCGACGGTCTGCTCACCGTCGAGGGCGACCGCCACCTGCACCTGACCGGCTTGGGCCGCGAGCAGGCGGTCTCGGTCATGCGCAAGCACCGGCTCGCCGAATTGCTGCTGGTCAATGTCATCGGCATGCCCTACGAAGAGGCACACGAAGAGGCCTGTCGCTGGGAGCACGTGATGAGCGACGCGGTCGAGCAGAAGGTCTACAACCTGCTCAACCGCCCGACCCGGTCCCCCTACGGCAACCCGATCCCCGGTCTCGACGCCCTCAGCGACCTGCCCATCGAGGCCGACGGCTTCGACAACAAGGAGCGCAACCTGGCGTTCCCGGGGCTCACCGGCCAGGTCATAGTCCGGCGCATCTGCGAGAGCGTGCAGACCGACTCCGACGTCCTCCGCCAGTTGCACGCCGCGGGCGTCGACCCCGGCGCGACCGTCACGGTCGCCCAGGAGCGTGACGGCGTGATGATCGACCGTTCGGGTGACCAGGTTCGCCTTCCCCGCGAGGTCGCCTCCCGGGTCTTCGTCGCGGCCCACTGATCCGTTAAGGCTGCTTCGGCGCCTTGGCCGTCTCGACCTCCTTGGCCAGGGCGACCAGCTTGCCGGCGAAACTCTTCGGCGGCGCGGGCGCGTCCAACGCGCCAGTGAACCGCAGCGACATGAGCCGCTTGTCCTTGGTGAGCCAGCAGATCTCCACCCCGGCGCCGGCGTCCTTCGCGGCGGCGACCGGCGCCTGGTAGGCCGCCAGCCCGAGGTTCTTGATCGCGGTCGCGCCCTTGTCGGGCATCACGTCGGTCTTGAAGACGTCGGCGTCGGCGGACGTCTTGCTGATCGCCAGCGTGAGGTCGGGCAGGTCGGCGTCGTCCGACTGCACGACGCAGGTCGTCGTCTGCGCACTCTGACTGGCCGCGGCGACATCGAAGCGGGCACCGATCGCCTTCTCGATCGCGTCGTAGTCGAAGAACACGCACGCCCCGCCGGCCGTCGCGGCCGGATAGCTCGTGCGCACGGGCGTCGTGTCCCGTTCGGGGACCGGGTCGCTCGAGCACCCGCCGACCGCCGCCAGACTCACCACGACGCCGAGGCAGACCAGGTGGGAGCCCATTCTGGACGCTCCGGCGGCGTGGGCGGGGGCGGGTTCGCTGTGGCGGCTACGCGGCAGGACCACAACGACTCCTCGGTCGACTGGCTGATCAGCACGGGAGGGCACCGCCGGAAAAGATACGACGTCAACGACCGGCGCGGAAGTCCGGGTTGTCCGTCGAGTGGTGTCGGCCCGGACGCCGCGATGCTGTGTGTCGGCGGCTCTGGGGCGCGATGCCGGCTGGGCGCGGCACGGACCGGAGGCGCGGCACCAACCTGGGGCACGGCGCGGACCGGGGCGCAGCGCGGACCGGGGCACGGCGCGGACCGGGACGCGGCATCAGCCCGGGGCGCGGCGCGGACCGGAGACGCGGCACCGACCCGCCCTGGCCTGTGTGCGCAGTCCGGCGCTTCGCGCGCTTAGCCCGGCACCTTGCTCTACACCCCTGCGGGAAGCGCCCAAAAGCGGCAGGCGCTTCCCGCAGGGGTGCAGAGCAAAGCCTTGCGAACTGCCCGCGGGTCGCGCGGGGCACGGTTGGGGACTGGCGCGCCTGGGGAAGGGCGCCGCTGTGCGTGGCGTCGGCGCTGGCCTGCGGACGTGGGCTAAGCCGGTAGCTGGGCCACGATGTGTTTGGCGATCTCCAGCGAGCTGGTCGCTGCCGGTGACGGGGCGTTGAGCACGTGGACCTGGCGGTCGCGGGCGACGATCAAGAAGTCGTCGACCAGTGCGCCGTCGCGGGCGATGGCCTGGGCGCGCACGCCGGCGCCGGCCGGGACCAGGTCGGCCTCGGTGACCGCTGGCACGAGGCGGGCCAGGCTTTCGGCGAAGAGGCGGCGGCTCAACGAACGGCGTACCTCGGTCAGGCCGTAGCGGTAGTGCTTGCGTGCGAGGCGCCACAGGCCGCCGTAGCCGATGAGGTCTGCGACGTCTCTGGGGTTGACCTTGCTCCAGCGGTAACCCTCCCGGGCCAGCGCGAGCACGGCGTTGGGTCCGGCGTGGACGGTGCCGTCGATCATGCGGGTCAGGTGGACGCCGAGGAACGGGAACTGCGGGTCGGGTACCGGGTAGATCAAGCCCCGGACCAGCCCACGCCGCTCAGGTGTCAGTTCGAAGTATTCACCCCTGAAGGGGACGATTCGGGCAGGCGGCTCGACCCCAGCCATGCGGGCGACCCGATCGGCCTGCAGGCCGGCGCAGTTGATCAGCACGTCGGCGGTGACGTCGCCGGCGTCGGTGTGCACGACCTGCTCGCGACCTCCGCCCGCGGCAGCCGCGATGCCGGTGACCTTGGTGCCAAGGCGCAGGTCGCCGCCGGCCTTCTCGACCAGGTCGGCGAGCGTGGTGCAGACGGCGGCGAAGTCGACGATGCCGGTCGAGTCGACCCGCAGCGCCTCGACGCAGCGGATCTCGGGTTCGAACTCCTTGGCCTCGGCCGGGCCGACCAGCCGGGCGGGGAGGCCGTTGGCGACCGCGCGTTCGTGCAGCGCGCGCAGCCGGGGCACCTCGGACTCGTCGGCCGCCACGATCAGCTTGCCGCAGACCTCGTGGGCGATGCCGTGCGTCGCGCAGAAGTCGACCATGGACGCCCGGCCGGCGGCGCAGAGGCTGGCCTTGAGGCTGCCCGGCTTGTAGTAGACCCCGGCGTGGATCACGCCCGAGTTGTGCCCGGTCTGGTGCGCCGCGACCCGCGGCTCCTTGTCGATCACGGTGACCGACGCGTCCGGGTGGTCGAGGGTGATCCGGTGCGCGGTGGCCAACCCGACGATGCCGGCCCCGACGACGACGTACCGAGTCATGGCGCGAACCTTATTTCACGTACGGACAATGCCGGCAGCCCCGGCCGCAACAGGTGCCGCGCGCCGCGAGGAAGCCGGCCGAAAGGACGAACAGGCCTGTCCGCGGGTCGAGATATCCGGCCGAACCGGCGGCCAGCGCAGCATTGTGGGCGGTCAGGATCTCGGCCCGATAGGCGGCGTCGGCGGGCATCCGGCTCTCGTGCGGTTGGCTCAGCTCACGCTCACCGTCGGCTGTCGCCACGTCACCACCCGTACCCTATCGGACCTATCGGACCTGTCGTCCGCTGCCTTAACCGCCCTCGCCGGTTATATCCCAAGAGGCATCATCCGTACGACGAGAGGGCGCCACCGGCATGACCACGACGCAGCAGCCCGCACACCAACCCCTGCGCGAAGACCTGGCCGACCTCGCCCAGACCGGCGTTCCGGGCCAGGCGCGCCCGTTCGACCTGCGCGAGACGGGTGCATTCGTCGATCGGGAGCCGGTGCTCGAGGTGCTGATGTCGGTGCGCCGGGTCGACGGTGGGCCGCCGTACCCGGCCATGTATCTGGGTCCGATCGCGGAGCCGGCGCTCGCCCGCGCCCAGGACGGCTTGGCCTTCGCTGCCCGGATCGACCCTCAGTGTCCGGATCGGGTCTTCGTCGACTGGACCGCCTGCGCCGCATAGCCGCTGGTCGGTTGGGTAACGGTCGAACTATGGAGACCACTTGGAAGCCCGTCAAAGAGGGCGACGAAGGAACCCTGTCGAGCGGCGAGAAGCGCAGCCTCCCGGACTCTGCCTACGCGTTCCCCGACAAGCGCAAGGAGCCGCTGACCGACGCCGATCACGTGCGGAACGCGATCGCGCGCTTCGACCAGGTCAAGGGCGTCACCGACAAGGAACGCGACCAGGCATTCGCCAACTTGCGGAAGGCGGCCAAGCACTTCGACATCGACATGACCGAGACCGACTGGCACCAGCTGGGCAAGCGCCCGCACACCGACAACCCGACCCAGTCGTGAACGAAACCGTCCCCCGGGCGTAGGCGCCCGGGGGACGAATTTCGGTTCAGCGGGTCAGCTGCAGCCGGAGGTCGAGCCGCAACCCTCGCAGACGTAGCAGCTGCCGGCCGGGCGCATCTTCGTGCCGCAGGTGAAGCAGAGCGGCGCGTCGGCCGAGCGGCCGATCACGGCCTCGAGCAGTTCGGTCGACGAACCGACCCGTGGGGACGGCGCCGCGATCTGGACCGGGATGTCGGCGGTCGCCTTCGCAGCTGGCTCGGCCTTCTCCTCGGCGGCATCCTCGTCGGCTGCCTTCTCGTCGGCCGGCTTGGCCTCAATCGGCGCCGATGACGCCATCTGGGTCAGGTCGACCGCGGCCTCGGCCTCTGCCTCGGCCCGGAGCTGGGCGGCCCGCTCCTTGGCGGTGAAGATGCCGAGCTCGGCCCGCCGCTCGTAGGGCAGGAAGTCGAGCGCCAGCCGGCGGAAGATGTAGTCCATCACCGACGCGGCCATGCGGATGTCGGGGTCGTCGGTCATGCCCGCCGGCTCGAACCGCATGTTGGTGAACTTGCCGACGAAGGTCTCCAGCGGCACGCCGTATTGCAGGCCGATGGAGATCGCCACCGAGAACGCGTCCATGACGCCGGCCAGGGTCGAGCCCTGCTTCGACATCTTGAGGAAGACCTCGCCGAGGCCGTCGTCGGGGTAGGACGACGCGGTCAGGTAGCCCTCGGCGCCGCCGACCGAGAACGACACCGTCTCCGACGGACGCTTCTTCGGCAGGCGCTTGCGAACCGGGCGGTATTCGACGACCTTCTCGACCGTCTTCTCCGCCACCGCGGCGGGCGCCTCGACCTCGGCCTTGCCCTTGCCCGGCTTGGCCGCGGAGAGCGGCTGGCCGACCTTGCAGTTGTCGCGGTAGATCGCGAGCGCCTTGAGGCCGAGCTTCCAGCCCTCGAAGTAGATCTTCTCGACGTCTTCGACGGTCGCCGACTCGGGCATGTTGACCGTCTTGGAGATCGCACCAGAGATGAACGGCTGGACCGCGGCCATCATCCGCACGTGGCCCATCGGCGCGATCGACCGCTCGCCCATCGCGCAGTCGAACACCGCGTAGTGCTCGGGCTTGAGGCCCGGCGCGTCGACGACGTGGCCGTGATCGGCGATGTGCTCGACGATCGCCTCGACCTGCTCCTCCGGGTAGCCCAGGCTGCGCAGCGCCCGCGGGACCGTCTGGTTGACGATCTGCATTGAGCCGCCGCCGACCAGCTTCTTGAACTTGACCAGGGCCAGGTCGGGCTCGACGCCGGTGGTGTCGCAGTCCATCATCAGGCCTATGGTGCCGGTCGGTGCGAGCACCGAGGCCTGCGCGTTGCGCCAGCCCGACTTCTCACCGATCTTGAGGCCCAGCTGCCACTGCTTCGACGCCTCGCGGGCGATCGCGGTCGCGACCGCGCTCGGTGCCTTGATGTCGTCGCTGGCGGCGGCGTGCTTGCGCATGACCCGCTTGTGCGGCTCGGCGTTGCGGGCGTAACCGTCGTAGGCACCGACCACCGCGGCCATCTCGGCCGACCGCCGGTAGGCGGTGCCGGTCATCAGCGAGGTGATCGCGCCGGCGAGCGAACGCCCACCGTCGGAGTCGTAGGGCAGGCCGGACGCCATCAGCAGCGCACCGAGGTTGGCGTAGCCGATGCCGAGCTGCCGGTAGGCCCGGGTGGTCTCGCCGATCTTCTCGGTCGGGAAGTCGGCGAAGCAGATCGAGATGTCCATCGCGGTGATCACGAACTCGACCGACTTGACGAACTTCTCCACCTCGAAGCCACCGTCGGCGCGGAGGAACTTCATGAGGTTGAGCGAAGCCAGGTTGCACGACGAGTTGTCGAGGTGCAGGTATTCGGAGCACGGGTTGGACGCGGTGATCCGACCGGTCTCGGGGCAGGTGTGCCAGTCGTTGATCGTGTCGTCGTATTGCAGACCGGGGTCGGCGCACTCCCACGCCGCCGTCGCGATCGTGCGGAACAGCTTCGCCGCGTCGACGGTCTCGATGACCGAGCCGTCGAGCCGCCCGCGCAGGTCGAACGGACCGTTGGTCTCGACGGCCGCCATGAACTGGTCGGTGACCCGGACCGAGTTGTTGGCGTTCTGGTATTGCACGCTGACGATGTCGGCGCCGCCGAGGTCCATGTCGAACCCGGCGTCGCGCAGGGCCCGGATCTTGTTCTCCTCGCGGGCCTTGGTCTGCACGAACTCTTCGACGTCGGGGTGGTCGACGTCGAGGATGACCATCTTGGCGGCCCGCCGGGTGGCGCCACCCGACTTGATCGTGCCGGCCGACGCGTCAGCCCCACGCATGAAGCTGACCGGGCCGGACGCGGTGCCGCCGGAGGACAGCAGCTCCTTGGATGAACGGATCCGCGACAGGTTGACGCCGGAGCCGGAGCCGCCCTTGAAGATCAGCCCCTCCTCCTTGTACCAGTCGAGGATCGAGTCCATGGAGTCGTCGACGGCGAGGATGAAACAGGCGCTGACCTGCTGCGGCGACGGCGTGCCGACGTTGAACCAGACCGGCGAGTTGAAGCTGAACACCTGGTGCAGAAGCATGTAGGTCAGCTCGTGCTCGAAGACCTCGGCGTCGGCGGAGCTGCCGAAGTAGCCGTTGTCCTCCCCCGCCTTGCGGTAGGTCTTCACCACCCGGTCGATGAGCTGCTTGAGCGACCACTCCCGCTCCGGGGTGCCGACGGCACCACGGAAGTATTTGGTGGTCACGATGTTGGCCGCGTTGACGCTCCACGACTCGGGGAACTCGACACCGCGCTGCTCGAAGTTGATCGAGCCGTCACGCCAGTTGGTCATCACCACGTCGCGGCGTTCCCACGCCACCTCGTCGTAAGGGTGGACACCCTCGGTCGTCCACACCCGCCCGATCTTGAGCCCGGTCGCCCCCACGGTCCGCGCTCGACTCTTGCCAGCGGCCACGTCGCCCGCCATGTCACCTGCCCCCTCGTTTACGAACACAATCAAAAGCTCTACTTGGTACGCGTTTCCGCGTTGACAACCGCAGCAGCGGTGCCCTCGAGTCGCGCCGCGGCGGCAGCGCGCAGCGCCTCGATCTCGGTTTCGAAGTCGCTCAGGGACTCGAACGAGCGGTAGACGCTCGCGAAGCGCAGGTAGGCCACCTCGTCGAGGTCGCGCAGCGGGCCGAGGATGGCGAGCCCCACGTCGTGGCTCGGGACCTCGGCAGCCCCCTTGGCGCGGACGGTCTCCTCGACCTTCTGTGCCAGCAGCGCGATCGAGTCTTCGTCGACCGGCCGCCCCTGGCACGCCTTGCGCACGCCTGTGACGATCTTGGTGCGGCTGAACGGCTCGGTGACGCCACTGCGCTTGACCACGGCGAGGACGGCTTCCTCGACGGTGGTGAACCGCTTGCCGCACTCGGGGCATGACCGGCGTCGCCGGATCAGCTGGCCGTCGTCGGCCTCGCGCGAGTCGACGACCCGCGAGTCGGGGTGTCGGCAGTAAGGACAACGCATCGCCGACCCTCCTCTCCTGAACTGATCCCGCGGGCCACGCTAGTGGGCCCGTATGACAGTTTTGGCGGCGCCGACCGCGCCGCTCCCGCCGCCGATTCCGCACACGCCTCTGGACAACGGCCAACCACCACCGGTGGACACCGCTGTGCACAACTTGTGGGAAAGGTGTGGGCAACCCTGCCGAGTCTACCCCTACCTGTGGACAACTTACATACCTGTAACTACTACATCTAGGGGTTCGACCGTAGGCGGCCCACGTCGCGGGGTCAAGTTGAGCGGGCGTGTCGCGACTGCCACGTTTCTGTCCCAGCGTGGTTGGAGTGACTCCTGTGACCCGCCACACGACGCCAAGTGGCGCGGCCGAACCCGCCCTCCAGGCCGCTCCGGCCTGGCCATCAAAAGATCGATCCCGACCGACACGTGCGGGGTCTCAACGACTCGCTCCGAAGCCACAGCGGCGTGATGGACACAACCCCGCCCGCCACCCCCCAATGCCGCCGCCCTCGCCTATCCGGCAACCCGACCTCACGGCCACGCCCAGCCCCGACGCCACGCAAAGCCCGACCTCGCAGCCACGCACAGCCCGCAGCCCGACCTCGCAGCCACGCACAGCCCGCAGCCCGACCTCGCAGCCACGCACAGCCCGCAGCCCGACCTCGCAGCCACGCACAGCCCCAACCTGCGGCCACGCACAGCCCCAACCTCGCAGCCACGCACAGCCCCAACCTCGCGGCCGCGCACGCCCCCGGCAGACCCCCAGCGCCCTGCCAGCCCGACCGAACCCGCCCACCGCGGGCGACGGCGTGTGCCGCTCCTACTCGGCCGGCAGGATCAACTCCTGGCCCGCGTACACGATGTAGCCGTCAAGGTTGTTGAGGCGGCGGATCTCGTCGATCACGGCGAACGGAACCACGCTGGGCCGGTAGCGGGCCGCCACCGACCAGAGGGTGTCGCCGGGTTGGACCACCGCTATCGCGGGTGGGCCGGCCGGATCGGCGGCCTGGGAGGCCGGCGAGAGCAGCGCGGCCACGCCGCCCACCAGCGCTAGGAACAGGGCGACCAGCACCAGCCGGCCGCGGCGGGTCAAGCGCAGATGTGGCTTTGGTCGGCGGAGCGCGCGGCTCGCCGGGCGCCTTCGTAGACCGCCTGCCACACCACCCGAAATGCCGACCACGCTCATCCCGACCCCCAAGATCGAACGCCAGTTCGATAGTACGGACGTACGATGGTTTATCAGAACAGGCGTTCGGATGTCGACCCCAAACGCGCGACACGCCGGGCGCGGATGTCGTACAGATGTTTGAAACTGTCTCAACCCACCGATACGGTCATGGTCACCCCAACCGCGAATTAGGGCATCACAGCCGACCAGGGAGGACGGACGTGTCGACCGACGACCGGGCGAGCCGGCAGCACCAACCGCAGAGAATCGCGTCCGAAGCCGCGTCGCCGAGCACCCGCAAGCGGGGTGCTGCCCGGGCACGCGCCGCTACGTCTGAGGTCAGAGCCGTGGCGCCGGTTGTGAGCAGCTTCCCCGACGTGACCGCCGCCGAGCTGACCGCCCGGCAGCGACGAATTCTCGAATTCATCCGTGACTGGGTGGATCGCTACGGCTACCCACCCAGCGTGCGCGAGATCGGCGAGGCGGTCGGGCTGGTGTCGCCGTCGAGCGTGGCCTATCAGCTCAAGGAGTTGGAGCGAAAGGGTTTCCTGCGCCGCGACCCCAACCGCCCGCGCGCCGTCGACGTGCGGCAGCCGTCCGACCTGGTCGACGAGGAGACGGCGCGGGCGCAGCGGCCGGCACCGGCCTACGTGCCGATGCTGGGTGCGATCGCCGCCGGTGGGCCGATCCTCGCCGAGCAGGCCATCGAAGACGTCTTCCCGCTCCCCCGGGAACTCGTCGGCGAAGGCGAGGTCTTCATGCTCCACGTCAAGGGCGACTCGATGCTCGAGGCCGCCATCTGCGACGGCGACTGGGTGGTCGTCCGCCAGCAGCCGACGGCCAACAACGGCGAGATCGTGGCGGCGATGCTCGACGGCGAGGCAACGGTCAAGACCTTCCAGCGCCGCGACGGCCACGTCTGGCTGATGCCGCGTAACCCCGCGTTCGACCCGATCAACGGCGACGAGGCCACCATCATGGGCCGCGTCGTGGCGGTCCTGCGCCGCATCTGACGACACAGTTCGGGGCCTGCCACCACCAACCCGGCAGGCCCCGCAACACCCGTCAACCCCGCAGCCAGACGGTCCGCGCGACCACAGTGGCCACGCCACAGCGGACGAAGAAGGGTCAGCCGCGATAGTCCGGGTGGTAACCCGAACCCACGTAACCGGCGTAGCCGTCGTCGTTGGGATAGCCGCCCCGGCCCTGCTGGCCATAGGTCTGCCCGGATTCCGAATAGCCATAGTCGTCAG
Source organism: Asanoa sp. NPDC049573 (assembly GCF_040676615.1). NCBI lineage: Bacteria > Bacillati > Actinomycetota > Actinomycetes > Micromonosporales > Micromonosporaceae > Asanoa > Asanoa sp. NPDC049573. The sequence continues at coordinate 72,197 of NZ_JBFAPI010000016.1, forward strand.
GCGCGCTCCGCTGCCGGCCGTAGCCGTTGCCACGCTGCCGCGGATCGCCCTGCTGCGGCGGCCCGTAGCCACCGCCGTCGCCGTAGCCGGGCTGCGCCGGGGCGCCACCGCCACCGCCGTAAACGCCACCGCCACGCTGTGGGGCCGCGCCGCCACCGCCGCCGTAGACGCCGCCACCGCGCGGAGGCGGAGGCCCACCGTAGCCACCGCCACCGGCCGGAGCCGGGCCCCCGCCGTAGACGCCGCCACCGGCCGGAGCCGGGCCCCCGCCGTAGACGCCGCCACCGGCCGGAGCCGGGCCGCCGCCGTAAACGGTGCCGGGTGCGTCCTGGTCCCAGGTCGCCTGCTCGGGCGCCACCTGGCGGCCGACCTTCGCGACACCGCCGGCGCCGGGGTCGCCCGCGGACGCCGCCTTCTTCTTGCGGGCCACGACGATGCCGGCGACACCGGCGCCGACCAGGATCAGGCCGATCACGCCGATCGCGGCGATCAGCGAAGTGATGTCGCCGAGGGAGAGGTTCTTGGTCCACGAACCGCCGCTGCCCGCGGCCTCGCCCGCCGCGGCGCCGTCAGTCGGCGCGGGCGCGGCCGCGGCCGGCGCGTAGCTCAGGATCTGGATCTCTTCGTCGTCGCCGAGTTGGCCGCCGTCGGAGACCGTGACGAACTGCTTGCCATCGGTCGTGTAGGAGATCGCCTCGCCGAACGGGTCGGTCAGGCCGGTGATCCGCGGTGCGGCGCCGCCGGTGACGGCCGCGGCGACGTCGCCGCCGTCGGGGACGTCCCATTCGAAGGCGTCGGCGTAGGTGCGGATGACGACCCGCTTGCCGTCGGGTGAGCGGGCCGCGCCGGTCACCGTGACGCGGCCGGGCGCGCCCAGCAGGTTGGGCGTCTCCGTCTTCGGCAGCGTGAGGTCGCCGACCTTCTTCATCTTCACGCCGGTCGCGTTGCCGGTCTTGATCGCGGACGCGGGGGTGAAGAGTTCGGCGGCGCCCGTCGACTTCGTGATCACCAGCGGGGTGCCGGCGCCGGTGCCGGAGAGGACCAGCGCCTCGGCGTCGCGGGGCTTGTCGTCGGGGTAGACGAAGCGGTGCAGCGCCGGATTCTTGCTGCCGTCGAGCGGGAGGCTCCAGAGGACGATGCTCGTACGCTGGTCGTCGCTCGTGATGTTGTTGCCCGTGTCGGCGATCCACAGCGTCTTGCCGTCGGGCGAGAGGGCCAGGTCTTCGGTGTCGCGCGGGCCGCCGCCGCTGTAGGAGACCGAGTCGGTGACCTTGCACTTCTTGTCGAGGTAGAAGACGCGCTCCCGGCTCGACACGTCGGTGCTGTCGTTGATGACGACGAAGCCGGCCTTGGTCGCGACCAGGCCGGAGAGCTCGACGAGCTTCTCGTCGGTGATGGTGCAGACCTTCTTGCCCTGCACGGGCGCCACGGCGCCGGCAGCGCCGCCGGCGGAGGGGGATGGCGCGGCCCATGCGGTGCCATAGCCGGCACCGAGCGCCGCTGCGACCACGCCCAGGACGACCGTGATCGAAGAGGAAGCGCGCGGCATCGGGCCAGTGTCGCACGCCGCCCTGGGTGCGCGCCTCCCCCTCGTGATCTCCGCCCTATGCCGACAGGTAGGGCGCCAACTCGGCCGCGAGCGCTTGATCGACTCGTACGTGCAGCGCCGTGCCCTCGGCGATATGGGCGGTGCTCAGCACCTTGGCCCGGCGGTGCAACCGGGCAACCAGCTCACCGCGGTCGTAAGGCACCACGACCCGCATCTCGACCGCGGGCCGGGGCAGCCGTGCCTCGACCGCCGCGCGCAACTCGTCGATGCCGCGGCCGGAGCGGGCCGACACGAACACCGCGTCGGGCCACGACCGCTTCAGCCGGAGCAGGGTGTCTTCGTCGGCGCTGTCGATCTTGTTGACGACGAGCAGCTCCGGCACGTTTTCGGCGCCGACCTCGGCCAGCACCTCGCGCACCGCCCGGACCTGCTCCTCCGGGTCGGGGTGGGCGCCGTCGACGACGTGCACGAGCACGTCGGCCTCGGCGACCTCCTCCAGCGTCGAGCGGAACGCCTCGACGATCTGGTGTGGCAGGTGGCGGACGAAACCGACCGTGTCGGACAGCGTGTAGACCCGGCCGTCGGCCGCCCGGGCCCGCCGGGTGGTCGGGTCGAGGGTGGCGAACAGCGCGTCCTCCACCAGGACCCCGGCACCGGTCAGCCGGTTGAGCAGGCTGGACTTGCCGGCGTTGGTGTAGCCGGCGATCGCCACGGCCGGCACGCCGTTGCGGTTGCGCCTGGCGCGCTTGGTGGCGCGTACGACACGAAGGCTTTTGATCTCGCGCCGCAGGCGGGCAATGCGGTGGTTGATCCGGCGGCGGTCGGTCTCCAGCTTGGTCTCACCGGGACCACGCACGCCGACGCCGCCACCCGCGCCGCCGCCCCGCCCGGAACCACCGGTCTGCCGGGACAGCGTCTCGCCCCAACCACGGAGCCGGGGCAGCAGGTATTCGAGCTGGGCCAGCTCGACCTGCGCCTTGCCCTCTTTGCTCTTCGCGTGCTGGGCGAAGATGTCGAGGATCAGCGCGGTGCGGTCGACCACCTTGACCTTGACCCGCTGCTCCAGGTTGCGCAGTTGCGAAGGAGACAGCTCGCCGTCGCAGATGACGGTGTCGGCGCCGGTCGAGGTGACCACGGCGAGCAGTTCGTCGACCTTGCCGCGCCCGACGAAGGTCGCCGGATCGGGTCGGCCGCGGCGCTGGATCAGCCCCTCGAGCACCTGGGAACCGGCCGTCTCGGCGAGTGCGGCCAGCTCGATCAATGAGTTGTCGGCGTCGGTGGAAGTGCCCTCGGTCCAGACTCCGACCAGCACGACCCGTTCGAGCCGGAGCTGGCGGTATTCGACCTCGGTGATGTCGGTGAGCTCGGTGGACAGGCCCGCGACGCGACGCAGGGCATGTCGGTCTTCGAGCTCGAGCTCGCCGATGGTGGCGTCGATGTCAGCTTGATCATCCACAGCGTGGAATGTGCGCAAAACAATCCTCCTCGAACACCGATCGTGACACGCCAGCACCGAGAGCGCATCCATAAATCGCGCAGCCGGTTGGCCGACCTCGACGAAGGTGGGCAACAATGCGCGTGGCGCAGGCGTCGTGGCCGGCGCTCGTAGGACGACGGAGGACCACGTGGCGACGACCCGCCTGCCCAGCGCCGGCTTTTCGATCACGATCCGGATCGGGGTGATGGCCGACGCGTCGTCGATCGGCCGGCTCACCACCTGCGTCGGCGAGGCGGGTGCCATCGTCACCGCCCTCGACGTGGTCGACTCGGATCCCACGACCGTCGTCGTGGACCTCACCTGTGACACCGCCGACGCCAACCACGCCGACCAGGTGGTCAAGGCCCTGGAGGCGCTCGAGGGCGTCGACGTGCGAAAGGTCTCCGACCGGACGTTCCTGCTGCACCTCGGCGGCAAGATCGAGGTGACCCCGAAGGTGGCGTTGCGCAACCGGGACGAGCTGTCCAGGGCGTACACGCCGGGTGTTGCCCGGGTTTGCCTCGCGATCGCGGAGAACCCGGCCGACGCCCGCCGCCTGACGATCAAGCGCAACACGGTGGCCGTGGTGAGCGACGGTTCGGCCGTGCTCGGCCTCGGCAACCTGGGCCCCGCGGCGTCGCTGCCGGTGATGGAGGGCAAGGCGGCGCTGTTCAAGCGGTTCGGCGGCGTCGACGCGTGGCCGGTCGTGCTCGACACGCAGGACACCGACGAGATCGTGCGCATCGTGCAGGCGATCGCGCCGGCGTACGGCGGCATCAACCTGGAGGACATCGCGGCGCCGCGCTGCTTCGAGATCGAGGAGCGACTGCGGGATCTGCTGGACATTCCGGTCTTCCACGACGACCAGCACGGCACGGCGATCTGCGTGCTGGCCGCGTTGACCAACGCGTTGCGCGTCGTGGGCAAGCGTCTCGAAGACGTGCGGGTGGTGGTGAGTGGCGCCGGTGCGGCGGGCACGGCCATCATGAAGTTGCTGCTCCGCCAGGGCGTGGGCGACATCCTCGCCTACGACCGGCCGGGCGTGCTGCACGCGGGCCTCCAGGACCTCCCGGCGCCGTGGCAGTGGCTGGTCGAGAACACCAACCGCGACGGCTATCAAGGTGACCTGCGGGGCGCGCTGCGCGGTGCCGACGTGTTCATCGGCGTCAGCGCCCCCAATCTGCTGACCGGCGACGACATCGCGACGATGGCCGAGGGCGCGATCGTGTTCGCGCTGGCCAACCCGGACCCGGAGGTCGACCCGCGCGAGGCCCGCAAGCACGCGGCGGTGGTCGCCACCGGGCGCTCCGACCAGCCGAACCAGATCAACAACGTGCTCGCCTTCCCTGGCGTCTTCCGCGGCATGCTCGACGCGCACGCGGAGGCCTTCACCGAGGAGATGGCCATCGCGGCAGCCCAGGCCATCGCGGACGTGGTCGGCCAGGACAAGATCAACCCGACGGTGATCGTGCCGAGTGTGTTCGACCCGCGGGTGGCGGTCGCGGTCGCCGCCGCGGTGCGGGCGGCGGCGCAGAGCGGTGCGGCGGTTGCGGCCGCCGACACGTCGGCGCCCTGATTTTGATTTTTGCCCGGGTGCGCGGTGGTTACTCGCCGTCGCTCCCGCCGGGGAAGCCAGGTCCGTTGTTGGTCGCGGTCCCTTGGCGCGCCGCCTCGCGATCGGTGCGCGGGATGTCGCTGATCACCCTGCCTCAGGGCGGCGGCCGCCGCCCGCGTTCCCGATGCCGGTGATTTCGCCGGGGCGGGCGTGGCCCGACCCGGCGAACAAGACGTCCCTAGATGTGCAGGGTTTCGCCGGTGGCCACGAGGACGGCCGGGCCGGTCAGCACGCAGGTCTGGCCGTCGAAGGCGATCGTCAACCGGCCGCCGAGCACGTCGACCGCGACCACGCCGGTTTCCTTCCCCGCCTCACGCAGGGCCACCGCGGCGACCGCGATCGCGCCTGAGCCGCAGGACAGGGTTTCGCCCGAGCCGCGTTCGTAGACCCGCATCGCGACATGCGCGTCGACCGCAACCGGGACCGGGCGCCTGTCGACCGCGATGTGACCCCGATCCGGCTGCGAGGGCGGCGGCGAATCAACCGCGATGTGACCGCGCTGCGGGTCGGTCGGCGGAGGCGAGTCGACCGCGATATGACCGCGATCCAGCCCGGTCGGCGGAGGCGAGTCAACCGCGATATGACCCCGCTCCCGGCCCTCGACCGGCGGCGAATCGACCGCGATATGACCGCGATCCGGCCCGGTCGCGGGAGGTGAATCGACGGCGATGTGACCGCGCTCAAGCCCGACAGGCGGCGGCGAATCGACCGCGATGTGACCCCGGTCCGGCCCAGGCCGCCGGTCGACGGCGATATGCCCGAACGCGGCGGCCTCCGTGCCGCCCCGCACCGTGAACTCCACGTTGACCCCGGTCGGGAACGCCGACGTGTCGTAGCCGGGCGCGTGGGTCAGGTCGAGGTCCCGCAGCGACATCCCGGACGGCAGCGCGCAGACCAGGTGTGGATTGCCCACGTCGACCGACGTCCCGGTGAAGGTCAGCCCGCCGAGCGTCGCGGTCGAAGCGGCGCCGACCCGCGGCGCCGACAACACGACCGACACCGAGTCGGTGCCGACCGAGACCCGGACCACGCCGGCGCGGGTGGCGATCGGAAAGTCGGCCGCGTCGGCGAAGCCCTCGGCGACGAGGAACCGCGCGAAGACCCGGACCCCGTTGCCGCACATCTCGGCGAGCGAGCCGTCTGAGTTCCAGTAGTCCATGAACCATTCGGCGTCGCCGGCCAGGCCCGCCGCGTCTGGGTGTTTCGCGGAGCGGACCACGCGCAGGACGCCGTCGGCTCCGATGCCCCGGCCGCGGTCGCAGAGCGCCGCCACCAGCGACGGCGTCAGCGCCAGGACCCCGTCCGGGTCCGGGAGGATCACGAAGTCGTTGCCGGTGCCATGCCCCTTGAAGAAACGCACACTGCCCCCCATCTCAAAGCCGCCCCCCAACAGGTACGCCGCCCATCATGGCGCACCTGTTCCATCCGCGTGGACCGCCCGCAGCGCCGCGGTGGCCAGGTCGGGGTCGGCTCCGTCGAGCCAGGTGATCCGGGGGTCACGGCGGAACCAGGTGCGTTGCCGGCGTACGAACCGGCGGGTCGACCGGATCGTTTCCTCGAATGCCGAAGACTCCGAACACGTTCCCGCCAGGAACGCCAGGACCTGCTGATACCCGAGCGCCCGGCTGGCCGTCCGCCCCGACCGCAGGCCACGGGAAACCAGCGCGGCCGTCTCCGCGACCAACCCGGCGGACCACATGGAAGCGATCCGCGACGACACCCGCTCGTCGAGCAACGGACCCTCGACGTCGACCCCGATCTGCACAGACGGATAAAACGGCACCGGAGCCGCGGGCAGAGCGGCCTTGAACGGCGAGCCGGTGAGCGTTATCACTTCGAGCGCCCGGACGATCCGGCGGCCGTTCGTGGGCAGGATCCGCGCCGCCGCTTCGGGATCGGCCGCACGCAGCCGCTCGTGCAGCGAGGCCGCCCCGACGACCGAGAGTTCCGCCTCGAGGGACGCGCGCAAAGCGGCGTCCGTACCCGGGAAATCGAATTCTTCCAGCACCGCCCGCACATAGAGTCCCGAGCCGCCGACCAGCAGCGGCACCTTGCCCCGGGCCAGGATGTCGTCGATCGCCGCCCGGGCCAGCCGCTGGTATTCGGCCACGCTGGCGGGCTCGGTGACCGGCCAGATGTCGAGCACGTGGTGCGGGATGCCGCGCCGCTCGGCCACCGACAGCTTCGCCGTGCCGATGTCGAGCCCCTGGTAAAGCTGCATCGAGTCGGCGTTGACGACCTCGCCGTCGAGCTTCTCGGCCAGGGCCAGGCTGAGCGCGGACTTGCCGGCGGCGGTCGGGCCGACCACGGCGATCACGGTCATGCCGCCGCCCCGCGCTGCCAGGTCGCCACGAAATAGCCGACGCCGTACGGCGCCGCGTTGTAGGTCAGCTCCCCCGACCAGGCACCGCCGGCCGCGGCGACCGCGCCGGCCGCGGCCTGGAACGCCGGCCGTCCGGCCACGCCCAGCTCCGCGGACAGGGCCGGGTCGAGGCCGTGCAACACGTCGAGGTCGACGTCGGCCAGCGCGGCCGCCAGCGCGTCGTCGTAGGGCAGGGCGCGCGGATCGTCGTACCCCGGTGATTTGATTCCTCGCGACGACGACCCGTCACCCATCACGAGCAGCGCCCACCGGCCGTCGGGGGCGCAGCATTCGCCGAAATGCCGGCATTCGGCGGGTGTGGCGGTGCCGGCGATGCCCTGCATGTTGACCACCACGGGCTGTTGTGGCGGGTGTTGCCGCAACAGCCACGCGCCTATCACCAGGCTCAATGGCATCTGGTGGCTCTCCAGCGGGTCGTGCGGGCCGAGCGAGACGTCGAGGTCGACGCCCCACGGGCGCAGCGAGCCGCGCTGGGGCGGGTCATAGGACGTCATGGACGAATCAGCACCGAACACGACGATCTGCCGCGCGCCGGCCTTGCCCAGCATCGTCACCGCGTCGGCGCAGGCCGCCCGCAGGTCGTCGAGTTCGGCCGCGGCCCCGCCGGCCACCTCTGGGACGATCATGGGCGGATGAGGACAGACCGCGACAGCTACGAGGGTCACCGCATAACGGTATCGGGACCGTCGCCGGCACCCGCGTGATTCCGGCCCCGGTCTCCGTATGGTCACGGTCGCGAATAGGCGCTCGACGCGGACGGGGTAGGACCTGTGACAATGCAGCGGTAACAATACTGCGCTATGGCGACGCCTGAAGGGTGCATTCCTTGCATTCCCGACGGAGTCGGACGAACGAGGATGGGCAGATGAGCGACTGGACGGCCTTCGGACGCGTAGACGCGGAGGGCACGGTTTACGTCAAGACGGCCGACGGAGAGCGGGTCGTCGGCTCGTGGCAGGCCGGCTCGCCCGAGGAGGGCCTGGCCCACTTCGCCCGGCGGTTCGCCGACGTGGTCACCGAGGTCGACCTCGTCGAGGCCCGGATGAACTCCGGCGCCGCCGACGCGTCGCACTCCCTGGCCACGATCCGCCGGATCCGCGGCACGCTGCCCGAGGCACACGTGGTCGGCGACATCGACGGCCTGATGGCCCGGCTCGACCGGCTGGCCGAGACGGCCGACGCGAAGGCCGGCGAGGCCCGGGCCGCCCGCGAGACCGCCCGCGCCGAGGCGCTGGCCCGCAAGACCCAACTCGTCGAAGAAGCCGAGAAGATCGCGGCCGAGTCCACCGGCTGGAAGTCCGCCGGCGACCGGCTCAAGGAGATCCTCGACGAGTGGAAGACCATCCGCGGCGTCGACAAGAAGTCCGACGGCGAGCTGTGGAAGCGCTTCGCCGCGGCCCGCGACGGCTTCACCCGCCGCCGCGGCGCCCACTTCGCGACCCTCGACTCGCAGCGCAAGCAGGCGCAGACGGTCAAGGAAGAGCTCGTGGCCGAGGCCGAGACGCTGCGCGACTCGACCGACTGGGGCCCGACCGCCGCGCGTCTCAAGGAACTGATGAACGACTGGAAGGCCGCGCCGCGCGCGTCGAAGGAGGCCGAGCAGCGCCTGTGGGAGCGGTTCAGGGCCGCCCAGGACGCCTTCTTCACCAACCGCAGCACGGTCTTCTCGGCCCGTGACGCCGAGCAGAAGGGCAACCAGGAGCGCAAGCAGGCCCTGGTCGTCGAGGCCGAGGCGATCGACGTCGACACCGACCCGCGCGCCGCGCAGGCCAGGCTCCGCGAGATCCAGGCCCAGTGGCACGACGCCGGGCGCGTCCCCCGCGAGGTGGCCGGCGCCCTCGACCGCCGCATGCGCGCGGTGGAGGAAAAGGTCCGGCTCGCCATGGACTCCGCGTGGCGCCGCACCGACCCGTCGGCCAACCCGCTGCTGACCCAGATGCGCGAGCAGGTGGCCGAGGCCGAACAACGCCTCGAACGCGCCCGCAACGCCGGCGACGCCAAGCGCATCCGCGAAGCCGAAACCGCCCTCAACCAGAAGCGCCAGTTCCTCAACCTGGCCGAGCAGGCCAACTGATCAACAACCGCGGTCCCGGGTCCGCGGTGGTCCGGACCGTTGCTCCCGCCGGGGACCGGGCCGGGCCCTAGGGGGCCCGTCCCTGCCAGGTCCGCGGTGGGAAAGACCACGCGCGGCCTCTGTCGGGGCCCGCGGGCCCCGTCGTCAGATCCCGCCGTGCGTTACAGCCATACGGCCTCGACCGCGGCAGCAAGGCCGGCGCAGCCGGACCACCGCCTGTAAGGCCCGCGGTGGAAAAAGACCACGCGGCCTCCGCCAAGTCCGCAAGACCGGCGCAGCCGGACCACCGTCTGTAAGGCCCGCGGTGGAAAAAGACCACGCGGCCTCCGCCAAGTCCGCAAGACCGGCGCAGCCGGACCACCGCCTGTAAGGCCCGCGGTGGGTAAGGGCGGCACCGGGCTGCCCGCTGAGACCGCTCGAGCTGCCGACCGGCTGGCCGCGGCAACTGGCCGGCGTCGAGGCTGCTCGGACCCGCGACCGTCTAGCCGCGGGTCGGGGGTTGGGCCTGTCTCCAGGCCGCGACGCTGGTGGTGCGCTGGTCCGGCGACAGCGGCGCCCGCTGCCAGGCACCGGCGGCGTCGACGACGGCGGCGTCCCCGGCGGCCAGGTCGGCGAAATGGCGCAGCGTGGGATGGCGTTCCACCGCCTCGCCGAGATAGCCGAGGCACAGGTCGTCGGCGTCGTAGCCGCGGGCGTCCAACACGTCGAAGGCGCCGTCGTCGAAGGCGACCAGGGCCGGCGCGGTCGTGCCGGCCAGCAACGACTGGGTGGTCAGGGCCCAACTGTCCGGCTCGGCCGGGAGCGGGAACGAGCCGCCGAAGGTGCCGACCAGGCGCCAGCTTCCGCGCGGGTGGTGGGCGACCGGGAGCCAGCCGAAGGCCTGGCGGGTACGGCTGCTCACCGTCGCCTCGTCGTTCCAGGGCCAGCGGCCCGCTCCGTCCGGCCAGACCAGCTGCCAGATCGGGACCGGCCAGCCGCGGTAGAAGCGGTACGCCGTGCCGAACAGGGCGTCGCGCCATGAGTCGTCGACCGGGCGGAGCATGGTCTCGTGGCCCTCGATCACACCCGTGAACGGGGCCGAGTCGGCCGGCCAACCGATGTCACGCAACCGGTCGACACAGGCATTCAGCCACAGCTGCATGTGTTCGCCGGCCAGGCCGAACATCACCAACTCGGGCATCTGGAACGAGTGCCACAGGCCGACCGTGTAGGCGAAGTCGATCGTGCCCGGTACCAGCAGCGCGCACCAGCCGTGTTTCTCGACGGTCGCGATCGTCGAAGCATCGCGCCCGCGGCGCACTCCACCACAGATCACGCACGGGCAAGATGGATCTTGCATGGAGGCGATCGTACCGGCACCTTGACCTGGGGCATCGATCGCGATCAGAATGTACGCGGAGCCAGGGCACGCACCGCGACCGACGCCGATCAACGGCGCGCGCGGATTTCGTACCCCCGTGAATGGAGCCCTGGCACATGCAACGCAAACCTGTCCGCGGCGCGCTGGCCGCGCTGGTGGTCGCGGCCGCGACCGTCCTCGTCGGCATCACCCTGGCGACTCCGCCGGCGATGGCTGCCGGCACCGGCACCGGTTACCTGCACACGAGCGGCAACAAGATTGTCGACAGCACCGGCGCGACCGTGCGGCTCACCGGGATCAACTGGTTCGGCATGGAGACCGACAACAAGACCTTCCACGGCCTGTGGTCAAGCAACCCGTGGCGCAACCAGATCGACACCATGGCCAACCTCGGTTACAATACGCTGCGCATCCCCTATTCCAACGACGCGCTCAAGGCCGGTGCCGTCGCCACCGGGATCAACGACTTCGTCAACCCCGACCTGGTCGGCAACTCTCCACTGCAGATTCTCGACAAGGTCATCGCGTACGCCGGAAGCAAGGGCATGCGGGTGATCCTCGACCGGCACCGGCCGACCAGCGCGCAGCAGACGGCGCTCTGGTACACCAGCGCGGTGCCGGAGAGCACCTGGCTCAGCGACTGGCGCGCGCTGGCCCAGCGCTATGCCAACAACCCGACCGTGATCGGCGCCGACCTGCATAACGAACCGCACGCGGAGGGCACCAACCCGGCCGCGACCGGCGCCTGTTGGGGCTGTGGCGACACCAACCGGGACTGGCGGCTGGCCGCCGAACGGGCCGGCAACGCGATCCTCGGCGTACAACCGAACTGGCTCATCTTCGTGGAGGGTGTCAGCTGCCCGAGCGGCGGACTGTCCAATGTGTGGGACGGCGACACCAGCAACGACGAGGACTGCGGCTGGTGGGGCGGCAACTTGAGCAAGGCCGGGCAGTTCCCCGTGCGGCTCTCGGTGGCCAACAGGCTGGTCTACTCGCCGCACGACTACGCGATCTCGGTCTATCACCAGACCTGGTTCGACGCGCCCAACTACCCGGCCAACCTGCCGGCGATCTGGGACAACTACTGGGGCTACCTGTTCAAGCAGAACACCGCCCCGATCATGTTGGGCGAGTTCGGCACCACGCTGGCCGACCCCAAGGACCGGGTCTGGCTGACCAACCTGATGTCCTATCTGGGCAGTGGGGTCAACGGGATGTCGTTCACCTACTGGTCGTGGAACCCGAACTCGGGTGACACCGGTGGCATCGCCAACGACGACTGGACCACGATCAACCAGGCGAAACAGTCGATCATCGGGCCCTACCTGATCGCGCCGACCGGCGGAACCGGTGGACCGACCGGCGGACCCACCGGCGGGCCGACCGGCGGCCCGACGACTCCCCCGCCGGGCGACTGCGACGCCACCTACCGGTCGACCAACACCTGGCAGGGCGGCTTCCAGGGCGAGGTCACGGTGACCAACCGCGGCGCCGCGGCCGCCAACCCCTGGCGGGTGACCTGGACCTGGCCGTCGGGCGTCACCCTCGGCAGCGGCTGGAACGCGACCGTCACCCAGTCCGGCACCACGATCACGGCGGCGGCGCCGACCTGGTCGCCGTCCCTGGCCGCGGGGGCATCCGTCACGATCGGCTTCACCGCCAACGGCCCGGCGGCAATACCGGGCGGGGTCGCGCTCAACGGCGTCACCTGCTGAAACCGGACCGCGGCGGCGGGCGAGCCAACGCGCCCGCCGCCGCCCCGGAGCGTCAGTGGGTGGCGCAGGCCGGCGCGGCCGGCATCGGCTGCACCGGCGGGCGACCGAGCGTCGGCATGCCCAGGCTGACACCGGGCGTGCGGGTGGCCCGGCCGGCCTCGAACGCGTCACCGGCCCGGGTGCGCCGGTGCGACAGGGGTGCGCCGTCGGCGTTGAGGTGGTGCGGCGCCGCGTAGGTGACGGTCGTCTCGACCACGTCGCCTGGCCGGATGCCGGTCAGCCCGGCGGTCGCGAAGTGCACCAACCGGCCGTCGCGGGCCCGGCCGGAGAGCCGCCCGGTGCGCTCGTCCTTGCGCCCCTCGCCGACCGCTACCAGCACCTCGACGGTCGAGCCGACCAGCGCCCGGTTCTCCGCCCAGGTGGTCTCCTCGACGACGGCCATCAGCCGCTCGTAGCGCTCCTGCACCACGGCCTTCGGCACCTGGCCGTCCATTGTGGCCGCCGGGGTGCCGGGTCGCGGCGAGTACTGGAACGTGAAGGCGGTCGCGAACCGCGCCTGGCGTACGACATCGAGGGTTCGCACGAAGTCTTCCTCGGTCTCGCCCGGGAAGCCGACGATGATGTCGGTGGTGATGGCCGCGTCGGGCATCGCCGCGCGCACCTTCTCGATGATGCCGAGGTAGCGCTCCTGCCGGTAGGAGCGGCGCATGGCCCGCAGCACGGCGTCGGAGCCGGACTGCAGCGGCATGTGCAGCGAGTGACAGACGTTGGGCGTCTCGGCCATCGCGGCGATCACGTCGTCGGTGAAGTCTTTCGGGTGCGGGCTGGTGAACCGGACCCGCTCCAGGCCCTCGATCGACCCGGTCGACCGCAGCAGCTTGCCGAACGCCAACCGGTCGCCGAACTCGACGCCGTAGGAGTTGACGTTCTGCCCGAGCAGCGTCACCTCCAGCACGCCCTCGGCCACCAGCGCCTCGACCTCGGCCAGCACCTCGCCGGGCCGCCGGTCCTTCTCCTTGCCGCGCAGCGACGGCACGATGCAGAAGGTGCAGGTGTTGTTGCAGCCGACGGAGATGGACACCCAGCCGGCGTAGGTCGACTCGCGCCGGGTCGGCAGCGTCGACGGGAACACCTCGAGCGACTCGAGGATCTCGACCTCGGCCTCGCTGTTGTGCCGGGCCCGTTCCAGCAGCGCGGGCAGCGAGCCGATGTTGTGGGTGCCGAAGACGACGTCGACCCAGGGCGCCTTCTTGACGATCTCGCCGCGGTCTTTCTGGGCCAGGCAGCCGCCGACGGCGATCTGCATGTCGGGCCGGCGGGTCTTGGCCGGGCGCAGGTGGCCGAGGTTGCCGTAGAGGCGGTTGTCGGCGTTTTCCCGCACGGCACAGGTGTTGAACACCACCACGTCGGCGTCATCCGCCTCGGCCCGCACGTAACCGGCCGCTTCGAGCAGGCCGGAGATCCGCTCGGAGTCGTGGACGTTCATCTGGCAGCCGTATGTGCGCACCTGGTAGGTGCGGGGGCTGGCCTGCGTTGCGGTAGTCATGACCCCTAGAGAGTAGCCGCCGCGCGTGATCAGGCGGCCAGGCCGGGGACCACTTGGTCGGGAGTCCACCGCGACTGCTGGCAGGGCACCCGCTGCCGGCACCACGCGTCGTGGCCGGTGCACGGCCGCACGTTGGATCGCGCCTCGCCGTCGTCGGTTTCGACCACATCCACGTGTACGGGTCGCAGCGTGCCGTCGACCGTCGCCAGCACGTGCCGGTCGGGGATCAGCGTGTCGTCGGCGAGCAGGATGCGGCGCCGGAGCACCGCGGCGACCTCGGCGGCCGCGACGGCCTCGGGGACGTCCGGTGGCGGCGCGTAGCAGTCGATCGCGATCGGGAAGTCGCCGACGCCCTGCCAGACGTCGCAGAGGACCGCGTCGCCGGGCAGGTCGGCGTCGTCACCCAGAGGGACGACCGCGCAACCGGTGATAGCGCCCAGTGCGCGCATGACTACGGAAGGTGTCAAGGGCGCCTCCGCGTGCCAGTTCCAGATCGCGGAGCCCTGCCCCAGGGGGACCGGAGGGATCGCCATACCAACGATCGTGCCTGCCCGTTGGCGCGCGTGTAGCCCGCGTTACCGCTCCGTGACCGTAGACAGCGCTTCCTGACACATCGTCACCCTTAGAGTGGCCCCATCCAAAAGGGGGGGTCGATGGTCGCAACTGACACGGTGCCGACGGCTGAGCCGCTCATCGTGCTCGAAAAGGTCAACAAATACTTTGGTGACCTGCACGTTCTGCACGATGTCGACCTGTCGGTCGAGCGCGGCGAGGTGGTCGTCGTGATTGGACCGTCGGGTTCGGGCAAGTCGACGCTGTGCCGCGCGATCAACCGGCTGGAGCCGATCAACTCGGGCACCATCAGGTTCGACGGCAAGGTGCTGCCGGCCGAGGGGCGCGAGTTGGCCCGCCTGCGCAGCGACGTGGGCATGGTGTTCCAGTCGTTCAACCTCTTCGCGCACAAGACGATCCTGCAGAACGTGACGCTCGGCCCGATCAAGGTCCGCAAGGAGAAGCCGGCCGCCGCGCGGGAGCGCGCACTGGCCCTGCTGGAGCGGGTCGGCATCGCCAACCAGGCCGAGAAATATCCCGCCCAGCTCTCCGGCGGCCAGCAGCAGCGCGCCGCGATCGCCCGGGCGCTGGCCATGCAGCCCAAGGCGATGCTCTTCGACGAGCCGACCAGCGCCCTCGACCCCGAGATGGTCGGCGAGGTGCTCGAGGTGATGACGTCACTCGCGCGTGACGGCATGACGATGGTCGTGGTCACCCATGAGATGGGTTTCGCGCGACACGCGGCCAACCGCGTCGTCTTCATGGCCGACGGCCAACTCGTCGAGGAGGCCGAGCCCGTCGAGTTCTTCGCGAACCCGCGCAGCGACCGGGCCAAGGACTTCCTTTCCAAGATCCTGACGCACTGACCCAGCACCACAAGGTCGATCGGCGGAGTCCCGGCACGACCCCGTCGGGATCTCCCGTACCAGAAGGAGAAATGCACATGCGGATGAAGCGGGTGGCGGCCCTTGCCGCCGCGGCGGCCCTCGCCCTGGCGGTGGGTGCCTGCGGTGACAACGGCGACAGCGATTCCGGCAGCTCGGGCACGTCTGACGTGACCTTCGAGGCCGGCACGACGATGGAGAAGCTCAACAAGGCCGGCAAGATCACCGTTGGCACGAAGTTCGACCAGCCGCTGTTCGGCCTCAAGGGCCTCGACGGCAAGCCGGCCGGCTTCGACGTGGAGATCGCGAAGATCATCGCCAAGGCCCTGGGCATCTCCGAAGACAAGATCGAGTTCGTGGAGACGCCGTCGACGGTGCGCGAGCAGGTGATCCAGGACGGCAAGGTCGACATCGTCGCCGCGACCTACACGATCAACGACAAGCGCAAGGCGGTCGTCGACTTCGCCGGCCCCTACTACATCGCCGGCCAGACGATCCTGGTCAAGGCCGACGACACGACGATCACCGGTCCTGACTCGTTCAAGGACGGCACCAAGAAGGTCTGCTCGGTGACCAACTCGACGCCGGCCACCAACATCAAGACCTACCTCAAGAACGAGACCGCGCAGCTGGTGCTGTTCGACGTCTACACCAAGTGCCTGGACGCCCTGAAGAACGGCCAGGTCGACGCGATCACCACTGACAACGTCATCCTGACCGGCTACATGTCGACCAACGAGGGCATGTTCAAGCTCGCGGGCACGCCTTTCACCGAGGAGCCCTACGGCATCGGCCTGAAGAAGGGCGACGACAAGTTCCGCGAGTTCATCAACAAGACCCTCGAGACCTCGTTCACCGACGGCAGCTACGCGAAGGCCTGGGCCGACACCGCGGGCAAGTACGACAAGAACGAGCCCAAGACCCCGACCATCAACCGCTACTGACGTAACCCGACAACTCGCAGAACTGGAAGGTGCTCGGCTTGAACGTGCTCGTCGACCACTTCGACGCCTTCGCGGGCGGGCTGTGGAACACCTTCCAGTACTGCGTGCTCGCCGCGATCGGCGCCCTCATCCTGGGCGCCATCGCGGCGATCTTCCGGATCTCGCCGATCCCGCCCCTGCGCTGGGTCGGCACCGCCTACGTGACGATCTTCCGGAACGTACCGCTGACGATCGTCCTGTTCTTCTCCGCGTTCGGCCTGCCCGCGCTCGGCTCCAACGCTGACTTCCTGCGGATCCCGGGCGTGGAGGAGATCGTCCCCCGGCTCGGCATCGACCTGCCGTTCTTCCGCTTCGCGTTGATCGGGCTGAGCCTCTACACCGGCGCGTTCGTCTGCGAGGCGCTGCGCAGCGGCGTCAACGCGGTGCCGCCCGGCCAGGCCGAGGCGGCCCGCGCGATCGGCCTGACCTTCACCCAGAACCTCCGGTACGTCGTCCTCCCGCAGGCCTGGAAAGCCGCCATCGTTCCCCTGGGCAGCGTGATCATCGCGATGATCAAGAACTCCGCCATCGCGGCGTTCTTCGGTGTCCTCGGCGAGCTGACCTACCGCGGCTACAACCTGATCGTCGAGGACAACCAACCGGTCATCCCGACGTTCGTCGGCATCACGATCGGCTTCCTCCTCATGACGATCCCGCTGAGTCTCCTGCTGGACCGGGTCGAGCGGCAGCGGGCGGTGACCCGATGAGCAACAACCAGACCGTCCTCTACGACGCACCCGGCCCCAGGGCGCGCCGGATCACGCTGGCCGTCAGCATCGTCGCCGCCGTCCTGATCGTCGCCGGCCTCTACTTCTTCGTCTACCGCCCGCTCGACAGCCGCGGCGAGTTCTCGATGGACAAGTGGGGCCCGCTGGTCGACCCGGGCAACGAGAGCTTCAAGCTGCTCTGGGACCGCATCTGGATCGGTTTCAAGGCGACGCTGACCGCGGCCGGCCTCGCCATCGCGTTCTCGCTGGTGGCCGGCCTGCTGCTCGCGATCCTCCGCGTGCAGCTCAAGGAACTGGCCCGCCGCGACTTCACCGGCCCGGCCGGCGGCCTGCTCAAGGCGCTGAGCTGGACGCTCAACGGCATCACCCGCGCCTGTGTCGAGGTCTTCCGCGGCACGCCGGTGGTCGTCACGATCGCGTTCTGCTGGCTCGGCTTCCCGGCGATGGGCATCGACTTCGACGACGTGCTCTGGTACCTCGTCATCGGCCTGGCCATCTACAACTCGGTCGTGATCGGCGAGATCCTCCGCTCCGGCATGGAGGGCCTGCCCCGCGGCCAGTCCGAGGCCGCCCGCGCGATCGGCCTACGCTCGTTCCAGACCACCCGCCTGGTGCTGCTACCCCAGGCGATCCGGATCATGTTGCCGGCGCTGATCAGCCAGCTCGTGGTGGTGCTCAAGGACACGTCACTGGGCTTCATCATCGGCTACGAGGAGATCCTGCGCGTGGTCACGCAGGTGATCCAGGTGCTCAACAACCCGATCCAGATGTACCTCGTCGTCGGCGCCATCTACATCCTGCTGAACTACGCGCTCTCGAAGCTGGCCGAATACATCCAGCACCGGATGTCGCGGGCCCGCCGCACCGCGGCTCCGCCGGTCGACGCCAAGATGTCCGCGGTCGTCGGCATGGACGCCGCTTCCGGCGTCGGCGCGGGCGGTGCGCCCTAGACCGGCTCAGACGGGCGGGGGGTTCTGGTGGTAGGTCCACATCTCGACCATCAGACCGCCCGCGACGCGCACCAGCCAGATGATCCGTCCCGGTGACGGCTGCTGGGCGCCGACCCCACCCACGGCGGCGACCAGGCCGTCGTCGCCGGCGAGGATGGATTCGACCGTGAAGTGCAGGTCGGGGCGCACGGCCCGGATGGCCGCCACCGCCTGCCGCACACCCTCGGGCCCAGCGACCTCAGGGTGCGCATGGTCGACCCAGGCCCGGTCCACGATGGACTCCGCCGTCGACGTGTCGCCGGTGTTCCACATCTCGAAGTAGCGTGCGACCACGCTCGTCGCCGTTTCCGTTCCCATGCGGTTCCCCGTTCGGTTTTCGGTCTGAGCCTGCGGGTTCGCGGACCTGGCAGGGCGAGGGCCCGGGCCTGGCCCTCGCCCGGTCTCCGGCGGGAGCGACGGTCGCGCCCCCGGCGGACCCGGGACCGTTTCGCGCGGTTATCTGGCGATCTCGGTGACGCGTGACTCGCGGACGACGGTGACGCGGATCTGGCCCGGGTAGGTCAGCTCTTCCTCGATCTGCTTGGCCACGTCGCGGGCGAGCACGGCGGCGCCGATGTCGTCGACGTCGTCGGGCTTGACCATGACGCGGATCTCGCGGCCGGCCTGCATCGCGAAGACCTTCTCGACGCCGGTCTTGCCGCCGGCGATCTCCTCGATGCGCTCGAGGCGCTTGACGTAGGCCTCCAGGCTTTCGCGGCGGGCGCCTGGGCGGCCGCCGGAGCAGGCGTCGGAGGCCTGCGTCAACACGGCCTCGATGGTCTGCGGCTGCACCTCGTTGTGGTGCGCCTCGATCGCGTGCACGACCTCGTCGGACTCACCGTATTTGCGGGCCAGGTCGGCGCCGATCAGGGCGTGGCTGCCCTCGACCTCGTGGGTGAGCGCCTTGCCGATGTCGTGCAGGAACGCGCCGCGCTTGATCAGCGGCGCGTCGAGGCGCAGCTCGGCGGCCATGATGCCGGCTATGTGCGCGGTCTCGACCAGGTGCTTGAGCACGTTCTGCCCGTAGCTGGTGCGGTAGCGCAGCCGGCCCAGCAGCGTGACCAACTCGGGGTGGATCTCGGTGATGCCGACCTCGACCAGGGCGTCTTCGGCCGCGCGCTGGCAGAGGCGTTCGACCTCCTGCTTGGCGGTCTCGAAGACCTCCTCGATGCGGTGCGGGTGGATGCGGCCGTCGAGGACGAGCTTTTCGAGGGTGAGGCGACCGATCTCCCGGCGTACGGGGTCGAAGCACGACAACAGCACGGCCTCGGGGGTGTCGTCGATGATCAGGTTGACGCCGGTGACCGACTCGAACGCGCGGATGTTGCGGCCCTCGCGGCCGATGATGCGGCCCTTCATCTCGTCGCCGGGCAGGTGCAGGACGCTGACCACGCTCTCCGCGGTCTGCTCGCTGGCCACCCGCTGGATCGCCTCGACGACGATGTGCCGGGCGCGCTGCTCGCCGGTCGCGCGGGCGTCGGCCTCGATGTCGCGGACCAGGATGGCGGCCTCGCGCTTGGCCTGCACCTCGATCGCTTCGACGAGTTCGGTGCGGGCGACCTCGGCGGTCAGCCCGGCGACGCGCTCCAACTCCTTGCGGCGGTGCTCCTCGGCCTCGGCGATCAGCACCTCGCGGGCGGCGAGCGCCTGCTCGCGCTCGTTGACCTCAGCGATGGCCTTGGCGAGCCGGCGTTCGCGCTCGGTGAGCCGCTCGACCTCTTCGCTGTGCAGCCGCTCCCGCTCGTCCATCCGCGCCGCGCGCCGCTCGACGTCGGCGGCGTGCTCCTTGGTGGTGGCGGCGAGCATGGCGGCTTCGCGTTCGCCGCTGCGCCGGGCGGCCGCGCGTAGCTGCTCGGCGTCCTGCTCGGCCTGCTTGTGCGCACGGTCGAGGACGGTGTCGGCTTCGGCCCGGGCGGTGTCGAGCATCCGCCGGGCCTCGGCGCGGGCCGCGGACGCTTCGGCCTTGGCGGCGGCGGCCTCGGTGCGCGCGGCGGCGGCCGCGCTCTTCGCGGTGTCGACGGTGGAGGTGACCTCTTCGGCCTTGCTGCGCAGCGTCGCCAGGGACTGCTCGTGCCGCTCACGCTCGGCCGTATAGGTGGGGTCTTCGCCGGCCGGCGCCGCAGGCTGCGCGTTGAAGCGGCGCAGGGCGCGCGCACCGAGCACGAGACCGGCCAGGACGGCGAGGGCGAGAAGAATGACCGCCGACAGGAGTACGACGTCGAGAGCGCTCATGCCGCGACGTCCTCAATGCGGCATCGCCGGTGTCGCCCGGTCATGACGCCTCCCCTTCACCCGTCCGGCGCGAAGGGAGGGTGTGACCTCCCGCTCACACGCGCGGCTGTATGAGACGCCCGACCGAGGCGGCTGTTGGCCGTGGAGGGCCGACCGACGGAGCGCCTCTGCGCCGCCGGCCGGCCGAAGCTGTTATCACCCCGCCGCCGGACCGGCCTGTCCGGTAACGGTGGATGTGGCCGTAAAGCTGACCAAAATCTATGCCGTCTTGTTACGCGATCTATGTTGTGCGCTTAGCCTGCGATGGTCGGGCAATCCAATCTGTAACGCGAGGCTAGGTCGCGAGGGGCCGTTCGGTCAAGGACTCATGATCCGGCCGGGCGAGGCACAGAGGGCACGGATGCGCTCACCCCCCTGCTCAACCCGCTTCGAAACATCACGAAAGTTCCCATCAAACTCAACATCGCGTGTCGGTAACCGTGCGGTTGCACAACGTGGATACCCGATGGTGCCACAGCGGCCGTCCACAGTCATCGGTGAGGGTGCCGTTCTGGCCGCGGTCGGGAGTTGCTGTGGTGACGGGGTGCGGCTTCGAGTCGCCGTCTGCGACGCCCCGGGACGCCGACGTGGCGTGGGGTTAAGACCATGGACGCGGCGCCGGCTGACGTGGCAGGGCCGTCCGATAGGGCTTGTCTCGTTGTGACCGCGACGCCCGCAGCTTCCCGACTCGGCGCCTACCCGGGTGAAGAGGCGCGCGGGCCTGGCGCGGCAGCCGGCAGAGTTACCGCTAGGCGAGGCCGCACCGAGGCACGCCTGCCGGCTGGGGCCGCAACCAAGCCGGCCGGGCAAGGCGGCACCGGAACCAAGCCGGCCAGGCAGCGACGCACCGCAACCAAGCGGGGCTGCCAAGGCAGCATCGCCAGCAAGCCGGCCGGCCGGCGCAGCAACCACGCGGGCCGGGCAAGGCAGCACCGCAAACGACGCCGACCCCAACCCCACCACAGCAAGCAACGTCCGGACCCGACCGCACCACAGCAAGCAACGCCCGGACCCGACCGCACCACAGCAAGCAACGCCCGGACCCGACCGCACCACAGCAAGCAACGTCCGGACCCGACCGCACCACAGCAAGCAACGTCCGGACCCGACCGCACCGCAGCGAGCGACGTCTGGCTCGGTGCGAAGCCAAGCGAAACACCGACCAGCGTGGGACCACTCGGGCGCGGCGCCCCGCCACGCGCCGACCCGGCGCGGCGCCGCAGCAGTGAGGGACCCACGGACCCGGCGGGCTAGTTAGTCCGGGTCGGCTGGGCGGGTCAGGTCGGCGTCGGCTTCCATCGCTGATTGGGCCTCCGCGAGGGCGTCGGCGTCGACCTGGTCGGCGAACTCCGCCGCCTCGGCGCTCTGGGCTGCCAGGGCGTCCTTGACCGCGCGGATCGCCACACCCGGGGCGTAGCCCTTGCGGGCCAGCATGCCGACCAGTCGGCGGAAGATCTGCTCGGGCTCGCCGCGGGCCGTGCGGAGCTTGCGGTCGACCAGGGCGCGGGCGGTCTCGGCCTCGGTGGAGTCGTCGAGTTGCTCCAGGGCTTCGCCGGCGGTATCGGCGTCGACGCCGTGTTTGCGGAGTTCGTTGGCCAGGGCGCGGCGGGCCAGGCCGCGGCCCGCGTGGCGGCTGGCCACCCAGGCGCGGGAGAAGGCGGCGTCGTCGATGATGCCGACCTCGTCGTAGCGGTCGAGCACCGCCGACGACGTCTCTTCGGAGATGCCGCGGCGGGCCAGGGCCCGCGCGAGCTCCGCGCGGGTGCGCGGGCGCACCGCGAGCTGGCGCAGGCAGATCTCCCGCGCCAGCTCGGCCTCGTCGGCCGGTGCCGAAGGGACGACGGGCGCGCCGCGACCCGCCGAACCGAAACCGCCGCGCCGGCCCCGCCCGCCGGACGACCGACCACCCCGCGCGGGCGGCTCACCCCCGGCGTCGTCGGCGCCGAAGGCGCCGCGCCGCACGCCAGCCTCGTCCGCGCCGAAGGAGGCGCGGCTCGCGGCGGCGCCGCCGCGCGGGCGCGGCGTGGCGGCGGCGTCGTCGAGGACCGCGGCTCGGCCGCCCCAGGGGTCGCCGAGTGGTTCGGCGCCTTCTGGCCAGTCGAAGTCGGCGGTCGGGTCGGTGGGGGTTTCGCCGTCGGGCGCCGGGCCGGGGCGCTTTGGGCGTGTTGAAGGACGTGGTGGTGCCGCGTCCCAGCCTCGGCCGGAACGGGCACCCCTGCGTCGACCGGCCATGGCCGGTCAGCCGGTTAGAAGTCGACCGGCGGCAGTTCTGGCCCGCCGGCCGCGTCGCCGGCGCCGCCCTGGCCTACGCCGAGCTTTTCGAGGATCTTCTTCTCGATCTCGGCGGCGACGTCGGGGTTTTCCTTGAGGAACTCGCGGGCCTTTTCCTTGCCCTGGCCGAGCTGGTCGCCGTCGTAGGTGTACCAGGCGCCGGACTTGCGGATGATGTTCTGCTCGACGCCCACGTCGATCAGGGAGCCCTCGCGGGAGATGCCCTTGCCATACATGATGTCGAACTCGGCCTGCTTGAACGGCGCCGCGACCTTGTTCTTCACGACCTTGACGCGGGTGCGGTTGCCGACCACGTCGGTGCCGTCTTTGAGGCTTTCGATGCGGCGCACGTCGAGGCGCACGGACGCGTAGAACTTCAGTGCGCGGCCACCGGTCGTGGTCTCCGGGCTGCCGAACATGACGCCGATCTTCTCGCGGAGCTGGTTGATGAAGATCGCGGTCGTGCCGGAGTTGTTGAGGATACCGGTGATTTTGCGGAGCGCCTGGCTCATCAGGCGGGCCTGCAGACCCACGTGGCTGTCGCCCATCTCGCCCTCGATCTCGGCGCGGGGCACGAGCGCCGCGACCGAGTCGATGACGATGATGGCGATCGCGCCCGAGCGGATCAGCATGTCGGCGATCTCGAGCGCCTGCTCACCGGTGTCGGGCTGGGAGACCAGCAGCGCGTCGGTGTCGACACCGAGCGCCCTGGCGTAGTCAGGATCGAGCGCGTGCTCCGCGTCGATGAACGCCGCGATGCCACCCGCCCGCTGGGCGTTGGCCACGGCGTGCAGCGCCACGGTCGTCTTGCCGGAGGACTCCGGACCGTAGACCTCGACGACCCGCCCGCGCGGCAGGCCGCCGACGCCGAGCGCCACGTCGAGCGCGATGGACCCGGTCGGGATCACCGCTGTCTGGATGACCGGCCGCTCTCCCAGCCGCATCACCGAGCCCTTGCCGAACTGCTTGTCGATCTGTGCGAGAGCAAGGTCAAGCGCCTTGTCTCGATCAGGCACTGTTGCCATTGCCGCCACCCCTGCCTTCGCCGGCATCTTTGAACTCTTCGTCACGCGGACAACCTAGGCGCTGGGTATGACAGAAAACAGCCGCCGTGCCGCGCCTGTGGATAACCGCCAGCTGTGGACAATAGCCGAACAGGTGTTCTAGGCGGCGGCCGACACGCCGCGGAAAAACGAATCAGTGCAGCCGCGCCGGCACCCGATCGGGATAGGCCGCGACCACGGCCCGCCAGACGACGACCGTCGGCACGCCTGCGTCGAGCGCCTGCTCGATGGTGCGCCCCTCGAGCTGTGGCAGCACCTGGTCGGCGGCGATCGACGCCGCATAACCGGGCCCGAACGCCTGCTCGAGCCGCGTCCAGAAATCGGTCAACCGCACAGTTCAAACCCCTCAGCCGCAGACGCCCGCGCCCAAAAGTACGCCCTCCGCGCCGTTCCCAGGAAACCGCCAGGCGGCCGGTCTTGACCGGCACGGGCCGCTGCGTCCTATAGTCCTATGAAACTAGAGAAATGCGGTAAGCATGATCGAGTTCCACTTGGACGGTCGCTCCGGCGTGGCGCCCTACATGCAGCTGATCCAGCAGGTCCGGCAGGCGCTGCGGCTCGGGTTGCTGCGTGAGGGCGACAAGCTCCCGACCATCAAAGACGTGGTCGCCAAGGTGGCGATCAACCCCAACACCGTGCTCAAGGCCTATCGGGAGCTCGAATACGAGGGCCTGGTGAGCGCCCGCCCCGGTGTCGGCACCTTCATCGCCCGCACCCTCAACGACGAGACCGGCGCGCACGAGCCGCTGCGCGAGGAGCTGCGCGCCTGGCTGCGCCGGGCCCAGGCGGCCGGCCTCGACGCCGACAGCATCGAGGCGCTGTTCGTGACCACCTTCCGCACCCAGCTACAGGAGTCGACATGACCGACCCCGTGTTGCGGGCCACCGGCCTGACCAAGCACTACGGGCGCCGCGCGGCGTTGACCGACTGCACCCTGACCGTCCCGCCCGGCCGGGTGGTCGGGCTGGTCGGCCCCAACGGCGCCGGCAAGACGACGCTGCTGCAGCTGGCGGTCGGCATGCTGACACCGACCGCCGGCAGCATCACGGTCCTCGGTGGCCGCCCCGGCGCCGGCCCGGCCCAACTCGCCAAGGTGGGCTTCGTCGCGCAGGACGCGCCCACCTACGCCGGCCTCACCGTCGCCGAGCACCTGCGCTTCGGCCGGCGCACCAACCCGGGCTGGGACCAGCCGTTCGCCGAGGACCGGATCGCCCAGCTCGGCCTGGACCCCGCGCAGAAGGCCGGCCGGCTCTCCGGCGGCCAGCGCGCCCAGCTCGCCCTCACCCTCGCCGTCGCCAAGCGGCCCGAGCTGCTGGTTCTCGACGAGCCGGTGGCCAGCCTCGACCCGATCGCCCGGCGCGAGTTTCTGCGCGCCCTGATGGCCTACACCGCCGAGCACCGCACCAGCGTGATCCTCTCCTCGCATCTGGTGTCCGACCTGGAGCGGGTCTGCGACCACCTGATCGTGCTGACCGCCTCCCGGGTGCGCGTCACCGGCGAGGTCGACGAGCTGATGGGCAGCCACTACCGGCTCACCGGCGCCCGCCGCGACCCGGCCGACCTGCCCGCCGGCGCCGAGGTGATCGAGCACAGCCACACCGAGCGGCAGTCCACCTTCGTCGTGCGCAGCCTGGTGCCGATCGCCGACGCGTCGCTGACCGTCGAGCAGCTCACCCTCGAAGACCTTGTCCTGGCCTATCTGTCGCCGTCCCTGCCGCCGCACCGGACCGAGTTGGAGACCGCCCGATGATCTGGTTCACCTGGCGCCAGTTCCGCACCCCGGCCGCGATCACCGCCGGCGCGCTGGCCGTGTTCGCGATCGTGCTGCTGGTCAGCGGCAACGCCATCACCGACGCGTACGCGGGCGTCGCCACCTGCCGCAGCGACTGCGGCAACGCGATCGACGCCTTCCTGACCCAGGTGCGCAACAGCGCCGGCGGCACGATCTACAACATCGGACTGGCCATCATGTACGCCGCTCCGCCGCTGATCGGCGTCTTCTGGGGCGCCCCGTTGATCGCCCGCGAGCTCGAGGCCGGCACCCATCGTCTGGCCTGGAACCAGTCGATCACCCGGTCGCGCTGGCTGGCCACCAAGCTGGCCATCGTCGGCGGCGCCACCGCCCTGGCCACCGGCCTGCTGAGCTGGGCGGTCACCACCTGGGCCCACCGCATCGACAGCGCCGCGGCCGACCGGATCACCCCGCTGGTGTTCGGCGCGCGGGGCGTCGTACCCATCGGCTATGCGCTCTTCGCTTTCACCCTCGGCGTCACCTGCGGCATGGTGATCCGCCGGACGGTCCCGGCGATGGCGGCAACCCTCGGGGTGTACGCCGTAGCCGTCGCGTCGATGCCCCTGTGGCTGCGCGCCCACCTCGTGCCGGCGCGCCACGAGACACCGGCGCTCGACATGGGCAACCTGGACGCGCTGCTGATCGACCAGCGGGGCGAGATGCTGGTCAAGCCCAACGACGTCGCCAACGCCTGGACGGTCAGCAACCAGACGGTGACCTCGGCGGGCCAGCCGTTCACCGGCCCGGCCGACCCGACGCACTGCGGCCCGACCGCGCCGATGCGCGGCTGCGACGCGTGGGTGGGTTCGCTGGGCCTGCGCCAGGACGTGGTCTACCACCCGGACAGCCACTACTGGCCGCTGCAGTGGATCGAGGCCGGCATCTTCGTGGCCCTGGCCGCCCTGCTCGCCGCGGTCAGCTTCTGGTGGCTCCGTCGGCGGCTGACCTGACCGTCGCGTCGGGCAGGTCGTGCCCGACCGGGCCGGAGGAAGAAGGTGCCGGCCCGGCGGGCAACGGCCGTAACGCTAGCGCGACCAGGGGCACCACCGCAGTACCGGCCAGCGCAGTCAGCACCGGATAGCCCGCCACCTCGACAACGACGCCGCTCAGGGCACCCGCGGCCGCGCCGGCGACGCCCATCAGCGTGTCGGACAGCCCCTGCGCCGAGGCCCGCACGTCGACCGTCACCGCCTCGGACAGCAGCGTCGACCCGGCCACCATGGTTGCCGACCAACCCAGCCCGAGCAGGAACAGCCCGGCGGTCAGCCGGACCGTGGAGTGGCCGGAGGTGCCGGCCACCGCGCACGCGCCGGCCAGCACAGCCGCGCCGACCAGGATCAGCGCGCGACGGCCCAGCCGGTCGGCGAGCCAGCCGACGACCGGGGAGAACGCGTACATGCCGACGATGTGCACGCTCAGCACCAGGCCGACGATGCGCAGCACGTCGGCGTCGGCGTGCCCCGGCTCCATGTCGATGTGCACCGGAGTCATCGACATCACGCCGACCATGACCAGGTGGCCGACCGCGACGGCGGCGACGCCGAGGCGGGCGACGGGGCTGCCGAAGACCGCGCGGAAGCCGTCGCGCGAGGTCGGCCGGCGAGGGTCGCTGGGCGCCGGCGCCAAGGCGCGGGCGGTCAGCAGGGGATCGGGCCGCAGGAAGAAGAACAGCACCGCGCCGGCGACCACGAAGGCGACCGCGCTGGCACCGAACGGCCCGCCCAGGGTGGGCAGCCCGAGCCGCCGGCCGGCCCCGTCGGCCACCGAGGTGAGGTTGGGCGCGGCCACCGCGCCGAGCGTGGTGGCCCAGACGACCAGCGCGAGTTGCCGGGCCCGGCGGGAGGGCTCGGCCAGGTCGATCGCCGTGTAGCGGGCCTGTAGGTTGGCCGCCGAACCACCGCCGAACGCCGCGAAGCCGAGCAGCAGCAGGAGCAGGCTGCCGACCGCGGCGGCGACCACGACCAACACCGCGCCGGCGGCGCCGACCAGGTAGGCGAGGACCAGACCGCTGCGCCGCCCGTACGCCGTCATGATCTTGCTGATCGGAATGGCGAGTGCCGCCGCGCCGACGACGACCGCGCTTGAGGCCAGACCGGAGACCGCCGTGCCGCCGACCCGGGCGGCCAGCAGGGCGCCGACCGCGATGCCGATCGTGGTGCCGATGCCGGCGACGATCTGCGTGCCGAACAGCAGCCGGAGCGTATGCCGCTGCACCGCCCCGACATCCATCACCGCAGGCTAGTGGCAGGTCCGTCGATATGTAAGGCCGGATCGGCCACTTTCGGCCTTACCGCCGGCCGGCCTGGTAATCCGGGTGAGCCGCACCACCCCCGACCGCCCGGGGAACCCCCGGGTCCGCTCGGGACCAGGGATCGCGGCCCTCCGCAATCGGCGCGCTCGGCGTTACGCTGATTGACGGCAATTGTCCGAAAAGGTGGTGATACCCCGTGTCGACCGCGACCCCGCCCGCGGCCGCGATCCACAACCCGGATCAGCGGCTGCGCGTGTTCGTCAGCTCCACGCTCGACGAGCTCGCGGCCGAGCGGAGGGCGGTCAACGAGGCCGTTCTCCGGCTGCACCTCGCACCGGTGATGTTCGAGCACGGTGCCCGGCCGCACGCACCACGCGACGTCTACCGCGCCCATGTCGCCCAGAGTCACCTCTTCATCGGCGTGTACGGCGAAGACTACGGCTGGATCCCCCCGGGCGCCTCGATCTCGGGCATCGAAGACGAATACCGGCTGGCCGCCGACATGCCCCGGCTGATCTACGTCAAGTCGCCGGCACCCCGGCGCGACCCCCGGCTGACCGAGCTGATCGAAGACATCGAGGACAGCGCCGACGTCTCCTTCCGGCTCTTCAGCGACGCACAGGAGCTGCGGCGGCTGGTCGAGCACGACATCGCGGTGCTGCTGACCGAGCGGTTCCAGGAGAGCGGCGCCGGGCCGGAGACGGCGCCGCTGGCGGCCGTGCCGGTCGCCCGGACCCAGATGTTCGACCGCGACCTGGAGATCGCGGCGCTGAGCGAACTGCTCACCGACGAGGACGTGCGGCTGGTCACACTGACCGGGCCGGGCGGCGTCGGCAAGACCCGGCTGGCCACCGACCTGGCCGACCGGCTGCGCCCGCAGTTCCCGGACGGGATCGGCTACGTCGAACTGTCCGCGGTCAACTCGCCGGACATGGTGATCGACGCGATCGCCCGGGCACTGGGGCTGCGCACCTCGAGCACCTGGCGCCCGCTGGCCGACGTGGTGGCGTTTCTGCGTACCCGGCAGGTGTTGCTCGTGGTCGACAACTTCGAGCACGTCGCCGACGCGGCGCCCGTGCTCGCCGACATCCTCGCCGGCGCCGCCGACGTCACCGCGCTGGTGACCAGCCGCTCGCCGCTGCGGATCAGCGGCGAGCACGCGTTCGCGCTCGAGCCGCTGGCCATCCCGGACCGCGACATCACGCTCGACGTCGTCCGGCACTACGGCTCGGTGCGGCTGTTCGTCGACCGGGCCCGCGCCGCGTCGGGCGAGTTCACGCTGACCGCCGACAACCTGGACGCGGTGGTGGGGATCTGCCGCCGGCTGGAAGGCCTGCCGCTCGCGATCGAACTCGCCGCCGCGAAGATCCGGGTCCTGCCGCCGGCCGCGATCCTGCAGCGGATGGGCCGCCCGCTGGAGTTGCTCACCGGCGGTCCGCGCGACCTGCCGGACCGGCAGCGCACCCTGCGTGACACCGTGGCCTGGAGCTATGACCTGCTCTCCCCGGGCGAGCGGGCGCTGTTGCTGCGGCTGGCGGTGTTCGCCGGCGGCTTCACGCTCGAGGCCGCCGAGGCGGTCGCCGACGCCGCTGCCCTGGGCGGCGACGTGGTCGACGTGGTCGACGCGCTCGACGGACTGGTGCAGAGCAGCCTGGTCCGGCAGGAGACGACACCCACGGCCGAGCCGCGGTTCCGGATGCTCGACAGCATCCGCGAGTTCGCGCTGGACAAGATGCGCGACGGCCCGGACTGGGACGCCGCGCACCAGGCGCACGCCGAGTACTGCCTGGGCGTGGCGGTCGCCGTCGAGCCGTTGCTCAACCGGCTGGCCGAGCGCGGGATGCTGGACCGCCTGGAGGTCGAACACGACAACATGACCGCGTCGATCACCTGGTTCCTCGAGCGCAACGACCCGGAGTCGGCGCTGCGGCTCAGTGAGGCGATCTGGGTGTTCTGGTGGCTGCACGGCCACATCGACGAGGCGCTGCGCTACCTCACCCGGATCTTCGAGATGAACGACTACCTGTCCCGGCGGGGGTACGGCCGCGCGCTGCTCGCCGCCGGCACGATGTCGCTGGCCAGCGGCGACCTGGCCCGGGGCGGGCCGCGACTGGAGCGGGCACTGCTGATCCTGCGCGAGGTCGGTGACATGGAGGGCGTCGCCCGGGCCGCCGGGCCGCTCGGCCACCTCGCGATCGTGACCCGCGACTTCGCCAGGGCGCGCCCGCTGGTCGAGGAGGCCGGCCGGCTCAGCGCACAGAGCGGCGACGACTGGCAGAGCAGCATCTACCACACCCGGCTGGGCTCGATCGCGCTGCTGGAGGGCAACCACGACGACGCGGCCGACGAGTTCCATGCCGCGCTGGTCACCGCACAGCACACCGACGACGCGCTGGGCACCTCGATCGCGCTCTACAGCCTCGGGCTCAACGCGATCAGCCAGGGCGACCTGGCGGAGGCGCACGACTACCTGGCCGACGGGCTGTCCTCGGCCTACGGCAAGGGCGACACCAACAGCCCGCCGCTGTTCATCGCGGCGCTGGCCGACCTCGCCGCCCGGCAGGGCGAGCCCGAACGCGCGGTGCGGCTGACCGCCGCGGCCGAGTCGCTGCGGACGCCGTCGGGGACCACCTGGCTCGCCGCGTGGGTGCTGCCCTGGCCGCAGGACGGGCCGACCGCCGACGCGCTGCGCCGCAAGCTGGGCGGCGCCGTCTACGACAAGGCCCGCCGCGACGGTGGCGCGCTCGGCCTGGACCGCGCGACCGCGGAGGCGTTGGCGACCTGACCCGATTTGCGGCTTGGATCGGGTTACAGACGCCGACCTAGTTGATCATGCAGAGGTCGGGCGATGCTCATACGCTTTCGGATATGCCGTATCGATTCGTGGGTCGGGCGCGAACCGCCGACTCCATCCGCCTGGAACGCCCCCGGCCGACCACGAGCGGCACGGTGCGCGGCCGGGTCGACAAACCCGACGTGAACACGCGGGCCATCCGCCTGCCCGAAGCCACCCAGGCCATCTTCGTCGACCACAGCGGGCGCCGCGGCCGGCGCCTGCGCCGAGCGGCGTACGCCGTGCTCGTGGTGGTGTTGGCCCTGCTCGCGCTGCTCTGGCTGAGCCAGGCGGTCTGGGTGGGCTGATGGCCACCTACCGCGCCGGGCAACGGATCGGCGATACCCAGCACGTCGTCATGCCCGAGCCGAGCCAACCGCGGTTGCGCGGCCGGCGCTGGATCCTCGCCGGGATCGGCACCCTGGTGCTGGCCAACCTGCTCGCGATCGGCGCCTACGCCAACTCCCGGTTCGCGCCCGACAACCAGAACAAGCCAGGGCGGCAGGACACGGTGCCGGCGGCCGTACGCGACGGCGGCCCCGTGGTCGACACGCGCGCCGGGCGGAGCGCGAGCCACAAGGTGCCGGACCGCACCATCGTGCTCACCTTCGACGACGGCCCCGACCCGCGGTGGACCTCACAGGTGCTCGACGTGCTGCACAAGCACGGCGTCAAGGCGACCTTCTTCGTGATCGGTTCGCAGGCCAGCCGGCACCCGGAGTTCGTGGAGCGGATGGTCCGCGAGGGTCACGAGGTCGGCGCGCACACGTTCACCCACCCCGACCTGCCGGGGCTGGCCGGGTGGCGGCAACGGCTGGAGCTGAGCCAGACCCGGTCGGCCATCGCCTACGCCGCCGGCATCACCACGCCGCTGCTGCGGCTGCCCTACTCGAGCGGGGTCGACTCGCTCGACGACGAACACTGGTCGGTGGTCCGCGCCGCCGGTGACCAGGCCATGGTCACGGTGTTCGACGACACCGACAGCCGCGACTGGGCCCGGCCCGGCGCCGACGCGATCGTGCGCAACTCGACGCCCGACGACGGCAACGGCGCCGTGGTGCTGATGCACGACGCTGGCGGCGACCGGGCACAGACGGTCGCCGCGCTCGACCGGTTCATCCCGCAGATGCAGCAGCGCGGCTATCGCTTCGCGACGGTGCAGGAGGCGTTCGGCACGGCGGCGCCCGACCTCGCGCCGGGCCGGGCCAGCACGGCCGACCGGATCCGGGGCGGCCTGCTGGTCTGGGCGGTCAAGGTGTCCGACGGCACCAACCGGGTGCTCTGGGTGCTCCTGCTGCTGGTCGGGGCGCTGACGCTGCTGCGTACCCTGGTGCTCTTCGGTTTCGCCCTTCGGCACGCGCGCAGGCGCCGCTCCCGGACCTGGTCGTGGGGTGCCGAGGTGAACGACCCGGTCACCGTGCTCGTGCCGGCCTACAACGAGGTGCGGACGATCGCCGCGGCCGTGCGCAGCCTGGCCACCGGCACCCATCCGGTGATCGAGGTGCTGGTCATCGACGACGAGTCCGACGACGGCACGGCCGACGAGGTGGCGGCGCTCGACCTGCCCAACGTGCGGGTGGTGCGGGTGCCCGGCGGCGGCAAGGCGGCCGCGCTCAACGCCGGCGTCGCGCTGGCCAGCCACGACCTGCTGGTGATGGTCGACGCCGACACCGTGGTCGCGCCGGACGCGATACACAAGCTGGTGCAGCCGTTCGCCGACCCGGGGGTGGGCGCGGTCGCCGGCAACGTCAAGGTCGGCAACCGGCGCCGGATCATCGGTCGCTGGCAACACATCGAGTACGTCATCGGCTTCAACCTGGACCGCCGCCTCTACGAGACCCTGCGCTGCATGCCGACCATCCCGGGCGCGCTGGGCGGCTTCCGCAAGGCCGCGGTGCTGGCGGCGGGCGGGCTCAGCCGGGCCACCCTCGCCGAGGACACCGACCTGACGATGGCCATCCACCGGGCCGGCTGGCGCGTGGTCTACGAGGAGAGCGCGGTCGCCCGCACCGAGGCGCCCAACACGCTCGGCCAGCTCTGGCGGCAGCGCTACCGGTGGAGCTACGGCACGATGCAGGCGATGTGGCGGCACCGGCGCGCGGTCGTCGAGAAGGGCGCCTCGGGCCGGTTCGGCCGGCGCGGCCTGCCGTTCATCGCGCTGTTCTCGGTCGCCCTCCCGCTGCTGGCCCCGGTGCTCGACATCCTCGCCGTCTACGGGCTCTTCTTCCTCGACCGCAAGGAAGCGCTGATCGCCTGGCTGGCCGTGCTGGTGATCCAGGTGCTCACCGCGATCCTGGCGTTCCGGCTCGACCGCGAGCCGCTGCGGCCACTCTGGGCGTTGCCGTTCCAGCAGCTCGTCTACCGCCAGGTGATGTATCTCGTGCTGGTGCACGCGGCCGCCACCGCGCTGACCGGCGGGCTGTTGCGTTGGCAACACTTGCGCCGCAGCGGGGAGGTCGCCGCCGACGCCGCCTAGTTTCGGGGCTACCTTACGTTTACGTAAGGAACCGAAAGGGGCGTCGGGTGCGACACAAGCTGGACTACAAGTGGGTGGCGCTGTCCAACACCACCCTGGGCATGCTGGTGGCGACGATCAACTCGTCGATCCTGCTGATCGCGTTGCCCGACATCTTCCGCGGTATCGGCATCGACCCGCTCGCACCCGGCAACACCAGCTACCTGCTCTGGATGATCCTGGGCTTCATGGTCGTGATGGCGGTGCTGCTGGTCAGCCTCGGCCGGCTGGGCGACATCTACGGCCGGGTGAAGATGTTCAACCTCGGCTTCGCCGTCTTCACCTTCTTCTCCGTGCTGCTGACCGTCACCTGGATGCACGGCTCCGCCGCGGCACTGTGGATCATCCTGATGCGGGTCGGCCAGGGCGTCGGCGGCGCGATGCTGTTCGCCAACTCGACCGCGATCCTCACCGACGCGTTCCCGGCCAACCAGCGCGGCCTCGCGCTCGGCGTCAACTCGATCGCCGCGATCGCCGGTTCGTTCATCGGCCTCGTGCTCGGCGGCGTGCTCGCGCCGATCTCCTGGCGGCTGGTGTTCCTCGTCTCCGTGCCGATCGGCGTGCTGGCCACCGTCTGGTCGTTCCGCAGCCTCCGGGAGAGTGGCATCCGCCGCAAGGCCAAGGTCGACTGGTGGGGCAACGTCACGTTCGCGATCGGCCTGATCGGCCTGATGATCGGCATCACGTACGGGATCCAGCCCTATCACGAGCACACGATGGGCTGGACCTCGCCGCTGGTGCTCAGCACCCTGATCGGCGGCGTCGTGGTGCTGGTCGTCTTCTGCCTGATCGAGTTGCGGGTCGACGAGCCGATGTTCCACCTCGACCTGTTCCGGATCCGGGCGTTCGCCGGCGGCAACATCGCCACGCTGCTGGCCGCGATGGGCCGCGGTGGCCTCCAGTTCATCCTGATCATCTGGCTGCAGGGCATCTGGCTGCCCCGGCACGGCTACGACTTCACCGAGACGCCGCTGTGGGCCGGCATCTACATGCTCCCGCTGATCGCCGGCTTCCTGGTCGCCGGGCCGGTGTCCGGTTACCTGTCCGACCGGTTCGGCGCCCGGCCGTTCGCGACCGGTGGGCTGGTGCTGGCCGCGGTCAGCTTCGGGCTGCTGATCCTGTTGCCGGTCGACTTCGCGTACATCTGGTTCGCGCTGATCCTGCTCCTGAACGGCATCGGCATGGGCCTGTTCGCGTCGCCGAACTCGGCCGGCGTGATGAACAGCCTGCCGCCCAACCAGCGCGGGGCCGGTGCCGGCATGCTCGCCACCTTCCAGAACACCGCCAGCGTGCTGTCGATCGGTGTCTTCTTCACCCTGATGATCATCGGGCTGGCCGCCGACCTGCCCAGCGCGCTGCAGTCCGGCCTGACCGCGCACGGGGTCAGCTCGACCGACGCGGCCACCGTGGCGGCCCTGCCACCGGTGGCGACGCTGTTCGCGTCGTTCCTCGGCTACAACCCGATGCAGACCCTGCTCGGCCAGCAGACGCTCGACGCGCTGCCGCCCGGCCAGGCCCAGGAGATCACCGGACGCGCCTTCTTCCCCGAGCTGATCTCGGCGCCGTTCCACACCGCGCTCGTCTACGCTTTTATCTTCGCCATCGTGGCGTGCCTGGTCGCCGTCGTCGCGTCACTGCTGCGCGGCGGCAAATACCACCACACCGAGGAGACGACCGTGCCGCCTCGCGAACCTGCCGACGCCGTAGCGCCGTGACCTCGCCCGCTGACCCGCGCTACCGGATCGGCGAGGCCGCCGAGGCCGCGGGCGTGACCCCCCGGACGATCCGCTACTACGAGGAGATCGGCCTGCTCGGCGCGGCGGGTGACCGGCTCAAGGGCAGCCACCGGCTCTACAGCGACGCCGACGTCGAGCGGCTGCGCGAACTGGTTCGACTGCGCGACCTGCTCGGGGTCTCGCTCGAGGAACTGACCCGGCTGGCCGACACCATCGAGGTGCGGGCCAGCCTGCGCGACCAGTGGGCGAGCAGCACCGACGACGCCGACCGGGTGCGGATCCTCGAAGCGGCCGTCGACAACATCGAGCGCCAGCTCGAGCTGGTGCACGCCCGGCAGCGCAGCCTGGCCGAGTTCGCGACCGAGCGGAAGGCGAAACTGGCCGACCTGCACCGGCAGCTGGCCGAGCTGCGCGGCTGAGTTTCGGGTCCGCATCGGCGGGTACCCCGCGATGATGAGCGTTCGGCGGGTACGCGGCATGTCGGCCGAGCCGGAAGTCGTGTTCAACACGGCCACCGACCCGGCCCGGGTGGGCTGGCTGCCCGCCCCGCTGCACCGGCGACCGGCCACGACCGAGCCCGACCTGTTCGCCACCTGGCGCGACGAGGCCGGCGCCTGGTGGGCCGACCTGCGGGTCGACGACGTACCCACCGGCGGCGCCCTGGCGGTGCTGGAGATGGCCGCCGACGGCTTGGACGACCGCGGCCTCGCGCCGGTCGTCGAGCAGTCGCTGTTCGACCTCGATCGCGAGGTGGACGACAGCGTCAGCCCCGGCTGAGCTATTTTTCGGGGCGATGACCCCAGCCCTGCACGTCTTCGACATGGACGGCACGCTCCTGCGTGGCACGTCGGCGAGCCTGCGGATCGCGGAGGCGACCGGCACCGTGTCGGCGGTGGCGGAGTTGGAGGCCGCGTTCGTTGCCGGGCTGATCGACACCGCCGGGTTCGCGGTCGGGGTGCATCGGCTGTGGTCGGGGCTGACCTCTTCGACCGTGGCCGCCGTGTTCGCCGGCGCACCGTGGCTGTCGGGCATTCGGGAGGTCTGCGCCGACATCCGGCGGCGGGGCGAGCGGTCGCTGGTCGTCACGCTGTCGCCGGACTTCTTCGCCTCGCTCCTGCTGGCCGAGGGGGTCGACGAGGTGGTGGCGTCGCGCTTTCCCGCGGTGCCCTTCGTCGCGCCGATCGACCCGGCCGGGATCCTGACGCCGGCCGACAAGGTGCGGGTGGTCTCCTCGGCCCTGTTCCGGCTCGGGGTGCCGTTGTCGCGCTGCGTCGCGTACGGGGACTCTCTTTCGGACGGTCCGCTCTTCGCCCATCTGGGTGCGACGACGGTCGCGGTCAACGCCGACGCGCGGCTGAGGGCGGTCGCGGGGGCCGCGTACGACGGCGACGACCTGCTCGCGGCTTACGCGATCGGGCGGTCGCTGCTCTCCGGCGCGTCAGCAGCGCCGGTCGACGGCGCAGAGCCGGTCGGCGGCCTGTCGGCCGAATAGCCGTATCAGGGACGGCGGACGGGGTCGGGCCGATGCCCCCACGGCGTCGGGCCGATGGTGCCCGATGCCCGACGGGATCGGGCCGTTGGCGCCCGACGGCGTCGGGCTGGTGATGCCCAACGGCGTCGCGCCGATGGTGCCGAACGGGGTCGAGCCGATGATGCCCGACGGCGTCGGGCTGCTCGTGCCCGACGGGGTCGGGCCGATGATGCCCGACGGGTATGGCCCGGCCGGCACCGACCACGTGCCGGTCGCCAGCCAGCCCGCGGCGGCCGCGATCACCAGCACGCTCAGGGCGGCGAGCACCACCGCCCGCTGCCGGCGCCGGTCTCGCCCACGCTCCCGGATCTGGTCGGGCTCGGCCCACGCGACGTCGGGCAGCTCATGGTCGAGCCGACCCGCCAGCTCCTCGAGATCAGCCACGGTCGGCCTCCACTTCCGGCCCGTCGCGGTCGGCGAGCAACAGGGCGAGCGCGGCCCGGCCACCGGCCAGCCCGGCCTTGACCGTGCCGAGCGCAACGCCGCTCTCGTCGGCGATATCGCCGGTCATAGCCCAGCGTCCGCCACACGCTGCCGCGGTAGAAGTCGTCGAAGCTTGCCGTCCGCGCATCGCCCGTGAACCCCTCCCCCACGCCCGATGCGGGAAATACGCCGGAGCGGCGAGAAAGGTTGCATGCACCCTGCAGCGCACATCGCCGAGAGATCGCGTGGTCGAGCCCGCGTCGCAGCTCGCCGACCGCCGCGGTGTCGACCGGCCGGGCGGGCGTCAGCCGCGCAGGCGCAGGCCTCGCGGGGTGGCGCGGAAACCGGCCGAGGTCAAGGCGTCGCGCAGCGGCGAGGTGTAGACCCCTTCGCCGTCGGCGCGCTCGACCGAGAGCGCACCCAACGCTCCCGTGTGGACCGCGTCGGCCAGGGCCTTGGCCGCCGCGGCCAGCGTCTCCGTGTCGTCGGTGAAGGACAGCAGCGTGCGGCCACCGCGTTCGACGTAGAGCACCAGGTCACCACCGACCAGCACGACCAGGGCGCCGGCCTTGCGGCCCGCCCGGTGGCCGGTGGCCGGGCCGGGCTGGCCCTCGCCCGAGTCGACCACCCGCTCGGGCCACGGCAGGGCCGCGCCGTAGGGGTTGGCCGGGTCTGTCGCGGCCAGGACCAGTGCGAACCCGCCGCCGCCACCGCGCGCCCGCCCACGGCTCGGCGGCTCTTCGACCGCCTCGACGCGGTCGCTGCGGTCGGCGATGGCGCGGAGGCGGTCGACGGCGCCGGGCACCGCGAACTGGGCCGCTCCCAGCCCCTCGACGAAGTAGCCGCGCCGGGCCGTGCCGCGCTCCTCCAACGCGGCCAGCACCGGGTAGACCGCCGCGAAGCCGCCGGCCACACCCTCGGCGGCGGCGACGCCGCGGGTGACGACCCCGTGGCGTTCGAGCAGGACCTCGGCCAGGGTGGCCGCCCGCTTGGTCGGATCGGTGTCGCGCTCCGGCAGTCGGGACCAGCGGCCGGCGACCGTCGGCGGGCCGGTGCGGCTCGGCATCGTGGCCCGGCCAGGGCGGCGGTAGCGGGTGCGCGGCGCGGTCGATTTCGCCCGGTGTGCGCCGCCGCCGCCGAGCACCGCGCGCAGCGGAGCCAGCGTGTCGTTGGTCAGGTAGCCGGCCCAGACCAGGTCCCAGACGGCGCCGATCAGCTCGGCGTCGTCGGTCGAGCCGACCCGGTCGGACAGGGTGCGGAAGAAGAGGGCCTGGCCGTCGGCCAGGGCGTCGAGCACCGCGGTGTGTTGGGGGGTCAGCGCCAGCGCCTCGTCGGGGACCGGAAGCAGCAGCGGCGCCGAGTCGGCGTAGGCCAGGGTGACCCAGCCGTCGCCGCCCGCGATGGCTCCGCCGCCGGCCCAGACCACGTCGCCGCTGGCGCACAGCTCGTCGAGGTAACCCGGCTGGTAGTCGGCCACCCGCGCCGGCAGCACCAGCCGCTCCAACGCGGACGCCGGCACCGCGAGGCCCTGCAACTGCTCGATCGCCGCCTCGACGGCCTCGACGCCGCGGGCCGAGGAGCCGACCTGCTGCCAGCGCGGCAGGAACGTGGCCAGCACCCGCGGCGGGACCGGCTCGATCTCGCGGCGCAACGCGGCCAACGAGCGACGGCGCAGCATCCGGAGCACCTCGGCGTCGCACCACTCGCTGCCGGCGCCGCCGGGTGAGAACTCGCCGGAGACGACCCGGCCGGTCGCGGCCATCCGGCGCAGCGCCTGCTCGACGACGTAAACGCCGAGCCCGAAACGGGCCGCGCAGGTGGTGGCCGCGAACGGCCCATGGGTGCGGGCGTAGCGGGCGACCAGATCGCCCAGTGGATCAGCGACCGGATCCAGGTGTGCGGAGGGGATGCCGACCGGGAGCGCCACGCCGAGCGCGTCGCGGAACCGGCCCGCGTCGTCGATGCCGACGAAGCGGTCTTCGCCCGCGATGCGGACCAGGATCGCGCGCCGCGCGGCGACCAGTTCCTCGGCCCAGGCGACCGGGGCGCCGCGCTGGGCCAGCTCGCCCGGCGACAGGTCGCCGAGCAGGCGGAGCAGCTCGGCCACGTCTTCGGCGTCGCGCGGTTGCCGCTCCGGGGTCAGCCATTGCAACTGCCGCTCGGTCTCGGTGACCACCGCCGGCTCGAGCAGCTCGCGCAGGTCGACCCGGCCGAGCAGCTCGCCGAGCAGCGCGGAGTCGAGCGCGAGGGCGGCGGCCCGGCGCTCGGCCAGCGGCGAGTCGCCCTCGTAGAGGAACGCACCCACGTAGCCGAACAGCAGCGAACGGGCGAATGGCGACGGGCGCGGCGTCTCGACCTCGACCAGGCGCACCTTGCGGGCGGCCAGGTCGCGCATCAGGCCGGTCAGGCCCGGAACGTCGAAGACGTCTTGCAGGCACTCGCGGGCCGCTTCGAGGGTGATCGGGAAGTCGCCGTATTCCCGGGCCACGTCGAGCAACTGCGCGGACCGCTGGCGCTGTTGCCAGAGCGGCTGGCGGCGCCGCGGGTCGCGGCGCGGAAGCAACAGCGCCCGGGCCGCGCATTCGCGGAACCGCGCGGCGAACAGCGCGGAGCCGCCGACCGCCTCTTCGACGATCTGGACGATCTCCTCCGGCTCGAACGCCACGATGTCGGCACCCGGCGGCTCGTCGGCCGTGTCGGGCAGCCGCACCACGATGCCGTCGTCGGAGGGCATCACCTGCGCATCGACGCCGTAGCGCTCGGCCAGCCGCTGGCCCACCGCCAGCGCCCATGGCCCGTTGACCCGCGCGCCGAGCACGCAGTGGACGGCCATGCGCCAGTCGCCCAACTCGTCGCGGAACCGCTCGACCACGACGGTGCGGTCGTCGGGCAGCGAACGCGTCGCCTCCCGCTGCTCGCGCAGGTAGGCCAACAGGTTGCCGGCCGCCCAGTCGTCGAGGCCGCCGGCCTTGAGCGCGCTGGTCGCCGCCTCTTCCTCCTGCTTGACCAGGGTGCGCAGCCGGGCGCCGATGGCCCGGCCGAGCTCGACCGGCCGGCCGATCTGGTCGCCCTTCCAGAACGGCATGCGGGCCGCCTGCCCGGGCGCCGGCGAGACCAGCACCCGGTCGGGCGTGATGTCTTCGATCCGCCACGACGTCGAGCCGAGCAGGAAGACGTCGCCGACCCGCGACTCGTAGACCATCTCCTCGTCGAGTTCGCCGACCCGGGCCGCGCGCTCGGCGCCGGCCAGGAAGACACCGAACAGGCCGCGGTCGGGAATCGTGCCACCGCTGGTCACCGCCAGCCGCTGCGCGCCTGGCCGCCCGGTGAGCTGGTCGGTCGCCCGGTCCCAGACGAGCCGGGGCCGCAGCTCGGCGAACGCGGTCGACGGGTAGCGCCCCGACAGCATGTCGAGCACCGCGTGCAGCGCCGAGTCGGGCAGCTCGGCGAACGGCGCGGCCCGACGGACCAGCACGGCCAGGTCGCCGACCGCCCACGGGTCGAGCGCCACCATCGCGACGACCTGCTGGGCGAGCACGTCGAGCGGGTTGCGCGGGTAGCGCAGCTCTTCGATCGCGCCCTCGCCCATCCGGTCGGCCACCACCGCGCACGACACC
Organism: Asanoa sp. NPDC049573; assembly: GCF_040676615.1. NCBI lineage: Bacteria > Bacillati > Actinomycetota > Actinomycetes > Micromonosporales > Micromonosporaceae > Asanoa > Asanoa sp. NPDC049573. The sequence goes on from NZ_JBFAPI010000016.1 coordinate 112,356, forward strand.
AGGTCGCCGCGGTGCTTGGGGAAGACGACACCGCGGGAGACGGCGCCGACCTGGTGGCCGGCCCGGCCGACGCGCTGCAGCCCGGCGGCCACCGACGGCGGTGCCTCGATCTGGATCACCAGATCGACCGCGCCCATGTCGATGCCCAACTCCAGGCTGGAGGTCGCGACCACCGCGGGCAGCGCGCCCGACTTCAGCGCCTCTTCGGTGTTTTTCCGCTCTTCGCGGGAGACGCTGCCGTGGTGGGCGCGCGCGATCACCGGCGCCGCACCGGCCGCGGCGCCCGCCTGCGCCATGATCTCGGCCGGCAACCGTGCCGACCCGCCCGCGGCGATCTCGTCGACCGCCTCGACCGCGAGTTCGTTGAGCCGGGCGCAGAGCCGCTCGGCGCTGCGTCTGGAGTTGGTGAAGACGATCGTCGACCGATGTCGGGTGATCAGGTCGTAGACCCGCTCCTCCACCGCCGGCCAGATCGACGCCCGCCGGGGCCGGCCGGGCTCGTCGCCGCCGGGCTCCTCGACCTCGTCGAGCCGGGTCATGTCTTCGACCGGCACCTCGACGCTGACCTCGATCGTCTTGGCGGTCGCCGGCCGCACGACGTCGACCGGGTGCGCCCCGCCGAGGAACTGCGCCACCTCGCTGACCGGCCGCACGGTCGCGGACAGCCCGATCCGCTGGGCCGGCTTGGGCAGCAACTCGTCGAGCCGCTCGAGCGACAGCGCCAGGTGAGCACCGCGCTTGGTGGCGGCGACCGCGTGCACCTCGTCGACGATCACCGTCTCGACGCCCCGCAGCGAGTCGCGCGCCGCCGACGTGAGCAGCAGAAACAGCGACTCGGGCGTGGTGATCAGGATGTCGGGCGGGGTGCGCGCGAACGTGCGCCGCTCGTCGGCGGGCGTGTCGCCGGTGCGCATGCCCACGGTGATGTCGGGCGGCGGCAGGCCCAGCCGCGACGCGGCGTGCCGGATGCCGGCGAGCGGCGCCCGCAGGTTGCGCTCGACGTCGACGGCGAGCGCCTTGAGCGGGCTGACATAAAGCACCCGGCAGCGCTGGCGCCGCTCGGCCGGCAGCGGCTCGCGGGCCAGCTTGTCGAGCGACCAGAGGAACGCGGCGAGCGTCTTGCCGGACCCCGTGGGCGCCACGACCAGCGCGTTGCGCCCCGCGCCGACCGCCTTCCACGCCCCCGCCTGTGCGTCGGTGGGCGCGGCGAAGGCGGCGGCGAACCACTCCCTGGTCGCCGGCCCGAACTGCTCCATCACCGCCACGCACCAATCGTGCCCTAGGGGTGTGACAGAAACACGCGGCGAAATCGAGGGACCAGACAAAGAGCCTCAAACAGGGCCATTTCTCCCGGGTCCGCCGTGGTCCGGATCGCCGCTCCCGCCGGAGAATCCACCTCCGCGGTGCGGAGCGCTCAGACCAGACGCGGCCGATGCGGCCCCGCCCGGGCGCGGTCGCTGGCCGACCGCGGGCCGGTCAGATTGAGCGGTTTCGGAGGACGGTCGCGGCCGCGGGCCAGTCTTCGGCGAGCATCGCGTACTGGACCGTGTCGCGCCAGGTGCCGTCGGGGCGGATGCGGTGGTGGCGGAGGACCGCCTCGCGGGTGGCGCCCAGGCGTTCGATCGCGGCCTGGGAGCGGGTGTTGCGGATGTCGGTGTGCCAGACCACGCGCTCCGCGCCCAGCGTCTCGAATGCGCGGGTCAACAGCAGCAACTTGGCCTCCGGGTTGACGCCCGTGCGCCAGGCCGAGCGGCCCAGGAAGGTGTGGCCGATGGCCAGCGACCGGCGGCCGGGCTCGACCTCGTAGAACGACGTCGTCCCGAGCACCTCGCCGGTGACGGCGGAGCGCTGCACCCACGGCACCCGCTCGCCGCGGTGGTGTTCGGCCAGGGCGCCGGCCACGTACGCCGCCATCTCGTCCCGGTCCCGCGGCTGGCGCGCCGTCAGGTGTTGCCAGACCTGCGGGTCGGCCGTCGCCTTGAACAGGTCGTCCGCGTGGGACAGGTCCAGCGGTTCCAGCAGCACCCGCGAACCCCGCATCACGGCCGGGTCGAGCCACGGCGAGCCGGCCGGTCGCAGGTAAGCGGGCGTCGCCACCGCGACCGCCGCGTCGGGCTCGGGGACACCGGGGGTCAGCCGCAGCGGCAGCACACCGGCCCAGTGCGGCAGCGAGAGATCATCTTCGTCGTCGATGACGCCGCCACTGCGTTGGCGGGCGGAGACCTCGACGAGCGGCAGCGCCAGCACCGCGGTCTCGGCCAGTTCACGCTTCGTCGGGGGCCGGGTCTCGGCCGAGCGACCGGCGCCCACCTTCTCCACCAGCGCGGTCAGCACCGACCGCTTGGTCTCCTCGTCGCGCACCAGCGTCGCGACGCCGTGTGCGACCACCGAGCGGTAGTTGGCGCTGTGGTTGAACTGCGACCGGGCCAGGACCAGCCCGTCGAGCAGCGTGACCGTGACGCAGACCCGCAGGCCGTCGCCGCGGGCCGCGAGGAGGGGGCGGCTGCCGGTCGAGCCGTGCAGGTAGAGCGTGTCGCCGACACGGACGTGCAGTGTGGGAAGCACCCGCGGCTCGCCGTCGACGACGAAACCCATGGCGCAGTGGAAGGCCTCGTCGAGAATGCTGTGTACGACCGCCGGGTCGTACGCCATCCGCTCGCGTTCCCGTGTCGCCGTGGTGCGTGCCGTCGGCGCGTACACGTTGCCTCCCTGGGCTTTGTTCTAGTACATTCTTGAAACTGTGGCAGTACATTATCAGATCGTCGGCGCGACGGCGGCCGAGATTTCTTCGAGTATCGAGACCGGCGTACGCACGGGCGCGCTCGCACCCGGCACCCCGCTGCCGCCGGTCCGCGGCCTGGCCGACGGGCTCGGTGTCAGCGCGGGCACGGTCGCGAAGGCCTACCAGACGCTGCGCTCGCGCGGCGTGATCGAGACCGCCGGCCGCAACGGCACCCGGGTGCGCCCCCGCCCGCCGGTCAGCGGCGGCCGCGCGGCGCTGGTCGTGCCGCCCCCGACCGGCGTGCTCGACCTGGTCTCCGGCGAACCCGACCTGCGCCTGCTGCCACCACTGGGCCCGCACCTGCGCCGGCTCGCCGAGGCCGACCCGGTCGGTTACAACCACGACGGCATGCACCCCGACCTGGCCGAGTCGGCCGCCGCCCGGCTCGCCGCCGACGGCGTCGACGCCGCACACGTCACGGTCACCAGCGGCGCCCTCGGCGGCATCGACCGCCTGCTCACCGCGCACCTGCGGCCGGGCGACAAGGTCGCGGTCGAAGACCCCGGCTGGGCGCACGTGATCGACCTGGTCGCCGCGCAGGGCCTGGAGATCGTCGGCGTGCCGGTCGACGACGAGGGACCGACCCCGTCGGGCACCGACCTCGCGCTCGCGGCCGGGGTGCGGGCGTTCATCGTCACCAGCCGGGCGCACAACCCGACCGGGGCCGCGGTGACCAGGCGCCGCGCCGCGGACCTGCGGCGGGTGCTGGCCGACCACCCCGACGTGCTGCTGATCGAAGACGACCACTCGGCCGAGCTGTCCACGGTGCCCCTGCACACGCTGGCCAAGGCCACCCGCAACTGGGCCGTCCTGCGCTCGGCCAGCAAGCCCTACGGTCCCGACCTGCGGCTGGCCGTGCTGGCCGGCGACGAGGCGACGATCGCGCGGGTGGCCGGCCGGATGCGGCTCGGCTCGGGCTGGGTGTCCACCCTGCTCCAGCGATTGGTCGCCGAACTCTGGTCGGACCCCGGCGTGGCCGAGCGGGTGGCGACCGCCCGCGACAGCTACGAGCGGCGGCGCGGCGCACTGCGACGCGCACTCGACGCGCACGGCGTGCCGAGCCAGGGCCGCACCGGGATCAACATCTGGGTGCCGGTGCCCGACGAGACCTCGGCGGTCACCGCGCTGCGCGACGCCGGCTACGCGGTCGCGCCGGGCTCGCTCTACCGGATCGGCGCGCCGGCCGGCATCCGGATCACGGTCAGCCGGCTCGACGACGACCGGATCGAGCCGCTGGCCTCAGCGGTGGCCCAGGTCGTCCGCGGCACGGCGCCACGATCGTTCTCAGCTTGAGGGGGTGGCGCGGAAGGGGTAGAAAGTCCGAATGGCGCCGACGGAGACCCCACCCGGGGCGGAATCGTTCATCCCCGACGACTCGCACACTCTCGACGAGCTGAAGCGGGCCGCGCCGGGCTGTCACGGCTGCGAGCTGTACGAGAACGCCACCCAGGTGGTCTTCGGCCGCGGCGACGCGCACGCCAAGATCGTGATGGTCGGCGAGCAGCCGGGTGACATCGAGGACCAGCAGGGCCTACCCTTCGTCGGCCCCGCCGGCCACCTGCTGCGCCGCGCGGTCGACGAGGCCGGCATCGACCCGGCCACGCTCTACATCACCAACGCGGTCAAGCACTTCCGCTTCGAGATGCGCGGCAAGCGACGGATCCACCAGACGCCCGAGCGCCAGCACATCGAGGCCTGCCGGCCCTGGCTGGTGTCCGAGTTCGCGCTGCTGCGGCCCCGGGTCGTCGTCGTGCTCGGCGCGACCGCGGCCAAGGCGCTGCTCGGCCCGTCCTTCCGGGTCACCCGCGAGCGCGGCAAGGTGCTGCCCTGGCCCGACTCGGCCCAGCACCCCGACGACTTCCGCGTCGCACCCATCGAGGGTGGCATCGAGGTGCCGCCCGGCAAGCTGGTCGCCACCATCCACCCGTCGGCGGTGCTCCGCGCCGACGACCGCGACGGCGCCTTCAACGGCCTGGTCGACGACCTCAAGGTGGTCGCCGCGGCGGTCAAGAAGGGCTAGGGGTTGGCAACCCAGTCAGCGCTGGGCCGCTGGCCGGTGGCCACGTAGTCGGTGACCAGGCGGCGGGCCGTCGCGGTCGAGACGCGGACCAACTCCGGGGGGATCTCGACCGGTGCGGCGTCGACCGACCACTGCACCGTCAGCGGCTGGTCGGCCGGCAACTCGACCGCGTAGCGGCCGTCGGGCAACCAGGTCACCGACGCCCGGTCGGCCAGGACGTCGATGTCGACCCGCAACTCGTCGTCGCTGCCGACCGGACCGAACCAGAGCGACTGCCCGAAGCCACCGAACGGTGCCGCGCGCTGGATCGACAGGTCGAACAGCTCGCCGGCCTGGGCAGCCCCCGCGACCGTCTGCTCGCTCGCGTTGATGTCGGTCATCACGTACGTCACCGGATGAGGCTACCCGTACCCTCGATGACCCTCCTGAAGAAGGTCTGACCACCGTCGACAGTGCCCCAGACCGTCATCCGGGACCCCTCCGGAATCATTCCCGGCAGCAGGGTGTCGCAGCTCAGCGGGCTGCCGGCGTCGAACGCGCGGGACCCGCACGTGCTGTTGTCGACCACCACCTCCGTGTCGCGACCGTCGGCGCGCATCTGGCTCGCCGGCCGGGCCTCGGCGTGGTCGAACGCCATCGGCGCCACGGGCAGCGGCCGGCCGCTCGGGCCGGTGATCCGGCTGTGGTCCAGATCCTGGCTCAGGCCCGGGTCCGTGCCGGACGAGATCGGAGTGGAACCGGTGTCGCCGGTGCTGCGATAGCTTCCGGACGTGGGCCGCCGGTCGCCCTCGACCCGCGGTTGGAAACCGTTCGACGCGTCCCGCACGGACTGTGGCGCGTCCGCGCGGTGGACCCGGTCCCAGCCGGGCGTGACCGAGTTGAAGTGATCCGGGTCCGGGGCGCTGCCGGAGGTGCCGCGCGGCGGCCCGCCACCACCGGGCGGCCCACCGCCGCCGGGACCGCGGCGGGGACCGCCCGGCGAGCTGCCCGGCGGGCCACCGCGCGGCCCGCCACCGGGTGGTGCGCCGCCGCCACCGCCGCCGCGGGCCGACGGGGAGCGGAACCCGGGTATCGCCCGGCCCAGCTTGGTCTCGACGGCCGGTGGCAGCTTGAGCTTCCGCCCTCCGGACCGGCGCGGCTTGCCGGCCACGTCAGCTCAGCACCGCGTTGATCGCCTGGTCCTGGAGCAGCCCCACGACGGTCTGGGTGATCATCTTGAACACCGGTATCTCCAGCAACGAGGCGCCGAACGTCGCCACCGCCGTCGCGATCGCCTGGGCGATCTGGATCGCCAGCAGGACCAGCTGGATGATCACCTGGATCTTGAGCATCAGCACGATCGCCGCGCAGACGATCAGGCCCGCGCCCAGCACGACGGCGCCGGTGCTGGCACCGGACAGGGTCTGCGGCGCGTTCTCCGGGCCCGACCACCAGCCCTGGAACGCCTCCACCGCGGGCCCCGCGTTGACGCCGGTCACCTGCTGGGCGCCCACCCCGACGGCCGCAGAGGCCTGCTCCACGTCGCCGGCGAAGGCCAGCCACGCCTGCCCCATGCCGAACAGCTTCTCCTCGTCGGAGGTCGGCCAGTCATAACCGATCATCCCGAGTACGGAGACCAGCTCCCCCGGCAGCGTCAGCCCCATGACTAGGCGATCCGGCCGTGCAGGCCCTGGAACCGGTCGAGGGCGTCGCGGTCGGACTCCTCGTAGCTGTCGGCCATCAGCATCAGGTCGTCGGCCGCGTCGAGCAGGTCGTCGGCGCAATCCTGGAGACACTCGAAGGCCCATTGCGACACCGCGTCGTACGCCGTGCCGACCAGCATCCCGATCGTGTCGTCGCCGAACCCGCCCTCGAACCCGGACAGTTCCGCGATCAGTCCCCGCACCCGGGCCGAGAAGGCGTCGGCCGCGCCGCCGATGGTCGAGCCGCCGGCCCGCACCGTCTCCGGCACCACGGCGAACCCGGTCACGGCCGCTTTCCCAGCCGGTCCATCGCCTCGTCGAGCGCGCCGGTGAACCGGGCCATCTGCCGCAGGCTGTCGTCTTGCATCTGCCGCACCTGACCGGCCAGCGCGCCGAAGTCGACGGGGAGCGCGCCGCTGCCGGACGCCTCGGCCAGCGCCGCGTTGACCGCCTCGGTGATCGCTTCCGCGAGTTGGTCGAGCGGCACCCGCCCGGCCCGCGGGTCGATCTCGACCCACTCGATCCGGCCACCGCCGGTCGCCCGCACCGTCACCAGGCCGTCGAGCGCGCTGCCCTCGCCGGTGACCGGTTCGGCCGCGGCGTCGCCGGCCGCGAGACTGTCGAGCATCCGCCGGGCCTGGGCGAGCGTCGCCTCCAGGTCACCGGTGCCATCCGCCATCGCCAAGTCGCCACTCCCCCGCGTTCCGCACCAACCGGCAACCAGAAGATAGCATTCCGTCGATAGCGAATTGATCAGCCGCCGGGTCGTCGCGGCGCCGGCGGGCCCTAACCGCCGGAGGCGGACAGCCGCAGCGGGACCGGTTCGTAGACGTGTGGCGCGAGCCGGGCGCAACACCGCAGGTTGCGATAGCGGCCCTGGTAGTCGAGCCCGTAGCCGACCACCACGCCGGCCGGCACGTCGAAGCCCACATAGCGGATCGGCACCGGCAGCGCCTGGGCGCCGGGCTTGCGGAACAGGCCGCAGAACTCCAGCGAGGCCGGCCCGCGGGCGCGCAGGTTGGTCATCAGCCAGGCTGCCGTCAGGCCCGTGTCGAGCACGCCGTCGACGACCAGCACGTCGCGGCCGGCCACGTCGACGTCGATGTCTTTGCGCAGCCGCACCGCGCCGGAACCGCCCTGGCCGGCACCGTACGAGGTGATGCCCATCCAGGTGATCTCCACGTGCCGGTGCAGCGCCCGGGCCAGGTCGACCGTCACGGTGGCCGCCCCGTTGAGCACGCCCACCAGGAGCAGGTCGCGGCCCGCGTAGTCACGCTCTATCTCGGCCGCCAGCGCGCCCACCCGGGCGGCGATCTCGTCTTCGGTCGCGAGGACCTCGGCCACGTCGTCAACCACGTGCGCGTGCTCCACGCGGCTCAAGCTACTCCACTTGGCGCCGCGGCCTCCACCACACGAACGTGGGGGGCGCGCACCTGGCACCATCTATCCGTGCCGCTCACCGCATCCCGCGCCCTCGTCCGGCAGACCGAGCGCTGGTTCGTGCGGCGGGGCGTGCCGCAGATGATCGCCCGATACGAGTTCCGCCGGCACGTGCTGCCGCGCATGGTGCCCTACCTGGCCCTGGTGGCGTTCGTCGACATCGCCTGGTTCGGCTCGCTGGCCGCCGGCGCCGAGGGCCGCACGCACGACCTGATCGGCCTCGCCGCCGTCGTCGCCGGGATCGCGGCCTGGCCGCTGCTGGCCGCGTGGAGCCGGCGGGTGCCGCGGCTGTCCCTGTTCACCGCCTGGACCCTGCTCGCCGGGTACGCCGTCCTGCTCGCCGCCGTGCCGCTGACCGCGCTCAACAAGGGGTGGTCGGTCGGCGGGTTCACCTACTACCTGCTGGTCGCCGTGGCGGCCACCGCCGGCGGTTACCTGGCAGTCACCTACGGCCTGCTGCCCCTGCTGCGCAGCGCCGTCCGGCACGCGATCGACGACATGCGCAACAGCGTGCGACTGCAGGGGCGGGCGTTGCCCATGCTGCTGTTCGTCACGTTGTTCTTCTTCTTCACCGGTGAGCTGTGGCAGGCCACCAACCGGCTGGGCTGGGACCGGGTGGGCTGGGTGCTGCTGCTCTTCGCGGCGGTGACCATCCTGGCCAGCGCCGGCCGGCTGCGCGACGAGATCGGCCGGGTGGAGGCCGACCTGCGGCCGGAGCGGCTCAGCCACGCCTGCGAGCGCACCCCACTGTCTATGGTGGACATGGCCGACGTGGCACCGGACGGCCCGCTGGCGCCGGTGCGGCTGACCAACGGCCAGGTCACCAACCTGCTGGTCATCCTGGCCACCCGGCAGCTCGTGCAGGCGGCCGTGGTCGGGCTGGGGCTTTTCGGTTTCTTCGTGCTGCTCGGCCTGCTCGTGGTGACCGAGCCGACGGCCGCGCAATGGATCGGTGCGGCACCCGAGATGGTCGGCCGGGTGCCGGTGGCGCTGCTGAAGAACGCCACCGTGATCGCCGGCTTCGGCAGCATGTACTTCGCGGTCAACTCGATGATCGACGGCGAGCAGCGGCACCAGTTCTTCGCACCGATCCTCGACGAGGTCGAGCGGATCCTCGCCGTGCACGCGGTCTACGTGACCGTCCGCGACATCGTCCTGCCCGGCGAACGAACAAGACCGGCGATCCCGGCCCAGCCGGCAGAACCAGCAACACCGGCCCAGCCGGCAGAACCAGCAGCACCGGCCCAGCCGGCAGAACCAGCAACACCGGCCCAGCCGGCAGAACCAGCAACACCGGCCCAGCCGGCAGAACCAGCAACACCGGCCCAGCCGGCAGAACCAGCAGCACCGGCCCAGCCGGCAGAGCCGACCGGGCCGGAGGCGCCGGCTCAGCCCAGCTGAGGAGCGATCTCCGCGGCGATCAGCTCGATCAGCTCGATGTCGCGCAGGTCGCGCAGCTGCAGGAAGAGCCGGGTCGCGCCGGCTTCCACGTACGCGCCGAGCTCGTTGACGATCTTGTTTAGGGTGCCGATCGCCGCGCCGTCACCGGAGTCGGTGTCGAGCACGTCGCCGCCCCACCGGGCCCGCACCTCGGCGTCGGTCCGTCCACTCACGATGGTCACGGCGGCCGACTTGACCGGCAGGTCGGTCCGACCGGCCAGCGCGCAGGCGTCGTCGACGTTGCGGTAGATCCGGGACGCCTCGGCGGCCGAGCGGAACGGCACGTTGAACTCGTCGGCGAACCGCGCCGCCAGCGCCGGCGTCCGCTTCGGTCCCGAACCGCCCATGATGATCGGCGGGCGCGGCGACTGCACCGGCTTGGGCAGCCCGGGCGAGTCGAGCACCTCGTAGAACTTGCCGGAGTAGCTGTAGCGCTCACCGACCGGCAGCGCCCACAGCGACGTGATGATCTCGAGCTGCTCGGTCAGCCGGTCGAACCGCTCGCCGACCGGCGGGAAAGGGATCGCGTAAGCCTGGTGCTCCGCCTCGTACCAGCCGGCGCCGATGCCGAGCTCGATCCGGCCGCCGCTCATCTCGTCGACCTGCGCCACGCTGATCGCCAGCGGGCCCGGGTAGCGGAAGGTGGCCGAGGTGACCAGCGTGCCGAGCCGGACGGTCGAGGTCTCGTGGGCCAGGCCGGCCAGCGTGACCCACGAGTCGGTCGGGCCGGGCAGCCCGTCGCCACCCATCGTGAGGTAGTGGTCCGAGCGGAAGTAGCCCTCGAAGCCGGCCGCCTCCGTGGTGCGCGCGGCCTTGACCTGGTCGGCGTAGCTGGCACCGAGCTGGGGTTCGGTGAAGATGCACAAACGCATGTGTGCCAACCTAGCCCGATGCATCCCTCGACCGGCTGGCAGATCCGCCAGTCCTTCGGCGGCGGCGACCGCGAGGCGCTCGACGCCTTCCACCACAGCGTCTGGGGCGGCCCGATCGTCGTCGCCCACGACGAGGCGATCGACCTGCGCACCCTGCCGGCCCTGGTCGCGCTGGGCCCCGACGGCAAGCTGGCCGGCGCGCTGACCTGGCGGGTCGGCGGCGACGCCCTGGAGGTGGTCAGCATCGCGGCCGCCGCGAGCGGCAACGGCGTCGGCAGCGCATTGCTCGACGCGGTGGTGGCCGAGGCCGCAGCGGCCGGCGTACGCCGGATCTGGCTGGTCACCACCAACGACAACCTCCGGGCCCTGCGCTTCTACCAGCGGCGCGGGCTTCGGATCGTCGGCGTCGACCCGGGTGCCGTCGACCGGGCGCGGCGGATGAAGCCGAGCATCCCGGCCGTCGGCGACAACGGCATCCCCATCCACGACGAGCTTCGGCTAGAGCTAGCGATCGAGAGCACCTGACCATGTGGATCAGCTTCACCACCGACTACGGCCGCCGCGACGGGTTCGTCGCCGCCTGCCACGGCGCGATCGCGAAGATCGAGCCGACGGCCCGGGTCATCGACATCACCCACGAGATCATGCCGGGCGACGTGCCGCGGGGCGCCGTCGTGCTCGCGCAGACCGTCGGTGACCTGCCGACCGGCGTACACCTGGCGGTGGTGGATCCCGGCGTGGGCACGGCCCGCCGGTCGATCGCGCTGCGTGCGCCCCGCGGCCTGCTCGTCGGTCCCGACAACGGGTTGCTGATCTGGGCCGCCGAGGCGCTCGGTGGGGTGACCGACGCGGTCGAGCTGACCAACCCGGCGTGGTTCGCGCCCGCGGTCACCCGCACCTTCCACGGTCGCGACATCTTCGCGCCGGTCGCGGCCCGGCTGGCCGGCGGTGCGCCGCTGCACGAGGCCGGCCCGGCGATCGACCCGGCCGACCTGACCCGGCTACCGGAGCCCGAGGTCGAGACCGGCGACGGCTGGCTGGCGGCCGAGGTGCTCAGCGTCGACCGGTTCGGCAACGTCCAACTCGCCGCGACGACGCTGCCGGCGCCGGTCGGCCAGCCGGTGCGGATCGGCGAGCGGGAAGCGCTGGTCGGCGAGACGTTCGCCGACGTGCCCGCCGGCGGGCTGGTGGTGCTGATCGACTCGGCCGGACGGCTGGCGGTCGCGGCCAACGGCGCGCCGGCGGACGACGCCCTCGACGTGGTGCCCGGCGACGTGGTGCGGATCACCACGGGCGGCTGAGGCACCATTGACCGGTGCCCGAAGGCGACACGGTCTGGAACACCGCCCGCGCGCTGCAACGCGCCCTGGGCGGCAGCGAGCTGACCGCCTCCGACTTCCGGGTGCCGCGGCTGGCGACCACCCGGCTGACCGGCTGGCGGGTGCTCGAGTCGGCGGCCCGGGGGAAGCATCTCCTGCTGCGGCTGCGCGACCCGGCCGGCGCCGACCGCACGCTCCACTCGCACCTGCGGATGGACGGCGCCTGGCGGGCCTATGCGCCCGGTGAGCGCTGGGCGGCCAAGCCCGCACATCTGATCAGGGTGGTGCTGCGCACGGCCGACGCGGTCGCGGTCGGCTATCACCTGCACGACCTGACCCTGGTGCCGACGGCCCGGGAGAGCGAACTGGTCGGCCATCTCGGCCCGGACCTGCTCGGCCCCGACTGGGACCCGGCCGAGGCGGCCCGCCGGCTGGCCGCCCACCCCGACGCCACGATCGCCGAGGCGCTGCTCGACCAGCGCAACCTGGCCGGGATCGGCAACCTCTACAAGTCGGAGACGCTGTTCCTGCGCGGCGTCTGGCCGTGGACCCCGGTGAAATCCGTGCCCGACCTGCCCGGCCTCGTCTCGCTGGCCCAGCGGGTGATGGCCAACAACCGGGGCCGTTGGCTCCAGACCACGACAGGCGCCCTGCGCAAGAGCGAGGCGCATTACGTGTACGGCCGCCGCGCGCAGCCCTGCCGCCGGTGCGCGGCAGCGATCCAGAAGGCCGAGCAGGGCGAGCGGGTCACCTACTGGTGCCCGCGCTGCCAACCCGGGCCGCAGACCTCTTAGGGGGTCGTGGTGCGCATCTCGGCCAGGCCCGACGCGACACCGCGGAGCAGGTCGCTGGCCTCGGTGAGCCGGGACACGGACGGGTGGGTCGAGCCGATCCGGCCGTCTTCGGCCACGTAGGAGGCCGCGGCGGCGACCAGCCGCTCGTAGGCGACCACGCCCTCGTCGAGCTGGCGGGTCAGGTCGCGGTGCGCCTCGCTCAGCGCCGGCTTGGTCTCGGCCGGTGCGAACCGCAGCGCCTTTTCCACCCCCGACACCCGCTGGGCCAGGTCGCGCAGCGAGTCTTCGGCGACCTGGGCTTCCAGCACGGCGGAGCCGCCTACGCCGGTCAGCCGGGGCGCCAGGTTGGCGAGCGTGGCGGACGCCCGGTCGAGCCGGTCCCAGCCGCTCGCGGCGGCGCTGCCCCGCAGGGCGAAGCGGCCGCGGTGGCGGCGCACCTCGGCGATGGCCGAACGGCCACCGGGTGCCGACTCGACGGCGGCGAGCAGCCGGGCCCGGGTGCGCTCGGCGGCGATCGCGGGATCCTGCGGCGGGGGTGCCGGGACGGCGGCGAACCGGCGCAGGTCGGCCCAGCGCCAGCCGGCCAGCACCAGCGAGCCGCCCGCGGCGGCGGCCCACGCGGCGTCGGGCAGGCCCAGGCCGGCGTAAGGGGTCAGGACGGCGGCGGCACCGGCGAACCCGGCGCCGACCACGCTCCACCGACGGGCGGACCGGCGCAGTCTGTTGAGGCGCCGGAAGTATCGGGCCCGCTCGTCGGCCACGTGAACCCCCTCGATCAGCCGGCGGCGCTCGATCCGCCGGGGTTCTTGTCTTTGGACATGCTGGCGCGCAGTTCGTCGAGTCGCGCTATCCCGGCGACATCGGTCTGCTCCTGCTGGTCGCTGGCGGCCTTGTCGCCGTTGCCCTCGGCCGCGGCCTCGGACGCGGGCCCGACCGCCGGGCGCTCGGCGGCGCTGCCCAGCTTCTCGCCGGCCATGCTGGCCCGGATCTGCTCGAGCCGGTCGGCGCCGGCCATGTCGAGCGTCGAGCGCTGCACTTCGATCATCCGGCCCTCGACCGTGTTGGAGGCGAGTTCGGCGCGGCCCATCGCGTTGGCGTAGCGGCGCTCGATGCGCTCGCGCACCTCGTCGAAGGAGGGCGTGTTGCCGGGCGCGGCGGTCAGCGACGACATCGACTCGAGCGAGCGGGCGACCGTCTCCTGCATGCGGGCCTGCTCAAGCTGGCTGAGCAGCTTGGTGCGCTCGGCCAGCTTCTGCTGGAGGATCATCTGGTTGTTCTCGACCGCCTTGCGGGCCTGCCCGGCGGCGCTGATCGCCTGGTCGTGCAGGCTCTTGAGGTCTTCCATCCCCTGCTCGGCGGAGACCAGCTGCGAGGCGAGCTGCTGCGCGGTCTGCTCGTATTTCCCGGCCTCGGCCTCGTTGCCCTCGGCCCGCGACTTGTCGGCGAGCACCAGCGACTGGCGGGCCATCGAGCCGAGCTTCTCGACCTCGGACATCTGCCGGGAGAGCTTCATCTCGAGCTGGCGCTGGTTGCCGATCACCGCCGCCGCCTGCTGCACGAGAGCCTGGTGCTGCCGCTGCGCGTCTTCGACCGCCTGCTGGATCTGCACCTTGGGGTCGGCGTATTCGTCGATCTTGGCGCCGAAGAGCGCCATCAGATAACGCCACCCCTTGACGAACGGGTTCGCCATGTCCGCGGTATCCCCTCGTGTCTGTGCCTAAGGCCGTTCGCTCCATCGTCTCAGGCGCGCGCCAGCCGGTCACTGCCTTGGCAGCTATTGATCACAGTACGCGCCGCGGGGAAGCGGCTGCTATGGGAGTTACGCGGCGAAAACGACGTCGCGGTCGCGTGGGCCCGCGGAGGTGCTGCGGGTGGCCTTCAGGGTGGCCTTGAGCGGCGAGGTCTGGTGGACCGAGACCGACACCTTGCCGTCGGTCGCGATCTGGCGGACCGGTGCCTTCGCTCGGGCGGCACGGGCCAGTGCGGCGGCCGGCTCGGGCGTCGGCGCCTTGGCCGGATCGAGCACCGGCGTGGGCGGCTCGACGCGGGCCGGCTGGAGCTCGGGCGGCGTCTCCTCGTCGCCGACGCCGGCCAGCACGCCGTCCATCTGCTCGGCCAGCGCCAGCGTCTCGCTGGCCGCCAGGAGCAGCTGGGAGAGCTGGGTGTCGAGGGCGTCGCAGATCGACGAGAGCAGCTCGCTGGAGGCCTCCTTCTGGCCCCGCTCGATCTCTGAGAGGTAGCCCAGGCTGACATTGGCCGCGGTGGAAACCTCGCGCAGGGTGCGATGCTGCCCCTGCCGGCGCGCGCGCAATGCGTCGCCGATCACCCGACGTAGCAGGACCATTGCGCACCTCCCCCTGCGTCGCCTGCGACCTACGCCGAAGGCTTCCCGCAACCGTACCCGCTCTCCGCTTCCCCGACATCCTGCCCCGCCGGGTGACGGGACCAGCCCAGCGCGTCAGTTGTCCGTTTTGTCCGCGACTCGCCGTGACACCGGGCAGTCAGGAGCCGGAACTGTTCGCCGTGGGCGAACGCAGCAGCGCTACCAGCGATTCCAGGGCGTGGGAAACGGCCCCGGCCCGCACCGCCGCCCGGCCACCGTCGAGCCGCAACTCGTCGACCCGCTGCCCGGCCGGCCCGGCCACGGCCACGTACACCAGGCCCACCGGTTTGCCGTCCTGTGGGTCCGGCCCGGCGACCCCGGTGGTGGCGACGCCCCAGTCGGCCCGGCACACCCGGCGGACGCCCTCGGCGAGTGCGACAGCCACGTCGGGGTCGACCGCACCGCGGGTGGCCAGCAGTCGCTCGTCGACCCCGGCCAGGCTGGCCTTGAGATCGGTCGCGTAGACCACCAGGCCGCCCCGGAACACCGTGCTCACCCCGGCCACCTCGACGATCGTGGCCGCGAGCAGACCGCCGGTCAGCGACTCCGCGACCGCCAGCGTCTCGCGGCGCTCGACGAGCAGGTGCACGGCGGGAGCCGCGTCGCTCGGCTGCGGCACGACAACCTCCCGGCCGGACGAGAACATAACGCTCATGCCATGAGTCTGCCCGGCCGCGGCCCGGCCTAACCGGCCCGGCGAGCGGTGCGGCGCAGCCGGATCGCCTGGAAGACGTAGTCGAGGCCGGTCACCACCGTCACCACGACGGCCGCGCCCATGATCCACGGACCGACCGGCTGGACCGCGTCGGGCACCGGCCACAGATACCAGGCGATGGCCAGGATCTGCAGTGCGGTCTTCAGCTTGCCGCCCCGGCTCGCGGCGATCACCCCGTAGCGGATCACCCAGAACCGCAGCAGCGTGACGCCCCACTCGCGGGCCAGGATCAGCACCGTCACCCACCAGGGCAACGCGTCGAACCAGGAGAGCAACACCAGGGCCGAACCGGTCAGCGCCTTGTCGGCGATCGGGTCGGCCACCTTGCCCAGCGAGGTCACCAGCCCGTAGCGGCGGGCGATCCAGCCGTCGACCAGATCGGTGGCGGAGGCGACCGCGAAGGTCAGCGTGGCGGCGATCCGCCAGCCAGCGTGCTCCAGTTGCGACGCGACCACCAGCGCCACGAAGACCGGCACCAGCAACAGGCGCAGGGCGGTCAGGGCGTTGGCGGCATTGACGACAGGAACGACGGTGGGGGCGGGATCCACCTCGGTCACCGGCGAGCCGCCGGGGACCGCAAGGCGTCGGGATGCGGCAGCGTCTCGACGGCTGAGGACGGCCGGGCACTCAGCATTTCCAGGGGTACGGCCACCAGGTCTACCCCCTCGGACGAAAGGACCTTGGCCCGGACGAGGTCGCCGGGTCGCAATGCCGCCAGGTCGACCGAGCCGTCGCCGACCAGCGTGGTCGAGCCGTCGACCTCGGGGGCCTGGTGCTCGCCGCGGCCCTCGACAACCCCGTCGTCGACGGTGTCGACCAGCACCTCGACGGTGCCGCCGACGCGGTCTTCGGCGCGCTGCGAGCACAACTCGTCGGCCAGCGCGGCCAGCTTGTCGTAGCGCCGCTTGATCGTGGTGGCCTTGACCTTGTCGGCGAAGCCGGCCGCCTCGGTGCCGTCTTCGTCGCTGTAGTCGAACACGCCGATCGCGTCGAGGCGGGCCTCGGTCAGGAACCGGACCAACTCGTCGACGTCGCCGCGGGTCTCGCCGGGGAACCCGACGATGAAGTTGGACCGCGCTCCCAGCTCGGGCGCCAGCGACCGGGCCGAGGCGAGCAGCTCGAGGAACCGCTCGGTCGAGCCGAACCGGCGCATCCGGCGCAGTACCGGCTCGCTGGCGTGCTGGAACGACAGGTCGAAGTAGGGCGCGACGCCCGGGGTCGTCGCGATCGCCTCGACCAGGCCGGGCCGGGTCTCCGCCGGCTGCAAATAGCTCACCCGCACCCGGACGATGCCGTCGACGCGCGCGAGCTGCGGCAGCAGCTTCTCCAGGGCCCGCGGGTCGCCCAGGTCCTTGCCGTAGGACGTCGAGTTCTCGCTGACGAGGACCAGTTCGCGGACCCCGGTGCCGGCCAGCCACTCGGCCTCGGCCAGCAGTTCGTCGGGCGTACGCGAGACGAAGGCACCGCGGAACGCCGGGATCGCGCAGAACGTGCAGCGCCGGTCGCAGCCGCTGGCCAGCTTGAGCGACGCCACCGGGCCACCGTCGAGCCGGCGGCGCAGTACGCCGCGCAGGTGGGCCGGAGTGTGCTCGTCGACGACGGCGCCGTGCCCCGGCTGCACCACGGCAGCGGCGCGGCGGGCCACCGGGGTCAGCGGCAGCAGCTCGCGCCGGTCGCGCGGCACGTGCGCGTCGATCGTCTCGCCGGCCAGCACGGCGTCGAGCCGGGCCGCGATGTCGGGATAGTCATCGAAGCTCAGCACCGCCTGGGCCTCGGGCAGGCTGTCGGCCAGTTCGCGGCCGTAACGCTCGGCCATGCAGCCGGCGGCGACCACCTTGGCGCCGGTGTCGGCGGCGGCCATCAGCGTCTGGATCGAGTCGTGCTTGGCCTTCTCGACGAAACCACAGGTGTTGACCAGGACCACGTCGGCACCCTCGCCGTCGGTGGTCACCTCCCAGCCACCACCGTGCAGGCGGGCGGCCAGCTCCTCTGAGTCGACCTCGTTGCGGGCACAGCCCAGGGTCAGCAGGGCGACCCGGCGGCGGGCAGCATCAGTCGAGGAGGAAGCGGACACCTCACGAGGGTACCGGGCCGGTCGCCGGGTGCTTACGAGGACGCCGACGTCAGCAGCGCCGCGACCCGGTCGAGGAGGAACACCTCGGTGCCGGCGAGCCCCACCGAGACGAACACGCTGATCTCGTCGGCCGTGGTGCGGCCGGGCAGCGCGCCGGCCGCGATCGCGCCCAGGTCGCGCGGTGCGTCGCCGGCCAGCAGCAGCGGCGGGTCGTAGGCACCGGCCTGGGCGGGCGAGTCGGTGGCCAGCACCGCGGCCCGGGCCAGCAGGTCGAGCCCGTACTCGGCCCGCCCGCGCTGCTTGAAGCCGACCAGGTTGACGTGGGTGCCCGGGGACAGGTCGGTCGCCGCCAGCACCGGGCGCTCGCTGGTGGTCGCCACGACCACCACGTCGCGCCCGCGCACCGCCTCGGCCGCGCTCTCCGCCGGCGTCGCGGGCACCCCCAACTCGGCGCGCACCCGGGCCGCGAACGCCGCCCGCCGGGCCGCCGAGCGGCTGAACACGCTGACGGCGCGCAGCGGCCGGACCGCCGCCGCGGCCCAGAGCTGGGTCCAGGCCTGGCGGCCGGACCCGATCACGCCGACCGTGCCCGCGTCGGGCCGGGCGAGCAGGTCGACGGCGGCGCCGCCGAGCGCCCCGGTGCGCCGGGAGCCGATCTCCTCGCCCACCGCGATCGCCCGGATCCGCCCGTCGCCGGCGTCGTGCAGCACCACGAGTTGTTCGCCGTCGGCGTGGCCGAAGGTGTCGTAGGAACGGAAGCCGTACCACTCGTCGGCGAGGTGCCCGGCGGTCATCACCAGCCGGCCGCCCTCCAGCACCGCGCTGGCCCGGGGCGGCGCGATCAGGCGACCCTCGTGGGCGGCCACCAGCGCGTCGCGCATCGCGGCGACGGCGGTCGACGCGTCGAGCCGGGCGGCCACGTCGGGATCGGTCAACAGCAGCGGCACGAACTCATCCTTGATGGTGAACCTGGGTTGAGGTCAAGTAAGGTCGTGCGTGGCGGCGCCGCTTTCGGCGCCTACCCCGGACGAGTGGCGCTCCGTACCCGGCCGAGCAAAGACGGCGCGCACCACATCATGCATCCTGTCGACATTGTCGAGATCGTCGGTTCCCTGCTCATCCTCGTCGCCTTCGGGGCCTCGCAACTGGGCAGGCTCGACGCCCATTCGGTGCCCTATCTGGTGCTCAACATCGCCGGCTCCGCCGTGTTGGCGGTGATCGCGGCGGCCCAACAGTCGTGGGGGTTCCTCCTGCTGGAGGGCACCTGGGCGATCGTCTCGGCGGCGTCGCTGGCGGCCCGGGTCATTCGACGCGCAGACCCGCCAGCGTCTCCTCCAACTCATCGGGCTTGACCAGCACGTCGCGCGCCTTCGAACCCTCGGACGGCCCGACGATGCCGCGCGTCTCCATCAGGTCCATCAGCCGGCCCGCCTTGGCGAAACCGACCCGCAGCTTGCGCTGGAGCATCGAGGTCGAGCCGAACTGCGAGGTGACCACCAACTCGATCGCCTGGATCAGCACGTCGAGGTCGTCGCCGATGTCTTCGTCGATCTTCTTCTTCGGGTCTTCGGGCTTGGTCAGCACGTCGGGGCGGAACTCCGGCTCGCGCTGCTTCTTGCAGAAGTTGACGATGTCGTTGATCTCGTTCTCGCCGACCCAGGCGCCCTGGATCCGGACCGGCTTGGACGCGCCCATCGGCAGGAACAGCCCGTCGCCGCGGCCGATCAGCTTCTCCGCGCCGGGCTGGTCGAGGATGACCCGCGAGTCGGCCAGTGACGAGGTCGCGAAGGCTAGCCGGGACGGCACGTTGGCCTTGATCAGGCCGGTGACAACGTCGACCGACGGGCGCTGGGTGGCCAGCACCAGGTGGATGCCGGCGGCCCGGGCGAGCTGGGTGATCCGGACGACCGAGTCTTCGACGTCGCGCGGCGCGACCATCATCAGGTCGGCCAACTCGTCGACGACGACCAGCAGGTATGGATAAGGCCGGATCTCCCGCTCGCTGCCCGGTGGCGGCTTGATCTGCCCGGCCCGCACCTTGCGGTTGTAGTCGTCGATGTGCCGGACGCCGGCCGCGGCCAGGTCGTCGTAGCGCATGTCCATCTCGCGGACGACCCAGTCGAGCGAGTCGGCCGCCTTCTTCGGATTGGTGATGATCGGCGTGACCAGGTGCGGGATGCCCTCGTACGCCGTCATCTCGACGCGTTTCGGGTCGATCAGCACCAGCCGCACCTCGTCGGGCGTGGCCCGGCTCAGGATCGAGACCAGCAGCGAGTTGAGGCACGACGACTTGCCGGCGCCGGTCGCCCCGGCGATCAGGATGTGCGGCATCTTCGCGAGGTTGGCGACCACGTAGCCGCCCTCGATGTCTTTGCCGAGCGCGACCACCATCGGGTGCGGGTCGGAGGTCGCCGCGTGCGAGCGCAGCACGTCGCCGAGCGCGACGTCTTCCCGGTCGGAGTTGGGGATCTCGACGCCGACCGCGCTCTTGCCCGGGATCGGGCTCAGGATCCGCACGTCGGGCGACTTGACCGCGTAGGCGATGTTGCGGGACAGCTGGGTGATCCGCTCGACCTTGGTGCCGCGACCGAGTTCGACCTCGTAGCGGGTGACCGTCGGGCCGCGGGTGAAGCCGGTGACCGCCGCGTCGACGTCGAACTGCTCGAAAACGCCCTGGAGCGCCGCGATCACCTCGTCGTTGGCCCGGCTGCGGGTCTTCGGCGCGCTGCCGCCGCGCAGCAGGTTCGGCGGGGGCAGCAAATAAGCGCCCTCGATCGCGTTGATCGCGAGTTGCTCGGCCCGGGTCGGCATCGGCGAGTGCGGCGGCGGCTGCTTGCGCACGGCGGGCACCTTCGCCGGCGGGGTGCGCGGCAGCGCGACCGTGTCGTGCACGACCTCGTCGTCGCCGATCTCGGCCGGCTCGTCGTCACCGAGGCCCAGCACCTTGCTGCTCTGCCGGCGCCGGGTCGACCGGCGGCGGGCGGCGGGCGGCGGCTCTTCCTCTTCCTCGAACTCGTCGTCTTCGTCGGTGCGGGCCGACGGCGGGGCCGGCCGGCCGAGCAGCACCGCGACCAGCATGCCGAGCCGCTCGGGCACCTTGTTGATCGGCGTCGCGGTCACCACCAGCACGCCGAAGAGCAGCAGCAACACCAGCAGCGGGACGGCGACCCACTGCGTGAACGCCCGCTCGAGCGCGGTGCCGAGGCCGGCGCCGATCAGGCCGCCGGCGTGGTCGCGCTGCGCGGTGTCGATCGGCGACTGGCCGATGTGCAGGATGCCGGCGACCGAGAGCAGCAGCGAGCCCCAGCCGACCAGGCCGCGGCCGCGGTGCTCGGGCTCGGCCAGCGGCCGCATCAGCCGGATCGCCCAGAACAGCAGCAGCACCGGGAGCGCGACCGCGATCGCGCCGATGAACAGCCGGACGCCGTCTTCGATCCGCTGGCCGACCGGGCCGGCGGCGGAGAACCAGACCGCGACGCCGGTCAGGATCGACAGGCCCAGCATGAGCAGGCCGGCGCCGTCGCGGCGGTGCTCGGGGTCGAGGTCGCGGGCGGTGGCGGCCTGCCGGCCGAGGCCGCGGACCACCCAGCCGACGCTGTGTGCGACTCCCATCCAGAGGGCACCCCCGGCCCGGCCCACCAGGACCGCCATGCCGTTGGGCTGTCGCCGGCGGTAGGTCGAGCGGGCCCGGGTGGTGCTGGTGGTGCGGCCGCGGGTGCTCGTGCCGGCCCGGCTCGGCGTCGCGGCGCGACGCCGGCTCGTCTGCGTCGCGCGGCCGGGCATGGTCTCACGGTAAGGGTGGCCCCGCCACGAGGCGCGCCACCACGCCGCGACAATCGCTCGGCTTTCACAACAGTGGCTGACCGCGACCCGCCGCGCCTATCATCGCGGGCGTGGTATCGCCGGGCGGAACGCTGTTGCCCCTGACCAACGACCTGATCGCGGGCGTTCTCGACGGGCATGGCTACGCGTTCGCCCAGGACCCCGACGGTGACCTCGTGGGTCGCTGGGACGACAACCTGATCTACTTCTTCCGGCTCGGCCGCCAGGGCGAGATCCTCCAGGTCCGCACGCTGGTGAGCCGGGTCTTCGGCATCGACGACGTGCTGCCCCTCTACGACTTCTGCAACGCCTGGAACCAGGACAAGCTCTGGCCGAAGGCGTTTGTGCACGTCAACGACAACGGCACGGTCCGGGTGCTGGGCGAGGTGGTGGCCGACCTCGAGCAGGGCGTCAGCGCCGACCAGCTCGACCAGTTGCTCGCCTGCGGCATCACCAGCGGCTGCCAGCTCGCCGACGCGCTGGAAGGCTTGACCCTGTGAGCGATGCCCTGGCCGATGCCCGCGACCTGCCGCCCGGCCCCGAGAAGGTGGCCGAGCTCGACGCGGTGGTGTCCGCCGCCGACCGGGCCGGCGACGTGCGGCTCGGCTTCGAGGCCCGGTTGGACCTGATCGACGCCTGCCTCGACGCCGGCGAGCCGGCCCGGGTGCTCGGCCTGTTCGCCTGGGTCCGGGCGGCCGCCGACCGCGAGCCGATGCTGTTCACCGACACCGAACTCGCGCTGCTGCGCTACTACCACCTCTGGGCGGTCGGCACGTTCCGGGCCTCCCCCGCGGTCGGCCGGGCCGAGGCCGAGGCGCTGCTCGACGACCTCGAACGCCGGTTCCGCGAAGACCAGCGCCCGCTGTTCGCCGTGTACCGGCTGCGCGCGGAGCTGGCCGACCACGTGGGCGACGTGGCCGCGGCCAAGAAGTGGCTGGCCCAGTGCGACGCGGAGCTGCCGCCGCCCGACGACCCGGAGTGGTTCGCCGACGACCGGGCCGCCGGCGACACCGGCTTCTGCGCGGCCTGCTACCCCGCCGACCGGGCCTTCCTGCACGCGGCGTGGGGCGAGTGGCAGGCGGCGGTCGACGCCGTCGAGCCGGTTCTCCGCGCCGCCGCCGCGTGCCCCGAGCAGCCGGAACGCGCGCTGGCCGCGGCGATGATCCCCTACCTGCACCTGGGCCGGTTCGACGAGGCGGCGGCGGCGCACCTGCGTTCCTACCGCCGGCACCGACTCGACCGGGCGTCGTTCCCGCTGCTCCCCGAGCACCTGCGGTTCTGCGCCCTGGCCGGGCTGGCCGGGCGCGGCGTCGACCTGCTCACCACCCACCTCGGCGACCTCGACGAGCCGACCGACGAGCTGACGGCGATGCGCTTCGCCGCGGCCGGCACGCTGGTCTGCCGGCGGGCCACCGCGGAGGGGATGGGCGACCGGCGGGTGCACCGGCCCACCTGGGGCGACCGACCGGCCGCCGACCTGTCGGTGCGCGAGCTGGGCACCGTGCTCGCGGGGGTGGCGGCCACCCTGGCCGCCCGGTTCGACGCCCGCAACGGCACCGACCACCAGTCCCGGCTGGTCGGCGACTGGCTGGCCGAGCTGCCGGTCGCCGCGATCCGGCTCGACGAGACCCCGGTCAGCCCGCTGACCCTTGAATCGATCATGGAAGTGCTCGACGAGCGCGACGACCGCTACACGGTCGACGACGACGGGATCGTCAGCGGCCGCTGGCCCGGCAGCTACATCCAGTTCGAGCGGCTCGGCGAGCGGCAGGAGATCCTCCAGGTGCGGGTGGTGGCCGAGCGCAGCCTGCCGGCGGCCCGGATCGCCGAGGCCTACGAGTTCTGCAACGCCTGGAACCACGACAAGCTCATGCCGAAGGCCTACGTGCACGACGCGGGCGAGGGCCACCTGTTGCTGGCCGGCGACGTGACCACCGACCTCGAACACGGCGCGACGGCCGGCCAGTTGGCCGCCCTGATCAACGCGGCGGTGGCCACCGGCACCGCGTTCGCCGCGGCCGTGGCCGAGCTGCCCTAACCCACCTTCTGGCCGACACCGACGGCGTCGGCCCGGGCCCGGGCGCGGCGCCGGCGGAGCACGAAGAAGCCCACGTAGGAGACGAGCACGATCAGCGCCAGCACCGCCTGCGCGATGTGCACGAACCGCTCCGGATAGAGCACGCCCTCGATGTAGGTGTCGACGAAGCCCCTGGTCAGCGGCGCCTCACCGGCGTGACCGCGGGCCCAGTTCTGCCCGTAGGTCAGTGGGCAGTTGAGGCCGAAGCCGATCAGCGCGATGCCCCAGCCGATGGCCGGGAGGTGGAACCAGATGGCCTTCGGCCACTTCCAGGCCAGAAAACCGCCGAGCAGCACGTACGCCATGAAGGCGAAGTGCAGAGCCAGGAAGACGGTCGCGAGCTCTTTCCAACCCACGCCTGCGAGCGTATGACGGATCTCGCGGCCGTTTCGTGAGTACGCGAACCCGGCTTACCGCGGGTTGAAGTCGGACATCTGGTCCTGACCCCGATAGATGACGCCATAGCTCGACTCCGGCACCTCGACGAACGCGTCCGGCAGAACGCCCAGCGGCTCTGAAACCACCAGCCGGGCCCCGTCCGGGATGCGCCGCAGGTTCTCCACCTCCGGGTGCAACGCGCGCAGGTCGGTGACGTCGCGCGAGTAGAACAGGGTCCGCGACCGGTGCGCGCTCGAATAGCGGAAAGCCCAGATCCGCTCCCCCTCGGTGGTGGCCACGGTCATCTGCACCGGGTCCTGGATGCCGTGCCGTGCGGCGGTCGCCTCGACGAAGCCGACCGCCCGCTCCACCGCCGTCACCGGGTCGTCGCGCAGCCCGTACGTCAGCGCCAGGTAGAACAGCGCCTCGGAGTCGGTGGTGCCCTGGACGTGCGGGTAGAGCGCCGGGTCGACAGCCAGCAGCAGGTCGCGCCGCATCGTGGCGAAGTCGCGCACCGACCCGTTGTGCATCCACAGCCAGCGCTCGTGCCGGAACGGGTGGCAGTTGGTCTCCTGCACGGCCGTGCCCGAAGAGGCCCGCACGTGCGCGAAGAACAGCGGTGAGCGGATGTGCTCGGCCAGGTCGCGCAGGTTCAGGTCGCTCCACGCCGGCAGGATGCCGCGGAACCGGCCGGGCGTCTGCTCCTCGACCGGGTCGGTCGGATACCAGCCGATCCCGAAGCCGTCGCCGTTGGTCGTCTCGGCGCCCATCTCGGCGTGCTGACTCTGGTCGATCAACGAGTGCTCGGGCTTGTAGAGCAGGGTGTCGAGCGGGATCGGCGATCCGGAGTACGCCAGCCAGCGGCACATGGGAAGACAGCCCTTTCAGTGGTGGAACGAGGACGCGTCGGCGGCCGACCGGCGCGGCCCGGGCTGCCGCTCCAGTTCGGCCAGCGCCCGCGCGAGGTCGGCGAGCAGCAGATCGGCCATGTCGTGCGAGAAGCCGTTGCGCACCACGACCCGCAGCACGGCGAGGTCGGTGCGATCCTTCGGGAACGTGTAGGCCGGCACCAGCCAACCGGTCTCCCGCAACGCCCGGGACACATCGAAGACGTTGTACGCCGTGACGTGCGGCGCCGTGGTGAACGCGAACACCGGTAGCTGGTCGCCGCGGCTGACCAGCCGGAACTGGCCGGTGTCGGCGATCTTCCCGGCCAGGTAGGTGGCCACGTCGCGGGACGCCTGCTGCACCGCCCGGAAGCCCTCGCGGCCGAGCCGCAGGAACATGTAGTACTGCGCGATCACCTCGGCACCGGGCCGGGAGAAGTTGAGCGCGAACGTAGGCATGCTGCCGCCCAGGTAGTTGACCTCGAAGACCAACTCCTCCGGGAGCAGTCGCCGCTGCCGCCAGAGCACCCAGCCGACGCCCGGGTAGACCAGGCCGTACTTGTGACCACTGGTGTTGATCGAGGTGACCCGTTCGAGCCGGAAGTCCCAGACCAGGTCCGGGTCCAGGAAGGGCGCGATCATCGCGCCGGACGCGCCGTCGACGTGGATCGGGATGTCCCAGCCCTTCGCCCGCTGCACCTCGTCGAGCGCGGCGGCGATCTCCGCGACCGGCTCGTAGGAACCGTCGAACGTGGACCCGAGCACGGCGACCACGCCGATGGTGTTCTCGTCGCAGCGGGCGACCGCCTCGGCCGCGGAGAGGTGGAACCGGTCGCCCTCCATCGGCACCAGGCGCGGCTCGACCTCCCAGTAGTTGCAGAACTTCTCCCAGCAGACCTGCACGTTGCCGCCCATGACCAGGTTGGGCCGGCCGCCCATGGCACCCTTGGCCCAGCGCCGCTTGAGCGCCATGCCGGCGAGCATGCAGGCCTCGCTGGACCCGGTCGTCGAGCAGCCGATGGTGTCGGCCGGGTCGGGCGCGTGCCAGAGGTCGGCCAGGACCGTCACGCAGCGCCGCTCGATCTCGGCGGTCAGCGGGTACTCGTCTTTGTCGATCATGTTCTTGTCGGCGCACTCGGCCATCAGCACGCCGGCCTGCGGCTCCATCCAGGTGGTCACGAACGTGGCCAGGTTCAGCGCGGCGTTGCCGTCGAGCAGCAACTCGTCGTGGATGAGTTGGTAGGCGACGTCGGCCGGCACCGGGTCGGCACCGAGCGCGTCGATCGGCGGCGTGATCTCCCGGGCGATGTCCGGGTTGGCGACCGTCGCCACGATGTTGCCGGCCCGGTGGGGCGGCCGGGCGTCGGGCGTCTTCCCCCTGTGCAACGCCATCCGGGCCTCCTCGGTCGTCCGACCCGTTCAGGCTATTGCGCCGGGCTCGCGACCGATGTCGGATTTGCCGGTTCGATAAATCGCTTGATCACCTTCGCGCCCCTCCGGTACGAACACGGCATGCTGCGTGGCGAAAAGGTGCTCCTGCGGGCCCGGCACGACGACGACGTGCCGGCGCTGCACGCCGCACTGCACGACGACGTCGCGATCCGGTCCCGGGCCGACACCCGGCCCTGGCGGCCGACGCCGGTCGGCTCGTCGCCGTTCGTGCCCAAACCGCCCAGCGACGAGGCGGCCGTCTTCACCGTGGTGCGGCTGGCCGACGACGCCGTCGCCGGCTCGGCACTGCTGTGGGGCATCGACGTGCACAACCGGCTGGCCCACGTGGGCATCTCGCTGCTGCCCGCGATGCGCGGCAGCGGCCTGGGCAGCGACACCGTCCGGGTGCTGTGCCGCTACGCCTTCCAGACCCTGGGCCTGCACCGGTTGGGGTTGGAGACGCTCGCCGACAACGCCGCGATGATCGGCGCGGCCGAGCGGGTCGGCTTCCGTCGTGAAGGGACCCTGCGCGACAACGGCTGGGTCGACGGAGAGTTCGTCGACGAAGCGATCTTCGGCCTGCTCGCGGGCGAGTTCGAGCAGGCCTGAGCCTCATACCTGTCCCGCTCCTGGGGGATTTGGCGCAGCCGTACACACCGGTAACTTCGGGCATATGGCCTGGTTCCTCAACCCCGCGTTGACCCGCTTCCGCAACGAGGTCGACAGCCGCTGGC
The DNA here is from genome assembly GCF_040676615.1 of Asanoa sp. NPDC049573. Lineage (NCBI taxonomy): Bacteria > Bacillati > Actinomycetota > Actinomycetes > Micromonosporales > Micromonosporaceae > Asanoa > Asanoa sp. NPDC049573. The sequence continues at coordinate 139,206 of NZ_JBFAPI010000016.1, forward strand.
CGCGCCGCGACCGGACCTCCGACGGCACCATCGGCGACCTCGCGCACCAGGCGACCAGTTCCGACCACAACCCCGACCGCGACGGTTCCGTCGACGCCTGGGACATGGACGTCGACGGCGTCGACGTGCAGAAGGTCATCGCCGCCGCGCTCAAGCACGAGTCGATCCAATACGTGATCTACAACCGGCGGATCACCAGCCGGTCCTGGGGGCTGGGCACCTGGCGGCCCTACACCGGTCCCAGCCCGCACACCGAACACGTGCACTTCAACACCAGGGAATCGCACGAGAACAGCACCAAACCCTGGTTCACCGATCAGCCGGAGGACGACATGTTCGAGGCCCGTGACCGCGACGCCCTGACCAGCGCGAACTTCCGTGCCCTGGGGATCTACCAGGATCTGGACACGGTCAGCTTCAAGGTCAGCAACGGCAGCGTCCACACCGAGCGCAACGTGGCCAAGGCGGCCCGGATCGCTCTGGAGCAGAAGGTCTCGGCCGTGCTCACCGCGCTGTCCAGCGTCGACGAGGCGGTCGCCGCACAGTTGCGCGGTCAGTTCGCCGAGATCGACGCCGGCTTCGCGGAGACGAAGGCCGCGATCGACGGCGTCGACGAGGCGGTCCTCGAAGGACTCGGTGCGCTGTCGACCCCCGAGGAGCAGGCCAAGACGCTGCGTGTCGTGCTCGGCGACCGGGCCAAGGAGATCGGGCTGCTGCTATCCCAGGGCTGAGGCCCACTCGGCGCTGTTGGCGCCCAGATAGTCGGCGACGCCACGCCAGAACGCACCGTCCTCGGTGAAGATCCGGGCCCAGGGTTGACGGCCGTCGCGCGCGCCGGTGGCCAACAGGTCGTACATCGCGCCGGCGTTGACCCCGAGCAGGCTGGCCAGGGCCGGCCGCAGGCCGGGTGCGAGCCCGTAGCCGTCGACGAACGACCGCAGCCGGGCCGCCGACTCCGCCACCGGCTGCTCGGGACGCATCCCGCAGCAGGTCAGGCCGGCGTACGCGAGTTCCCAGGCCCGCGACCCCGGGCCGGCGTTGTCCCAGTCGATCAGCACCCAGCCGCGCGCAGCCCGAACCAGGTTCCACGGCGCCGCGTCGTGATGGCAGATCACCTCGCCGACTGGCGAGCCCGGCACCCCGACCGGCGGGATCTCGACGTGCCAGCCGGCCCCCGGTGGCGGCGTGAACGAGGCCGTGGCCGCGTGCAGGTCGCGCAACAGCCGGCCGAGGTCCGGCAGGTCGCGCGGGTCGATCTCCATCGTCATCTCCCCGGGCACGAACTCCAGCACCTGGCGGCCCTGCTCGTCGCGACCCAGCGGACGCGGTGCCCCGGTGAAGCCCACCTCGTGCAGATGCGTGAGCAGCGCGTCGACGGCATCGGTCTGCGGGCCGGCCGGGCGCCGGACCGTGTCACCGATCCGGACCAGGCCCTCGGTGACGTTGCCGGTCAGCCGGTCTTCGTCGGGTCGCACGCTTCCAGCACCTCGCGGATCACATAACGCGCGTTGTCGGCGAACGCGGGATTCGTCTGGTGGTAGTAGACCAAGGCGATCACCGCCATCGCCAGCGCGCGACCGCGGCCGCGTCGCCAGGTCTGGTCGTCGGCGTCGAGCGCCGCCCGGAACACCTCGCGGGCCTCCGGCGTGAGCAGGTTCCACGCGACGATGAGGTCGCAGGAGGGGTCGCCGACCCCGAGCGTGGCAAAGTCGATCACGGCGGCCAGCCGGCCCCGCGGGTCGACCAGCAGGTTGCCGGGCATCAGGTCGGCATGCAGCCAGACCGGCGGCCCCGCGTAGTCGGGCACGGCGACGAGGTCCGCGTCCAGGGCGGCGCCGATCGCCGCGAGTTCCGCCGGGTCGAGCAAGCCGGCCAGGCCGGCCAGCGCCTCGCGCGCCGGCGGGTCGAGCGCGGAGTGGCCACCACCCCGGTATGCGGCCGGCGGATCGAGCCATGGGTCGCCCGGCTCCTGGCCCGCCCCGTCCCGGTGGCGTCCGCTCGTGCCGGGGCCTCCCGGCGCCTGGCCCGCCCCGTCCCGGTGGCGTCCGCTCGTGCCGGCGTCGCCCGGCGCCCGGCCCGCCCCGTCGCGGTGGCGGCCGCTCGTGCCGGGGTCGCCCGGCTCCTGGCCCGCCCCGTCGCGGTGGCGGCCGCTCGCGCCAGGGTCGACCGCGCGCATCGCGCGGACGAAACCGGCCAGGTCGGCCGCCAGCCCTAGCGGGTCGGTCAGCGTCCCTTCGACCGGCACGGTGCCGGGCAGCCAGCGGTAGACCGCCCACGGCCACGGGTAGCCCTCCGCCGGCAGTCCGATCCCGAGTTGCTCCGGTATCGCCACCGGCAGCCGCGGCGCGAGCAGCGGCAGCCAGGTCGCCTCGGTCTCGATGTCGCCGAGCGACCAGTCCACCCGGGGCAGCCGCACGACCAGATCGGTGCCGATCCGGAACAGCGCGTTGACCGTGCCCGACGATGCGACCGGCGTGACCGGTAGCCCCGCCCAGCGCGGGAACCGCGCGGCCACCAACCGCGTGACGAGGTCGCCGGTGACGGCGAACTCGCCCTCGTGCATCGGCACCGCCGGTCAGACCTCGACGACGGTCGGCACGATCATCGGGCGGCGCCGGTAGGCGTCGTTGACCCAGCGGCCCACCGTCCGCCGCACGATCTGCTGGAGCTGATGCGGGTCGGTTATGTTGTCGGCCGCCGCCCGGCTGAGCGCCTCGGTGATCAACGGGATGACCTGGTCGAACGCCTCCGGGTTCTCGGAGAAGCCCTTCGCCGACACGGCCGGGCCGCCGACCACCTTGCCGGTGACCGAGTCGATCACCACGGTGGCCGCGATGAAGCCGCCGTCGCCCAGCATCCGGCGCTCGGTCAACAGCGACTCGCCGATGTCGCCGACGGCCAACCCGTCGACGTAGATGTAGCGGTTGGGCACGTGCCCGACCAGCCGGGCCTGGCCCTCGACCAGGTCGACCACGTCGCCGTCTTCGCAGAGGACCACGTTCTCCGGCGAGATGCCGGACTCGACACCGAGCCGCGCGTGCGCCCGCAGGTGTCGCCACTCGCCATGCACCGGCAGCAGGTTGCTCGGTCGCACGACGTTGAGCAGGTAGAGCAGCTCACCGGCCGGCGCGTGGCCGGAGACGTGCACCTTGGCGACGTCTTTGTGGATCACGTTGGCGCCGGCCCGGGAGAGCTGGTTGATCACCCGGTAGACCGAGGTCTCGTTGCCCGGCACCAGCGAACTGGCCAGCACCACGGTGTCGCCCTGGGCGATCGTGATGTGCCGGTGGTCGCCGGTCGACATCCGGCCGAGCGCGCTCATCGGCTCGCCCTGCGAGCCGGTCGACATCAGCACGATCCGCTCCGGCGGGGCCTGCATCGCCTCGTCCATGCCGACGACCAGCCCCGGCTCGATGCGGAGCAGCCCGAGATCGCGGGCGATGCCCATGTTGCGCACCATCGAGCGGCCGATGAAGGCCACCTGCCGGCCGTGCACCGCGGCCGCGTCGAGCACCTGCTGCACCCGGTGGACGTGGGAGGCGAACGACGCGACGATGACCCGGCCGCGGGCCTTCGCGAAGATCGCGTCGAGCACCGGGCCGATCTCCCGCTCCGGTGTCACGAAGCCGGGGATCTCGGCGTTGGTCGAGTCGGAGAGCAGCAGGTCGACGCCCTCGGAGCCGAGCCGGGCGAAGCCGGCCAGGTCGGTGATGCGGCCATCGAGCGGCAACTGGTCCATCTTGAAGTCGCCGGTGTGCAGCACCAACCCGGCCGGCGTGCGGATGGCGACCGCCATCGCGTCCGGGATGGAGTGGTTGACCGCGAAGAACTCGACGTCGAACGGCCCGAGTTGCTCCCGCTGCCCCTCGGCGACGGTCAGCGTGTAGGGCTCCATCCGCCGTTCCTGCAGCTTGGCCTCGACCAGCGCGAGGGTGAACTGCGAACCGACCAGCGGGATGTCGGGCTTGTGGGCCAGCAGGTAGGGCACGGCGCCGATGTGGTCTTCGTGGCCGTGGGTGAGCACGATGGCCTGAACGTCGCCGAGCCGGTCCAGGATCGGGCCGAAGTCGGGCAGGATCAGGTCGACGCCGGGCTGTTCGACGTCGGGGAAGAGCACGCCGCAGTCGACGATCAGCAGCTTGCCGTCGTATTCGAAGACGGTCATGTTGCGGCCGATCGCGCCGAGGCCGCCCAGTGGGGTGACCCGCAGGCCCCCCGCGGGCAGCGGCGGTGGCGGTTCGAGCTCGAGGTGGGCCAGTGTCATGCAGGAAGCTCCAGTCCGCACGCGGCGGCGTCGGCGCGCAGTTGCGCGACCTGTTCCGCGGTCGCGTCGACGAGGGGCGGCCGGACCGGCCCGGCGGGCAGGCCCTTAGCGGCAAGCCCGGCCTTGACCAGAATGGTGCCCTGGGTTCGGAAGACACCGGTGAACAGCGGCAGCAGCCGGCGGTGCAGCGCGAGCGCCTCGGCGACGTCGCCGCGCGCGTACGCCTGGATCATCTGCTTGGTCTGTAGACCGGTGAAATGGGTCGAGGTGCCGACGATGCCGACCGCGCCGATCGCCAGCATCGGCAGCGTCGTGGCGTCGTCGCCGCAGTAGAACGCGAGGTCGGTGCGGCTGAGCACCCACGAGGTCGCGGTCAGGTCGCCCTTGGCGTCCTTCACGCCGACGATGCGCTCGTGCGCGGCCAGCCGGACCAACGTCTCGGTCTCGATCGGCACGCCGCTGCGGTGCGGGATGTCGTAGAGCAGGATCGGCAGCCCGCTGGCGTCGGCGACCGCGGTGAAGTGCCGGTAGAGGCCCTCCTGCGGCGGCTTGTTGTAGTAGGGCGTCACCACGAGCAGGCCGTGCGCGCCCGCCTTCTCGGCACCGACAGCGAGCTCGATCGTGTGCCGGGTGTCGTTGGTGCCGACCCCGGCGAGCACCTTGGCCCGGTCGCCGACCGCCTCGACAGCGGCCCTGACCAGGGCCTCTTTCTCGCTGTCGGTGGTCGTCGGCGACTCGCCGGCGGTGCCGTTGATCACCAGCGCGTCGTTGCCCTGCTCGTCGACGAGGTGGACCGCCAGGCGCTGGACACCGTCGAGGTCGAGCGACCCGTCGGCGGTGAACGGCGACACCATGGCCGTGATCAGCTCGCCGAACGGCCGCGCTGCAGAATGCTCCTGCGTCATGCTGACAAACCTAGCGGAAGCCTGGTGGGCGGCGGTCTCGTCCGGTCGGGTGCGGGGCACCTGGTTTCTCCTGCTATGACCCTTCGGCGTAAGGGGTGCTGGCGACCTCGCTGCCGTCCGGAAGCGTGCTGATCGTGAAGTCGGCGAAGATGTTGGGCGCGACCCGCTGGAGCTGGCGGAGGCACTCGACGGCGACCTCGCGGATCTCCACGTCGGCGGCCTCGGTGGCCCGCAGCGCGATGAAGTGCCGCCACGCACGGTAGTTGCCGGTGACCACGATCCGGGTCTCCGCGGCGTTGGGCAGCACCGCCCGGGCCGCCTGGCGGGCCTGCTTGCGACGCAGCGTGCCGTTGGGCTCGTCGGCGAACTTCTGCTCCAGCCCCTCCAGCAGCTCGTTGTAGGCCCGCACGCTGGCCTCGGCGGCCTCCACGAAGGTCTTGTGCAGGTCGGGGTCGGCGGCGATGACCTCGGGCTCGACCATCGCGGCGTCACGGCCCGGGACATAACGCTGTGAGAGCTGCGAGTACGAGAAATGCCGGTGCCGGATCAGCTCGTGGGTGAACGAGCGGGACACCCCGGTCAGGTAGAACGTCACCGAGCCGTGCTCCAGCACCGACAGGTGGCCGACCTCGAGGATGTGGGCGAGATAGCCGGCGTTGGTCGCGGTGACCGGATTCGGCTTCTTCCACGACTGGTAGCAGGCCCGCCCGGCGAACTCGGCGAGCGCCTGGCCGCCGTCGGCGTCGGTGCTCCAGGGCACGTCGTCGGGCGCCTCGAACTGGGTCCAGGCGATGATCCTGACCTGCGGCGGAACGATCTCTGGCACGGCGCCCCCTCTGCCTCGCGCAACTCGGCAGACTCTAACCCTCGCGGTCTCGTGACGGCTCGCGACACCACGATGCCGTCATTGTGTCTTGCGTTGACGTCACTTCGATGGCATAGTGACGTCATGGACATCGCACCGTTCGTCGAAGGCCTCCGCCGCGACCTCAACGCGGCAGCCGCACCCGGTGGTCCCGACGTCGCCCGCGCCGCCGAGCTGCTGTCCGGCTCGATCGACGCGGCCGCCCGGCTGGCCCTGCTCGACGCGCTCGGGCAGGCCGCCGACGAGGTCACGACCAAGCTCACCTCCGCTTCGGTCGAGCTGCGACTGCGCGGCCGCGAGCCGGAGCTGGTGGTCACCGAGCACCTGCCTCAGCCGCCCGCGCCCCCGGCGCCGCCCGCACCTCCGACGCCGCCGGGCGCCACTGCGACGTCACCTGACGCCGCTGGTGACGTCACCCGGATCACGCTACGCCTTCCCGAGGGGCTCAAGGACGCCGTCGAGCGCTCCGCCGCCGGCGAGGGCATCTCGGTCAACGCCTGGCTCGTCCGGGCGATCGGCAGCGCCGTCGCCGGTGCCGCCGCCGCGCCGCCCGCCCCACCCGGCGGCTGGCCCACCCCTCCCGGCCGGGGACGCCGACACATCAGCGGCTACGGCCGCGCCTGATCACCCCTCGTCTTCTTCAGAAGGAGCAGCCACCCATGCCCGAGTTCCCGGTCGACGGCCCCATCACCGTCGCCTTCAAGATCGGTTCCGGCTCCGTCGACGTCGTGGCCGAGGAGCGCACCAGCGCCTACGTCGAGGTCGGCCCGGCCGACCGCCGCGGCGAGTCCCAGCGCCTGGCCGACGAGACGGCGGTCGAGCTGCAGGGCCAGACCCTGTCGATCGTCACCCCCAACCAGAACGGCTTCCGGCTGCGCGGCGGCTCGGTCGCGATCCGGGTGCACGTCCCGCTGGACAGCGCGGTCAACGGCAAGTCGGCGTCGGCCGACGTCACCTGCCGCGGCCGCATCGGTTCGGTGCAGGTGGACGCCGCGTCCGGCGACATCCGGGCCGACCACGTCAGCGGCGACGCGGCCGTCAGCACGGCCAGCGGCGACGTCCGGCTGGCCCAGGTCGACGGCGACCTGCGCACCAAGAGCGCGTCCGGCGACCTGCGCGCCCAACAGGTCGGTGGCGCCTTCACCGGCAAATACGCCAGCGGCGACGTCCAGGTCGAAGAGGTGGGCGGCGACATCTCGGTCGAGTCGGCCTCGGGCGACGTGACCATCCGCAAGGCCCAGCGCGGCACGGCCAGGATCAGCACCGCGTCGGGCGACGTCCACATCGGCATCCAGCCCGGCACCGGCGTCTGGTTCGACGTGCAGACCCTGTCCGGCACGACCCGCAACGGCCTGGACATGAGCACCCCGGGCCCCGACGGCGACGCCGCCACCGACAACCAGATCAGCCTGCAGCTGCGCACCATGAGCGGCGACATCGACATCCACCGCGCCTGACCGCGAAAGGACTGCATCATGTACGAGAACCCGCAGATCCTCCTCAACCTCGCCAACGAACGCCAGCGCGGCATCCGCCGGGCCGCGGCCCGCCGCCACCTGGCAGTCCGCGTGGCCAGGGCCATGCGCCGCGACCGGGACGACGGCGGCCATCAACACCGCTGACCGCACCGCCCACAAGGGACCCGTCAACTCGGTTGGCGGGTCCCTTGGTGTTCAGCCACCACAGCGAGCTCGGGCTGGAGATTCCGCCGGCCGCGGTCCCGCTGATGCTCGTGATGTATGGCGGAGCGCGGTGTTCGCCGGGCCGGTCGAGGCGGTGACGCGAAATGCGGTGCGGCCACCCGCGGTTGCGATCGTCGAAGGTGGACTCGCGGCCGCACGCGGAAGCGACCGGCCTAGACGTAGAACCAGTTGAACGGCGCCCACGGCAGGTTGCGGAGCACGGAGAAGGCGAGCCAGGCGCCCATGAAGATGGCCAGGGCCACCGGTGGGATGCGCAGTTGCGGCAGCTTCCAGCCGAAGGAGCGCTTCGCCGCCCACGCGATGTAGAGGTAGACCACGAAGGGCACCGCGAAGACGAAGACCAGGTGGTGGCGGGCGGCCGCGGCGACGTCGCCGTGCAGCAGGTACCACGCGGCGCGGGTGCCGCCACAACCCGGGCAGTCGAGGCCCGTCGTCAGCTTGAGGATGCAGGTCGGCGGTGCGTCGGGGGCACTGTCGGTCGGGTTGGTGATCAGCGTGTAGCCGACCGCTCCCCCGATGCAGCCCAAAACCGCCAGCGGCGCCAGCCAACCCGGGACCCGCTCCAGCATCCGCAGGTAGGCCCGCCCGACCCGGCCCTTCCGCGGCTCGGCGTAGGACGGCGCCAGGAAGGCCGGCGGCACGCTGCCGTCGGCGGCGACCCCCGCCGCGCCCGCGTCGGCATACCGCGCCGGCTCGGCGCCGTCACCGGCGTGCAGCGCCACCGCGCCCGCCGGTGCGTCGGCAAATCGCGCCGGCACCGCGCTGTCGCCGGCGTGCAGCCCCGCCGCGGCGTCGGCGTGGGGCGTTGGCCCGGCCGCGTTCCCAGCCGGTGACATGTCGGCTTCCGCTCCCGGGAATGCCTGTGTGGAGGCCGGGTTGGGCGCGGGGGTCATGGCGTCACGCTACACCGGCCGTGCTTGCCAGCGCGGCGGCAACCGGACCACCGAGGTCGCCGCCCTCGGGCGACGCGACCGACTCCAGGCCGAGCCAACCCGCGAGCCGCGACAGCTCGACGGCCAGCGCGCGCGCCGTCGCGACCCGGTCGACGCCGGGCTCGGCCCAGGCCGCCGGCACGCGCAGGATGCCGGCCTTGCGGTCGGCCTTCAGGTCGACGCGGGCGGTGAAGCGGTCGCCCTGCAGGAAGGGCAGCACGTAGTAGCCGTAGACGCGCTGGGGCGCCGGCACGTAGATCTCGATGCGGTAGGTGAAGTGGAACAGCCGCTCGGTGCGGGCCCGCTCCCAGACCAGCGGGTCGAACGGGCTGATCAACCGGTCGCCGCGGACCTGGCGGGGCAGTTTGGCCGACGGGTGCAGGTAGGCCGGCTGCTTCCAGGTCTCGACCCGCACCGGGAGCAGCGAACCGTCGTCGACCAGCGACGCGATCGCCGCCCGGGCGCCCGCCACCGGCAACCGGAAGTAGTCGCGCAACTCGAACTCGGCCGCGACGCCCAGCGACCGGGCGGCCACCAGCACCAGCGTGCGCCAAGCCTCGATATCGGTCGGGGTCGGCGCGGCCAGCACCGAAGCCGGCAGCACCCGCTCGGGCAGGTCGTAGACCCGGGCGAAGGACGAGTTGCGGGACGCGGCGCAGACCTCGCCTGACCAGAAGAGGTATTCGAGGGCCTGCTTGACGCTCGACCAGTTCCAGCCCCAGTTGGACCTGTCGCGCGGCTCGTCGCGCTCGATCTCGGCCGCGGTCAGCGGGCCCGACGCGCGGACCTCGTCGAGCACCCACTTGACCAGGTCGGGCTGCTCGTCGGCGAACTTGCGCAGGCCGCCCCACTGGTGCTCGCGCGCCATCCGCCAGCGCAGCGCCGGCTGCAACTCGACCGGGATCAGCGACGCCTCGTGGCCCCAGTATTCGAACAAGGTGCGCGGCCGCCGATAGGCGGCCCGGTCGATCAGGGACGTCGGGTAGGGGCCGAGCCGGCTGTAGAGCGGCAGGTAGTGCGCCCGCTGCAGGACGTTGACCGAATCCATCTGGAGCAGGCCGGTGCGCGACACCACCCGGCGCAGGTGGCGGGCGGTCGGCACGCCCACCGGCGCCGGATCGGTGAAGCCCTGCGCGGCCAGCGCGATGCGGCGCGCCTGGGCCAACGACAACGATTCGGGTGCCACGGTTCGCACCCTAACCGGACCCACCGACAAAAAAGAGAGGGCGAGGGCGAGCGACGTGCGCTAGAAACCAGCGCATGGTGACGATCCGCCGGCAACGGCTCGACGACGCGGCCGAGGTCGCCGGCGTGCACGTCCGCGCCTGGCAAGCCGGATATGCCGGGATAATCCCGAAAGACGTGCTCGACGCCCTCGACCCCGACACCTTCGCCGCGAGACGGCGGCAGTGGCACGGAGCCAAGGAGTTCGAGACCCTGGTCGCCGTCGACGACCGGGCCATCGTCGGGTTCACCACCGTCGGCCAGTACCGCAACCAGCAGGACCGCACCGACCTGGTGCCCGGCGTCGGCGAGGTCCTGGCCATCTACCTGGAGCCGAACAGGGTGGGCACCGGCCTCGGCCGCACCCTGATGGCCGCCGGCCTGGCCGAACTCGACGACCGCGGCTTCCGGACCGTGCGCCTCTGGGTGCTCGAAGACAACACGAGAGCGCGCCGCTTCTACGAGAAGGCCGGCTTCCAGCCCGACGGCGAGCGCAACACCTACGACGTGGTGTCAGGCGGCGAGACGCTCAGGCTGCCGGAGATCCGCTACACCCGGACGATCGAGAGTTGACCGCAGCGGCATGAAGAGCAGGAGGGCCACGCTCACCCAGACGTACGCGTTGCTGCCCAGGAACCCGCCCACCCCGCCGAACCCGTGCTCCCAGACCCAGACCAGGCGGCTGCAGAGCACGGCGTACGCGATGATCGCGAAGCCCAACCAGAGACGGCGCCGCTCCTCCACCGCCGCGGCGACCAGCAGGATCAGTGCCGGCAGCAGCCAGACCAGGTGGTGCACCCAGGTCACCGGGCTGATCAGGCAGCCCAGCACGCCGGTCAGCGCCAGCCCCTCGGCCGGCGACGCGGCGCGCACCCGCCAGGCCCACGCGCCGATGGCCAGCAACACCAGCACCGCCCAGGCCAGCGACGACGGGTGCTCCGGGCTGAGCCGCGCGACCATGCCCTGCAGCGACTGGTTCGAGATGAACGCCAGCGAACCCACCCGGTCGGTGTCCCACAACGCCGACGTCCAGAACTCGCGCGACGCGGCCGGGTCGACCGCGGCGGCGGCCAACGTGGCCACGGCGGAGGTGCCGGCCGCGACCAGAGCCGCCCGCCAGCGCCGGGTGACCAGCAGATAGAGGATGAACACGCCCGGTGTCAGCTTGATCGCGGTGGCCAGGCCGATGCCCACCCCGGCCCAGCGCCGCCCGCCGGCCACCCCGACCAGCAGGTCGAGCGCCACCAGGAAGAGCAGCAGCAGGTTGACCTGACCGAAGGTGATCGTCTCCCGGTAGGGCTCGAACGCCGCGACCAGCAGGAACGCGACCGAAAGCGCGAACCACGGCGTCCAACCGGAACGCACCGCCAAGGGCAACACCAACCAACGCAGCAACGCGTACGTGGCCGCCAGCGACAGCCCGACGCTGATCACGATCGCCAGCGCCCAGGGCACGACCGCCATCGGCACCATGGCGATCGCCGCGAACGGTGGGTAGGTGAAGCCGTATTTGCTATTCGGCTTCAGGAAGTCGTACAGCATGCCGTGGTCGTGGATCCAGTAGTTGACCGCGCCGTAGTAGACCTTGAGATCGAAGAACCCGTGTCGCGCGGCGAAGAGCGCGAGGAACACGGCGACGGCGACGGCCAGGCCGGCGACGATCAACGCCTGGCGGCGCGCGGCCCCCTCGATCACCCCGTAACCCCACTCCGTAGGCTTTCCACTCATGGCTCTCGGGTATGTCCGCCCGGCGCGTCCCGAAGACGCCGGCGAGATCGCACGCATCCAGGTCGCGACCTGGCGGGTCGCATATCGCCGGATGCTGCCCCGACACGTGCTCGACGACCTCGACGAGGCGTGGATCGCGGAGCGGTGGAGCGCCTCGATCGCACAGCCGCCGTCACAGAGGCACCGGGTGCTGGTGGCTGTCGAGCAGGCCGAACAATCGTATCTGGTGGGGTTTGCGGCCTCCGGACCCGCCGACGAGCAGGCGTTGGCCCCCGAGGAGCCGGCCCTGCCGGACGATGTGGCGGCGGTCACCGACCTGCTGGTCGAGCCCCGCTGGGGCCGGCGCGGGCATGGCAGCCGGCTGCTGGCGGCGGCCGTCGACCTGTGGCGCGAAGACGGCTTCACCAGCGCGGTGGCCTGGGCCTACGACGGCGACGCGGCCACCCGCAAGTTCCTCGGCTCGGCCGGCTGGGCGCCGGACGGGGCCGGGCGGGCCCTCGACGTGGAAGACATGCTGGTCTATCAGCTCCGCCTGCACGTCGACCTGACGGCCGCACCCGACCCGGCCGGTTAACCCTTCTCCGCGCCTTCGGTGGCGCCGCGGATGAAATAGCGCTGGAAGACCGCGAAGATGATCGCCACCGGGATCGTGGCGAGCAGGGCGGCACCTAGTTTCAGCGGGTACTGCGTGCCGGACCCCAGCGAGCCGGAGACCAGGTTGGCCAGGCCTCTGGGCAGCGTGAACAGGTTGGGGTCCTGCACGGCGACCAGCGTGTGCGGAAACTCGTTCCAGGTGCCCTGGAACGACAGGATGGTCAGGGTGATCAGCGCGGGCCGGGCCATCGGCAGCACCACCGACCGGAACGTGCGGAAGACGCTGGCGCCGTCGATCCGCGCCGCCTCCTCCAGGCTCAGCGGGATCGACTCGAAGAACTGCTTCATGATGAACACGCCCGCGGCGTCGACGAGCAACGGCAGGATCAACGCGGCGTACGTGTCGTAGATGCCGAACTGGTTCAGCACGAGGAACTTGGGGATGAAGAGCACCACGCCGGGCACCGCCATCACCGCGACCACGGCCGCGAACACCGCACCGCGGCCGCGGAACCGCAGTCGCGCCAGCGCGTAGCCGGCCAGCGAGTCCAGGAACACCCGGCCGACCGTGACCACCACGGTGACCAGCAGCGAGTTGCCGATCCAGAGCCCGAAATCGCCGTCGAACAGGCGCTCGAAACCGGCCGTGCTGACCGGGTTCGGCACCGGCGAGAGCGGGTTGCCGGCCGCGTCGGGTTCGGTCTTGAACGAGTTCGTCAGCTGGATCACGAACGGGTAGATGAAGACCAGCGCGAAGAAGATCAGGACGGCGTACCCGACGATGGTGGTGACCAGGCCCTTGGGCTGCCGCTTGTTCGGCGTGGTGGTCAGCGTAGCCATCGGAACCTCCGGCGCGGCTCGTCGCGGTCGCGCATGATCCAGCGCTGCGCGAGCGTGAGCACGATGATGATCACGAACAGGATGAACGAGATCGCGGCGCCCTCGCCGTAGTCCAGGTCCTTGAACGCCGTGCGGTAGGACAGGAACGCCGGTGTCAGCGTGGTCTTGGCCGGGTTGCCCTGGCTCATCACGTAGATCTGGTCGAACACCTGCCAGGTGCCGATCAGGCCGAGCGTGAGCACCAGGAACATGGTCGGCTTGAGCAGCGGCAGCGTCACGTAGCGGAACCGCTGCCATCTGGTCGCGCCGTCGAGCTCGCTGGCCTCGTCGAGGGAGACCGGCACGCTCTGCAGCGCGGCCAGGAACATCAGCATGAAGGTGCCCGAGGTGGTCCAGATGACCAGGAACATGATCGCGCACATCGCCACGCTCGGCCCGGACAGCCACTCCCACCAACTCAGCCCGAGCGGCCCGCCGTCGTTGAGCGCCGCCGGCGCGCTGTCGACCCCGAACAGGCCCAGGATCAGGTGGATCAGCCCGCGCGAGTCGGAGAACCAGGCCGGGCCGTCGATGCCGAACCACGACAGCACCCCGTTGATGGCGCCCGAGTTGGCGAACATGAACAGGAAGACCACGCTGATCGCGACCGAACTGGTCACCGACGGGAAGTAGAACGCGGTCCGGAAGAACCCCTTCGCCTTCAGCATCCGGTTGTTGACCAGCAACGCGAGCCCGAGGGCGAGCGCCGTCTGCACCGGCACCACGATCAGCACGTAGTAGAAGTTGTTGCGCAGGCTGGTCATGAAGTCGCGGCGGGCCAGGCCGTCCTGGGTGAACAGGTGGGTGTAGTTGTCGCCACCCACGAACGGCACGCCGGACTTGAACGGGCTGCCCTGGCCCCGCCAGTCGGTCAGGCTCACCCAGAACGCCATCAGGATCGGCAACAGCAGGAACAGACCCAGGATGACCACGATCGGGAGTACGAACAGCCAGCCGGCCATGGCCTCGTTACCGCGGATGCCCCGCCCGAACCTGGGCCGGCGGCGACCGGAGCCACGGTGGGCCGGCCGGCCGCCGCCGGCGGACCGGTCATCCCGGTCCGCGGCGGCGGTCGTCACCGTCGACATCTGGTCACCCGCCGAGGTTCGCCTGGGTGTTCTTCTGGAGCGTCCCCAAGAGCTGCTTCGGGTCGCCCTTGGCCAGGCCGTTGAGCGAGGCGTCGAAGTCGGCCAGGACGCTGTCCATCTTCGGTGCGTTGACCGGGCCCTGCGCGTACTCGGCGCCGTCGATGAACGCCTTGTCCGCCGGGAACGCGGCCGTGTACTGGTCGCGCGCCGACTGGCGGGACGGCATCACGCCGAACGCCTTGGCGAAGCTCATCTGCTGGTCGACCGTGGTCATCGCCTTGACGAAGTCGATGGCCTGCTGCTTGAACTTGCTCTTGGCCGCGATGCCCCAGCAGTTGGTGAACGAGAGAGTGCCCTTGCCCTTCGGGCCGGCCGGCAGCTCGTGCACCGTGTACTTGATGCTCGGGAAGTCGTTGGTCATCGCGCCCTTGATCCAGTTGCCCTCGATCGTCATCGCGGCCTTGCCCTTGCCGAACGCCTCGCCGCCCCAGCCGGCGTCGAGCGCCTTGGGGTAGGCGGCCAGCCCGCCCTTGAGCAGCGACTGTACGTAGGTCAGCGCGGTGACGTTCTCGGCACTGTCGGCGGTCGCCTGCTTGCCGTCCTTGCTGACGATCCAGCCACCGGACTGCACGAAGAACGCGCCGACCCGGTCGCGGGTGTCCGCGATCGCCAGGGGCATGGTGCCCTTGGCCTTGAGCTTCTGGGCGACGCTGGTCAGCTGGTCCCAGGTGGTCGGGATGTCGGCGTCGGTCAGGCCGGCCTTCGTCCAGAGGTCAGTGTTGATCTCCAGCGCCAGGGTGGAGAAGTCCTTCGGGGCGCAGTAGAACTTGCCGTCGAAGGTGAACGTGTCCTTCAGGCTCTGGTAGAAGTCGTCCGGGTTGTCGACCTTGTCGCCGTAGGGCTCGAGCGCGCCGACGCTCGCGTAGTCGGCGAACCGCCCGGCGTCGACGTAGAACACGTCCGGCGGGTTGTCGCCGGCCAGCGCCTGGCCAAGCTGCTGGGTGAGGTCCTGCGCCGGGGTCACCGTGGCGGTGTTGCCGCTCTTGGTCGCCCAGGCCTGTGCCGCGTCCTTGACCGCCGCGGTCTCGGCGTCGCCGGAGGAGCCGATGAGGATCTGCAGCGACGCCGGGCCCGACGTCTGCTGTGCGGCACCGCCGCCGTCGTCGAAGCTGTCGCCGCCGCAGGCCGCGCTGGCGAGGAGGGTGCCGGCAGCGAGAACCGCGACCGCAGCGCCGCGGAACCGGGTACGTCTCATGTCGAATACTCCTGAGGGGGTTGAAGGGGACTACGCGGTAGTGCGGACCACCAGCGACGGCTGGAGCAGCACCTGTGTGGTGCCGACCGGATCGCCGTCGAGGTGGTCGGTGAGCAGGTCGATGCAGCGGGCGGCCGCATCCGGGAGCGGTTGGCTGACGCTGGTGAGGCCGATCGCCTGGGCGACCGGGGTATCGTCGAAGCCGATGACGGCCGAGCCGCCGCCGGCCCGCAGCGCACCGAGCGCGAGCGAGTCGCTGGCGCAGACGAACGCGGTCGGCGCGTCGGGCATGGCGAGCAGGTCGCGGGCGCATTCCGCGCCCTGCGGGATCCCGTCGTCGGCGCCGCGGTCGAGGCCGGCCGGATCCAGGTCGTGGGCCTTCATCGTGCGCTGCCAGCCGTCGCGCCGGTCGTCGCCGACGCCGGACCCGGCCGGCCAGCCGATGAAGCCGATCCGCCGGTGGCCGGTCTCGATCAGCCGGCGGGTGGCCTGTGCGGTGCCGGCGGCGTTGTCGACATCGACCCAGGAGTGCCGCTCGGGCGCGTCCCACGGGCGGCCGAACGTCACGAACGGCACGCCGTGCTCGGCGAGCCAGAACGTGCGGACGTCGCCGTGGTCGGTGCCGGTGAGCACGAACCCGTCGAGGTCGTAGGAAGCGAGCAGGTCGTCGAAGGTCTTGATCTCGTCGCCGTCGCCGTCGGCCGTGTAGAGCATCACCCGGTAGCCGGCGGCGGCGGCCGCGAACGTCAAGCCGTGCAGGAACCGGTCGAGCACCGAGCCGTTGATCCCGTCGCGGGTCGGCTCGATGCGCACCGCGAGCAGATGCGAACGACCCGTGCGCATCTGCCGCGCGGCCTGGTTGGCCCGGTAGCCGAGAGCGGCGATCGCCTCCTCGACCCGACGGCGGGTCTCCTCCCGCACGATGTGCGGGCTGTTGAGCACGTTGGACACCGTCTGCCGGGATACGCGGGCGTGGTGAGCCACGGTGGCAATGGTGACCTTCTCCGCCATTAAGTACCTTCCACGGTCTTGAACGTTCAAAGTCGAAAGTGCATCATTGGATCGTTCAAGTTGCAGGGTTGTTTCGCACTCTGCCGCCGCCATCCCGGCTCTGTCAAGATGGCGCCGTTACTTCGGGGAGTTTTCTGTGCCAGACCGCAACCTTCAGCCGCTGCTCCACGATCTGATCTCGACAGTGCGGGCGCCGGCGAGCGTCCTGTGCGAACCGTCGGGTCAGATCCGGGCGGTCGGGGTGCAGGGCATGTTCTACGCCGACGTACGTGTGCTGAGCCGCGCCGAGTTGTCGCTCGACGGGCGATCTGTCGAGCCGGTGGCGAATTCTCCAGTTGGTGTCGGCGCGACGGCCTTCGTTGGATTGGCCCGCTGGCTCGGAGACCCCGGCCCCGACCCGACCGTGCGGGTCACCCGGCTGCGCCGCCTCGTCCACGATGGCCTCGACGAGACCATCACCGTGACCTCGACGGCGGCGACGACCGTCTCGACGGTCGTCTCGCTCGACCTCGACGCCGACCTGGTCCCGATCGCCGCCGTCAAGGCCGGCCACGCCGCGGCGGCCGTCACCCGCGACGGCCTGACCTGGTCATCGGCGGGCGGCGTGACGGTGACCGTGACCGGCGACGACACCGACGGCGACGCGTTGCGCTGGTCGGTCACCGTCGAGCCGCGCTCGTCGGTGTCGGTGACCTGGCGGCTGCGCGTCTCCGACCCGGCCGCGCTGGTGCGCGCCCCGGCCGCGCCGGTCGAGTGGGCCCGCCCGGCGGTGACCGCCGACGACCGCCGCCTCCCCCGCCTGGTCACCCGCTCCCTCGACGACCTGGAGTCGCTGCGCCTCGTGCTGGCCTCCGCACCGGCCGACACGTTCCTCGGCGCCGGCGTCCCCTGGTTCCTGACCCTGTTCGGCCGCGACAGCCTGTGGGCGGCGCGGATGCTGCTGCCGCTCGGCACCGGCATCGCCGAAGGCACGCTGCGGGTGCTGGCCGGCCACCAGGGCACGGCCGTCGACCGCGAGTCGGGCTCGGCACCGGGCAAGATCCTGCACGAACTGCGCAGGTCCGACACGGTGCTGTCGGGTGTGCAGCTACCCGCGGCCTACTTCGGCTCGGTCGACTCCACGCTGCTGTGGATCTCGTTGTTGCACGACGCGTGGCGCTGGGGCCTGGCCCCGGAGTCGGTCGAGCGACTGCTGCCGGCGCTGGAGGCAGCGCTCGGCTGGCTCGCCGACCACGGCGACGCCGACGGCGACGGCTTCCTCGAATACATCGACGAGACCGGCCGCGGCCTGTCCAACCAGGGCTGGAAGGACTCCGGCGACTCGGTCCGCTTCCACACCGGCCAGATCGCGGCCGCACCGATCGCGCTGGTCGAGGTGCAGGGCTACGCCTACGAGGCGGCCCGGCACGGCGCCGCGCTGCTGGACGCGTTCGGCCGCCCCGGCGGCGATCGGTGGCGCGACTACGCCGAGGCGCTGGCGACCCGTTTTCGCGACACGTTCTGGGTCGACGGCCCGGCCGGTTCCTACCCGGCGCTGGCCCTCGACCGCGACAAGCGCCCGGTCGACGCGCTGACCAGCAACATCGGCCACCTGCTGGGCACCGGCCTGCTGACCGCGAAGGAGTCGGCCCAGGTGGCCGACCTGCTGGCCGCGCCCGCGATGTCGGGCGGCTTCGGCCTGCGCACGATGTCGACCCAGGACGCCGCCTTCAGCCCGCTGTCCTACCACTGCGGCTCGGTCTGGGCCCACGACACGGCGATCGTCGTCGACCGCCTGGCCAGGGCCGGTCACTCGGCGGCGGCGACCACGCTGGCCGACGGCCTGCTGGCGGCGGCCGAGTCGTTCGGCTACCAACTCCCCGAACTCTTCGGCGGCGACGACCGCGACTCCCTGGGCCGTCCGGTTCCCTACCCGGCCGCCTGCCGCCCGCAGGCCTGGGCGGCCGCGGCCGGCATCACCCTGCTGCACGCGGCGACGGGCCTGCGCCCCGACGTCCCGGCCGGCACCGTGACCCTGGCGCCGCTCGCTGGCGCACCCCTCGGTGCGGTGACCGCGAAGGGCTTCCGGGTGGGCGAGGCGACCGTGGACGTGGCGGTCACGGCCGACGGCACGGCGACCGTCTCCGGCCTGCCGGCGACACTGCGCCTGGAGCCGACGCGTTAGCCGGCACGCTCAGTCGAGCAGCGGGTCCAGGCCGACCGTCAGCCCCGGCCGGTCGGGCATCGCGCGGATGGCGAGCAGCACGCCCGGCATGAAGGAGACCCGGTCGAGGGAGTCGTGCCGGATCGTCAGCGTCTCGCCGACGGTGCCGAACAAGACCTCCTGGTGCGCGACGAGCCCCGCCGACCGAACGGCGTGCACCCGGACCCCGTCGATGTCGGCGCCGCGGGCGCCGTCGACCTCGTCCTTGGTGGCGTCGGGCACCGGACCGAGCCCGGCTTCCGCCCGCGCCCGGGCGATGGCCCGCGCGGTGTGGGTGGCGGTGCCGCTGGGCGCGTCGAGCTTGCGCGGGTGGTGCAACTCGATGACCTCGACGGACTCGAAGTGCCGCGCGGCCTTGGCCGCAAACTGCATCATCAGCACCGCGCCGATGCCGAAGTTGGGCGCCACCAGCACGCCGACGCCGGGCTTGTGCGACAGCCAACCGCGCACCCGCTCGAGCCGCTGCTCGGTGAAACCGGTGGTGCCGACCACGACGCTGATGCCCTGGTCGACGCACCAGTGCAGGTTGTCCATCACCACGTCGGGCGTGGTGAAGTCGACGACCACCTCGGCACCGGCGTCGGAGGCGCTGAAGAGGCCGTCACCCTGGTCGATCATCGCGACGAGTTCCATGTCGTCGGCCGCGTCGACGGCCTTGCAGACCTCGACGCCCATCCGCCCGCGGGCGCCCAGCACACCGACCCGGATAGGTTCGCGCACGTCAGTCACGGACCTAACCCTATGAGAAGCGGACGTCCCCGTCTTCGAAGGGTCCGATGACGGCCAGCGACATCGGTTGCCCGCACAGCTCCGCCGCCAGCGTGTTGACCTCGTCGAGGGTCACCGCGTCGACCTTGGCCAGCAACTCGTCGACGGTCAGCGGGTCGTCGTAGAGGAACTCGCCCTTGGCCAGCCGGCTCATCCGGGAGCCGGTGTCTTCCAGGCCGAGCACGTAGGAGCCCTTGGCCATGCCCTTGCCGCGGGCGATCTCCGCCGCGGTCACGCCGTCGCGCGCCACCGTCGCCAGCGAGGTCCGGGTCAGGTCGAGCACTTCCTCGACCTTGCCGGGCGCGCAGCCGGCGTAGACCGCGAACAGGCCGCTGTCGGCGAACTGGCTCGCGTAGGAGTAGACCGAGTAGGCCAGGCCCCGCTGCTCGCGGATCTCCTGGAACAGCCGGCTCGACATGCCGCCGCCGAGCACGTTGTTGAGCACGCTGAGCGCGAAGCGGCGCTGGTCGAGCCGGGCGATGCCGGCGCCGCCGAGCACCACGTGGGCCTGCTCGCTGTCTTTGCTGGACACGGCGACCTGGCCGGTGCGCAGCTTCACCGCCGGCGTCGACGGGCGCTGCCCGACCGGCGTCGCGGCCGGGGTGTCGAGCGGGGTGCCGGCCAGCGCGGCCCGCACCTGGCGGACGACCGCGGTGTGGTCGAGGTTGCCGGCCGCGGCGATCACGATGGACGGTGCCACGTAGTTGCGGCGGTAGAACGTCTCGATCTGGCGCCGGGTCATCGGCGAGATGGTTTCCTCGGTGCCGGAGATCAGCCGGCCGAGCGGGTGGCGACCGTAGACGGCGGTGGCGAAAATGTCGTGCACCTCGTCGCCGGGCTCGTCCTCGTGCATCGCGATCTCTTCGAGGATGACGGCCCGCTCGGTCTCGATGTCGGCCGGGTCGAGCACCGAGTCGGCGATCAGGTCGCACATGACGTCGATCGCCAGCGGCAGGTCGGCGTCGAGCACCCGCGCGTAATAGCAGGTGTATTCCTTCGTGGTGAAGGCGTTGGTCTCACCGCCGACCGCTTCGATCTGCGCGGAGATGTCGAGCGCGCTGCGCTTCTTGGTGCCCTTGAAGAGCAGATGCTCCAGGAAGTGCGAGCAGCCCGACTGCGCCGGCGTCTCGTCGCGGGAGCCGATCGACACCCACACGCCGAACGAGACGCTGCGCATCGCCGGCACCGCCTCGGTCAGGATCCGCAGGCCCGATGGCAGCACCGTGCGCCGGATCGTGCCACCGAGCGGGTCGGTGGTGAGGGTGCGGGTGACGGCCCGGGCCGACGCCGAAGCGCCGGCCCGTTCACGTGTCGTCATCTCAGCTGTGCCGGTTGCGCCGCCGACGCGGCTCGCCGCCGCCCTCGCCGCCCTCGTCGCCGCGGGGACCCCTGTCGCCACCCGGACGATCGCCACCGCTCGGGCCGCGGTCGCCGCGGTCACGGTCGCCGCGGTCACGCGGGCCGCGGTCGCCGGACCGGGCCGGCGGGCGCTCGGAACCCTCTTCCGCGGCGGGGGATTCCTCGCCCTCGGCGCGGACCTTGTCGAGGTAGATCTTGCCGCGCTGGTCGATGTCGGCGATCTGGACCTCGACCCGGTCGCCCACGTTGAGGAAGTCTTCGACCTTCTCGACCCGCTTGCCGTCGCCCACCTTGGAGATGTGCAGCAGGCCGTCGCGGCCGGGCAGCAGCGAGACGAACGCGCCGAACGCGGCCGTCTTCACCACGGTGCCGAGGAACTTGTCGCCGACCTTCGGCAGCGTCGGGTTGGCGATCGCGTTGATCCGCTCGACCGCGGCCTCGGCCGACGGGCCGTTGGTCGCGCCGACGTAGATCGTGCCGTCGTCTTCGATGGAGATCTCGGCGCCGGTCTCGTCCTGGATCGCGTTGATCGTCTGACCCTTGGGCCCGATCACCATGCCGATCTTGTCGACCGGGATCTTCACCGTGGTCACCCGCGGCGCGTGGTCGGACATCGTGGCCGGAGCCTCGATCGCGTCGTGCATCACGCCGAGGATCGTCGTGCGGGCCTCGTGTGCCTGCTGGAGCGCACCGGCCAGCACGTCGGACGGGATGCCGTTGAGCTTGGTGTCGAGCTGCAGCGCGGTGACGAACTCCGGCGTGCCGGCGACCTTGAAGTCCATGTCGCCGTAGGCGTCTTCGGCACCGAGGATGTCGGTCAGCGTGACGTACTGCGTCTTGCCGTCGACCTCGTCGGAGATCAGGCCCATCGCGATGCCGGCGACCGGTGCCTTCAGCGGCACACCGGCCGAGAGCAGCGCCAGGGTCGACGCGCAGACCGAGCCCATCGAGGTCGAGCCGTTGGAGCTCAGCGCCTCGGAGACCTGGCGGATCGCGTAGGGGAACTCCTCGCGGGCCGGCAGCACCGGGATCAGCGCCCGCTCGGCCAGCGCGCCGTGGCCGATCTCGCGGCGCTTCGGCGAACCCACCCGGCCGGTCTCACCGGTCGAGTAGGGCGGGAAGTTGTAGTTGTGCATGTAGCGCTTGTGCTTCTCGGGCGAGAGCGTGTCGAGCTGCTGCTCCATCCGGAGCATGTTGAGCGTGGTGACGCCGAGGATCTGCGTCTCGCCGCGCTCGAACAGCGCCGAGCCGTGCACCCGGGGCAGCACGTCGATCTGCGCCGACAGCGGCCGGATGTCGCGCGGGCCGCGGCCGTCGATGCGGACCTGGTCGCGCAGCACGCGGGAGCGCACCTCGCTCTTGGTCACCGAGCGGAGGGCGGCCGAGAGCTCCTTCTCGCGCCCCTCGAACTGGGCGTCGAGCTGCTCGTGGACCTTGTCCTTGATCCGGTCGAGGGCCTCTTCGCGCTCCGCCTTGCTGGAGATCTTGAGCGCCTCGGCGACCTCGCCCCGAACCGCACCGGACACGGCCTCGAAGGCGTCGTCCTGGTAGTCGAGGAAGACCGGGAACTCGGCGACCGGCTTGGCGGCGATGTCGGCGAGCTCGCTCTGCGCGCGGCAGAGCTCGCGGATGGCCGGCTTGGCGGCCTCGAGACCGCCTGCGACGACGTCCTCGGTCGGCGCGGTCGCACCGTCGGCGACGAGCTTGACGGTGTTCACGGTGGCCTCGGCCTCGACCATCATGATCGCGACATCACCGTCGGGCAGCACCCGGCCGGCGATGACCATGTCGAAGGTCGCCCGGGCGAGCTCCTCGTGGGTCGGGAAGGCGACCCACTGGCCGTCGATGTGCGCCATGCGGGTGGCGCCGATCGGGCCCGAGAACGGCAGGCCGGACAGCTTGGTCGACAGCGAGGCCGCGTTGATGGCGACCACGTCGTAGGGGTGGGCCGGATCGAGCGCCAGGATGGTCTCGATGACCTGGACCTCGTTGCGCAGGCCCTTGACGAACGACGGGCGCAGCGGCCGGTCGATCAGCCGGCAGGTGAGGATCGCGTCCTCGCTGGGCCGGCCCTCGCGGCGGAAGAACGAGCCGGGGATCCGCCCGGCCGCGTACATCCGCTCCTCGACGTCGACCGTCAGCGGGAAGAAGTCGAACTGGTCGCGCGGCGACTTGCCGGCCGCGGTCGTCGACAGGACGGTGGTGTCGCCCAGCTGGGCGATGCACGACCCGGGCGCCTGCTTCGCGAGGCGGCCCGTGGTGAAGGTGATCTCCCGGGTGCCGAAGCTCCCGTTGTCGATCACCGCGGTGCTCTGCTTGTCGCCGAGTTTGGTCTCGGTCATGAGTGCGTTGTGCTCCTTCGGTCGTGGGCACGGCTCGACCCCACGTGGAGGGGGAGCTGCTCTGACGGCCGGTCTTCGATCGAAGCGCCCGGGGGAGCCGGCAATCGCGTTGCCGGCCGGCCCGGGGGCCACTACCGAGGACCGGTGCGTCGACATCTCCGCCGACGGTCAAGCTGGCCCGTTATCGGTTATGAAGTTGTGGAGCGGGGGAGCGACCTGACGGTCACTCCCCCGCACACGTCAACGCCGCAGGCCGAGGCGCTCGATGAGCGCCCGGTAGCGGCTGATGTCGGTCTTCTGCAGGTAGTTGAGCAGCCGCCGCCGACGGCCGACCAGCAACAGCAGGCCACGCCGGCTGTGGTGGTCGTGCTTGTGCACCTTGAGGTGCTCGGTGAGGTCGGCGATGCGCTTGGTGAGAACGGCCACCTGGACCTCCGGCGAACCGGTGTCGCCCTCGGCGGTCGCGTATTCCGCGCGGATCTTGCTCTTCTGCTCCTGATCGAGCGCCATGATCTCCTGCGTTCGTTGTGATGGTGACGAACCTCGCACCCGCGGCGTCGTGCAGGCACGCGAGGCCGGGCGTCGGTGACCCGACGTCTCTATCAGGTTACCAGCCCGGCATCGATCGGCCTCCGGGACGTCACTCGGCCAGCGCCTCCCTGGTCTGCACGACGTCTTCGCCGATCTGCGCGACGAGCGGGTCGACACCGTCGAAGCGGAGCGTCTCGCGCAGCCGGGAGACGAAGTCGAGAGCCACCCGCTCGCCGTAGAGGTCACCGTCAAAGTCGAGGATATACGCCTCGACCCGCCGCTCTCGGCCGGAGAAAGTCGGGTTCGTCCCGATCGAGATCGCGGCCCTCAGCCGCTCACCGCCGCGCCGCCACAACCACCCGGCGTAGATCCCGTCGGCCGGAACGGCGGCATACCGGTGGACGCTCAGGTTGGCGGTCGGGTAGCCGATCTCCCGCCCCCGCTGGTCACCGCGAACCACGATCCCTTCGAGCCGGTGCGGTCGCCCGAGCGCGGAGGCGGCGGCCCGGACATCGCCGGCGTCGATGCAACTGCGGATGTAGGTCGAGCTGAAGACGGTGTCATCAGCGGACACCAGCGGCGCTCCTTCGACGGCGAACCCGAAGGTGCGCCCGAGCCGCTCCAGCAGCGGAACGTCGCCGGCGGCCTTGTGCCCGAACCGGAAGTTCTCCCCCACCACCACGAGCGAGGAGTGCAAGCTCTCCACGAGCACGTCGTGCACGAACTCCTCGGCCGGCAGCCGGGAGAAATCCTGCGTGAACGGCACGACGCAGAGCACGTCGACCCCGAGTTCCTCGATCAGCTCAGCCTTGCGGGCCGGCTCGGTCAACACCGCCGGGTGCGACCCCGGCCGCACCACCTCGGCCGGATGCGGGTCGAAGGTCACGACAACGGACCGCACTCCGAGATCTCGGGCCCGCTTCACGAGGTGCCCGATGATCGCCTGATGCCCCCGGTGCACCCCGTCGAACACCCCGATAGTGACGGCAGAGCGCCCCCACCCCCCAGGCACAGCCTGATAACCCCGCCACCGCTCCATGGGGGAAAGCCTAGATCGAAGGGTCGGATCCCGGTCAGCTGGCCGCCAGCACAATCTCCGGCTTGGCCTTGTCTCCATGCTCGCTGACCACGGCCAGCAGGTCACCCGCCGGCCCGAGCACGGCATAGGGCCCGGCGATGCCGGCGGCGACGAGCGGGCCGCCGTGTGACAGGACCCGGGCCTCCTCGTCGGTGGCCGACCGCGTCGGAAGAAAACGACGCGCCGCATCGGCCATCGGCAGGTTGACCACGTCGGGCGAAACGGCCTCGAGCTCCGCCAACGTGCGCGCCTCGGCCAGCGAGAACCCGCCGACGGCGGTGCGCCGCAACGCGGTCAGGTGACCACCGACGCCGAGTGCGATGCCCGCGTCCCGGGCGATCGCCCGGATATAGGTGCCGGACGAGCAGGTCACGTCCACGTCGACGTCGACAAGATCGCCGACCCGGCGGACGTCCAGGACCTCCAGCCGGGAGATCGTCACTCGCCGGGCGGGCAACGCGATCTCTTCCCCACCCCGCACCCGCTTGTAGGCCCGCTGCCCGTCAATCTTGATCGCGCTGACCGCACTGGGCACCTGGTCGATCTCCCCGCGCTGCGCGTGCAGCGCCGCCAGGACCGCGGCGTCGCTGATTCCGGCGGCGGAGGCGGACGAGACAACCTCGCCCTCCGCGTCGTCGGTCACGGTCGCCTGCCCGATCCGAACCGTCGCCACGTAGGACTTGTCGGCGCCGATCACGTACGTCAGCAACCGGGTGGCCTTGTTGACCCCGATGATCAGCACCCCGGTGGCCATCGGGTCGAGCGTGCCCCCATGACCGACCCGCCGCGTGCGCGCCAACCGCCGCACCCGGGACACGACGTCGTGCGAGGTCATCCCGCCCGGCTTGTCGACCACGATCAACCCGTCACCACTCACGGCGGTCAAGCCTGCCAGACGCTCACCGGACGGCACCCACCACGGCCCAACCCCCGGACCGCAGCCGCAGCAGCAGCGCTACGCACCGGACGACGACGAACAAGGTCAACCCCGCCCAGATCCCGTTCAGACCCCAGTCCAGCGCGTACGCGGTCCAGATGGCCGGAACGAAGAACCCCAGCGCGGCCACCACCGTGGTATCCCGCAGGTAGCGCACGTCGCCCGCGCCGATCAGCACCCCGTCGAGCGCGAACACCAGCCCGCCGATCGGCTGCATGGCCACGAACCACGGCCAGGCGACGGCGGCCTGGTCGCGCACGGCGGCGTCGGAGGTGAACAGCCGCGGCACGATCCCGGTGCCGGCCGCGATGACCACCGCGAACGCCACGCCGCAGACGACCCCGATCAGCGCGATCCGCCGCGCCAGCGCCCGCGCGAGGTCGGCGTCACCGGCACCCAGCGCCGCGCCGACCAGCGACTGAGCCGCGATCGCGACGGCGTCGAGCACCAGGGCGGTGAAGAACCACAGCTGCATCGCGATCTGGTGCCCGGCCACGGTGGCGGTGCCGAAGCGGGCGGCCACCGTGGTGGCCGACAGGAAGCTGAGCTGGAACGCGCCGCCGCGGATCAGCAGGTCGCGGCCCATCCGGAGTTGCTCGCCGATCACGCTGGGGCGCGGCCGCCAGGCGATCCGCTCGCGGAAGAGGGCGACCGCGAAACAGGCGCCGGCCACCGTCTGCGCGACCATGTTGGCGATCGCCGAGCCGATCAGCCCGAGGCCGGCCGGGTAGACCAGGATCGGGCACAGTGCCGCCGACAACACGTTGGCGCCGAGCACGAAGAACAACGGCCGGCGGGTGTCCTGCACGCCGCGCATCCAGCCGTTGCCGGCCGCGGCCAGCAGCAGGCCGGGTGCGCCGAGCGCGGCGACCCGCAGCCAGCGTGCGGCCGAGCCGGCGATCTCCGGGTTGCCGGCCAGCGCCTCGGCCAGCGGCCCGGCCGCGAACTGCATGCCGACCGCGATCACCAGGCCGGCGCTGAACGCCAGCCACGAGGCCTGCAGGCCCTCTTCGACCGCGGCGGTGCGGTCGCCGCTGCCGAACCGGCGGGCGGCCCGGCCGGTGGTGCCGTAGGCCAGGATCGTGCCGAGCCAGGCGGCCATCGTGAGCACGGTGCCGCCGACCGCGACCGCGGCCAGCGGGACGCTGCCCAGGTGCCCCACGACCGCGGTGTCGACCAGCACGTAGAGCGGCTCGGCGGCCAGCACGACCAGGGCCGGCAGGGCCAGCGCGGCGATCCGGCGCGGTGCGGCCGAGGTGGTGGCGGTGGCGGTGGTGTCCATCGGGAGGCATCGTGGCATGCGCGTTGTAAGGAACGCAAGCGCGACACGTGCCTTACAGGGGAGAAAAGCACAAGGACCTGTTGTCGCGGTTCGTCGACGGTGGCGAACGGCGACAGCAGGTCCTTGGGGCGAGCGTGCGGGAAACCCCCTTACTGGCGGGTGTCCATCGACGTCTGCAGGGCGCGACGGGCGGCTTCGCGGGCCTCGTCGGTCTGCTTCTCGTGCTTGCGCTTCGAGCTCATTGCAGGGTCCTTCCAGGGCGGTGTGGCCGGTGGTCGCCGGACGGCGGCGCCGGGATCGCCGGCGCGGAGCGCGTCACAACGTCAACCCCGGGTCTGGTGGGACCCTGGAGGCGGTGCGCGGGTGCACGGCGGGTTACTGCCGTGTCACCACCCAAGCTAACGTTCAGGTCCCAGATTTCGCGCCACGTTCCCAAAAGGCGGAACGATCGTTCAGCGCGCGAACAGGTGCCAGCCCAACCACCACCAGAAACCGAGGAAACCGATCCGCCCGACCGGGATCCGGCCCACCTCGTAGGCCAGCACGTGGGTGCACACATCGCCGAGCGTCGGTATCGTCGACCCCTTGCGCCGGGCCAGCACCTCGACCACCGCGAACGCGACGATCGCGGCGAGGAAGCCGGCGATCGCGACCGAGCGGGTCAGGCTCATCGCCGCACCAGCGCCCAGAAGCCGGTGAGCCAGGCGAAATAGGCGGCCGACCGGAGCACCTCGTCTTCCAGCAGCGGGTCGGCCAGCTTGGAGAAGGTCGGGTATGCGGCCATCGAGCCGAGCACGAACGTGCTGGCCTCGAACAGCACGAAGATCGCGACCGGCACCAGCCACCAGGCCGTGCCGGGGCCCAACCGGGCCGGCTCCGGTCGCCGGCCCCGGCCGGCGAGCCCGAGCCAGAGCAGCGAGCCGCCCAGGCAGATCGTGTAGAGGTTGGCCCGCGTGGTGAACGACGGCAACTGGCCACCGACCAGCGAGAGGAACGCGAGCACCAGGAGCGCCGGAGCGGAGCCGCCGCGCGCATCGGTCGCGACCTCGGTCCGCGACTGCTCCATCCGTCGATTGTGTCCGGTGTCACACCGGAGCGGCTACCCCAGCTGGGCGCGGATCGCGTCGACGACCTCGTCGACGGTGCCGCGGCCGGTGAAGCCGGCGGCCAGCTTGTGGCCGCCGCCGCCGAGCGCCACGGCCACCCGGCTCACGTCGACACCGCCCTTGCTGCGCATCGACACCGCCCACTCGGCCGGGCCCACCTGCTTGACCACCAGGCTGACGTCGGCCTCGGCCGCACACCGCACCGAGTCGATCAGCGGCTCCAGCACGTAGGGCTTCTGCCGGTGCGTGGCCAGGTCGTCGAGCGTCGCGTAGGTCCACACCAGACCCCGACCACCGGCCGCGGCGGGCTCCAGCCTGGCCCGGCAGAGCACGTCGCCGTAGAGCCGGACCGCGCCGAACGGCCGGGTGTCGAACACGCGGCGGGATATGTCACCCGGGCTGATCCCGGTCTCCAGCAGGCGCGCGGCCAACTCGTGCACCGACGGCGTCGTCATCGCGAACCGGAACGAGCCGGTGTCGGTGGCCAGCGCGACGTAGAGGCATTCGGCGATCTCGACGTCGAGCGGCACGTCGAGCCGGCGGAGCAACTCCTCGGCGACCACCGCGGTCGCCGCGGCGTCGGGGTCGACGATGTTGACGCTGCCGAAGCCGGGGTTGGAGGCGTGGTGGTCGAGCACCACCGAGGTGCCCGCCGTGGCCAGCCGGCCGACCAGGCCGCCGAGCCGGGAGACGCTCGCGGCGTCGAAGCAGAGCACCAGGTCGGGGGCGGGCTCCGCGGCGGCCTCGGGCACCAGCAGGTCGAGACCGGGCAGGGCCTGGAACGGCTCCGGGACGTCGGGCGGGCCGGGGAAGGTGGCCTGGAGGTTGGCGACGCCGAGGCGGCGCAGCCCGAGGCCGAACGCGAGCATGCTGCCCAGCGCATCACCGTCGGGGTTGACGTGGCAGATGAGCAGCACCTTGTCGGTGGGGCGCAGGCCGCGCACCGCCGCGACAGCGGTGCCCCAGTCGGCCTCGCCCGGGCGTGCGGACGTGCCGGCGGCCACCGCCGTGGCCGAGACGTCGGTCACGAGCGCTCCTCGATCGGGGCGTCGTTGGCCACCTCGTCGTCGTCCTCGTCATCGTCGTCGTCGAGCTTGTAGGGCTGCGCGTCGCCCGCGTAGGTCGCGCCGGCGGCCAGCCGCTGCACCTCGGCGTCGGCGTTGCGGGCCTTGGCCAGCAGGTCGTCGATGTGCTTGGCCTGGTCCTGCACGTCGTCATGGATGAACGTCAGGGTCGGCGAGTGCCGCAGGCCCAGGGCCTTACCCACGGTGCTGCGCAGCACGCCCTTGGCGCTGTCGAGCGCGGCCGCCGTGGCGGCCTGCGCGGCGGCGTCGCCGAGCACCGTGTAGTAGACGGTCGCGTCGCGCAGATCGGCGGTGATCCGGGCGTCGGTGATCGTGATCATGCCGAGCCGAGGGTCCTTGATCTGGGTGCGCACCACCGAAGCCACCAGCTCCCGCACGCGCTCGGCGTGCCGGCGCACCTTGGCCGGGTCCGTCATGTCGTCACCTCCGCCGTCTTGCCTACGCTCAGACACTACCCGCGTCCTGGGCAGGTGATTCGACCGCCGTTGGCCCATCACCCGGGCACATACGCCCGCTACTGTCAGTCATCTTCAGCGTGCGTCCGGCGTTTCGCGGACAGCAACTCGATCTCCGGCCGGCCGGCCATCAGGCGCTCGCAGGAGTCGAGCACCCGGCCCACCTGACCGGCATCGGGCGCGACCACGGCCACCCCGATCTCGGCCCGGCCGACCAGGTCGAGAGCGCCGACTTCGGCGGCGGCGACCTCGAAGCGCCGCAGCGCGGCGACGATCGGACGGACGTATGAACGCTTGGCCTTGAGCGACCGTGAGTCGCCCGGCAGAAGCACGTCGAAGACTGCGGTTCCGGTGTACATCGGCGCACAGCCTAGCGCCGCGGCGAAGCGAACGGGCGGGCGGCCGAAGCCACCCGCCCGTTCGAACCAGCCACGCTCTAGCGCGGCTTCTCGCGCATCTCGAAGGTCTCGATGACGTCGCCGACCTGGATGTTGTTGTAACCAGCCAGGGTCAGACCACACTCGAAGCCCTCGCGCACCTCGGTCGCGTCGTCCTTGAACCGCTTGAGCGAGCTGATCGTGACGTTGTCGGCCACGACCGCGCCGTCGCGGAGCAGGCGCGCCTTGGCGTTGCGGCGCAGGAGACCGGACCGCACGATACAACCGGCGATCTGGCCCACCTTCGACGAGCGGAAGACCTCGCGGACCTCCGCCGAGCCGAGCTCGACCTCTTCGTACTCCGGCTTGAGCAGGCCCTTGAGCGCGGCGTCGATCTCCTCGATGGCCTGGTAGATGACCGTGTAGTAACGGATCTCCACACCCTCGCGGTCGGCTGTCTCACGGACCTTGTTGGAGGCCCGCACGTTGAAGCCGATGATCGTGACCGCCTCGGACGAGGCACTGGCCAGCATGACGTCGCTTTCGGTGATCGCGCCGACGCCCCGGTGGATGATCCGAAGCTGGACCTCTTCCGGAATGTCGAGCTTGAACAGCGCGTCTTCGAGAGCCTCGACCGAACCCGAGACATCGCCCTTGAGCACCAGGTTGAGCGAGGTCTTCTCGCCCTCCTTGAGCTGCTCCATGAGCGTCTCGAGAGTGGCCCGGCCGCGCGAGTTGGCGAAGCTCGCCGCCCGCCGCCGTGCCTGCCGCTGCTCGGCGATCTGCCGGACCGTGCGGTCGTCTTCGGCCGCCAGGAACGTGTCGCCCGCACCCGGCACCGCGGTCAGACCGAGCACCAGGACCGGACGCGCCGGACCGGCCTCGACGACCGCCGTGCCGTTCTCGTCGAACATGGCCCGCACGCGGCCGTGTGCCCCACCGGCCACGATGGAGTCGCCGGCGCGCAGCGTGCCCTTCTGCACGAGGACGGTCGCCACCGCACCGCGGCCCTTGTCGAGGTGCGCCTCGATCGCGACACCCTGCGCCGGCCCGTCGATCGGAGCGGTCAGCTCCAGCGACGCGTCGGCGGTCAGGATGACGGCCTCGAGCAGTTCCTCGACGCCGATGCCCGGCTTGGCCGCGACGTTGACGAACATCGTGTCGCCGCCGTATTCCTCGGCGACCAGCCCGTACTCGGTCAGCTGCTGGCGGACCTTGTCGGGGTTGGCGTCGGGCTTGTCGATCTTGTTGACCGCCACCACGATCGGCACGTCGGCCGCCTTGGCGTGGTTGAGCGCCTCGATCGTCTGCGGCATCACGCCGTCGTCGGCCGCGACCACCAGGATGACGATGTCGGTGACCTGGGCACCACGGGCACGCATGGCGGTGAACGCCTCGTGACCCGGGGTGTCGAGGAACGTGATCGCCCGCTCGCTGCCGTCGTGTGCGACGTGCACCTGGTAGGCACCGATGTGCTGGGTGATGCCACCGGCCTCGCCCTCGACGACGTTGGCCTTGCGGATCGCGTCGAGCAGCTTGGTCTTGCCGTGGTCGACGTGACCCATGACGGTCACCACCGGCGGACGGCTGACCAGGCGGTCTTCCGCGACCTCGGCGTCGAGGTCGATGTTGAACTGCGCGAGCAGCTCGCGGTCTTCGTCTTCGGGGCTGACGATCTGCACGTCGAAGCCGAGGTGCTCGCCGAGCAGCAACAGCGTCTCGTCGGAGCACGACTGGGTCGCCGTCACCATCTCGCCCAGGTTGAACATCTCCTGGACCAGCGAACCCGGGTTGGCCTCGATCCGGTCAGCGAAGTCGGAGAGCGACGCGCCGCGCGACAGCCGGACGATCTGCCCGCTGCCCCGCGGGGCACCCGAGCTCATCGTCGGCGCGGACAGGTTGTCGAACTCTTGACGCCGCTGCTTCTTCGACTTGCGACCCCGGGTCGGCTTGCCACCCGGACGCCCGAAGGCACCCGCGGCACCGCCGCCGCGACCGCGACCGCCACCACCGGGACGACCCGGCGCACCGGCACCAGCCGGACCGCCGCCGCCACCGGGGCCACCACGGTAGCCACCGCCACCGGCACCGCCACCGGGACCGCCGCGGTAACCGCCACCGCCGCCGGCGCCACCGCCGGGACCGCCGCGGTAACCACCGCCGCCGCCACCGCCACCGGGACCGCCGCGGTAACCACCGCCGCCGCCACCGCCACCGGGACGACCCGCGCCGCCGCCGGGACCGCCGGGACGACCGGGACCGCCGCCGGCCGGGCGGCCGGGACGCTGGGTCGGCATCGACGCCGGGCTCGGCCGCGGCGGCATGGACGCCGGGCTGGGCCGCGGCGGCATCTGGCCCGGGCTGGGCCGCTGGCCGCTGCCGGGACCGGCCGGACGGTTGCCGCCACCACCGGGAGTGATGCCGAACGGGTTGTTGCCGCCGCTGCGGCCCGGCGGACGGCCGGGACCGGGACGCGGAGCGCCGCCGCCTGGCGCACCGGAACCGGTGCCGGGAGCGGGACGCGCGGCCGGCGAACCGGGCCGCGGCGGGACGCTGCCCGGACCCGGACGGGGTCGGGTCTGCGCGCCGCCTTCGGCCGGGGGCTCACGCCGGACCTGCTCGCGCTCCTGAGCGCGGGCCTCCTGCGCGGCCTTCACGGTCGCCTGCTGCTCGGCCTTGAGTTGCGCGGCGCGCTGCTCGGCAGCGGCCACCTCGATGTCGTGTGCGCTCGCCGGCTTGGCGACCGGCGCGGGCGGCGGGCCCGGAACCGGAGCCTTGGGCCGCGCGGCCGGGGAACCGGACGATGCCGGTGCCGTCGGCCGGCGGGGCGGCGCGGGCTTGGCCGACACCCGCGGCTCATCGGACGCGGCGGGGCCGCTCCTGCCGTTGGTCGTCGGCGCGGACGGCGCCGCTGGCGCGGAACCCTCCACGAACGCACCGCGGAGCCGGCGGGCTACTGGTGCCTCCACCGTGCTCGACGCGGACTTGACGAACTCGCCCATCTCCTTGAGTTTGGCGAGAACGGTCTTGCTGTCGACCCCGAGCTCTTTTGCAAGCTCGTGTACGCGGGCCTTGCCTGCCACTGCACTCCTCACTCCGAGGCCGTGCGGGCAGCACCCGCAGCGACCTCACTCGTGCACTTGAAGCCTGGTCATCTCTGGGACTTCATCGTGTGCTCATGTCGGTCTGCCTACCTTGCTGCTGCGACACCCGCCCAGTCGGATGATCGGGCGTAGTGGTTGACGCGTGGATGTGCCCGGCCAGCTCGCCGGTGTCTGCGACACCAACTTTACGTAGCGCCCGCCCGAAGGCGTGGCGTTTGCACGCTAGCGCGAGGCAAGCCGGATCGGGGTGCACGTGCGCGCCCCTCCCCGGCAGTCTGCGGGCCGGATCGGGTCGAAGTCGGTAATGATCTCCGTCGCCGACCGCGACGAACCGCAGTAGCTCGTCAGCTGACACACGCTGCCGGCAACCCACACAGGTGCGCACCGGCCGCGCACGTCGAGCCGTCATCAAGTCTACCCCTATGCCCCCGCGGGCGCTCCGCCCGGCTCCGTCGCGTGATCCACACCGCGTTGCTCACCGGCATCGCGATCCTCGGCCGCCGGCTCGGCATCGGACCGGATATCGATGCGCCAGCCGGTCAACCGGGCCGCGAGCCGGGCGTTCTGCCCTTCCCGGCCGATCGCGAGCGAGAGCTGGTAGTCGGGAACGGTCACCCGCGCGGTGCGGGTGGCCAGGTCGACCACGTCGACCCGCAGGGCCTTGGCCGGCGACAGCGCGTTGCCGACGAAGTGGGCCGGGTCGTCGGACCAGTCGATGATGTCGATCTTCTCGCCGTGCAGCTCGCTCATCACCGCGCGGACCCGCTGGCCCATCGGCCCGATGCAGGCGCCCTTGGCGTTGACTCCGGACACGGCGGCGCGTACGGCGATCTTGGAGCGGTGCCCGGCCTCCCGGGCGATCGCGGCGATCTCCACGCTGCCGTCGGCGATCTCCGGGACCTCGAGCGCGAACAGCTTCTTCACCAGGTTGGGGTGCGACCGCGACAGGGTGATCTGCGGGCCGCGGAAGCCCTTGGCCACGTGCACGACGACGCAGCGGATCCGCTGGCCGTGCCCGTAGACCTCGCCGGGGACCTGCTCCGACTGCGGCAGCACGGCCTCCAGCTTGCCCAGGTCGACGGTGACGATGCCCTTCTCGGTGCGCGCCTCGTGCGCCTGGATCACGCCGGTGACCAGGTCGCCGTCGCGGCCGACGTACTCGCCGAAGTGCACCTCGTCGGTGGCCTCGCGGAGCCGCTGCAGGATGACCTGTTTGGCGGTCATCGCGGCGATCCGGCCGAAGTCGTGGGGGGTGTCGTCATACTCCCGGGTGACCTCGCCCTCCTCGTCGACCTCCTGGGCGTAGACGAGGGCGGCGCCGGTCTTGCGGTCGATCTCCACCCGGGCGTGCGTCTGCGCGCCCTCGGTGTGCCGGTAGGCGGTCAACAATGCGGTCTCGATCGCCGCGAGGATGGTCTCGAACGGGATCTCCCGTTCGCGCTCCAACGCGCGGAGCGCCGCGAGGTCGATGTTCACCTCTGCTCCTCCATTCCGTCCTCGTCGTCGTCGAATTCCGCGAGATCGTCGTCGGCCACCTCGTCGACCCGGGTGAACTCGACCTGCACCCGGCCGGGCCCGAGATCGTCGTGGGCGATCGCGGTGTGCTCACCGGCCACGTCCAACATGACACCGGCGTCGTCGACGCCGACCACCCGACCGGTGATTGGGCCGACCTTGACCAGCCGGCCGATGTTGCGGCGCCAGTGCCGGGGCAGCGTCAAGGGCCGGTCGACGCCGGGCGAGCTGACCTCGAGCTGGTATTCGCCGGTGACCAACTCGTCGCCGCTCTCCTCGGCCGCGTCGAGGGCGGCCGAGACCGCCCGGGACACGTCGGCGACGGCATCGAGGTCGAGCCCGCCGTCCTTGTCGACCACCACCCGCACCACGAACCGGCGGCCGGCGCGCGAGATGGTCAGGTCTTCCAGGTCGTAGCCGGCGTCGCCGACCACAGGCTCCACGACGGCGCGCAACCGCGCCCGGCGGGCGGCCAGGTCGCCGCGCGGCCCGCCCGGTCGTGGGCCGGGCGCGGGGCGCCCGCCGGCGGCTCGGCTTCGTTGTGCCATCTGCCACCCCTTCACGTACCTCGGCCGCGCAGGGGTCAGCGCCCATGCCTCAGCGCCACCGGACCCTCGTCCGGTGGCTGGGCAGAGCCTAACGCGCTGCGCCACGGGCCAGCCGGCCGGCGCACCGAACCCCCCGACCGGGCCGGCCATGGTGTTGACTGACCAGGTGCGCGGCGGTGATGAAAAGGACGAAACTCCCAATCGGGTACGGCGGCGCGCCGTGCTCGGGTTCGGCGCGGTCCTGCTGGCCGGCGCGGCCGGTGGCTGTGGGTTGCTCGACCGCGGGCCCGACGAGCCACCGCCGCCGGACCCGCTGCTCCCGCTGGCCGACGAGGCCGGCCGGCTGGCCGTCAGCTACCGGCTCGCCGCCACCGACTTCCCGGACCGGGCCGCGACGCTGACCCCGATCGCCGAGGCGCACGACGCGCACGCCAAGGAGCTGGCCCGAATCATGGCCACCGCGGCCCCGAGCCCGGCCGGCTCAGCCTCGGCGGGTGCCGAAACCGGCACGGTCGAGGACCGGATCGAGGCACTCCGGGTCGCCGAGAAGGCCGGCTACCAGGCCGCGATCCAGGCCTGCCTGGCCGCGCCCGCCCACCGTGCGGCGCTGGTCGGCTCGATCGCCGCCGCCCGCGCCACACACCTGGAGGCCCTCAAGTGACCGGGGAACTGCCGGCCGCGCTGGCCGCCGAATACGCCGCGATCTTCGCGTACGGGCCGATCGGGGTCCGGCTGACCGGGGCCGAGCAGGACGCGGCCCGGGCCGCCGAGGCGGCGCACCGGAGCCTGCGCGACGCCCTGGTGCTGACCCTCAACGGCACCGGCCTGCCACCCGCCGCGCCCGCCTACCGCCTGCCGGAGCCGGTCGTCGACCGGGCCGCCGCGCTGCGGGTGGCGATCGCCGTCGAGGAGAAGGCGGGCGCGGTCTGGCGGGCGGCCCTGACGGCGACCGTCGGCGCCCAGCGCCGCCAGGCCCTCGACGCGCTCACCGGCTGCGCCGTGCGGGCCACCCGCTGGCGCCGGTTCGCCAAGGTCGACCCGATCACCGTGACATTCCCGGGCAAGATCCCGTCTTAGGGCGATTTGCCAGCCGCATACTCCGTATGCATACTCAGTAGCCATGTCCATCAGACACGGCCTGCTCGCCCTGCTCGAGCGCGGCCCCATGTACGGCTACCAGCTGCGCGCCGCCTTCGAGGAGTCGACCGGCGCCACCTGGCCGCTCAACATCGGGCAGGTCTACACGACCCTGTCCCGCCTCGAACGGGACGGCCTGGTCCGTCCGCTGCCGGAGAACGAGGGCGGCCAGCGGCCGTACGAGCTGACCGATCTGGGTCGCGCTGAGATCACGGTCTGGTTCGCCACCCCGATCAGCCGCACCGACCGACCGCGCGACGAGCTCGCCATCAAGCTGGCCCTCGCGCTCACCACCCCCGGCGTCGACGTCCGGGCGGTGGTGCAGACCCAGCGCACGGCCACCATCCAGACCCTGCAGGAGCTGACCCGGCTCAAGTCGCGCTCCGACGAGCCCGGCGACATGTCCTGGCGACTGATCCTCGACGCGATGGTCTTCCAGGCCGAGGCCGAGGTGCGCTGGCTCGACCACTGCGAGGCCAGCCTGGTCCGCTACAAACCACCGGCACCCGGGTCGGTCGCGACCCCGGAGAGCGCCGACCACCGTACGGAGGCCCACCGGTGATCCTCGAACTGCGCGGCGTACACCGCACCCACGGCACCGGCGAGACCGCCGTGCACGCCCTGCGCGGCATCGACCTCGCGGTCGCGGCCGGCGAACTGGTCGCGGTCATGGGCCCGTCCGGGTCGGGCAAGTCGACCCTGCTCAACCTGGCCGGCGGGCTCGACTCGCCGAGCCGGGGCGAGGTCCTGGTCGAGGGCGAGATTCTCGGCACCCTGGGTCGCAAGGAACTGGCCCGGATCCGCCGCCGGCACGTCGGCTACGTCTTCCAGGACCTCAACCTGCTGGCCAGCCTGACCGCGGTGGAGAACGTGGCGCTGCCGCTCGAGCTCGACGGGATGAGCGTGCGCAAGGCGCGCAGGCTGGCCGCGGTCGCGCTCGACGAGGTGGGGCTGGCCGAGCTGGCACCGCGCTTCCCCGACGAGATGTCCGGCGGCCAGCAGCAGCGAGTGGCGATCGCCCGGGCGCTGGTCGGCGAACGCCGCCTGGTGCTGGCCGACGAGCCGACCGGCGCGCTCGACTCGCAGACCGGCGAGGCCGTGCTGCGGCTGCTGCGCAGCCGGGTCGACGCCGGTGCGGCCGGCGTCCTGGTCACCCACGAGGCCCGCCACGCCGCCTGGGCCGACCGGGTGGTCTTCCTGCGCGACGGTGTCGTGGTCGACACCACCAGCCCGGTCGGCGAGCCCGAACAGCTCCTCGGAGCGAAGGCATGAGTGCGTGGCGGACGGCCCTGCGGATCGCGCTGCGCGAAGCCCGCCGGGCCAAGGGGCGCACCGCCATGGTGCTGGTGCTGATCACCCTGCCGGTGGTCGGGCTGGCTTTCGCGGCAGCCACCTACGACATGTTCGACCTGCGGCCGGCCGAGAAGATCGACCGCCAGATCGGTGCCGCTGACGCGCGGATCCAGTGGTACGACAGCGCGCCGCTGCAGCAGGACCTCATCGGCGAGAACTGGCAGAGCGAGCAGGCGGCACCGCGCGACCGGCAGGGCGACCCGTTCAAGCCGACCGAGCGCGACCTGCTCGAACAGCTGCCGCCCGGCAGCAAGGTGCTGCCGACCAGCTCCACCTGGCTCGAGATGCGCACGGCGACCGGCATCGGCGGTGTCGAGGTGATCGGCGTCGACGCCGGCGACCCCATGGCCAAGGGCATGGTCACCGTGCTCGACGGGCGGGCGCCGAAGACCGGCACCGAGGTGGCGCTCAGCCGCCGCGCGCTGGACCGGCTCGGCACGAAGCTCGGCGGCACCGTGCAGGACGCCGCGCGCACCACCACGTACTCGGTGGTCGGTGTGGTCGAGACGCCCAGCGACCTCGGCGAGGTCATGGTGACGCCACCCGACCCGGAGCAAGCCGGCGGCTGGCTGGTCGACACGCCCGGCCCGGTGCTCTGGTCCGAGGTCCGCACGCTCAACGCCAAAGGCATGGTGGTCTTCTCGCGCTCGGTCGCGCTCGACCCGCCCGCCAACCCCGAGGGCGTGCTCGAACGGACCGGCGGCGGCGTCGGCGGCGGCCTGAAGGTCGCCGCCATCGTCGGCGGGCTCGGCCTGTTCGAGGTGGTGCTGCTCGCCGGCCCCGCGTTCGCCATCGGTGCCCGCCGGCGCCGCCGCGAACTGGCCCTCGTCTCGGCCAACGGCGGCACCCCGGCCCACCTGCGCCGGATCGTGCTGGCCGACGGCATCGTGCTCGGCCTGGCCGGTGCGGTGCTCGGCGTCGGGATCGGCGTCGCCGGTGCGGTGATCGCCCGCCCGCTGGTCGAGGTCTACGTCGCCAACGAGCGGGCCGGTGGCTACCGGGTCTATCCGGTGGCGCTCGCCGTGGTCGCCGGCCTCGCGCTGCTGACCGGCCTCCTGGCCGCGCTGGCACCGGCGGTGGCCGCCGCCCGGCAGGACGTCGTCGCCGCCCTGACCGGCCGGCGCGGTGCGCTGCGCTCCCGGCGCCGCTGGGTGCTGCTCGGCATCGGCCTGGTCGCCGTCGGCGGCCTGGTCGCGGTCCTCGGCGCGAGCACCTCGCGGGCCGAAGGCCTCGTGGCCGGCCTGGTGCTCGGCGAGTTGGGCCTGGTGCTGGTCACGCCGGCCCTGGTCGGGCTGGTCGCCTCGTTCGGCCGGTGGTTCCCGCTCGGCCCCCGGATCGCGCTGCGCGACACCGCCCGCAACCGGGCCGCGGCGGCACCGGCGATCTCCGCGGTGATGGCCGCGGTGGCCGCCTGCGTCGCCATCGGCACGTTCCTGGCCAGCGACAACGACCGCCAGGT
This sequence comes from Asanoa sp. NPDC049573, assembly GCF_040676615.1. Taxonomy (NCBI): domain Bacteria; kingdom Bacillati; phylum Actinomycetota; class Actinomycetes; order Micromonosporales; family Micromonosporaceae; genus Asanoa; species Asanoa sp. NPDC049573. The sequence continues at coordinate 178,293 of NZ_JBFAPI010000016.1, forward strand.
CGAGCAGTACCGCACCGGCCTGCCGCTCGGCTACGCCGCCGTCCAGCTCGGCGACGCGACCGAGGGCGTCCCGACCGTCGAGCGGGTGGCCGCCGCGGCGGCCGGCAGCCTGGCCGTCACCGGCGTGCGCCAGGTCGACACGATCGGCTGCCCGAAGGTCGACGGCGAGCAGCCCTACTGCTTCGTCCGCCCCGCCATGCCCACCGAGCTGGCCTGCCCGTTCTCCAACGCCAGCGGCGCACTCACCGACGAGCAGAAACAGCAGGCCCTGGCCGACCCGCGCTGCCAGGCACCCGCGTTCCAGTTCGGCAACCTGCCCTTCACCACCGTGGTCGGCAACGGCGACAACCTCGGCGCGCTGTCGCAGCCCACGGCGGACGACATGCGCGCGGCCACCCAGGTGCTCGCGGCCGGCGGCGCCGTGGTCAGCGATCCGCGGCTGGTGCACGACGGCACCATCACCCTGCAACTGGGCGGCGACTCCGACGACGGCACCGGCGAGAAGATCTTCAAGACGGCGACCGTCCCCGGGTACGCGCTGCGCAGCGGCCTCGAGGTGGGCCAGGGCATAGCGGCGGCGGGCATGCAGCGCAGCTATCTGTCGCCGGCGGCGGTGGCCGCGCTCGGGCTGGAGACGGTGCCCGAGGGCTTCGTCATCGCCACCGCCCGGGTGCCTGACCAGGCCGCGCAGGACCGGCTGGCCGCATCGGTGGCCGAGTTGCCGGGCCGCGGCTACGCCAGTGTCGAGACCGGCCCGCCGACCGGCACGCCGACCGAGGTGCTGATCCTCGCGGCGGCCGCGATCCTGGTCGCGCTCGGTGCCACGTTCGTCGCGACCGGTCTGGCCGCGGCGGACGGCCGGCGCGACCTGTCGACGCTGGCGGCGATCGGTGCCGCGCCGAGCGTGCGGCGCGTGCTCACGCTCAGCCAGTCCGGCGTGATCGCGGGCCTCGGCTCGCTGCTCGGCACGGCGGCCGGGCTCGGCTCCGGGTGGGCCATCCTGGCCGCCTACAACCGGCAGTTCGCGGGCAACTGGCCGCGCGAGGTCCCGTACCCCTTCGCGGTGCCCGGTGTCGTCCTGCTCCTGCTGGTGTCGATCCCGGTGATCGCGATGCTGGGCACCGGCCTGCTCACCCGGGCCCGGCTGCCGATCGAGCGACGCGCGGACTGAACGACGGGCACACTGTGCCGATGTCAGTCTTCCGGGCGACCGCCCGCCGCCTCGGACCCACCCGGTTCCTCTATCGGGTGGGTCCGTTGCTCGTGCCGCTGGACCGCGTCGTCAGCCGGCTCACCCGGGGCCGCGTGGTGGCCCTCGGCCTGATCCCGTCGGCCCTGCTCAGCACCTGCGGGCGCCGCACCGGCCGGCGGCGCGACAGCCCGCTGCTGTGCCTGCCCGACGGCGACGGCTGGGTGGTCGTCGGCTCCAACTGGGGACGCCCCGCCCAGCCGGCGTGGGTGCTCAACCTGCTCGCCGACCCGGCCGCGACCTTGACCCTGGGCGGTGCGGCGGTGCCGGTCAAGGCCCGCCTGCTCGACGGCTCGGAACGGGCGGCGCAGTGGGCCCGGGCGGTCGACGTCTGGCCGGGCTACCTGGCCTATCAGAAGCGGGCGGGCCGGCCCATCCATGTGTTCCGGCTCGAACGGGTCTGACCCCGTCCGGCGTACCGGCATCGTGCCATCCCGGCGGCCGGCACGAGCGTCCGGCTGGGAGCGCACCCACCATGGTTCGCATGACCCACATCCATTGGATCGGCCCCACCTGAGGCGACACAATGACGCCCGTGAGCGACGAGCCGAACCCCTACCTGGCAAACCCACGCTGGGTGGTGGCCGAGCTGGTCGCTGACGCGGCCCGCCGGCGCTATCCGGCCGACATCCTCGCGATCGGCGTGCACGGCTCGCTCGCGCACGGCGACGACACCGACACCAGCGACGTCGACCTGGTCGTCGTCACCTACAAGCAGGGGGCCGGCCCACGGCCGGTCACCCGCCGCGTCGACGGTGTGCTGGTCGACCTGGGCGTGGTCGGCGCCGACGAATACCTCCGCCACGCCCGCACGCTGTCGACCTCGTGGCCACTGGCGGCGGACCGCTACGTGACCACGAAGCCGATCCACGACCCCGACGGTTGGTTCGAGAAACTCCGCGACGTGCATCTGGGCCGGCTCGCGGAGGCGCGCACCGCGGAGTTCACGACCCTGGCCCGAGAGGCGTGGTGGGGGGGGGGGGGGGGGGCCCCCCGGGGGGGGGGGCGGGCCGCCGGAGGGGGGGAGAGCGGGGGGGGGGGGGAGAGGGTGGGTGGTTGGGGGGTGATGTC
>NZ_JBFAPI010000017.1:0-163501 GCF_040676615.1 Asanoa sp. NPDC049573
GCGTAATCGGCACCGGCCTGATGCAGGTCGATCGGCACCGCGCCCGCCGAATGCGCCAGGTCCCAGATCGCCAGAGAAAGCTAACCGAAGGCCTTCACTTCCAGCAGCCCGACCGAGCCTGCGCCACTTTGCAGCGCGACCCGCAGCCGGGTCGTGCTCACCTGCCCGAAGCTCACCGAGTTGTATTGGTTGAGCGCGACCGGATACCCGCTCGGCGACGGCACGTTCACATACGTGCTGCCGTTCCAGTACTGCAAGGTCCACGACGCCGGCACGCGTACGCCGCCGTTGTCGTCGAAGAAGTAGACCTGTGCCGACCGCAACGTCTGCGCCGACGACCAGGTCAGATCCGCCCACTGCGCGCCCGTGTTGGGCCAGGTGCCCCAGCGCGGGTTGACGGTGTCGTTCGACGACGGCGGGTCGACACCGTCGTTGATCGCGGCCACGCTCTCCCAGGCCGACGTGTAGGACGCCGACGGCGTGGCCGCGGTCGCGAGGTTCCCGCCCGACGGCGGTGGGTCGTCGGGATCCGGGTTGGTGCCGCCCCGGTTGTAGAGCTTGAGCTCGGTCAACCCGGTCTTGGCCGACCCGGACGCGTGCGTGAACTGCACCCGCAGCCGCGTGGTGCTGACCGGCGTGAAGCTCACCTTGTTGTAGTTGGACAGCGGCGTCCCCGGCGTCCTCACCTGATTGCCCGCCGTGACAAAGGCACTGCCGTTCCAATACTGCACGGTGTACGACGAGGGCGGTCGATAGCGGTTGGTCGCCCGGTCGTTGCGGAAGTAGATGCGCGCCTCGTCGACGGCCCGGCTGGTGCCGAAGTTGACCTCGTACCAGTCGGTGGCGTTCGGACTGCCGTAAGCGCCCCAGATCGGTGCGTTGGTCGGTAACCCGTCGACAGCCGCGGCCGTGGTGGTCCCCGACGCCGTGAACGACGCCGACGTCGTCGCGCCGGAAGCCAGGTTCGGCAGGGTCGAGGTCAGGTCGACGCCGGCCTTCGCGGCGATGTCGACCATACGGGCGCTGTTCTGGTTGACGTTCTGCGGTGCCTGCAGGCCCGAGAACGAGGTGCTGAAGTTGACCACGCCGGAGCCGGAGGGGAAGGTGACGGAGCCGGTGGCCGGGTTGTAGATCAGCCGGGTGAGCCGGTCGACGGTGACCACCCGGGTGCCGTTGAGGAAGATGGAATAGCCCTGCGGCACCCCGCTGTAGCGGGTCACGCCGTCGGCCGGGTCGTCCCAGACGACCGACAGGTTGGCGTTGCGGTAGCGCAGGTTGTTGACCGCGAACTGGCCCCAGCCGATGTTGATCGGCGACAGTTCGATCTGCGCGTCGGTGCGCGGCCGCAGCCCGGCGACGTCTTCGATGACGGTCCAGTTGCTGCTGCCCAGGATGTTGTGGTGAATCCAGGAGCGGTAGGTGATGCTGCTGCCGTTCCAGTCGGCCCAGAACTCGTTGGCGTCGGGGTAGCGGGTGTCGCCGTTGATGTATTGCGCCCAGGCGTTCCAGTAGAGCAGCTTCTTGTAGTCGTCGTTGGTCATGTAGGAGTTCGGGTAGTTGCGCAGGACCGACGAGTAGAGCCGGAACTGCACGGTGGAGTTGATGGTGGAGAAGTTGTTGCTGCCCGGCGACCCGGCCGCCGCGGCGGCTGCCTTGTCGCGCTGGTTGGCGGTGTAGAACGGGAAGATCGGGTATTCGGCCGGGTCGGCGAACAGGCGCAGCGCCTCGCGATACTGCGCGGTGTTGGGCATCAGCCCGACGGAGAACGGGTAGTAGTTGTTGATTTCCTTCCACGGCACGAACTCGTTGGTGCTGACGTGCTTGTGCTCGATCAGTTGCCGCGACGGGTTCCACAACGTGTTGATCACGCCGTTGCGGATCCGGTCGGCCAGCGCCTGCATCTCGGCCGCCTTGGCGGTGTTGCCGAGCATCGCGTAGGCCTGCTGCGACGCGACCGCACCGGCCCACACGTAGGCGGTCTCGGCCCGGTCCATGTTGCCGGACCGCCAGTGGAACGACACCGCGTCGGCGTCGTTGCCGGTCAGCGCGCCCCAGTCGTACTCGATGACGCCGTTGTTGTTGTGGTCGTAGAAGGCGAGCTGCCCCTTGGCGTCGCCCTCGGCATACTTTGCAAAGTTTTGCAAAAGGGCGGGCTGCCCGCCGTGGATCTGGTAGGCCTTCCAGGCGGCCTCGGCGACGTACTGCGTGTAGGAGTTGGACCAGTTCTCCGGGTCGCCCGGGTTGTCGACGAACCGGGCGTTGCCCGAGTACTGCCCGATCGACAGCCACGGTCCGTAGGAATACTCCGGGCTACGCAGATACTTCAGGTCGTCGATGTGCATCGGCTGGGTCAGCACGATCGCGTTGTTGTAGCCGGTGGCTCCCTCGACCGACTGCGGGAACTGGAAGTCCTGCCCCGGGATGTCGACGTCGAGATAGTTGAAGCGCATCAGCCACCAGCGGTAGTAGATGTTCTTCTTGATGGCCGGGTCCGGCACGTCGATGTAGGGCAGGTTGTCGACCCACCAACGGTTGTACGTGCGGACGTGGGTGGCGAAGGCGCTCGCCGGGGTGAGCCCGCGATAGCTGTTGTATTCGGTCAGCGACGCGGGAATCTCGTTGGCGACGAAGCCCAGTTGCACCTTGGTGGTCACGGTCTGCCCGGCGGCGACGGTCACCGACCGGGTAAGGCCGCCGCTGCTGACCGTGAACCCGTCACCGGAGAACCGCGGGAACAACGTCGTGAGGTTGTTCTTCACCGCGCGGGTGCCGGTCATCTCGGTGCCGCTGCCGGTCGCGGCGTAGGGCGAGGTCGCCCGCAGTGACAGGGTCGCCGACGCGGTGCCGGTGTTGGCGATGTCCATATTGGTCACCAGCACGTTGTTGTGCGTGATGAACTTGGTCACGGTGATCCGCAGCGAGCCGCTGGTGTGCACGCTGCGCCAATAGCTGGGAGCCTGGAACCGTTGCGCGGGCTGCTCGGTGAACGTGCCGGGCGACGGGGTGATGGTGTAGGCGCCCTGGCTGCTGATGTTGTCCCAGTAGGCGGCGTTGCCGCCGAAGCCGATCACCGAGGGCGTGTGGGTATACATGAACGCGCCCCGGCCCCGGGTCATCAGCAGCGTGCCGGCCGGATCGTTACCGGAGCGGCCGAGCAGCCGGTCCATCCAGAAGTCGGTGCCGCCGCTCTCCGCGTCGTAGATCGCCTGCAGGGTGCTGTTGACGTTGTAGCCGACCGGTGGTGCCGGGATCGCGCCGCCGCTGAACGTCGGGAAGCCGATGGTCTGCGCGGCATGTGCGGGCGTCGCCTGAACGCTCAGCAGGCCCGCGGCGAGCACGGCGACGACACCGGCCGCCAGTTTCGGATGTCTGGTCCGTAGGGACATGTGCGCTACCCCCTTAAGAGGCTGAGAAGGCCTGCCATTCGAGGACACCGGTGGAGAAGCCGGTGCGAGAGGTGATCGACAGCCGGAGCCGGGTGGTGCTGACCGCCGTGAACGTCGTCGAGTTGAACGTGTTGCCGGCGACACCACAGGCGGACTGACCGGGTACGGCGACGTAGGCGCTGCCGTTCCAGTACTGCACCTGGCACGAGGCGGGCAGGTCGATGCCCTGGTTGTCGTCGAACCAGTAGGTGGCCACCCGGTTGATCGACCGGGCCGACGGCCACTGGTATTCGATCCACTGGGTGCCCTGTTGCGGCCAGTTGCCGTACGCCAGGTTGGAGTGGTCCTGTGAATTGGCCGGTGTGCCCCCGTTGTTGACGGCCGCCAACGACTCCCACGCCGAGACGAACGAGGTCGACGCGGTCGCGCTCGGCGCGATATTGGTGCCCGCGCCACCGCCACCACCGCCGGGGTTGGCCGGCGGCCCGGTGGTGGTCTGCACCACCTTCTGGATCGTGCCATCGGCGTTGAAGAACATCCGGTCGACGGCCACCGAGCGGCGGAAGTTGCCACCGCCGGGCGCGTTGGCGTTGTGGTAGACCATGTACCACTGGCCGTTGAACTCCGCTACGCCGGCGTGGTTGGTGGTCGACGAGACCTGGCCCAGCACGATGCCGCGGTGGGTCCACGGCCCCATCGGGTTGGTCGCGGTGGCATAGCGCTGGCAGGCGTAGCTGGAACTGGTCACGCAGCCGTTGGTGTCGTTGGCCGCGTAGATCATGTAGTAGAGGCCGTTGCGCTTGAACATGAACGGGGCTTCCCAATAGTTGGCGAGCCCCTGTGGCGTCACGACCGAGCCGACGGTGTCGATCATGTTGGCCGCGAGCCGCACGGCGCGCGGCGCCCAGTAGCCGCCCCAATACATGTAGGCCTGGCCGTCGTCGTCGACGAAAACGGTCGGGTCGATGTTGAGGCCCGACGAGTTGGCGGTGCTGTCGCTGATCAGCGGGCCGCCCTTGGCGTCGGTGAACGGGCCGAGGGGGCTGTCACCGACGGCGACGCCGATGTTCATCCATCCTGGACCGTTCCCGTTGACCGAGGTGTACCAGTAGTAGCGGCCGTTGCGGGGCTCGACCTCGCTGGCCCAGGCGTCGGCGCCCGCCCACGGGAAGGTGGCGATGTTGGCCCGCACACCGCGGTCGGTCCAGGACGCCGCGTCGGTCGACGAGAGCACATGCCACTCGCGCATGACGAAGTTCTGGCCGGTGGCCGAGGCCTCGTCACGCCCGGTGTAGACATACATCGTGTCGCCGACCACCAGCGGCGCCGGGTCGGCGGTGTAGATGGCGGTGACCACGGGGTTGGCGGCCTGCGCGGCGGCGCCGAACAGCACCGCGGCCGCCAGCGTCACCGTCCCACAGACCAGGGCGAGGGGTTTACGCATCGGGGCTCCCTTACGAACCGGAAGAGGTGAGGGACGCGATTTCGGCGGCCGTCAGCGCGCGGCTGTAGACGCGGAAGCTGTCGACGGCGGCGTTGAGGTAGGGGTCGCCGGTGTATTGCGACCGCCCGATCCAGTTCTGCGTGGTTGCGCCGAGGTTCGCCGGCCGCGTGGTGAGCGCGGCGTTGCGGGCGACCTCCACCCCGTTGACGTAGAGAATGCCGAGGTTCCCGGCGTGCGTGACGGCGACGTGCGTCCACACCCCGGCGGGCAGCGCGGAAGGCGCGTCGATGCGCTGCTCCGCACCGGCGCCGCCGGCCGTGATGGCGTAACGGGCCACGCCGCTGCCGTTGCGAGGGGAGAAGAACATGTTGGTGCCGGACCCGCTGCCGAAGTCGAACAGCCGGGCCCAGTTGGCCAGGGTGTTGACCCGGACCCAGGTGGCGACGCTGAACGCGGTCGCGCCGGCCAGGATCCCGGCCGGCAGGCTGACGTACGCCGTGGTGCCGTTGAGGCTGACCGCGTTGCCGGTGCGCCCGGTGGTGCGCCCGGCGCTCCCGGCCAGGGTGGCGGTGCGGCCGTTACCGGTCGCGTCGGCCGCGGTCGTGCCGGACGCCTCGTCGAACGGGTAGTGCGCGACGAAGGCCGGCAGCGTCGGCGTCGAGGTGACGTTCCAGTAGACCGTGTAGCGCACGCCGTGCGTCTTGTAGAACGGCAGCAGCGTGACCGCGCCGGTGCTGGCGGTCGCGGTGTATTGCAGCGGCGTGCTGGTCGGCGCCAGCGAACTCGCGGTCAACGTCGGCAAACCGCTGAGATTGGTGCTGCCGTACTGCCCGGCCAGCACGATCGGGCCGTGCTTGACCGCGCGGACGGCCGAGTTGTCGGGGGTCGGCTCGAGCACCAGCGACATCGGCAGGCTGATGTCGACCGTGTCGCCGCTGGCCCAGGTGCGGTTGACGGCCAGATAGCCGCCCGGCGTGGGCGTGCCCTGCAGCACCCCGTTGACCCGCACCTGCGCACCGGAGGTCCAGCCGGGAATGCGCACCCGCAGGTCGATCGCGCCGGACCCGGTCACGGTCAGCCGGGTGGTCGGCGACTCGGGGTAGGTGGTGTCCTGGCGGATCGTGATGCCGCGGCCCGGCCAGGTCAGCGTCGACGCGATGAACAGGTTCACCCAGAGCGTGTTGCCGTTGTAGAAGTAGATGCTGTCGCCGTACTTCGTGTTGGTCTCCATGCCCGTGCCGTGGCAACACGTGAAGTTGCTGTAGTCGTTGCTGTAGGTCTTGATGCCGCCGGCCCGCAGCGGCACGTAGTAGCAGTGGAAGCCGTGCGACGAGGCCGGGTTCTGCGCGCCGAGCAGGTGGTTGTAGAGCGCCTTCTCGTAGAAGTCCATCAACTCGGCGGCCCGCGACGGGAACGTGAAGAACAGTTGCCGGGTCAGCTTGAGCATGTTGTAGGAGTTGCAGCACTCGCACGTCGAGTCCGACAGCTCGCTGGCGATCCGGTTGGGTAGCTGGAAGTACTCGCCGTTGGAGTTGCCGCCGATGGCGTACGAGTGCTGGTTCACGACGAAGTTCCAGAAGTTCGCCGCGATGTCGCGGTACCGGGTGGTGCCGGTGGCGTGGTAGCCGCGGATCGCCGCCAGCGCCTTGGGTATCTGCGTGTTGGCGTGGAAGCCGTTGAGCGCGTCGACGTTGCTGGCCAACGGATCCAGCACCTGGGCATGGTCGAAATACTGCGCCGTTGTCAGGTGGGCCGGGTTGTCGCTGAGTTGGTAGAGGTTGAACAGCGTCTCGCCGATGCCGCCGAACTCGGTGCGCAACTGGTTCTGGCGCTGGGTGTTGGTCAGCCGGCTGTTGCGCGCCTGCACCCAGGCGGCCTTGCGGCCCAGGATGGTCAGCGCCTGCGCGTTGCCGGTGAGCTGATGCATGTCGAGCAGGCCGGCCATGATCTTGTGCAGCGTGTAGTAGGGCGCCCAGACCGCCTGCCCGCTCTCCAGCCGGTCGAAGAAGCTCTCCGGGTAGGCCGAGAGATAGCCGGTGTTGAAGCCACGGGCGGCGGCCCGGTCCTGGCAGAGCCCGAGCTGCGCGACCAGATAGTCGCCCTTGGTCTTGAACGAGGTGTCGCCGGTGCTGGCGTACGCCTGAGCCAGCGCGCTGAGCACGTGGCCCATCGAGTGCCCGCGCAGCTCGGTGGTCGGCGACTCCCAGCCGCCGCACGGTGTCGCCGACGACGCCAGGCCGGCGTTGACGCGAAACATGTGCAGCAGCCGCTCGGAGTCGAGGAACGTCAGGTAGGACTGGGTGCGGCCGGAGTTGGCCAGGAACGGTCCGGACAGCAGGCGGACGGCGGTGAGCGGGAAGGGGTAGGCCGAGACGCCGGCGTCCGGGCGGGCCGCGGACGCGGTTTCGGGCAGTGCGGTGACGGCGGCGGTCGTCGCCACGGCGGTGGCCGCGCCGGCCTTGAGCACGGTTCGGCGGGACAGGGACGGTCTGCGCACGGGGGGCTCCTCTCCATGCATAGATGAAGATCAATTTCTTAGACCGGAGTCCGCCCGTGCTGCCGGCAGACCCGGCGTATTACCCCTTGATGGCGCCCGAGGTGAAGCCCCGGACGTAGCTGCGCTGCATGAACGCGAAGAGAATCAGGCACGGTACGGCCATGAAGACGACGCCGGCCTCGAGGGCGGCGTAGTCGATCGAGCCGTGGCTCGCCGTGCGCATGTTGACCACCGCGAGCGTGGTGGTGAACTTGTCGGTCGAGTTGAGCAGGATCAGCGGTGCGAAGAACTCGCTCCACGACGTCAGGAACGCGAAGAGCCCAACCGTGATCAGCCCCGGCCGCACTGCCGGCAGCATGATCCGCACCAGCGTGCCGAAGGTGGCACAGCCGTCCATCTGCGCCGACTCTTCGAGTTCGCGCGGCACCGCCTCGAACGAGTTGCGCATCATGAAGATGGAGAACGGCAGCTGGAACATGATGAGCACGAGGCTCAGCCCGATCAGCGAGTCTTCCAGGCCGATCCAGCCGAGTAACACGTAGAGCGCGATCAGGATGGTCGCGTAGGGCACCATCAGGATCGCCAAGGTGACCAGGAAGAGCAGGTCGCGGCCGGGGAAGCGGAACCGGCCGAAGGCGTAGCCGCCGAACGTCGCGACCAGCAGGGTGCCGGCGACGGTCAGGCCGCTGACCACCACGCTGTTGACCACGTTTTGCAGCCGTACGCCGTTGTCGGACGTGAACAACCGGTCGTAGTTCTCCAGCCCGAAGCCGGAGCCGGTGCGCACCGAGGCCCAGCCGCTCCACAGCAACGGAAACAGGAACAGGATGGCCAGGGCGGCGCCGGTGACCGAGTAGCCCAACCGGGAACGGTTCATCGCAAGACCCCTAGTTGGACCGGCGGCGCAGCACGCCGAGCTGGATGACGTTGAAGACGACCAGGACCCCGAGCAGCACCACCGAGATGGCGGCGGCCGAACCGAGGTCGAGGCGGATGAACGCCTCGCGGTAGATCACCATGACCAGCGAGGTGGTGCTGTTGTCGGGACCGCCGCGGGTCAGGATCCAGAACTGGTCGAAGGCCAGCAGCGACCCGGTCACCATCAGCGTGAGCACCAACGCGATCGTCGGGCGCAGCAGCGGCAGGGTGATCCGGCGAAAGGTCTGCCAGCGGTTGGCGCCGTCGACCCGGGCCGCCTCGTAGATCTCGGGCGGGATGGCCTGCAGGCCGGTCAACAGGATCAGCATGTTGAAGCCGGCGAACCGCCAGAGCACCAGCACGACCGCGGAGCCGAGGGCGGAGTTGGCGCTGCCGCTGGTCCACGAGACGTAGCCGTCGATCAAACCGACCTTGCGTAGCAGGTCGCTGACCGGGCCGATCTCGTCACTGAGCAGGCCGAGGAAGAGCAGCGAGGCGCTGGCGAAACCGACCGCCATGGGCAGGAAGAAGGCGGTACGCAGGAAGCCGACGCCGCGGCGGCGGTGCTGCACCAGCAGGGCCAGGCCCAGCGACACCGTGAAGAGCAGCACGGTGATGATGACCGTGTATTTCACCGTGAACCAGGTGGCCGAGCGGACCAGGTCGTTGTCGCCGATGCCGGTGAAGTTGTCGGGCGCGTTCAGCGTCGGCGGGGCGAGCAGTGGCCAGCGGTGCAGCGACATCCAGCCGACCAGCACCAGCGGGACGAGGAAGAACAAGACGACCATGACCGCGGTCGGGCTGGCGTACGCGACACCGAGCCAGGCGCGCCGGGTCTGGCGCCGCAGGCCGCGACGGCGGGCCGTCGGGGGTTCGACGCGCTCGTCCCGGAGCGGGGTGATCACGGTCGTCATCATGGCCTCTCTTTTGCGAGGGTGGGGTCCGGACGGCCGGCCGGACCCCACCCACGGACTGGGTCAGCTCTGCTGGAGCGACTTGGTGATGTCGGTGTTGCCGGTGCTCAAGGCGCTCGCGGCGGCACCGAACAAGGCCCCACGAACGGTCTGCAGCCAGGGGCTCTGGGGGTCGTTGAAGGACGCGTTGAAGTTGCGGGCGTAGGGCGTCTTGCCCTTGGCCATCAGCGAGTTGATCAGCACGACCCGGGGATCGGCCGAGGAGTATTTGTTGGAGGCGAGGTCGGTGCGGGTGGGCACGCCCTTGTTCTTCGCGATGACCTCGATCTGCGCTTCGTCGGACATCGTCCAGGACAGGAAGTCCCAGGCCTGCGCCGCCTTGGTGCTGGTGGCGCCGATGCCGATCGCGTCGCCGCCGACGAACGTCGACTCGCCCCCGTCCGGGCCGGGAATCGGCGCCACGCCCATCTTCACGCCCTTCTCCTCGATCAGGCCGAGCCAGACCGACGGGCCGGGCGCGATGCCGACCTTGCCGTTCTGGAGCGCGCCGAGCCAGGTCGGGCCGGCCTCGTCCTTGGAGGCCGGCGCGGCCACGCCCTCGTCGTAGAGCGAGCGGTAGAGCGCGAAGACGTCGGCCATCTCCTTGGAGTTGATCTTGGCGTTGTTGCCCTCGGGGTCGATGACGTCGCCGCCCGCGGCCCAGACCGACGGCCAGAAGGTGAACTCGACGCAGCCGCCGCAGTTGCCGCCGAAGTAGGTGCCGTTGACGTCGCCGCCCAGCTTGTCGACCGCGCGGGCCTGCTCGGCGAACTCCTTCAGCGTGGTCGGTGGCTTCTCCGGGTCGAGGCCGGCTTTCGCGTAGAGATCCTTGTTGTAGAGCATCACCGACATGTCGATGGTGTGCGGCACCGCATAGACGTGGCCGTCCCAGGTGGCGGCCTTGACGTGCGCCGGCGCCACCTTGTCCTTGACGTCGAGCGCGTTGAACCGGTCGGTCAGGTCGACCCACAGGCCCTGCGAGGCGTACTGCGCGGCGAAGACCACGTCGGAGGCGAACATGTCGGGCAGCGACTTGGCACCGGCCGCCGACGCCAACTTGGCCGGGTACTCCTCGTTGGGGTAGGCGGTCACCTCCACCTTGTTCTTGTGGGTGGCGTTGTATTTCTCGGCGTACGCCTTGGAAACCGACTCGGTCGCGGCCCGGGTCCACAGGGTCAGCGTGGCGCCGTCGTCGACCGCGGCCGCGGCGTTGCCGCCGCCCCCGGCCGCGCCGTCGTCGTCGTTGCCACAGGCGGCCACGGCGGTCATCAGGAGCGCCGCCGCGGTGACGGCGACGACGCGTCGTGCTCGATATCTAGCCATTCCTATCTCCTTCGGCGAGGGGCGAGGGATCTACACGGAGGGCAGCCAGACCCGCATGGTGGTGGGTCCGCGGCGGGCCCAGCGGTGGTAGGGCAACAGGCGGATCGGGGCGAGCGGGGGTTCGTCGGCCTCGTCGTGGCGGTCACCGTAGGGCCAGCGCCGGTTGTCGGGCGCGGCGATGCGTGCCCAGACCGCGACACCGCCGGCCGCGTCGTCGACCGGTGGCCGGGCGGGGTCGACCCGGAGCAGGTCGAGATCGCCCAGCGGCTCGGCGACCGGCGACTCGGCGCAGTAGACGATCGGACCCCGCTCGACCGCGACGCAGCCGCGCACGGCGTCGATCCGGGGGTCCGGCGTGGAGAAGCGGGGCGCCAGCGGCAGGTGCAACCGGATCTCGTCGCCCGCGGCGAACTCCCTCCGCACGGTGACCGTGCCGGCGCCGGCGGGCTCGGTGACACCGTCGACCGTCACCGTCGCGCCCGCGGCCCAGGCCGGGATGCGCAGGGTGATCGGCCAGGCGCCGCCGTCGGTCGCGGTGACCCGGATCGTCACGTCGCCGTCGTCGGGGTAGGCGGTGGCCATCTCCAGCGCCACCCGGCGGCCGTCCGGGAGGCGGGTGCCGAAGGCGGCGGTCGCGTACTGCATGATCCGCAGGCCTTCGTCGTCGCCGGCGACCAGGTAGGTGCTCAGGCTCGCCAGCAACCGGGAGACGTTGGGCAGGCAGCAGGAGACCTCGAACCAGGGCGCCCGCGGCCCGCCCCCGAAACCGAGTTGCTCCTCGTCGTCGGGCAGCGCCCGGGTCGGGGTGCGCTGGTGCAGGCTGTGCGCGTAGAAGAAGGCCCGCCCGTCGTCTTCGATGGCGGTCGCCACCACGTTGTAGAGGATCCGCTCGATCATGTCGGCGTAGCGGGTTTCCCCGGTGGCCAGCAGCAGCCGCCAGGCCAGCATGATCGCCGCGACGGCCGCGCAGCTCTCGGAGTAGGCCCGGTCGGACGGCAGCACGAAGTCGTCGCCGAACGCCTCGTCCATGTGCCGGGAGCCCATTCCGCCGGTCAGGTAGGTGCGCCGGGCCCAGGTGCGGTCGAACTGGGCGGCGACCACCCGCAGCAACTCGGTGTCGCCGGTCTCGACCGCCACGTCGACCACGCCGGCGGCCAGGTAGAGGGCGCGCACCGCGTGTCCGCGAAGGACGGTCGCGGCCCGCACCGGCTGGTCGTCGCTGGCGTAGGCGGCGCCGAAATGGTGCGGTGGCAGGCTCTGGTGGCCGCGCCGCTCGACGAACAGGGCGGCCTGGTCGAGGTAGCGCCGTTCGCCGGTGACCCGGTAGAGCTCGACCAGCGCGGGCTCGATCTCAGGGTGGCCACAGATCCCGGTGGAGCCGTCCTTGCCGAACGTGGCGCAGACGTGGTCGGCGACCCGCTGCGCGATCTCCAGCAGCCGGCCCGGGCCGTGCACCCGGGTGCTGGCGACCGCGGCCTGGATCAGGTGCCCGGCGCAGTAGAGCTCGTGGCCCCAGGCCAGGTCGCTCCAGCGGGGCTGCTGGCCCGGCCGGCCGAAGGCGGTGTTGAGATAGCCGTCGGCCGCCTGCGCACCGCCGATCAGCGCGACCAGTTCGTCGATCTCGCGAACCCGGGCCGGGTCGGGCCGGCGGCCGGTATCCCACGACATGGCCTCGATCAGCTTGTAGACCTCGGAGTCGGCGAACTCGCGGCCCCGGTGCTCGGCCGGCCCGGTCGCGTTGCCGATCGTGAAGTTGGCCGTCCAGCCGACCTTGTCCATCCAGGCCCGGGCGTGGTCGAGGCTGCCTTCACTGATGACGCGCTGCCGGTCGGCCCAGAACCCCGCGGTGATCCGCGCCTCGGCCAGGCCGAGCGGGCGCAACGCGCCACCGGACGGGTCCACCGGCCGGCCGCCGGTGGGGTCGGAAGCTGCCATCCCCTGTTACCTCCAGGTTTCGTGATGGCGCTCACTCTGGCCTCCGAAAACGTTTTCGGCAAGACGTTCCGCATGCGGCAAAACTGGCCTAGCCGAAAAGCCGCAGCTTGCTGATACGTTGCCCTCGGCAAACCGAAACGGCGGCGAAAGGGTTTCTCATGGGGCGGCACCGCACGCAGGCCGTGACGCTGTCCGACGTCGCGCGCCGGGCCGGCGTCTCGATCGCCACGGCGTCGAAAGCCCTCAACGACCGCGCCCAGGTCGCGCCGGCGACCCGGCAGCGGGTGCTGCAGGCGGCCAGCGAGTTGTCGTTCCACCCCAACGCGCTGGCCCGCGGCCTGATCGTCGGCCGCACCCGCACCATCGGCCTGCTCACCGACGAACTCGGCGGCCGGTTCTCCATCCCGATCCTGCTCGGCGCCGAAAACGCTCTCGGCAACGAGCAGATGTCGGTGCTGCTTTGCGACGCCCGCGGCGACGCGATCCGCCGCCAGCACTACATCCGCACGCTGCTGGCCCGCCGCGTCGACGGGTTCATCGTGCTCGGCGACAGCAACGACATCCGGCCGTCGCTGACCCGCGAGATCCCGGTGCCGGTGGTCTACGTCTACGGCGAGTCCACCGACCCGGCCGACTTCTCGCTGGTGGCCGACGACGAGGGCGGTGCCCGACTGGCGGTCGAGCACCTGGTCGCGCTCGGTCGTCGCCGGATCGCGCACGTCACCGGCCCACACGGCTACCGCGCGGCCCGTGACCGCACCAAGGGCATGTGCGAGGTGCTGTCGGAGCACGGGCTGACCCTGGCCGGCGGCGAACCGCTCTACGGCGAGTGGTCACAGCGCTGGGGCCGGCACGCCGCGCGCATGCTGCTCAACGCCGATCCGTCGATCGACGCGATCTTCTGCGGCAACGACCAGATCGCGACGGGAGTCTCGCAGACCCTGCTCGACCTCGGCCGCCGCATCCCCGACGACGTGGCGATCGTCGGCTACGACAACTGGGAAGACTTCGCCACCGACTGCCGCCCACCACTGACCACCGTGGACCTCAACCTCGAGCAACTCGGCGCGACCGCGGTCGAGCACCTGTTCGCCGCGCTCGACGGCACCCCCTCGTCGGGCGTCGTGCGGCAACCCTGCCGCCTGGTGATCCGCGAGTCCACTGTGCCGGCGACGGTCCCGCAGCCCCGGGCGTCATGATGTCTGTATGAGAGCGCCCGCGCCGCCACCGCCCGGCACGCGCCGGGCGCTGGTGGTCGCGACCGGCGCCTACACCGACCCCGCGATCACGCGACTGCGGGCGCCGGCGCTGGACGCCCAGGACATGATCGAGGTGCTGGCCGACGCCGACATCGGCGGGTTCGCGGTCACGTCCATCATGGATCGTCCGGAGGCCGAGCTTCGGCGGACCGTCAGCGTCTTCCTCGGCGACTGCGCGCGCGACGATCTGGTGCTGATCTATCTGAGCTGCCACGGCCTGCTCAGCCCGCGCGGACGCCTCTACTTCGCCGCCACCGACACGGTCAAGGCACACCTGCGGGCGACCGCGGTCGAGGCGCAGTGGCTGCTCGAAGAGATGGACGAGTGCGCCGCCCGGCGCCAGGTGCTGATCCTGGACTGCTGCTTCAGCGGCGCGTTCGCCGGCAAGGGCAGCGCCGACCTGGACCTCGATCGGCGGCTGGGTGGCCACGGGCGGGGACGAGCCGTTCTGACGGCGTCGCGGTCGACCGAGTATTCGTTCGAGGGCAGGCCGCTCAGCGCGCAGCCGTTGCCCCGGTCGGTGTTCACGTCTGCGCTGGTCACGGGTCTGCGCACCGGCGAGGCCGACCGCGACGGCGACGGTTACGTCTCGGTCGAGGAGGCGTTCGCCTACGCGGCCGACCGGGTCGCCGAGGTGGACCCCCGGCAGAACCCACAGCGCTGGCTGTTCGGTGGCGAGGCGGAGATCATCCTGGCCCGCAGCCCGCGGGGCGCATCCGTCGTCCCGGCCAACGGGCTTGACACCCCGGGCCGCGAACCGCTCCCCGGGGAGACGCCGGTTCCGCCACGTTCCCCGCGCGAACGGCTCCGGGACCGTGACCACGGGACCGGACTCTTCCGAAGAGGACTCACCGGCCGGGTCAACGCCGTCACGTTCAGCCCGGACGGCCGACTGCTGGCCGCGGCGACCGGCGAACGGGTGGTGGTCTTCGACGTCGGGTCGGGTGAGCCCGTCGGCGAGCCGCTGATCGGTCACCGGCACCTGGTGTTGGCGGTGAGGTTCACCCCGGATGGCCGGCGGCTCGCCACCGGCGGAGCCGACGGCTCGGTTCGGATTTGGGACGCCGAGACCCGGCAACGGGAGTTTCCGGTGCTCGCGCCGCACACACGTTGGGTGCGTGCCGTCGCGTTCAACCCCGACGGCACCCGGTTGGCCGGTGCGAGCGACGACGGCGCTGTCAGTCTCTGGAATCTCGCGCAAGGGAGCCGGCCGATCCCCGGACCCCGGTTCGACCAGTCCCTCTACTGCCTCGCCTACAGCCCCGACGGGCGTTGGCTCGCGACCGGCGGCGCCGACCACCTGGTGCATCTTTGCCGGCCTGGCCGCACCGTCTCCTTGCGGGGCCACGCCGACCACGTCCTCTCGTTGGCTTACCACCCTGATGGGCTGTTCCTCGCCAGCGGCGGGCGCGACCGGACCGTCCGCCTCTGGGACCTGACCTCCGACCCTGCTGCCGAAATCGCGTGCAACCGGCACCAGGGCTGGGTCCAGTCCGTCGCGGTCAGCCCCGACGGTGCGCTGATCGCGTCCGCGTGCCACGACGGACGGGTCGATGTCTACACCGCGACGACGCTGGAGCCCGTCACGGCGCCCGTGGCCACGCACAACGGCAGCGCCAATTCGGTGGCCTTCAGTCCCGACGGCACCCTGCTGGCCAGCGGCGGCGATGACGGCGTCGTCGTCACCGTCACCGCGGTCTAGACAGCCGCGAAGGTGACGACGGCGGCCGCGAGCATCAGGCCGTGCAGGATCATGTGTTCCAGGTTGGGTCGCGGGCGCTCGCCGATCCGGGGCACCACGATCACGGTGTGGGCGTAGGTGCGGGCGTGTAGCTCGGCCCAGGTGACGCCGGTGCCCGATGTCGCCCAGGGAGCGGGGACGCCGACCAGGTAAGGCATCCACCACACGACCAGGCCGCCGAGGGCGAAGACCAACTCCAGCGCGCCGGCGGCGTACGCCAGTGCCGTTATGTCCGTGGCCGCGGCGATCCCGAGCAGCACGGCGGGCAGCGCCAGCACCGGCGCGTTCACCGCGACCTCGGTGCGCTGCTCGCTGGGCTTGGCGTCGCGCACGTTGTTCAGCGGGTAGATGTCGACCAGCGTGATGACCAGGAACCACGCGACCACGGCGACGATGAGGAAGAGGGCGAGTGCGTACATCGGGCATCCAATCTTACGGCGTAAGGAAGCGGTTGCTGATAGCCTGACTTACGTCGTAAGAATCGTCAAGGGGTTGGTATCTGATGGCGGTACGCCGGGCCGGCGCGAAGGCGGGCCTGAGCCGGGAGCGCGTCTTCGACGCCGCTCTGGACTATCTCGACGAGCACGGGCTGCCCGCGCTGTCGATGCGCAAGCTCGGTGCGGCGCTCGGGGTCGAGGCGATGACGCTCTACCACTACGTGCCCAACAAGGACGCGCTGCTCGACGGCCTGGTCGACCGGGTGATGGAGATCGCCTTCGCCGGCCTGGACGAGCCGGACCCGGGTTCGGGCCCGTGGGTGCCATGGATGCGGCAGTTCGCCCATTCCTTGCGCGGCGCGCTGCTGGCCCACCCCGGCGTGCTGCCGCTGGCCGCCACCCGCCCGGTCAACTCACCCGAGGCGCTGCGGATGTCGGAGCGCTGGCTGGCCGGAATGCGCGCGGCCGGCGTGCCGCTCGGCCGGGCGATGGACGTGGTCAACGTGATCGCTACGTTCACCATCGGCCACACCCTCGCCGAGGCCGGCGAGACGCCCGGTCACGAGGGCACCGAGCCCAACCTCGACGAGCGGGCCGACGAAATCGACCCGGCCGAGTTTCCGAACCTGACCGAGATCCTGACCACCCGGGCCGGGCTCGACTTCGACCACCGATTCACCGAGGCGGTCGACATCCTGCTGGCCGGCTACGCGGCGCTGCCCTGAAATTCTCGCGCGGTTGGCCAGTGTCAGCGTCACCGCCGCCGACCCCACCGGTGAGCTCTGCAAATCGGCTCACCGGTGGGAGCGGTGACCAGTGCCGTGCCGCGAAAATGCCGCCGTGTCCAGGGGCTAGAAGTCGTCGACGTTGACCGTGATCCGGTGGTCGGACGATTTCCAGTTGGGCACGTTGACCACCTCGAACCCGCCGCCGCGCGGGGCGACCGCGATCGAGACGAAGCCGAGGTGAGCCGGCGTGGCCGGGACGAAGACGTCCATGCCGGTGATGAAGGTCTGCGCGAAGAACGCCGGTAGCGGTGCGGTCAGGTCGGTCGTGCGGTCGCTGCCCGCGTCGAAGGCGAAGATGCCGATCACCCGCTTGACCCGCGGCGCGTTGGCGGCGTTGAGGATGTCGCGCCCGTTGACCCAGAGGTGGTCGCCGGCGTCGCCCTGGTCACCCCACCACTCCTTCTGCCGCTGGATGGTCAGCGCGGTGTGCCGGTCACCGGTCTCCACCAGCGCGCCCAGGCCCTCGCCGGGCCGGCTGGTCAGCAGCCGGACGAACGCGCTGTCGCGCAGGAACGGCTGGAAATAGAAGTGGTGGGTCGCGGCGCCGGGCCGGACGACGGCGAACTCGTAGCGGGCGCTGCCGTCGAGCGCGATCGGGCCGAAGGAGCCGTCGCCGGTGAGCGGCGCCCGGTGCACCGGGCGGCTCGACGTGCGCCTGCCGGTCAGCGGGCTGACCCGGAAGACCTCGAGCGTCGCGTCGGTCACGCCGGCGTTGCTCGGGAAGAGCACCGCGCGGCCGGAGATCCGGGCCGTGCGTTCCGGAACGATCTGGCTGGTGTGCGGGGCCCGGCCCCGGAAGAACCGGAACATCTCCCGGAACGACTGCTCCGACGACACCGTCTGGGTGTGCGACTGGTCCGGGAAGTAGACGTTGGTCGCGCCGGTGATCGCGCGGGCCGGGTCGCCCTCGCCCCAGATGGCCAGCGTGGGCACGCCACCGGGCAGCGCGGTGGCCGGGCGCCCGTCGAGGTTGACGTAGTGCGCGACCCGCGCGGCCCGGGCCGGCGAACTGGTCAGATAGCTCTGCAGCACGAAGGTGCCGAGCGAGTGCGCGACGATGTCGACCCGGTCGGCACCGGTGCGGGCGAGCAGCCGGGAGACCCGCTCGTCGAGCCCGGCGAACACGGCGGGCAGGATCGTGGCGATGTTGGGCGAGTCGTATTCGTGTGCCTCGATCACGTCGATCGGGTAGCCGTTGCTGGTCAGCCGCCGGGTCTGCGACTCGAACTGCGACGCGGACCCGGCGCTGCCGTGTACGAAGATGACCGGCCGGTAGGCCGCCGCCCTCCCGTGCGTTGCGGCAACCGCGGGTGTTGCCGCAACCGCGGGTGTTGCCGCAACGGCGAGCACGAGCGCGGTGGCCAGGGAGAGCAGACCTCGGCGATGGATGAGCACAGCACCTCCAGGCAAGCGAAAGTTCTTGCATTGAGAGTGCGCATATCGTCGCAGGCCGATGCCCTTCCGGTCCACCCCTCGGCTGGATCAGGCGTAACCCCAGGTCACGGCGTGCATCGGGGTGATCGCCGCGGAGCCCAGGTCGGTGAAGCCGTGCGTGCGCAGCAGATCGTCGTACACCCGGCGGGGTAGCAGTTGATCGTCGATCTGCGCTTCGAAGATCTGGATGCCGGACATCACCCGGCCCGGCGCGGTGCGCAGCCCGGCGTCGTCGTCGGCGAACGGGAAGTCCGAGATGACGAACACCCCGCCGGGCTTGAGCGCGGCCTTGACGTTGCGCGCGACCGCGTCGATGTCGCGGCACTCGTGCATGGAGATGTTGTTGATCACCACGTCGTAGGGCTCGCTCACGGTGAGCTTCTCCAGTGGACTGTCCCAGACCTTGACCCGGCCGTCGAGGCCGGCACCGGCCAGGGTCCGGCACGCGACGTCGACCGAGTGCACGTCGCCATCCACACCCGACACCTCGCAGTTCGGGTAGGCCGTGGCCAGCATGACCAGGCCGTGCCCGGAACCGCAGGCGGTGTCGAGCACCCGGCAACCGGCGTCGAGCCGTGCCTCGAGGCCGGGAACGCGGGCCAGCCCGTCGGGCACGAGCCGCCGGTAGAACGGTCGCCCGGTGCCGCCGACCGCCGCGATGAACTCGGGCGAGCAGCCGTCCCACCACAGCCGCTCGCCGCTGGCCAGGCTCGCTTCGAACCGGTCGAAGAACTCGGGCTGTTCGAGGACCTTGAACACGCCTCCGACGTACGCCGGTGAGGTCTCGTCGAGCAGCACGGTGTCGAGGTTGGCGGCGAGCCGGTAGCGGTCGCCGTCGCGGTCGCAGACGCCGGCGCCATAGGCGGCCCGGCACCACGCGAACGTGTAGAAGGGATCGAGCGAGGTCCGGGCGGCGAGTTCGTCCGGTGTGGCCGGTCCGCCCTGCGCCAGCGCCGCGACGAGGCCGGAGCGGATGCCGGTCGACACGGTGCGATGTCCCACGTAGCCGGCCAGCAGCCCGAGCATGCCGCCCACGGATTCTTTGATGTCGGTCATGCTCCGATGCTGCGCTGTCGGTCACCCGACCCGGCAGTTCTACAAATGAAGCCGACCAGTTCTGTTTCTGTACCGGCGCCCGACCTACCGTGAGTTGGTGGGTACCTACTACCAGTTCTGTCCCGTTTCCAAGGCGCTCGAGGTGCTCGACGAGCGCTGGACGCTGCTGGTCGTCCGCGAGCTGCTGATGGGCAGCCGTCATTTCAACGACATCCGCCGCGGCGTTCCCCGGATGTCGCCCGCGCTGCTGGTCAAACGCCTCCAGCGGCTGGAGCGGGTGGGCGTCGTCGAGCGCTATCCGGACGGCAACAAGGTGATCTACCGGCTCACCCCGGCCGGCAAAGACCTGCAGCCGATCGTCGACTCGCTCGGCGACTGGTCGATGCGCTGGATGCCCGAACTCGGCGAGGAAGACCTCGATCCGCACCTGCTGCTGTGGGACATGCGCCGGCAGGTCTCCCGCACCGACCTGCCACCGGGCCGCACGGTGGTGCACGTCCAGTTCGGCGACGTGACCCCGAAGAGCCAACGGTGGTGGCTGGTGCTCGCCGAAGACGACGCCGACGTCTGCGACTTCGACCCGGGCCTGCCGGTCACCGTCACCATCGAGACCAGCCTGCGCTGCCTGACCCTGCTCTGGCGCGGCGAGATCAGCTGGCGCGAGGCGGTCCGCACGGGCGACCTGACGGCGACCGGCTCCCGCACGGCCACCCGGGCCGTCCCGCGCTGGCTCAACATCCGGGCCGCCCCGGCCGACCCCCGCCCGTCCTACACGGTGGTCGGCCGCCTGGCCGCCGACCTGCGCCCGAGCTGATCTTCACGGTGCAGCCGAGCCGGATCTGGCGAAGATCGGGTAGATTGGGCACGGACGGCCCTGACAGCTCCGCCGCGGGGGCCGTGATATGCGTCGGTCAGCGTCGCGCAGGCCACGGCCCGCGCCGCACCGCACGCCCCCCTGACGTTCGGAGATCTACATGGCGGCACGCCGCCCGCACCACCCGACCACCGAAACACCCACCTTCGCCGACCTCGGTCTTTCCGCCGCGCTGATCGCGCCGCTGGCCGCTGTGGGCGTGACCGCGCCGTTCCCGATCCAGGCCGCCACGCTGCCCGACGCACTCGCCGGTCGCGACGTGCTCGGCCGGGGCCGCACCGGGTCCGGCAAGACCTACGGGTTCGTCCTACCGCTGCTCCAGCGGCTGGCCAACGACACCAAGGGAAAGCGGCCGGGCCGCCCGCGCGCGCTGATCCTGGCGCCGACCCGCGAGCTCGCGACCCAGATCGAGGCGGCCGTCACACCGCTGGCCAAGCCGCTCGGCCTGCGCGCCGTGACGATCTTCGGCGGCGTCGGCGCCGGCCCGCAGATCGCCGCGCTGCGCCGCGGGGTCGACATCGTCGTGGCCTGCCCCGGCCGGCTCGACGACCACGTCCGGGCCGGCCACGCGCGGCTCGACGCGATCGAGATCACCGTGCTCGACGAGGCCGACCACATGGCCGACCTGGGCTTCCTGCCGGTCGTCAAGCGGCTGCTCGACCAGACGCCGCGCGCCGGCCAGCGGATGCTGTTCTCGGCGACGCTCGACGCCGCCGTCGACGGCCTGGTCCGGCGCTACCTGAACAACCCGGTCACGCACAGCATCGACTCGGCGCTGTCGCCGGTCGTCAAGATGACTCACCACGTGCTGCACGTGCGGCAGGAGGAGCGGTTGGCGGTGCTCGCCGACCTCACCTCGGCGCCCGGCCGCACGCTGGTCTTCACCCGCACCAAGCGCGGCGCCAAGGCGCTGACCCGCCGGCTCGTCGCCGGTGGCGTCCCGGCCGTCGAACTGCACGGCGACCTGGCCCAGGGCGCCCGCACCCGCAACCTGGCCGCGTTCTCCGACGGAAGCGCGCGCACCCTGGTCGCGACCGACATCGCGGCACGCGGTATCCACGTCGACGACGTGTCGCTGGTCATCCACGCCGACCCGCCGGTGGAGCACAAGGCCTACCTGCACCGCTCGGGCCGCACCGCGCGGGCCGGGGCCTCCGGCATGGTGGTCACGCTGATGACCGACAGCCAGGTCGCCGACGTGCGCAACCTGACCCGCGAGGCCGGCATCAAGCCCAAGACGACCCGGCTGACCGGCCCGACGGACCCGTTCCTCGCGGAACTGGCGCCGGGCGAGCGCACATTCGTGACACCGCCGCCGGCGCCCGAGACGGCGCCGGTGCCCCGCCAGCGCCGCCCGCACGGCGGTGGTCGCCGAGGCGGCGCCCAGCAGTCGAGCCAGAACGGCACCCGCTCGGCGGACCGCCACGCCACCCAACCGTCAGACCGTTCCCGCGGCGGCGCCCGCAGCGCGACGGCCACAGCCGGTGGGTCGTCGAACGCCGCGAGCTTCTCCAGCCGCTCCCGCGTCGGCCGCCGCTGACGGGCGACCGGAGATCGCCGGGCGTGCATATCCTGACGGGATGACGCGCCCGCTGGATGAGCACGAGGACGACATCGTCGCCGCTTACCTGGCCGGGCAGTCGGTGGCCCGGATCGCGGCGCGGTTCGAGGTCGACGCGGCCCGGGTGGACCTCGTCGTCGACCGGCGGCTGCCGCCGCGGGCGCTCCAGGTGCCGGGCACCCGGTTCCTGGTCGCCGCCGGGATCGGGTTTCTGGTCGGGTCGATGGGCTATCTGCTCGGTGCGCGCACCGTGTTCGTCATCGTGCTCGGCCTCGTCGGCGCGGTGGTGGCCCACCCGATCCTGACCTCACTCGCCCCGCCGCGGCGCCGACCGGATTAGCGGTTCCTCACCGCGGCCAGGGGCCACCGGTGGCGCTCGGTGGACGGCCGACATCGCCGCGAATCGGCGCAGGGCGATGTCGGTCGCCGCCTCGCCGCGACGCTGGCGACCGCGCTGGCCGCCAACCCCGGGGAGGCGTTCGCCCGCTACGCGGCCGCGCACTCGGCCCGGCGCAGCGCCGGGCCGCCGGCATGCTTGGTGCCGAAGACCCGCGTGCCTGGCCGTCCGCGATCTCGTGGCCCGGGTCGTGCTCCAAGGCTCAGGCCCGCGGTGTCGCCACGCAGAACTCGTTGCCTTCGGGGTCGGCGAGCACCGTCCAGCCGAAGCCCTGCGGCATCTTCTGCCGGTCGACCACCCGGGCGCCCAGTTCGAGCAGCCGCTCGATCTCGGCGGCGACGTCGCCGTCGCTGCTCCAGTCGAGGTGCACCCGGTTTTTCACCGTCTTAGGTTCGGGCACGTGCTGGAAGCCCAGGCACAAACCGGGCGTCTCACCCAGGATCAGGAAATCGTTCTCATGGCGCCACGTCTCACGCAGGCCGGTCGCGGCCGCCCAGAAACTTGCCAGGGTCGCGGGATCGGCACAGTCGAACGTCACCATCCGCGTCTGCAGTGCCATGTCTTCGTACCCTAGTCGCGTTTTAGGGGGTAATCATGGCTTTCTTGGCGGCCGCCAGCGGCGTCAGGCGGCCTTGTCGTCGATGAAGCTCAGCATCTGCCGCCAGCCGTCTTCGACGTCGGCCTGGTGCTGGCCGAAGTTGCGGTCGAAGAAGCTGTGCCCGGCGTCGGGGTAGACGGTCATCCGGACGTCGACGCCGTGGCCACGCACCCGGTCGGCGAACTGCTCGACCTCGGCCACCGGGGTGAAATCCTGCCCCG
Source organism: Asanoa sp. NPDC049573 (assembly GCF_040676615.1). Lineage (NCBI taxonomy): Bacteria > Bacillati > Actinomycetota > Actinomycetes > Micromonosporales > Micromonosporaceae > Asanoa > Asanoa sp. NPDC049573. Next base: position 22,823 of record NZ_JBFAPI010000017.1, read on the forward strand.
CGGCGAGAATGAGCAGCGGCGACGAGATCTCGTCGGCTACGTCCCGCACCCGCGACGGGATCGCGTAGAAACCGATCGAGCCGCTCAGGTTGTCGCCGGCCGCGGCCTGGCGGAACGACATCGCGCCGCCGAAGCAGAAGCCGACGGTGAAGAGCGACTCCGTGCCGTGTTCGCGCAGCCAGCCGCCGGCCACCGTGGCGTCGGCGCGGACGGAGGCGAACTCGAGCTTGTCGACGTGCTCGCGGTAGTTGAAGTCCTCACCGCGCTCGCCCACCCCCGCGGTGCGGCCGAAGAAGTCGAACGCCACCGCCGACAGCCCGGCCGACGCGAAGCTGTGCGTCAGTTCCTTGTAGAAGACGTGCAGGCCGCGGACGTCTGGGAAGATCACGATCCCGCGACCGGTCGGTCGCTCGGGATGCGCGAAGTAGGCGCCGAACTCGGTGCCGTCGGAAGAGCGCAGAACCAGGTCACCGTGTTCGCCGACGGGGCCGGGATTGGGCGGCTGCGGCGGGCGGGCGTCATCTCCATAACACATGCGGACATCGTGTCATGGGCCCTCCGGGACTGCCGTCGACCGGCGAGCGGGCGGTCACCGCTGGCGAGCCGGTGCGGGTGCTGGCTTCTGCCACTCGGCCGAGGAGAGGCCGTCGAAGGCGCGGGCGACCGCGGTGAGGTCGATGCCGGCGAAGTGGTCGAGGATGCGCCGGCGGGTGGCGACCAGGTGGGTCGGGTAGGCCGCTTCCAGCCGGGCCAGGCCGGCAGCGGTCAGGGCGGCGTACCAGCCGCGGCCGTCTTCGTCGCACTGGAACCGGCGCACCAGGCCGTCGCTCTCCAGCCGGGCCACCGCGCGGGTCATGCCGCTGAGCGAGAGATCGCAGGCGGCGGCCAACTCGCTCATCCGCATCCGCCGGTCGGGGCTCTCCGACAGGTGCATGAGCGTGCTGTATTCGGTGAGGGAGATGCCGGCGTCGCGTCGAAGATCGGCGTCGATCAGCTTCGGCAACACCGCCAACACCCGGCCCAGGGCCCGCACCAGGGCATCCTCATCACTGTTGAGAGGCGGGAGGGCTGTGACCGGAGGCATACGAGTAGCTTACTTGCTTACGCAAGGAACTGCTCGTACATTTGCTTGCCGAAGCAAGGACTTTGCGTCCGCAGGTCCTCCCCCTGAAAATCAAGGACAATCTCGTGACCAAGATCGGAATCATCCTCGGCAGCACCCGCCCGGGCCGCAACGGCGAGGCCGTCGCCAAGTGGGTGTACGAGCTGGCCAAGCAGCGCACCGACGCGGAGTACGAGCTGGTCGACCTGCTCGACTACAAGCTGCCGCACCTGGACGAGATCGTCCCGCCCTCGATGGGCCAGTACAGCCAGCCGCACACTCTCGAGTGGGCGCAGAAGATCGCGTCGTTCGACGGCTTCATCATGGTCACCCCCGAGTACAACCACTCCACCTCGGGTGCCCTGAAGAACGCGATCGACTTCCTGTTCGCCGAGTGGAACAACAAGGCCGTGGGCTTCGTCAGCTACGGCTCCGTCGGTGGCGCCCGTGCCGTCGAGAACCTCCGGCTCATCGCCGGTGAGCTCCGGATGGCCGACGTGCGCTCGCAGGTGGCGCTCTCGCTGCACCACGACTTCGAGAACTACAGCGTGCTCAAGCCGAGCCCGTTCCAGGAGGCGGCCCTGCACACGACCCTGGACCAGGTCGTCGAGTGGAGCCGGGCGCTCGCGCCCCTGCGCGCGACCGCCTGACCGGCGCCGCGCCAACACGGCCCGAGGGCCTGCCGACGGACAGCACATCCACGGCAGGTCCTCGGGCCTTTGCGTGCCCTCCCCGGCACCGTGGAGTACCGTTCCTCCGAACACAGGAGGTCGAGCATGTCCCTGACGGTGGGCACCGAACAGCACGGCGACATCGTCGTGGTGTCGGTTGGCGGCGAGCTGGACATGGCCACCGCGCCGCAGCTCCAGGACCAGATCACCGACCTACTCGATCGCGGCCTGCCCCGGCTGGTCTTCGACCTGACCGACCTGTCGTTCTGCGACTCCACCGGGCTGTCCGTCTTCGTGCGCGCGAAGAACAGCACCGACGAGGCCGGCGGCCTGGTGCGACTGGCCGCGCCGCAGCGCGGCGTGCGTCGCATCCTCGAGGTCAGCGGCTTGGTCGAGGTGTTGCACACCTACCCGACGGTCGACGAGGCCGTCACCGCCGACGCGTCCGAGCCCGCCGCGGGCTAGGCCCGGGTTCTTCGCAGGCCGGCCCGCCGCACGCTAGGCGGTTCTGCCGGCGTGCCGGCGCCGCCGGGCTTAGGCGGCCTCGCGGAGGGGTGCGGCCAAGGGGCCGGTCTCGGCCAGCACCGCCGCCGGGGTGGCCTCTACCGCCTCGACCGGGCCATCGGCGCCGGGCGAGTGCGCCTGGTCCTCCACGTAGCCCGGTCGGCTGATCAGCACACCGGCACCGGCCTGGATGGCGAGCGCCACGGCGAGCACGCCGAGCGGAGCGAGCCAGCCGCCGGTGGCCTCGTAGAGGATGCCGACCAGCAGCGGGCCCAGCGACGCGAACAGGTAGCCGACGCTCTGCGCGAAGGCCGACAGCGCCACCGTGCCCTCCGCCGTGCGGGCCCGCAGGCCGATCACGACCAGGCTGACCGGGAAGACCGTCTGCCCGATGCCGAGCAGCGTGACCCAGAGGACCGCACCGCCGTGCGGTGCGATGGCCAGGCCGACGTAGGAGACACCGCACACGGCCGTCAGCCCGAGGATCAGCGGTCGCAGCCGCCGCACGCGACCGGCCAGCGCCGGCATCAGCAGCGCGAACGGCAGCGCGAAGAGGGTCACGCCGGCGAGCAGCAGGCCGGCCGTCGACGGGGTGAAGCCGGAGTCGCGGAACAGTTGCGCCAGCCAGCCCATCACGGCGTAGCCGCCGATCGACTGCATGCCGAAGAACACCGCCATGGACCAGCCGATCCGGGTACGCGCCGGGCTGATCCGGGCCGACCGGTGGATCGCCCGCCGCTCGACCCGCTGACCACGGCGCAGGGCGGACGGCAGCCACGGGAGGACGGCGACGGCGGCCAGCAGCGCCCACACGCCGAGGCCGGCCCGCCACGAGCCGAAGGCGTGCGCGACCGGCACGGCCGCGGCCGACGCGGCGGCGGCGCCGACCGACATCGACAGCGTGTAGGCGCCGGTGACCAGGCCCGGCCGGTCCGGGAAGCCCTGCTTGACCATCATCGGCAGCAGCACGTTGGTGACCGCGATGCCGGCCAGGGCCAGCGCACTGAACCCGATGAACGCCGCGGGCGAGTCGGTGACCACCCGCAGCAGTTGGCCGAGGGCCAGCACGCTCATGGCGGCGACCAGCAGCCGGGCCGGCGCGATCCGGCGGACCAGCCACGGTGTGGTCGCGCCGAAGACCGCGAAGGCGATCGTCGGCACCGTGGTGACCACCCCCGCGAGCGCGCCGGAGAGGTGCAGGCCGTCGCGGACCTCGTCGAGCAGGGCGCCGAGAGAGGTGACCACCGCGCGCAGGTTGACCGCGACCAGCACGATGCCGGCCAGGACGAGCAGCATGCGACGGGGTTGGACGGCTGGGCGCGGTGCGGTGGTCGGAAGGCTCACGGCCTCTACACTAGAATCATGGGACGATTTATGGTGGGGTGATGTTACGCATGACACTCAATGCGCGGTCCACACTCGTCCAGCAGGTGATCTCACAGCTCACCGAGCAGATCCGGGCCGGCGAATGGCCGGTCGGGGCCAAGATCCCCACCGAGCCGCAGCTCGTGGAGCTTCTGGGCGTCGGGCGCAACACCGTGCGCGAGGCCGTTCGCGCGCTCACCCACGCCGGCGTGCTCGAGGGCGTGCAGGGTTCGGGCACCTACGTGCGCTCGACCGACGAGCTGACCGGGGTGGTGGCCCGCAAGTTCGGCGCCGCCGATCCCGGGCACACCGTCGAGGTGCGGCGGGCCCTCGAGGTCGAGGCGGCCCGGTTGGCGGCGCTCCGGCGTACCCCCGAAGACCTGGCCCGGCTCGATGCCGCCCTGGTCGCGCGCGACGCGGCCTGGCAGCGCGGCGAGGCCGACGCGTTCGTCGAGGCCGACGCCGACCTGCACACGGCCGTGGTGGCCGCGGCACACAACCCGATGCTGGCCGAGCTCTACGCGTCGGTCGGCGCGGCGATCCGGGCCTCGGTGGCCGCCGCGGTCGGGCCGTCGCTCGCGGCCGGCGGCGCGGGCATCGATCATGGTCAACTGGTCGAGGCGATCAGGGCCGGCGATCCCGACGACGCGGCGCGCGAGGCGGGCAGGTTCCTGGAGGCTCCGGTCCGGGCTTAGGGTGAGCCATGCTTAAGGGCTTCAAAGACTTCATCATGCGCGGAAACGTGGTCGACCTCGCGGTCGGCATCGTGATCGGTGCCGCGTTCACCGGCGTGGTCAACCAGTTCACCAAGTCGTTCCTCGAGCCACTGATCAAGCTGCTCGGTGGCGGTGGCGTCCAGGGCGGCAAGCCGAAAGTCAACGGCGTCGAGTTCGACTGGGCCGGGTTCGTCAACATCGCGATCACCTTCTTCCTGACCGCGGCCGTCCTCTACTTCCTCGTCGTCTTCCCGATGAACAAGCTGGCCGAGCGTCGCCAGCGCGGTGAGGAGCCCCCGCCCGCCGCACCGAGCGAGGAGATCAAACTGCTCACCGAGATCCGCGACGCCCTCGTCGCGGGCGGCCGGGTGCCCGGTCAGTACCGTTCCTCCGCCCTTGACCAGACCCTCGGCCGGGAGAACCCCCCGACCTCGCGCTAATCGAACGCATGTTCGATACTGTTCCGCCATGGAGCAACGAAAGCACTGGTGGAACGGTAAGTGGGGGCGCGCCGCGCGGCGCGACGTCTACCTGCGGATCGACGGCGATACCTGGCATGTCGAGCAGCGGGCGGGTGGCGCCGAGGGCGTGTCCCACTTCTACGAGTACGAGACCGAGGAGGACGCGTACGACCGCGTGCGCGCCCTTCTCGTCGGTCCGTTCGACTGGCGGGAACTTTCCCGCCCGCCCCAGTAGCTCAGGCGGTCGCCGACTCCAGCAGGGCGAGGGTGCCGAGGGTCATCTGGTCGCGGATCCGGCTGACCGAGGCTTCCCATTGCCGGGTGAAGCCGGGCCGGCGCTCCAGCGACCGCCAGACCGGCAGCACCGCCTCGTCGACCCGGGCCGCCGGCATCCAGAGATGCAGCAGGGTGTCGATGGCGGGGCGCAGCCGGGCGATCCGCTGCGCCCGGGTGCCCGGGCCGGTCAGGCTCGATTCCATCAGTGCCAACAGCGTGGTGAGCAGCCAGTCGTGCAGCGCGAGGTCTTCACACAGGTCGACGATCGACCCGGTGTGCTCGCGCGGCACGACCAGCTCCAGCACCCGCAGCGTCGGCGTCACGACCCGGAAGGTGCCGGTCGCCTCCGCGCCGGGCTCGTCGGTCGGGATCACCACCCAGCGCATGTGGGTGCGCTGGGTGCGAAACGGCGGGTGCCGGTCGAGCCGGGTCGAGCGCTGCACCGCGTCGAGCGTGCGGCCGCTGATCGCGCCGACGTTGAGCGTGCCCAGCGCCTGCGAGGTGCCGGCGAAACCGCGGGCGATATCGCCGCCGTCGGCCTTGCCGATCGCCTCGATCGCGCCCGGCCTGGTCAGATAGTGCGACCAGGAGAGCCGGCGGTTGGCGGCGCTCTTGACCACGGAGGCGTGCCCGGACCCCTGTGCGACATGGCCGCCGGTGATCGAGGCCCGCGAGATGACCGTGCCGACCCCGCGGATGACCTTGCCGGAGGCGGCCGGCAGGCGGCAGTCCACACTGGTCAGCAGGTTGGGTGAGACCGCGTAGGCCATCGGCCGCTCGGAGCGCCGGACCTGCTCCCCGACCAGCAGGTTGAGCACGTCGGCGGTGGCGTCCCAGGGCAGCGACGTCGAGTTCTGCAGAAGTCCGGTGTGGACCTCGCCAAACGTGAGCATGCCCGCCTCCGTGCTGCCCGAACCATACCGGCGCAATTGCATCCCATGGTCCACCCACGGGGCAAGGCCGCCGCGCGGAATGCCACCCAGACGATACTTTGATCAATCCCGATGGACCGGGGAACCCCAACGTTGCCAGATGTTGGTACGGTAACGGCGCGTGTCGCTCACGTAATCGAGGAGCCGCGTTGACCAAGGTCTACGTCTCAGCAACGTTCCGTGATCTGGAAGAGTGCCGTTCCGCGGTCAAGTTGGCGCTCCGCCGGTTGCGGGTGGAAGACGTGGCCATGGAGTCCTATGTGGCCGAAGATCGTCGCCCGGTCGAGCGCTGCCTCGAAGACGTCGCCGACTGTGACCTCTACGTGGGCATCTTCGCCTGGCGCTACGGCTTCGTCCCGCCCGGCTACGACCGGTCGATCACCGAGCTCGAATACCGGCAGGCCGAGGCGATGGGCAAGCCCTGCCTGATCTTCCTGCTCGACGAGGAAGCGCCGTGGCCGCGGGTGCACATCGACCGCGGCGACGAGGCCGAGCGCATCGAGGCGCTGCGCAGCGAGCTGGTCGTGCGCCACATGTGCAGCACGTTCACCGGTCCGGGCGACCTCGCCGCGCTGGTCACCGCCGCGGTGGCCAACTGCCTGGCCGACATCGGCCGGCCGACCGGCCACCTCCAGTCGCTGAGCACCGAGACCCTCAAGCGCTACTACGACCGCCTCCACCAGCAATACGGCGGTCTCGATCTTGACGCGCTGACGCCGCCGCAGCGCGACGAATACCTCCAGATGCGGCTGAGCTCGGTCTTCATCGAGCAGTCGGTCCGCGAAGACCCGCCGCCGGTCGAGCTGCCCCGCGAGTGGTGGCAGCGGATGCAGTACGAGGGCCATCTCGAGACCGAAGACGTGCCCGACGAGGTCGACCCCGACGAGCTGGCGCTGCTGCACAAGGCCTACCGGGCCAAGCCGCTGCGCCGCCTCTTCGACGTCGTCGCGGCGCCCGACAACCAGGCCATCGTGCTGCTCGGCGATCCCGGCTCGGGCAAGTCGACGGCGGCCCGCTACATCACCCTCGCGCTGGCGCACACCGGCCCGCCGGTCGACGACCGTCTCGGCCCGCTCGACGGCCACCTGCCGCTGTTCATCGAGCTGCGCTCCTACGTCGCGCTCTACGCCGAGGGCCGCAGCAGCAACTTCATCGACTATCTCGACCAGCGCGCCGGGCTCGACGGGCTGGGCCTGGAGCGGGCGGCGCTGCTGCGCTACCTGACCGGCGGCGGGCCGGCCGTGGTCATCTTCGACGGTCTCGACGAGATCTTCGACAAGCGGCGCCGCGAGGCGGTCGCCAACCAGATCGCGGCCTTCGCGGGCGAGTTCCCGCACGTGCGGGTCATCGTCACCTCCCGCATCATCGGGTACGCCCGGCGGATGCTCAGCGAACTCGGCTTCGCCCACTTCACCCTCCAGGACCTCGACGACAGCCAGATCACCGAGTTCCTGGCCAGCTGGTACGACCTCGCGATGAACGACCGCCCGGGCGACTCGGCGGCGCGCCGGGCCCGGCTGCTCGAGGCGATGCGCCACTCGCCGTCGATCCGCGAGCTGGCCGGCAACCCGATGCTGCTGACCATCCTGGCGATCATCGGCAAGCACCAGGCGCTCCCCCGCGAACGGTGGAAGCTGTTCGACCACGCCGCGAGCGTGCTGGTCGAGCACTGGGACATCAACCGCCACCTGCAGGACCAGTACGAGAGCCCGGGCTTCATCGACGCCGAAGACAAGAAGGAACTGCTGCGCCGGCTGGCCTACAAGGTGCAGAGCGGCGAGCGGGGCCTGGCGGCCAACTACGTCAGCGCCGAAGACCTGAGCGAGGTCTTCGAGGACTACCTGGCCGAGCGCTACCAGAAGGACCCGTCCGAGGCCCGCGCGATCGCCCGCGCCATGATCAACCAGTTCCGCGAGCGCAACTTCATCCTGAGCCGCTACGGGCCACACCTCTACGGCTTCGTGCACCGCACATTCCTCGAGTTCTTCTGCGCCGAGGCCGTGGTCGGCAAGTTCAAACACGACCAGCAGTGGCCGTTCAGCCGCCTCAAGGACCTGTTCGTCGAGCACTGGGCCGACCCGTCCTGGCGCGAGGTGCTCCGGCTGGTCGCCGGTTCCCTCCACGAGCGACACACCGCGCAGTTGATCTCGCTGCTGGCGACCGACGTCAACCACCCGTGGCCGGCGGGCGCGTTCGCCCAGCCGCCGTGGAACCTGGCGCTGGCCGTGCAGTGCCTGGCCGAGGTGCGCAACCCGCACACCGCGGTCGCCGGCCCCGCGCAAGACCTGCTCCGCCGGATCATCCTGCTGATCGAGCACTGTGTCTCGATCGACGACCGCGACACGATGGCGCTGATCGAGACCGAGATCCTGCCGGCGGCCCGCACGATCGGCGCCACCTGGCCGGGCGGCCAGATCTACTTGAACTGGTACAGGCGCCGTGGCGTCCGACTGATCTGGAGCTCGGTCTCGGCCTACGCCGCGCAGCTCGCGGCGATCCTGGCGCCGCCGTCGGATCACGTCGAAGACCTGTTCAGCACCGTGCTCAGCGCGATCGACGACCGCTGGGCGTCCTACGCGGCGGTCGCCGGCCTGGCCGAGTTGGCCCATGTGGCGGGCACCGCCGCCAACCGGGGCGCCTTCCAACTGGCCCTGGCCCGGGCTGGCGAGGAGCTGATCCGCCGGGCCCGCGACGACGCCTACGCGGGGGTGCGATTGGCGGCCGTCGAGGCGCTCGGCGAGCGGTTCGGCACCGACCCGCGGGTCCGCGACGTGCTGCTGGAGCGGGCCACCGTCGACGGATACGCCGCGGTCCGGCTGGCCGCGGTGCGGGCGCTGGGCGAGCGGTTCCGCGACGAGTCGGCCGTCCGCCGCCTACTACTTGACCGCACCCGCCGCGACGGCAACGCGGGTGTCCGGCGCACCGCCGTGCAGATGATGGAACGCCTGCCCTACGACGACTCGGTGCGCAGCGCGCTGGTCGACCGGGTCCGCACCGACCGCGACGCCGAGGTGGTGGCCGTGTCGGCCCGCGCCCTCAACGACTGGGGCCTGGGCTACGAGCACCTGCGCGAGCTGCTGATCGAGCGGATCCGGGCCGAGCCCGACGGGGTGGTGCGGCGCTCGGCGGTGCGCGTACTCGCGGATCGTCTCGGTTCCGGCCAGCCGGTGAAGAGCCTGCTGACCGCCCTGCTTCACGACGACCGCGACGCCGGCGTGCTCAGCGCGGCCGCCAAGACGCTGGTCGAGCGCTTCGACGCGGCCGACACGGTCAAGGGCCTGCTGATCGAACGCACCGGCCGCGACCCCGACGAGATCGCCCGGCGCGCCGCGGTGCAGATCCTCCGCGAGCACTTCCGGGCCGACCCCGAGGTGCACGCGGCCCTGGTCGACTGCGCCCGCAGCGACCGCTCCGCCGAGGTGCGCCTGGTCGCCATCCGGGCGCTGACCGCGGCGCTGCCCGGCTACGCGCCGGCGGCGACCGCGCTGGCCCGGATCGCGCACACCGACACCGACGCGGCGGTCCGGCTCGCGGCCACCGAGGCCCTGGTCAAGAAGATCGGCCTCGACGCGGCGGTCTGCGCGGTGCTGTCCCGGCTGGTCGGCGAAGATCCCGACGCCGCGGTCCGGCGCACCGCGGTCGAGGCGCTCGCCGAGCGCTGCGGCGGCGACACCCCGATCCGCCGCCTGCTGCTCGATCGGGCCCGCCAGGACGCACACGCCGACGTGCGCGGCGCCGCCGTCCGGGCGCTGGCCAGGCACGCCACCACCCACCCCGAGGTGCTCGAACTGCTGCTGGAGCGCACCCGCGACGACCCCGACGGCCTGGTCTTCGCGGCCGCCGCCAAGGTCGCCGACGACGGCACCCGCGCGCTGATCGCCGCGCGGGTGCAGACCGACGCCAACCCGCGCGTCCGCGAGGCCGCGGCACACGCCCTCCAGCCCTACGCCGACGACCCGGAGGTGCGCGAGATCCTGCTCGACCGGGTCCGGCGCGACCCCGACGCGCTGGTGGTCACCGAGGCGGCGGTCGCCCTGGTCTCGGCCGGCATTGACGACGAGCACCGCGACCTGCTGGCCATGCGGGCCACCGGCGACGACGGCACGGTGCGCGCGTCGGCATTGCGCGCATTGGGTGAGTCGTTCGGCGGCGACCCGGCGATCCGCGACCTGCTGACGGTCGCCGTCCGCCGCGACAGCGACCTGCAGGTCCGTCGCGAGGCTCTGCGGGTGCTGGGCGAGCGGCTCTACGCGCACGAAGAGGTGCGCCAGACGCTGGTCGACATGGTCCACGACAGCGACTGGTCGATACGCGAGGCGTCGGTGCGGGCGCTGTGCGAACGCTTCGGCGCCGACCCCGACATCCGCCGGCTGCTGGTCACGCTGGCCAGCAACGACGAAGACCGCAACTTCCGCCGGCTGGCCGGCCAGGCGCTGAGTTGGCTACCCGGCGCCGACCCCGAGCATCTGCCCGACATCGCCGACTAGGGTTCGCCGGCCACGACCAGGCCGTGTTCGTAGGCGAAGACCACGGCCTGGACCCGGTCACGCAGGCCGAGTTTGGTGAGCACGCTGCTGACGTGGCTCTTCACGGTGGCTTCGGTGACGAACAGGCGTTGGGCGATCTCGATGTTCGACAGGCCCCGCGCGACCAGCCCGAGCGTCTCCCGCTCCCGCGGGGTCAGGGCAGTCGTGCCCGGGTCCGATATGCGCAGCGGATCGCGGCGCTTGGCGAACTCCTCGATCAGCCGCCGGGTGACCGACGGCGACAGCAGCGCCTCGCCGGCGTTCACCACCCGGATCGCGTCGACCAATCGCTCGCGCGAGGCGTCCTTGAGCAGGAACCCGGCGGCGCCCGCGCGTAGCGCGCCGAACACGTACTCGTCGAGGTCGAACGTGGTCAGCATCAGCACCCGCGGTGGTGGATCGAGGTGCGCCGCGGTGAGCAGCGCGACCGCCTCGATGCCGTCCATCCGGGGCATGCGGACGTCCATCAGGACCACGTCAGGACGCAGCTTCTCGGCCAGGTCGCGCGCCTCCTGCCCGTCGCCGGCCTCGGCGATCACGTCGAGGTCGTCGTAGGCCTGCAGGACCAGGCGCAGGCCGGTGCGGACCAGTTCCTGGTCGTCGGCGATCAGGATGCGGATGCTCACGCGGCCTCGTCGATCGGCAGCCGGGCGCCGACCCGGAACCCACCGCCCGCGCGTTCGCCCACGTCGATCACGCCGCCCAGGGCGGCGACGCGTTCTCGCATCCCCAGAATGCCGTGCCCGGCTCGGGTGGGCGCGACCGGGGCGCCGTCGTCTTCGATCTCGACCTCCAGTGTTGACGGGTGGAACCGCAGCGCGACGGCGACGGTGTTCGGCCGCGCGTGCCTGAGCACGTTGGTCAGGGCCTCCTCGACGATCCGGTAGACCGACAGTTCGATGCCGCTGTCGAGGGGCCGGGCCGGCCCCTGTATCCGCAACTCGACCGGCAGCCCGGCCGTCCGGTAACCGTCGACCAACTCTTCCAGCAGCGCCAGCCCCGGCGGCGGGCGCACGTCGGCGACCTGGTCGGGACCGCGCAGCACGGCCAGGATGCGGCGCAACTCGGCGACGCTCTCCTCGGCGGTCCGCTCGACGCCGCGCAGCGTCTCGTCGGCGACCTCCGGTGCGGTGCGCATGACGTCGCGGGCACCCCGGACGCCGAGCAGCATCACGGTCACCGAGTGGGCCACGATGTCGTGCAGTTCGCGGGCGATCGAGGCCCGCTCCTGCTGTTTGGCGATCTCCCGCGCCTGGTCGCGTTCGCGTTCGAGGTGGGCGGCCCGGTCTTCGAGCGCGGCGGTGTAGCGGTGCCGGGTCTGCACGTAGGCGCCGAGCGCCCAGGCTCCGATCGCGATCGGCGGCGAACTGATCGAACCGACCTGGAGCAGGGCGGCGGTGGGCAGCAGCACGGCGAGCGAGATCCACCGCTCGCAGAGTTGGGCCACGGTGTACATGGCCACGATCACCGGTGCGCCGCCGGGATAGCCGTGCAGCGCCACCTCGACCGCGGCCAGCGCGCCCGTGCCGGACAGCACGACCAGCGGCAGCCGGCGGCGCACGGTCAGCAGCGCGCCGGCGAGGACCGTCAGGACGATGGCGGTCGCGGTCACCCCCGGCCAGCCGTCGACGAGCACGCCGATCTCGACGCCGGTGGTGACTGCGGCCACGATCACGTCGAGTACCGCCACCCGCCTGGCCCACGTCCAGCGGACGAGGGGCAGGCGGGCGGCGGCCTGGACCAGGGTGGTCATGCCAGGTCGCGTCGACGTTCGCTGGTCAGCGCGCCACCCGCCACGATGGTCGTCCAGGCGGCGAAGACGGCACCGGCGGCGGTGATCGACAGCGTGGTGTCGTGGGTCATGCCCGACAGGATCGACGACGCGCCGAACGGCGTGAGGTTGGCCAGGCCCTCCCGCGCCCCGGAGATCAGCGGGAGCACCGCGAAGTTGAACACGAGCAAGACGACCACCCCGACAATTTGGTTGCGGATGAGAGCACCGATCGCGGCTCCCATGATCGCCGACAGCACGCAGGCGGCAAGATTCGCCAGCACGACCGTGCGGATCTGTGCCACGTCGAGATCCGGCCCGGGCTGGTCGCGCAGCAGTGGCAGGCCGAGGGCCAGCGCGGCACCGATCATCACGGCACCCAACCCGAAACCCGTCACCGCGTACGCGGCCAGCCGGGCCAGCAGCACCGTCGCGCGCCCGCGCCCGGCCACCAACGCCGCCGGTGCCGCGGTGCGGTGCCGGTGCTCGCCGGCCGCGCCGACCAGACCCCAGACCATCAGCAGGACCGGCAGGGTGGTCAACGCCTCCGCCTTCTGGCTCGCCACGCGCAGGGTTCCCGACGCCTCGGCGACGAGCACGGCGTTGAGCAGCGAAAATCCGGCCCCGCCGAACAGGAACGCATAGAAGGTACGGGTGCCCAGCGTCTTGCCGAGCTCGCCTCTCAACAGGGCCATGACTAGTTGCCGCCCGTCAGGTTGAGGTAGGCCAGTTCGAGTGACTCGCCACGGTCTTCCAGATCGCTCAACGGGCCCTGGTGGACGACCCGGCCCTGGTCGACCACGACGACATCGTCGACCGTCCGCGCCGCCTCGCTGAGCACGTGGCTGGAGAGCAGGACCGTCCGGCCGAGCGCGGCCTGCTCCCGCAGCAGCGTGCGCAGCCAGGCGATGCCGCGGGGGTCCAGGCCGTTGACCGGCTCGTCCAGCACCAGGATCTGCGGGTCACCCAGCAGCGCGGCCGCGAGGCCGAGCCGCTGGCGCATGCCCATCGAGTAGGTGCCCACCCGGCGGCCGGCGGCCTCGTCGAGACCGACGATGGTGAGCACCTCGTCGACCCGGGCCCGCGGCAGGCCCGCCAACGTCGCCAGCGTGCGTAGGTGAGCACGGCCGCTGCGACCCGGATGGGCGCCGCACGGCTCGATGTAAACCCCGACGACGCGCGCGTCCGGGATCATGGAGTCGACCGGCGTGCCGTTGACGAACGCCCGCCCGGCGGTCGGTCGGGCCAGCCCGACGAGCATCTTCAGCGCCGTGGTCTTGCCGGCGCCATTGGGGCCGAAGAAGCCGGTGACGGCGCCGGATCGCACGGTGAAGGACAGGTCGGCCACCGCGGTGACCCGACCGTAGCGTTTGGTCAGACCGTCGGCGACCAACACCGGTGTGTGCCTGTGTGTCATGAACCCAGGCTCGTCGCCCGGGATCTCGCGGTCATCGGTCGCCGGACGGACGTGGGTATTCGACTTAGGGCGGAAGGACCCGAGCCGGGATGGGTTTATTCGCCGATGAAGACGTAGTCGATGCGGTCGACCAGTTCTTTCGGCAACTCCATCTGCTCGCCGCGCATGCGGGCGAACACCTGGTCGAGCACGATCGGGTCGATGGAGACCTGGCCCAGGATCGTGCGGACCGCCAACTCGACCTCGAGGAAGCGCGAGCCGAGCACCGAGAACGTGCGGTAGGCGCTGAACGCGGCCGCCTGCGGGTTGAGTTGGACCACCGCGGGCAGCTTGTCCCAGTCGTCGGGGAGCTCCTCGACCTGCCACGGCGTGGTCACGACCTCGCCGTTGTGCCGGAGCAGGCCCAGACGGATGAGCTGCCAGACCGCCGCGAGGAACGGGCACGACCAGCGGCGCTGGCCGTTTTCCAGGTCCCACAGCTCGACGTCGACGAAGATCGAGTGGCGGTTGGCGGCGTTTTGCACCGGCGGGAGCCAGCCCTTTTCGGCCATCGCGGGAATCGCGACCGTGTTGGGCGAGCGTTGGCCGTTGCAGAGCCAGCCGGTCTCGGTGGTCGGCGGGCGGATGCCGTTGCTGCCCGGGACCGGATCGGTGACCAGGGCCTGCTCGACCACGCGGGCCAGCGGCACCTCGTCGGCGACGACACAGCCCGACTCGCGGGCCAGGTAGTCGATCACGAGGCCGCTCTCTTCGGCGGCGGCGACCAGCATCGGGATCACCTCACGCGGCGTGCTGAACCGCGAGAAGTAGTCGTCGACCAGGAAGCAGGTGCTGATCCGGGGGCGGTTGCCGCCGGGCTTGGTCGCGACCGTGCGCGCGGCGGACTGGGCCCACGGCGCCACTCGGCGGAAGTGTCGCCGTAGCGACTCGATGCCGCCGGAAAACTCTTCCATGTAAAGGTGGCCGAGCTCGATCGACAGGTGCGAGAGCGCCACGCGCTCGACGCTCCGTTGAGCGACCGCCTCTTCGAATGCCACTCCGGTCACAGCGTCTCCCAGGCCGCATCGTCGACGATTTTCTTGGCCAACGAGTCGAACTGTTCCAGCGTCTCACGGTTCGCGATGCGCCGCGACCACACATCGTTATCCGAAATAAGCTGTTCACGCCATTGCAGGACCGGGTCGAGCGGGATCGTGCCGAGCAGCAGGGTGCGACCCACCTTGTGGCTGCTGGCCAACTCGGACAGATCTCGGTCCACATCGCGCAGCCAGGCGATCTGCGCCGGTCGCAGGCCCTCGAGCTCGGGCGAGTCGGGATTGACCACCGCGGTGCGGATGAACCGCAGCGCGTTGGCCAGCTCCTCCCGGTCGTGGCCCTTCTGGGTGCCGGTGTCGAGGATGCCGCGCTCGCCGTAGACGAGGCCGGCGGCGGCGAGCACGTGCTGGCGGGTCCAGCGGTGGAAGACCAACCAGCGGGTGCGGATGCTGCGCAGCGCCTCGGTCGCCGTCGCGGCGAGCACCATCTCGGTCGCGTAGGAACGCCCGGCGCTGAGGTCGACCAGGCAGAGGTCGAACTCCTCTTCGAGGTGCAGGAACAGCCGGGCGCAGCGTTCGGTGTTTTCCTTCGTGATCGGGAACTCGCCGCCGCCGCTGTCGCCGGGGAAGAGCACCAGCCGGCCGGCGCCGGGCGGGCGGCTGCGCAGGCTGGACCGGTCGGACTCCTGCCAGATCTCGACCCGGGTCGGGTCGGCGACCATGCCGTGCAGGTAGGAGTGCAGGCCGCCCTGCGTGGTGCCGTGCAGCGCGCTGGGCACGTTGAAGATCGCGCCGGAGGTGGGCGAGCCGAAGTCGAAGTCGAGGTAGCAGACGTCGCTGCCCTGCAGAGCGCTCCGGTAGAGGATGTTGCTGCTTGTGACGGAGCGCCCGGTGCCGCCCTTGTCGGACGTAGCGAAGATCAACATTGGTCAGCCCGCCTCGGTGACATCGCGGCGCGCGGCGGCCAACTCGTCGAGGGACATGAGCACCTGGGCGGCCAGAGTGGCCGCGGTGCCGGGACGCTCGGGCAGGATCTCGCGGGCCCGGGACAGGTGGATCTGGGCGACCTTGAGCGTCTCGCGCATCCGCGGGCCGGCGTCGCCGGCGCCCGAGAGCAGCTCCATGTCGTAGAGGTGCTCGGCCTCGGTGAGCAGGTCGAACGCGTAGTTGCCGAGCCGCGGGCTGCGCAATGGTGCGCGGTTGAGCATGTTGGCCGTGGTTACCAGGCCTTGCACGACCCGTTGGGTGTAGTACCACGAGGGCTTGTCATAGCGGGTGGTCAGCTGGCCGAAGACCGCCGTGGGCTGGTCCCACAGGTTGCGGCCGGAGCCCTTGTCGAGCCGGCGCTGGTTGAGGTGGTCCCAGGTGCGGTCGGCCAGCTCGAGCAGGCGCGAGCGGCCCTCGGCGTCATTGATCAGCCCACCGATCACCGTGGTGCGCTGGAAGAGCAGGGCGGCGAACTCGGAAACCGTCCACAGCAGCCGGGGCTCGCCGGCGTCTTCGCTGCCGACCAGCGGCACCAGCACGCCCGGCGCGTGCAGCGACAGGGCCGGGTCGGTGTCGAACGGCCGGCGGGTGATCCGGGCGCGGTTGGCCAACTCGATCAGCACGGTGCCGATCCGGCCCAACTCGACGTCGGTGCCGCGTTCCTGGATCAGGCCCTTCACGGCCAGCGAGGTGACCAGGAGCGTGTAGTAGTCGGACGCGTCCTCGTCAGTGGTGCGCCAGGGAATGTCTTCGACCGGCCAGCGCTGGCCGGCGCCGAAGGTCGCCATCGTCGACCAGTAGGAGCGGGTCAGTTCCCACCGCAGCTGGAGAGCACGGGAGAGTCGCTGCTGCTCCTCGTTGAGCAGACCGAGAACGCGGGTCCGTTCCGAGAAGAGGTCTTCGATCGCGTCGACCGCGATGACGGTGAAGTAGAGGTAGGGCGCGTCCTGCGCGAAGCCCTTGGGCTGCTGCCCGACCGGCTCGTCGGTCTCGATCGGCGGTGCGCCGTTGACGATGCCCCAGGACCAGCCGACCTCGAAGAGGCGGTCGGGACTGTCGATGTCGCCGACCTGGCCGGAACCGATCAGGACCTCGCGGAAGCTGGCGATGGTCTCACGCAGGTCGCGCCTTATCGCGCTGACGACCTGCCGCTGCGGCAGGTTCTCCTGGTTGATCATGGTGACCAGCGCTTGGCCGTAGGCCGAGTCGACGTCGAAGACGTTGACCGTGAAGCTGCGCAGCAGGCCGACCATCGCGGCGCTGAGCCGGTTGCTGGCCAGGATCTCCAGGGACTCGATCTCCTTGCGGTTCTCCTCGCGGCTCGCGACCGAGCGGAGCACCTTGAGGAAACCGAGGGTCGACAGCGACAGCGTGACGGACATCGCGAACGAGTCGACGATGTCGAGCCTGAGCTGCTCTTTGGAGGGCTGGGCCGGGCCGCCGGAGCTGAAGTAGGACGAGCCGGAGAAGATCGGCGTCCCGTCGGGCTCGCTGTAGCGCTCGTAGTAGTCGCGGAGGATCCCGATCAGCGTCTTGGGGATCTCGGTCGCGTTGCCGAGCGGCCGGAGCGCCCGGATCATGTCTTCGGACGTCTCGTCCGGACGGTCCAGTTTGAACGACTCGATCTTGGTTGCCGGCATCAGGATGCAGAGCAACTGCTCGGCATCACCGATCGAGTTGGGGGCGTCACGCCCGCCGAAGCGCCACCGCTTTTCCCGCTCTGACCAGGACGAACGCACTGTCGCGTTCCAGATCTCCAGCAGCTGTTGACGAGGCTGCATCCTCATCTGTCGCGCACCACCATCCGCCGCCTGACTCCACTGACGCTAGCTAGCAACCCGAGGAACACTGTGGACGACTGACGAGATTGCTCGTCAGCACCTCATTCGTCCGCTTCACTCAATGATGGACCACAGGTCAAGGCCGCCGAAAGCCCCGTGCCGTGCCGTCTGCGCCGGCGGTCTTCACCTGCGTAAACGCCGCCGGTTCGGGCCGGTGACGCGAAACCGGGCCCGATCCCTTGGGGGATCGGGCCTTCTTGATCATCGACTGTGGCCTGACCCGATCGCAAGATCCACTATGGGCAGACGTCCGGACGGTCGAGCACGGGTGGCCGAACGGATGGTTTGGCAACCCCCTCGACAGATCCCGGACAGTGTCAGTTTCTGATCGGGGTAAATGCCCCATTTTCAATGGCTATCGTGATGCGTCTATGTCATTGACGACGATCTAGACCTATTCACGACCTTGGACGGCTGGATAGCGTCGCTGATAGCCATCGATGGGCCGGGCGCAGGGGCCCGGGCCGCAAGGGGGAGGGGCTCATGCGTCGAACAATCGCGCTGTTGGCCGGAACGGCGCTGGTAGCAGCGATGCTGCCAGCGGCGGTCGCGACAGCCGACCCGAAGAACGACCCGGGGCTGAGCAGCACCGACCGCGCCACGCTCGCCGCGGGCGGACAGGTCGCCGCGAAG
This sequence comes from Asanoa sp. NPDC049573, assembly GCF_040676615.1. Taxonomy (NCBI): domain Bacteria; kingdom Bacillati; phylum Actinomycetota; class Actinomycetes; order Micromonosporales; family Micromonosporaceae; genus Asanoa; species Asanoa sp. NPDC049573. Next base: position 41,059 of record NZ_JBFAPI010000017.1, read on the forward strand.
GCACCGGCCGGCAAGACACCGGCCGGCGTCAATCCGTATCTGGCACTCGTACCCGATCCGACGAAGATCGATTATGCCGCTTGGCGGCAGGCCGCCGAGAAGCAGAGCCTTGCCCGCGAACAGAAGCGGGCGCTGCGCAAAGTCGTCGCCGCGTCGCCGATCCTGGTCGACGAGGACGAACTCGACGGCAGCCAGGGCGGCAACGACTCGCCGGCCCTCGCCCAGCCCGTGCCCGGCTTCGGCACCAGGGCCAAGCAGAACCCGAAGGCACGGATCCTCGGTTCGCTCGACAACGAGGTGGTCTCCCGCACCGCGGTGACGCCCAAGGCCGAAGACGACGGCGCGATCCCCCTGGCCGCCGACACGGGCATCCAGGGCCTGCGCAACGGCATCAGCGTGACCAGCACGATCGGAGACGGACCACACGGCTCGGCCGCCGGCGACACCGGCGACTTCGACTTCTACAAGGTGAGTGTCACGGGGGTCGGCGAGACCTTGACCGCCGACATCGACACCCCGGTCGGGCTGCTCGACTCGATGCTCGCCCTCTACGACGCCGAGGGCGACGAGGTCGCGTTCAACGACGACGCCGGCGGGCTCGACAGCCTGCTCACCTTCACGTTCACCGAGACCGGCGACTACTACCTAGCCGTCACCGGATACAACGTGCTGCCGGCCGACCCGTTCGACCCGGCCAGCGGCGACGGCGCCGGCAGCGAGGGTGCCTACAACCTGCTGCTCGATGTGGCCCGGGCCGACGTCGACTACTACGCCGTGCAGTTGCGCAAGGGCGACGTGCTGGGCACCTCGGTGACCGGTTCACCGGCCCGCATCACCATCTACGACACCGCCGGCCGCGAGGTGCACGGCTCCGACCAGGACGCCACCTTCATCTACCCGCCGAACAGCCCGTTGCCCGGTGGCGGCAACGCGGTCAGCGAACACGTCGCCGACGAAGACGGCCTGCACTACGTGGCCGTCAGCAACGGCAGCGGCGACTACGACATCACCGTCGAGGCCTACCGGCCCAACCTCGAAGGCGACAAGATCACCCAGACGATCTTCATCGACTTCAACGGCCAGCGCCTCAACACCGCGATCTTCGGTGGCCCGGGCGTCGTGACGCTCAGCCCGCTGCGCTCCTTCCTCGGGCGGTGGGGCCTGACCACGGCCGACGAGAACAAGCTGATCGACGGCATCGTCGCCGAGGTCACCGAGAACGTGAAGCAGGACCTGGCGCAGAGCGGGCTCAACGACAAGTTCCGGCTGAGGATCCTCAACAGCCGCGACGACGCCGACCCGTTCGGTGAGGTCAACGTCAGCCGGTTGATCGTCGGCGGCACCATCGCCGAGTCCGGCGTCGACACCATCGGCATCTCGCAGTCGATCGACCCGGGCAACTTCGACACGCAGGAGACCGCGCTCATCCTGCTCGACGTGCTCAGCGGCCCGGCGACCGACGACGCGTCGCTCAACTTCTACCTCACGCCCGCCAGCAACAAGATCGGCTTCATCTCGCAGGCGGTCGGCAACGTGACGTCGCACGAGGCCGGGCACTTCTTCGGCAACTGGCACGTCGACCAGTTCAACGACACCCTCAACCTGATGGACCAGGGCGGCAACTTCCCGCTGCTCTACGGTGTCGGCGACGACGGCATCGGCGGCACCGCCGACGACCCGGACGTCGACTTCGGTGAAGACGAGTTCAATCCGAGCGAGGGCTTCACCGGCACCGAAGACACCCGGGGCCGGGTCGCGACGGTCCTGACCCGCTGATCGCGTGACGGGAAGGGTCGGCAGCCCCGGCCCTTCCCGTCAGGCCAGTCCCGCGCGCACGGCGTACAACGCGGCCTGGGTCCGGTCCTGCACACCGAGCTTGCCCAGGATCGCGCTGACGTGCGCCTTCACCGTCTTCTCGGCCAGGCCCAGAGCGCGCGCGATCTCCCGGTTGGACCGGCCGCGGCCGATCTCGGCGAGCACCTGCCGCTCCCGCGGTGTCAGCCTGGCCGGGCCGGCACCACCTTCGCCCTCGCTGAGCACCCGCGCCACGTCCGGATGCAGCAGGGTGTGGCCAAGATGGACCGAGCGGATCGCGGCCGCCAGCGCCGGCGGGTCGACGTCCTTGTAGACATAGCCCGCCGCGCCCGCGCGCACCGCCGGCAACACCGCCGCCGGCTCGGTGAAGCTGGTGATCACCAGGACCCGCGACCGGATGCCCCGGGCCGTCATCTCGCGCAGCGCGGCAACCCCGTCCGTGCCCGGCATGCGCAGGTCGAGCAGCACCACGTCGGGCAGCAGTTCGGCGGCCCGCACGACCGCCTCGGCACCGTCGGCGGCCTCGCCGACCACTTCGAGATCATCTTGTACGTCCAGGAACGAGCGCAGCCCCTGGCGCACGATCGCGTGGTCGTCGACCACGAGCACCCGGATCCGGTCAGTCAAGGGGCACCTCCAGCCGCACCGTGGTGCCCTCGTCGGGCTTCGACTCGACCACCAGGCGACCGCCGACGGCCTCCGCGCGCTCCCGCATCGACGTCAGGCCCAACCCCTGATCGGTGGGGCGCAGGCCGTGACCGTCGTCGCGCACCTCGACCGCCAGGTTGGGCCCGTCGACGAACAGCCGGACCTCGACCGCCCGGGCATCGGCGTGCCGCAACGCGTTGTGCAGGGCCTCCTGCGCGACCCGGTAGGCGGTGTCCTCCCGGTCCGGCGCCAGTCGCGGCACCGCCTCGGCGACCAGCTTGACCCGGGCCGCGTGCACCCGGTCGAGCAGCCGCACCTGCTTGCCCAGCGCCGCGTCGAGCCCCTCGTGCGCGAGGTCGGCCGGCCGCATTCCGACGACGATGGCGCGCAGTTCGTCGGACGCCTCGGCCGCCAGTGCACGCACGCTGCCCAGTTGCGCCACCGCCCGCTGCGGGTCGCGGGCCACCAGGGCAGCCGCGGCATCGGCGGTCAGCCGCAGGCTGAACAGCTTCTGGGCCACCGAGTCGTGCAGCTCGCGGGCGATCCGGTCGCGCTCCTCGAGCACCGACAGCTCCCGGCTGCGCTCGTAGAGGCGGGCGTTGACCAGCGCGATCGCGGCATGGCCGGCGAGAATCCGGAGCAGGTCCTCGTCGTCGCGGTCGAACTCGCCGCCGCGCTTGTTGGCCAGGTAGATCGCGCCGAGGATCTCGCTGCCGTGCATGATCGGCATGCCGAGGAAGTCGCGGAGTTCGGGGTGGTGCTTCGGCCAGTACTCGAAGCGCGGGTGGCTGCGGATGTCGGCCAGCCGGAGCGGTTCCGGGTCGCGGAGCAGCACGGCGAGCAGTCCGTGCTGGCGCGGCAGCGGGCCGATCGCCCGCCACTGCGCGTCGCTGACCCCGTCGACCACGAACTCGGCGAACGCGCCGGTGCCCTCGTCCGGCACGCCGAGCGCCGCGTACCGGGCACCCAACAGGCGGCGGGCCGAGGAGACGATCGTCTGCAGCACCTCGCGCACCGACCGCCGCGCGGTCACGGCGAGCACGGCGGCGCTCAGCGCCCGCAGTTCTTCGCGCGCGTCCACCCTCGCACCGTAACGCGGACCGGACCCCTCGTGATCCGGTCCGATGGACCTAGGTCGAAGGTCCCGGGACGGGATTGACCGCGGGCCGATGGCATCGGCTTCGGGCGTTCCTAGCGTCGAAGGCATGACAACAGCGATCATCACCGGCGCGTCCCGGGGCCTGGGCCGTGCCCTCACCGGCGGGCTGGCCCGCGCCGGCTGGAACGTCATCGTCGACGGCCGCGAGGCTTCCGCGCTCGCCGCCGTCGGCTTCGGGCCGGGCGTCACCCCGGTCGTCGGGTCCGTCACCGATCCCGCGCACCGGGCCGCCCTGATCGAGGTGGCCGACCAGTTCGGCGGCGCCGACCTGCTGGTCAACAACGCCGGCATTCTCGGGCCGTCACCGCAGCCGCGGCTGGCCGACTATCCCATCGAGGCATTGCGCGAGGTGTACGAGGTCAACGTGCACGCGCCGCTCGCGCTGACCCAACTGGCGTTGCCGGGGTTGCGCAAGCGGGGCGGTGTCGTGCTCAACGTGACCTCGGACGCGGCGATCGAGGCGTACGCCGGCTGGGGCGGTTACGGGTCGGCGAAGGCGGCGGTCGAGCAGGCCAGCCGGATACTCGCGGCCGAGGAGCCGGACGTGCGGGTGTGGTGGGTCGACCCGGGCGACCTGCGTACCCGGATGCATCAGGAGGCGTTCCCCGGCGAGGACATCAGCGACCGCCCGGAACCGGAGTCGGTCGTGCCGGCGTTCCTGCGGCTGCTGGCCGCTCGGCCGGAGTCGGGCCGGATCCGGGTGTCGCAGTGGTGACGGCGACCGCCGACTTCGTGGTGCCGGACGAACTGCTCGCCCACGAACCGCCGGAGGCGCGCGGCGTGCCCCGCGACGCGGTCCGGATGCTCGTTTCCACTCCTTCGGCGCAGCGGCATCAGCTGTTCCGCGACCTGCCGACGGTGTTGCGCCCGGGCGACCTGCTGGTGGTCAACACGTCGGCAACGCTGCCGGCGGCCGTGCCGACGCTGGATGGACATGTCATCCATTTCTCGACCTGTCGGGCGGATGGCACCTGGCTGGTCGAGCCGCGTCTCGCCGGCCGGGCCGGGGCACCGACCGTCGGGCCGTTGGACACCGCGGTCGCCGGCCAGCGGTTCGCGCTGCGCGGTGGCGGATCGGTGACGCTGCTGTCGCCGTACTCCCAAGGTCGTCTTTGGGTGGCCGCGCTGTCTTTCGACGATGTGCCTGGGTACCTGAGCCGCCACGGCTCACCGATCCGCTACTCCTACGTGCCGCGGTCGTGGCCGTTGTCGGCCTACCAGACGGTGTTCGCGACGGAGCCGGGCAGCGCGGAGATGCCCAGCGCGGGTCGGCCGTTCACGGACCGGATCGTCACCCGGCTCGTCTCGGCCGGCGTGCAGGTGGCGCCGATCGTGCTGCACACGGGGGTGGCGTCGGCGGAGGGGCACGAACGCCCGTACCCGGAATGGTTCTCGGTTCCTGCCTCCACCGCCCGCGCGGTCGCCTCGGCGCAGCGGGTGATCGCGGTCGGCACGACGGTGGTGCGGGCGCTGGAGACGACGGGCGGTGCGGCCGGCTCGGGCTGGACCGACCTGGTGGTGACGCCGGAGCGGGGCGTGCGGGTCGTGGACGGATTGCTGACGGGGTTCCACGAACCGCACGCTTCACACCTGGACCTGCTGGCGGCGGTTGCCGGTCCTGGTCTCGTCTCTACTTCGTACGCCGCCGCCCTGGCGGCCGGCTACCGCTGGCACGAGTTCGGCGACGTCAACTTGCTGCTGTCGGAACATGATGTGCGGGAGGTATAGTCCCGCCGGTCGAGCGGGTGCTCTGGAGGATGGCGGATGTCCGAGGGTCAGCAACAACACGACACGCCGGCGTTCGACTCGGCGCTTCGGGGCTACGAGAAACGCCAGGTGGACCGCCATGTGGCCGAGGCCGCCGAACGCATCGCGGCGCTCAGCGCCGAGCGCGAGCAGGCGCACCACCACATCCGGGGCCTCACCGCCAACCTGGAGCAGGTGCACAGCGAGCTCACCGAGCTGCGCGACCGTCCGCCGCGTCTCGACCGGGCGTCGTTCCGTCACCTGGGCTCGATGGTCGACGAGATCCTCGCCCTGTCGGAGAAGCAGGGGCAGGCCATCGTCGACGCGGCCAACCAGCACGGCGCCGACATCAAGGCGTCGGCGGAGAAGGTCCTCGAGGCCGCCCGCCAGGAGGCCGAGCGCCTGCGTGGTGAAGGCGCCGCGGCCCTGGAGGCGGCCGAGCAGGAGGCCGAACGCCGCCGCGAGGCCAGCGAGGCGGCGATCCAGCGGGCGGAGGGCGAGGCCCGGGCCCGCATCGAAGGCGCCCACGAGCAAACCAAACAGGAACTCGCCCAGTGGCGCGCCGACGTGGAGCGCGAGGTCAACGACCACCGCGCGGCGGCGCAGGAGGCCGACGAGGCCCGGCAGGCCGAGGCCGAGCAGGTGATGGCGGCCCATCACCAGCAGCTCAACATGCTGCAGAAAGAGATCGAGGCTCGGCAGCAGGCGTTGACCCAGTTGCGCAACGCGCAGGAGCAGGCGCAGCAGCAGTTGGGCCAGCTACGCCACGACGGCGCGGCCGTGGAACAGGATCTGGCGCAGGTCACGCACCGCCTGGGCGCGACGCGGCAGGAGCTGAGCGCCGAGTTGTCGCGGCTCGACGCCGCGCGGCGGGCGGCTGAAGCCACCGAGCAGCAGACCGTCGAGATGCGCGTCCGGATGCAGCGGGAGGCCAAGCGGATGGCCGACCGGGCCGCCGCGGCGGTCATGGCGGCCGCTGCGATCAGCGAGCAGACCGGCGAGTTCAAGATGGTCGCCGTACGGCCGGATCAGGACGAGGTTGCGCGGCCGGAGCAGGAGCAGGTTGTCGTTGCGGCTCCGGAAGATGGCGGGACGGCCGGGCGGCCGACGGAGATGCACGTCGACGAACCACGGGCCGCTCAAGCGTCATAGAGCCGCCCGATCTTGGGCGGCTTTACGCAACGAGCCGTCGACAAATCCGTCGAATAGTCACGCAGAGCGCAGGCACACCACGTGCGGCCTGCGCGACACAACGGCTCGGAAGAGCCCCGCGTATCCGCGCACTCGGCGCCGTCACCACCGCGCCGATCGCCGCATCGATCTTCGGCCTGTCTCGATCCGTGGCCTACGACCTGGTCCGCACCGACCAGTTCCCCGTCTCCGTCCTGCATGGCCGGCCGGCGTCGACCCGACCCGGTCGTGCAGGACCTCGTCCGCTGCTGCCTGGCCAGCAGAGTGCGAGCCGAATAGCCGGCGGACCGCTGCGCAATGAGCTAAACCCGTCCATTCGGACGTTATGATCGTGGCACGGGCAGGCGGCTGCCACGCCTGCACTCCTGCCCCAGGTTCCGATCCACTCGCCGGGAATGGCGCCACCGCGATCCGCAACCCGTATCAGCGGTTAGGCACGGCCGCCGGTTACACCTGGATGCTCGTCCTACGTGCCGGCCTGGCCGGCCAGCGGAATCTCCGTCGTTACCACCGACCATCCGGCGCAATGGGCCCGCGGCACGCGGACAGCCGACGAGATCCGGAGACGTCCATGCAATCGAGCGAACCCACACCGCCGCCCGGCCGGCGGACCGCGATCCTGGCACTGCTGGCGTTCGCGATGCTGATCGTGTCGCTGGATCAATACATCGTGGTCGTTGCGTTGCCGGCGATCGGGCGCGGCCTGGGCTACTCGACGCAGACGTTGCAAGCGGTGATCAGCGCGTACGCCGTAACGTCGGCGGGTTTCCTGCTGCTCGGTGGTCGCGCCTCGGACCTGCTCGGGCGCCGGCGGGTCCTGGCCACCGGCCTGGCGCTGTATGCCAGTGGCTCCGTGCTCGGCGGTTTGGCGCCGACGCCCGCGGTCCTGCTCGTCGCGCGCGCGGTGCAGGGTCTGGGCGGCGCGCTGGTCTTCCCATCCACCCTCGCGCTGATCAACACGACGTTCCGGGAGGGTCCCGAGCGCAATCGGGCGGTGGCTGTCTGGGGCGGCACCGGCGCCGCCGGCCTGGTGGTGGGCGTGCTGCTTGGCGGCGTGCTCACCCAAGCACTCGGCTGGGAGGCGGTGTTCTTCGTCAACGTGCCGCTCGCGGGTCTCGCGCTGCTGCTGACCTTCGCGCTCGTCCCCGCCGACGGCAGGCGCGCGGCCGGACGTCGGTTCGACCTGCCCGGCGCGCTCACGGCCGCGCTCGGCATCACACTGCTGATCTTCGTACTGGTGCAGGGCCCGAACTTGGGCTGGGCTTCGGCCGGTGTGCTGTCGAGCGCTGCCGGCGCCGTCATCTGCCTGACCGCGTGCGTGGTCATCGAGCGGCGCAGCCGCGACCCGCTCGTGCCACCGCGCCTGCTCGCCAGCCGCAACCTCGCGACCGCGGTGGCCATGGCCTTCCTGTTCTGGGCGACCTTCGGCTCGGTGCTCTACTTCCTGACGCTCTACTTCCAGGACGTACGCGGTTACGACGCGCTGGGTACCGGCATCGCGTTCCTGATCCCCACCGCGGTCGTGGTAGCCGGTTCCACCTTCGCCGGCCGCGCCGTGACGCCCTGGGGGTTGCGGCCCACGCTCGCCCTGTCGCTGGCCGTCGGGGCGACCGGCGCGGTCGCGCTCGCGGTGACCATGTCACCCGACGGCAACTACACGACGCTGATCCCTGGCCTGATCCTGATCAGCCTCGGCGACGGGATCTCCTTCACCGCGATCTTCATCGCCGCCGGGATCGGAGTCGCTGATCGGGAGCAGGGCGTCGCCTCCGGCATCACTTCGACGAGCACCTCGATTGGCGCTGCAGTCGGCCTGGCGTTGCTCGTGCTCGTCGCAGACGCCGGCACCGCCGGCCTGACCGGCGACTCCCTGCAGGTCGCGACCGTGGACGGGTTCCGCACCGCGGTGCTGGTGATCGCCGCGGGGATCGCGGTCACCGCCGTCCTCTCGCTCAGCTTGCGTCCGGAGCCCCGGATGCGCCTGCAGCCGTCGTGTCCGCGCGGCTTCGTGCCGCCGCCAAAAGACCGCTGACGGCTCCCGGGACGGCGGTGGACGAGGCCCGGCTCAGACGCGGCCGCGAGTGTGTCAGCCGACAGGCGTCACACCCTCAGTGCCGGCAGAGCAGGGCTACCAAATCCACCAGCGCGCAGCGGGCCACGCGAAGGCGTTTCCTGGCCTGGGCCGGCGCGCAACCTCAGAATCGCCACAGGCTAGCCCTGCGTGAGGTGCAGCAGGTTGCCCGAGGGGTCGGCGAAGGCGCAGTCGCGGGTGCCGGATGGTTGGGTGATGGGTTCTTGCATTACTTCCGCGCCTGCGGCCTCGAGGTGTGCGAACGTGGCGTCGCAGTCGTCGGTTGTGAAGACGAGATGGCCTTCTGTGTGGTGATCAACCGGCGCCAGGACGATCTGTAGCTCCGGCTGCGTCCGCGGGCTGACGCTGACCCACCCTGGCTCGGAGCGAACCTCGAAACCCAGCACGTCGCGGTAGAAAGCGAGGGCCTCGGCCACGTCGACCACGCCGAGGACGCAACGCGACAGCCTGACGACGGTCATCGCGGATCTCTGCCACTGGGCAGGAAGACGATGTCCAGGTCGCGGACGCGGTCCTCGTCGGCTTCGATGGTGATGCTGGTGATTTTTCCGGCGTTGATGGTGAAGCTGAAGACCGCCTTCGGCAGGCCGCGGTACGAGTAGACCGCCGCCGGGACGCCGTTGACCAGAGCGGGCCGCGCCGCCTGGGCCCGGCCGGCGAAGATCGACGCGACCGCGTGGGCGCCGTGGGCGTCGCCCGTCACCGCGTCAGGGTCGAGCAGGGCAACCAGCGCTTCGAAGTCGCCGTTTCGTGAGGCGGCCAGGAAGGCGTCGATGATCTCGCGCTTGCGGGATCGCGCGGCGGACGAGGCGGCGACCGCTCCCTGCACCCGGCGTCGGGCCCGGCTGGCCAACTGCCGGGACGCCGCCGGTGAGCGGTCGAGGATCGTGCCGATCTCGCCGAATGACACGTCGAAGACGTCGTGCAGGACGAACGCCAGCCGCTCGGCCGGAGTCAGCGTGTCGAGCACGACCATCAGCGCCACACCGACCGAATCCGCCAGCAGCGCCTCGTTCTCGGGGTCGACCTGCCCGGTCGGGTGCGGCGCGGGCGGCGGCTCCGGGGGCAGGGCGCCGGCCGGCTCTTCGCGGCGGACGCGGCGGGCCTCCAGCATGTTCAGCGATACCCGCGCGACGACCGTGGTCAGCCACCCGGCCGGGTTCTCGACCTTGCCTGTGTCGGCGCGGCTGACTCGTACCCATGCCTCCTGCACCGCGTCTTCAGCGTCGGTCGATGAGCGGAGCATTCGGTAGGCCACCGCGTGCAGGCGGTCCTGGTTCTCCGCGAACCGTGCGCTCAACCAGTCGTGCTCGATCATGTGTCACGTTCCTCCGTCGCGGCCTGTCATACCGAATGACAGGCGAAACCAAGCCGATGTGACATGAGGAGAGAACGTGCCACTGCCACTGAGCGCCGTGATGCTCGGCGTTGAGGACCTCGACCGGGCCAAGAAGTTCTATGGTGAAGGTCTGGGCTTCAAGATCGATAAGGACACCCGCAACTTCGTTTCGTTCAGCTTGGGTGAGGGGTCCCTGCACCTGGCCCTCTACGAGTGGGAGGCGGCAGCGCAGGACGCTGGCGTCCCCTCGGCGGGGTCCGGCTTCCGGGGCGCCTCCTTCCACCTCAACCCGGAATCCCGGGAAGTGGTGGACGAGACCATCCGCAACGCGGTCGCCGCCGGCGGCGCTGTGGTCAAGGAGCCGGCGGCGGCCCAATGGGGCGGCTACTTCGGCTACTTCAGCGACCCTGACGGCTATCTGTGGAAAGTCACCACCTACGGCGCCTGAGGCGCGAGGAGCACACATGAAGTTCCGCACCCTCGTCGAGCCGCCCGAACCCATGCGGGGGCTGGAAGTTCCGCCGGCTGTGGTGGAGGCGCTCGGCGGGGGCGCGCGGCCGCCGGTGACGATCACGGTCAACGGCCATTCGTGGAAGAGTCGAGTCGCCATCATGCGCGGGCGGCACCTGCTCGGCCTCAGCAACGCCAACCGCACGGCTGCTGGCGTCGCGACCGGCGACGAGGTCGAGGTCGACCTGGTGCTGGACGCCGAGCCGCGGGTGATCGTGGAGCCGCCGGACCTCGCACAGGCCCTGGACGCCGAGCCGGCGGCGCGGGCCGCGTGGGACAAGCTGGCCTACAGCCATAAGCGTGAGCACGTGCGAGCCATCGAGAGCGCCAAGAAGCCCGAAACCCGCCGCAACCGAATCGAGAAAGCGATGGCTACCCTACGCGGCTGAGCCCGGCGTGGTCGTGGGTCGATGGCGGCCTGTTCCGTGGTGTTTGAATAGGCATCGTGGATGGCAGCGCCGAATTCGTCGAAGCGACTGAGCCGTTCCGGCGCGAGCTGTTCGCGCACTGTTACCGCATGCTCGGCTCGATCCAGGATGCGGAGGATCTGGTCCAAGAGACCTACCTGCGAGCCTGGCGGTCCTACGGCGGGTTCGAGGGGCGGTCTTCGGTGCGCACCTGGCTTTACCAGATCGCCACCAACAGGTGCCTGACCGACCTGGCCAAGCGGGGCCGGCGAATGCTGCCATCTGGCGTTTCCGGTGCGGAACAGGATCCTGACGCACATTTGGAAGAGGCCGGGACCGAGGTGAACTGGCTGCAGCCCGTGCCGGATGCGCTGGTGCTCCCGGACTCAGCTGATCCGGCGGCCATCGTCGCGGCGCGTGAGGGTGTGCGACTGGCGCTCGTCGCCAGCTTGCAATACCTTCCGCCGAGGCAGCGGGCGGTGCTGATTCTGCGGGATGTGTTGGCGTTTTCCGCCGCTGAGGTCGCGGTCATGCTCGACACCACGACGGCGTCGGTCAAGAGTGCGCTGCAGCGCGCCCGCGGTCGGCTGGGGGAATTGGACCTGGCCGACGGCCAGATCACGGAACCGACCGCGCCACGTGCTCGCGCGTTGCTCGACCAGTACATCGCGGCGTTCGAGAATGCCGACGCCCCCGCCCTGGAGCGGCTCCTGCTGGAAGACGCCACGCTGGAGGCCACACCGCTGCGCACCTGGTTCGCCGGCCGCAACGTCTGCGTACCGTTCCTCCGCAACCACCTCCTCGGTTCGCCTGGTACCTGGCGGATGCTTGCCACCAGCGCCAACGGGCAGCCCGCGGCCGCGGTCTACCTCCGCGACGAGCATGGGAACTATCAGCCGTACGGCATCTGCGTGCTCACCGTCGCGGAGGCAGGCATCCGCCGCATCGTTTCCTTCGGGGACCCGAAACTGGTCGCCGTGTTTCGGGCCGCGCCCACCACGAGTACGGGATATGGCGCAGGCACGGAGGACTTGATCGGCTCCGCACGGACGCTTTGATTCTCGCGCTCGGGGCGATTCCTTTCCCGGTCTCGCCGGGTCTTCCTGGGTGAAGGTAGGCGGTCCTCGACCACCCGAGCGAAGGAAACCGATAGCCATGAGCAACTCCTCCACCATGCGCGCCCTGCAGCAGACGTCCCTGAACGGCCCGCGGGACCTGCGTCTGATCACCGACGCACCGCTACCGGTCCCGGGCCCAGGTGAGGTTCTGATCCGAGTTACTGCCGCCGGTGTCAACTTTGTCGACATCTCACAGGCCCGCGGAACGTTCGCGGGTGGCCCTCAGCCGCCCTACCTGGCGGGCATCGAGGGCGCCGGTGAAATCACCGCTGTCGGCGCGGGGGTGGCCGACCTGGAGCCGGGCACCCACGTCATCGGCGTCAGCATCGCCGGCGGCGCCTTCGCCGAACACATGGTGCTGCCCGCCGCGGCGGCGCTCCGCGTGCCGCCGGGCTGGTCCGACGAGCAGGCCCTGGGCCTGGTCGTGGGCTGGCCGACCGCGCTGGCCGCGCTAAAGCCACTCGGCCGTATCTCTGCAGGGCAGACGGTGCTCATCCATGCGGCAGCTGGCGGGACCGGCCAGGCCGCGCTGACGATGGCCAAGCACTACGGAGCGACGGTGATCGCTGCAGCCTCACCAAGCAAGCACGGACTGGTGCGGGCGCTGGGCGCCGACCATGTCATCGACTCCCGTGGCGCCGGCATCGCCGCCGAGGTCCTGCGGCTGACCGGCGGCGCGGGCGCCGACCTGGTGCTGGAGTCGGCCGGCGGCTCTACTTTGGACGCCAGCCTGGCCGCCGCCAAGCGGGTCACCGGTCGGGTCGTCGTCTACGGCCTGCCCGGCGGCGAAGCCGCGATCACCAACTGGGACCTGGTCTACAAGCACCAGGTCCAGCTCATCGGCCTGAACATCGGCACCCTGATCCAGTCCGCACCGCAGATCTTCGGTGACGTCATGGGTGAGATGTTCGGGCTCATCGCGGCCGGAGTGCTCCGCCCCGGCGAGCCCACCACCTACCCGCTGGCCGACGGCCCCAAAGCGCTTGCCGAACTGGAAGCGCGAGCCACCGTCGGCAAACTTGCCTTGCGACCATGACCTACCCAATTCGATGCGCTGGTGCCGACGGCTCAGCGGTAGCATCGCCTCGCTTCAACTGGCCGATCCAACGGTCGAGGTGCCTGCGTTGCCATCGTGACCCCTCGGGTGCGTCGGGACACAGATCTGAAGGCACTGCTCCGACTTTGTACGGCCAATCCAGCCCGGCATCTCCCTGGGACAAGAGGCGGTCAGATGAGTAGGCGCGCACCGGCGCTCGGCGTGTACGTGGTGGATACCGTGCAACTGCACCAGATCAACGAGCAGGCGCACCGCAACGCCTGGGGTGGTGCCTGGAGCAGCGGCGCAGCGCTGAGTTCGGTTGTCGATGAACACGGCAAGCACGTCATAGTCCCAATGGCCACTGCCAGCCGCGCGGATGGAGACGACGAGTGCTTCCGCTGCTGGCTCTGGTATCTGGTTCGTGGCCAGAACGAGCGGCGGTGCACCCTCGTTGACGTCGGAGAGCGGATGCTCGCGAGCTTGCCGAAGATGGACGCCCAAGCACTGGAAGGCCTCGTCCCGATGCTTCTTTCACAACTCCCGCTGACCGCTATCCACTGACTCCAGCTTCGGCCTCGCCCGCAGCCCAGTGGGCGCCCGACGCCCACACCGAATGGCTGACGGATGGGAGGCTCGGGTAGAACAGGTTCTGGGCGAGCAGCGCGGCGTCACCCTCGGTCCGTTGGTCATGTCCGTCATGCGCTCGACGCTAAGAACGGCACGTGGCCACCACGACTGTCGCAGGTCTAATCGGCAAGGGTGCCGCGGACGTAGAGCAGGTCGCTCATCCGCAGGTCGTCGTCGTCGAGGGGACGCAGGCCGTTGGCAGCGAGCAGGTCCCGGGTGCTGAGCGCGTCCAGCGCCCAGCCGCGGTCGGTCAGGTAGGCGGCGGCTTCGTTGCGCGCGCCGAAATGTCGCAGCCCCGCCATGTCGGTGTCGAAACCGTGCGTACGCCATCGTTCGGAAATGCCGTCCAGGCTTTTCCTGGTCCGGTCCTCGTCGCCCGGTCGCGGATTGGGCCGGCTTTCGGTGGCCACCCGGCTGCCCGGCGCGCTGAGTTCGGTGACGCTGTCCAGCAGGCGGTCCTGCGCCTCGGGTGGCAGATAGCCGAGCAGCCCTTCGGCGCTCCACGCGGTGGGCCGGTGCGGGTCGAATCCACTGGCCCGCAACGCGTTCGGCCAGTCGTCGCGCAGGTCGACCGCGGCGGTTCTCCGGTCGGCGCTGGGCACGGCGCCCAACCCGGCCATGGCCCCGGTTTTGAACTCGATGACCGGCGGCTGGTCGACCTCGAACACCACGGTGCCGGGCGGCCACGGCAATCGGTACGCGCGCGAATCCAACCCCGACGCCAGGATCACCATCTGCGCGATGCCCGCGTTCGTCGCGTCGAGGAAATACCCGTCATAGAACCTGGTGCGTACCGTCGCACCGTCGATCGCGGCCTGCCCGACCAGGTGGCCGGGCGGCAGTTCGCCGGTCGCCAGCCGGGTGAGGAGGTCGATGCCGACCGCCCGGACGAGCGGTTCGGCGAAGGGGTCGTCGATCAGCGGGCGCTCGCCGCGGGACGCGATGGCCCGGACCATCGCGGCCATGGTCGCGGTCGCGCCGACGCTCGACGCGAGGTCCCAGTACCTGGTCTCGGTCACCAACGGACGCTAACCGAGGCACCCGCCCGGCCGGCTAAAGTGAGAGCGGTGACCGCGCGTTTGCCTCACAACCAACGCTCCGACGCCCGAGACAACCGAGCGCGCATTCTCGACGCGGCCCGCACGGTCTTCGTCGCCGATCGGCTGGACGTGCCGATCCGCGAGATCGCCCGCCGCGCCGAGGTCGGGCCGGCGACCGTCTACCGCCACTTCGCGACGAAGCAGACGCTGCTGGCCGAGGCGTTCACCGAGCGGGCTCACGCCTGGCGGTCCACCATGGACGACGGCCTGGCCGACCCCGATCCCTGGCGGGGCCTGTGCCAGGTGGTGGAGAAGCTGTGCGACCTGCAAGCCCGCGACCTCGGCTTCACCGCCGCTTTCAAGTCCACCTTCCCGCGGGCGGTCGACTTCGCCGCGATGCGCACGTCGTCGCTGACCTCGGCGGCAGAACTGGTCCGCCGGGCCAAGGACACCGGCCGCCTGCGCCCCGACGTCACCGTGGCCGACCTGACTCTCATGATCATGGCCAATGGCGGCATCCGCGCAGCCACACCGGCAGCGCGGCTCGCAGCCTCCCGACGCTTCGCGGCGCTCACGATCCAGGCGTTCCGGGCCCCGGGCCAACGCTCATCCGAGGACCTCCGATAGCAACGCGGGTCGCAGGTCGCGCTCGCGCAGGCCGGCCAGGATGTGTGGGAGGGCTTCGTCGGTCATCCGGGCGTTGGCCTGCGTCACGTGCAGGATGATGACCGAGCCGGGACGCACCTTGGTCAGGACCGCCTTCACGATCGGTTGCCACCTGGTCGCGAACGGGTCTCCGCTCACCACGTCGCCGTCGACGACGGTCACGCCCAGTGGAGCCAGGGCGTTCAGGGCGGCCGCGTCGTGGCACAGGCCGGGGAAGCGGAAGAACCGGGTCTGATGGCCGCCGTACGCCTGGATGATGTCGAAAGTCTTGTCCACATCGGACGTCATGTGGTCGCGGCGCAACCGGGGCAGCCCATAGCAGTCGTCGACGAACGCGTCGTGGTTGTAGGTGTGGTTCGCCAGTTCGAAGCGATCGTTCGCGGCTATCCGGCGCGTCACGTCGGGATAGCGCTCGACCCACATGCCGGTCAGGAAGAACGTCGCGGGGACCTGGCCGCGCTCCAACCGGTCGAGAACGCGTAGGTTCGCGTAGGACTTCACCCGGCCCGAGTCGAGTGCCGATCCCATCGAGACGGTGAGGTCGGCGTCGAAGGTCAATGCCACCAGGTTGCCGGTACGCGGGCCGTGGTTGACGACCGGTGGGCGCCGGCCGCGTCGAGTGGCGCCCGGCAGCACCTCGGGACCCGGCGTCGGCACGGCCGTGGGCCGAGCCTCGGCGTTGGTCGAGCCCGTGTCGCCAGGCGAATGCGGGGACCCACTCGCCGGTCCCGGCGGTGGAACGAACCTGGCCGGCGCAGGGCCGCACCCGCCGGCCAACAGGGCGACGGCAACGCCGACGGACGCGAGCCACGCACGCTTCACGCCGCGAATCAGACCAGAGCGCCGCCGGCTACACGGCCCGCCAAGGGCAAAACAGTGGAAACCGGGTCAGCTCCGGGAGCGCGGCAGGCAGCACTTCTTGTATTTGAGGCCCGAACCGCACCAGCACGCGCCGTTGCGCTCCGGCGGCCACGAGATGTGCGCGCCCGGCTGGGCGTCGAGTTCCTCGGCATAGCGCCGCCGGATGTTGGGGGCGGATGGATCGCCGTCGTTGCGGTTGGCATAGCCGGTCAGGCCGGCCACGGAAGCCCGCAGCACGCTCAACGTCGCACCGCCGCCCTCGGCCAGCCGGACCAACGCCTTCTCCAACCGGGCCCGGTGCGCGTCATAGTCCGGACCGAACGTGTCGGTCAGCGTGTCGAGGCGGTCGAACTCGGCCTTCGGGAAGAACAGCAGGTCGGGCTCGTCGGACTCGGTGCCGCGGGTGAGCTGCGCCTCCAGCCGGTCGGCCAGGTCGTCCTGCCGGTCGTGCGGCAGGTTGAGATCGCGGCGCACCCGGTGCCGCTGCTGGAGCAGGAAGAACGCGACGCCGGGGGCCTCGGCCGGGCCGACGTCGGCGGTCGTGCGGGCACCGAGCAGGGTGTCAACCGCCTCGCTGAGCCACTCCTCGGCGACCGCCGTGCGGCCGCCGGCCTCGAGCGCCGCGCTCACGTAGGCCGGCGCGTCGGGCTGCTCGGTCAGCAGCGGGCGCAGCGCGGTGACCGCCGCCAGCGCCTCGTCGTCGCGGTCGCCGAGCTTGAACATGATGCGGGCGCGCAGCGCCGTGGCGAAGCCGGCGCCCGGGTCGGTAGGCGACGGGAAGGCAGCCACGGCCCGGTCGGCGTATCGGAGCGCCGCGTCCAGCCGGTTGCGGACCTCGGCGATCTCCGCGGCCAGGCTCAGCGCGTCGCCGGCGTCTTCGGGCGAGGCGAGTCGATCATGGTCGACCGCGTCGGCCAGATCGGCGGCGATGCCGAGCGGGTCGGCCGTCGCGAGTGCTGAGCGGCGGAGATCGGCAAGGTCGGCGCTCGTGATCACGTCTTTCGTCGGCACATTCTCACCGTACTTCGCTGCCCGACCGGTATCCCTGTAACGCTGATCTCGTTCTGACGGACGTCAAATTAGGCTGGCGCAATGGCAGAACCCAACCGCAGCCCGCTTGTCGGCCGATGACCGACGACGAGTGCCTGCTCAGGCTCGGGCGGGACCCGAGCTCGGTGCGTTCCACCGAGTCGCTCGCCGGCTCCGCGTCCGGCTCGCGCGTCGCCCTGCTCCACTTCCACGACGGCGAGCGGCTGGTCCTCAAGACGACGACACCCCGCGAGGTCGCCCTTTACCGCGCGGCCGCCCGGTTGCCGGTCCGCACGCCGCGGTTGGTGGCGGCCGACGACACCTGCCTGCTGCTCGAAGCGCTCGAACCGCTGCCGCCGCCGAACGACTGGCCGACTGGGCAATGGCACGAGGTCGCCCGCCAACTGGGGACCCTGCACGCCATGCCGCTCGACCACAGTCCTCGGTGGCTCAAGCAGCCGGTCGCCAGGCAGCCGGATCAGATCGCCAGGGCGTTCTGGAGCGCGACCGAGTTGGCGCTGCTCGACCTGGTCGTCGACGACAAGCTGCCGACCTGCCTCCTGCACGGCGATCTGCACGCCGGCAATCTGCTGCGCGCCGGCGACGGCGGCCTGGTCTGGACCGACTGGCAGGAGGTCGGGGTCGGCCAGGGCCCCGAAGACCTGGCTCTGCTCTGGCAGCGCGCCGAGGCCGACGGCGCGGACCCACCGCGTGAAGCGATGCTGGCCACCTACGCCGCCGCGCGCGGCCTCGCGCACGACGAGACGCTGATCCGCGCCACCAACACGGCCGAGATCCGGCTGCTCCTACTGGACTGGCCGTGGTTTCTGCGCCGGGCCGACCCGAGCCGCCGGGCGCTCATGCGTCGCCGGCTGCACCTGCTGGCGGCGACGCGATCGTGAGCACGTGGCTGCTGGCACCCAGCAGGCTCGGCTCCTCCTCCACCCGGCGCAGCATCGCCAGCATGAACTCGGTGCGCTCCGGGCTGGCCAGGATCTCGTCGAGCCGCTCGCCGATCATCCACAACGGACTCTCGACCGGCACCCGGCGCCGCACCTCGAGCCCGGCTTCGCTCGCCTCGGCCGCCGGCTCGTCCGGGTGGTGGAAATAGGCGCTGGTGAACCAGGTGTCGCTGCGATGCACGCCGTGCGACAGGGCGCCCTCGACCACCGGCTGGAAGCGCGGGTCGAGGTAATAGTCCTTGACGAAGCCGTCGAACAACGACGCGAACCGGTTGATGGTCGCGCCGACGACCACGCCGCCCGGGCGCACGACCCGGGCCGCCTCCCGCCACGCCGTGACCCGGTCGGCCCGCTCCAACAAGTGGTAGAGCGGCCCGAACAGCAGCACCGCGTCGGCCTCGCCGTCGGCGGCCGGCAATGACCGCGCGTCGCCGACCGTGGCGGTCACGCCGGGCAGTGCTGCGGCATCCGCCACGTGCGCCGGGACCGGGTCGATCACCCGCACCCGATAGCCGGCAGCGGCCAGCGGGCCGGCGTAGACCCCGGTCGCACCGCCGACGTCGAGCACCGACGCGGGGGCCGCGGGCAGGGCCCGGGTCAACACGTCCCAGGTGCGCAGGAACTCGAGCCGGCCGGGGCCGGCAGCCAGCCGGGTGCGTTCGCCGCCGCGCCGGTAATAGTCGAGGACCTCAGGTCGAAGCATGCACTCCATGGTCGACGGCACCACGAGTGGCAGCCAACCGGTTTACATAGGACTCGGGACGGCCCGGGCCGCCGGTCCACCGATCAGTCCCTCGTCTACCAGGGCCAAAAACGCGTCAGCCACGACGGGGTCGAACTGCGCACCGCGACCCTGTTCGATCTGCTCGCGGGCTCCGGCCACGGTGCGGGCCGGCGCATACGGCCGGTCGGCCAGCATCGCCGCCCAAGCGTCGGTCACCGCGACGATGCGCGCCTCGACGGGAATCTGCGCGCCGGCCAGGCCCAGCGGATAGCCCCTGCCGTCGAAGCGTTCGTGATGCGCCGCCGCCACCGTCGCCAGGTCCGGACGCTGGCCGAGTTCGGTCAGCAGGCGGGCACTCTCGGCCGGATGCCGGCGCAACTGCTCCCATTCCGCCGCGGTCAGCGGGAGCGCCTTGCGCAGCACGGAATCCGCGACGCTGAGCTTGCCGACGTCGTGCAGGCGGCCGGCGGCACCGACCCGGCGCAGCGTGGCGACATCGACGCCCAGCCGCTCCCCCACGAGCAGCGACCAGCGGGACACCGCCGTGCTGTGTTCGTGGGCGCTGATCTTCGCGTCGATCTGGTCGGCCAGCCAGACCAGCCCGGGCGGCAGGTCGGGGTCGGTGTCGATCGGGTCGGCCAGCATGCCGACCGCCACGACCTGGTTGCGGCCGTTGGCCTTGGCCCGGTAGAGCGCGGCGTCGGCGTCGTTGACCAGGGCGTCCGGTTCGGTCAACGGCCGGGTGCCGCGGATGCCGGCCGTGGCCACGCCCAGCGACGAGGTCAGGCAGACGCTCCGGCCGCCGCCCACGGCGACCGCGTCGCGCCCGATCGACTGGCGGATCTGCTCGGCGATCTCGACCGCCACCTCCTCGCCGGCCCCGGGCAACAGGCAGACGAACTCCTCACCGCCGTAGCGCGCGACCACGTCGGTGCTGCGCAGCCCGCCGCGGATCCGCGCCGCGATCTGGGCCAGCACCACGTCGCCGGCCGGGTGGCCGTACCCGTCGTTGACCTTCTTGAACTCGTCGAGGTCGATCAGGACGAGGCTGAGCGGTGTCTGCGCGCGCTCGCCCCGCTCGGCCTCTATCCGCAACATCTCCTGGAAGAAGCGGCGGTTGTAGACGCCGGTCAGGCCGTCGGTGATGGCCAGGCGCTCCTGTTCGCGCAGCGCGGCCCGCAACTGGGTGGCCAGCCGGGTGCGGTCCCGGATGATCAACAACTGGCGGACGAGCAGGCCGACGAACAGGGCCAGCAGTATGGCCAGCGTGCTCGCGGTGAGCGGCCCTTCGTCGAGGCGGTCGGCCAGGATCAACCCGGTGGCGGCGAGGCCGGCGATCACCAGCGGCGCCGCGGTGAGGTCGCGAGACCTGGCCCGCTCCCGTTCGACCGGGGCCGGCTTGCGGATCGCGGCGACGGCGGCCAGGCCGAACAACACCGCCTCGACCTGCCAGCCGATGTTGATCCAGTTGCTGGCGGTGTCCTGGGCGGCGATCGAGTACGCGTACACCGCGTCAGTCACGCCGGCCACCGCGAACGCGGCGCCGACCAGCACGCCCCAGGCCG
The DNA here is from genome assembly GCF_040676615.1 of Asanoa sp. NPDC049573. Taxonomy (NCBI): domain Bacteria; kingdom Bacillati; phylum Actinomycetota; class Actinomycetes; order Micromonosporales; family Micromonosporaceae; genus Asanoa; species Asanoa sp. NPDC049573. Next base: position 61,597 of record NZ_JBFAPI010000017.1, read on the forward strand.
GCAGCCGGTGCCGCCCGGCGAGCCCGACGGCCGCGAGCGTGGTGACGATGGCCACACCGAAGAGCGGGTACGCGAACGCCACGAAGTCCGCCAGCCGCGGCGCCTCCGGCAGCGACGGTGAGATCGCGACCTGCCAGCCGATCGTGCCCAGCCCGAGGGCGAGCAGGCCGGCGTCGAGCAGCCCACGGATGTGCCGCAGGTGCCCGGTGCTGCCGATGCCGACCAGGATCGCCGGGATCGCGAAGACATACGACGCCAGGTAGAAGAAGTCGGCGCTGGAGACGGCCGGCGGCCCCCGCTGGAGCACGTAGGTGTAGTAGACCCAGATCACCTCGCCGGCCAGCCACAGGGCGTTCGACGTCGCGAGCAGCGTCCAGGCGATCCGGGTCCGGCCACCGGTGACCACCGCAGCGGCGACGGACAGGCCGACGGCCGCCACGATGGGCAGCAGATAGGGAAGGTCGACCAGGGCCGTCGAGGAGTGCGCCTGCGCGATCACCAGCAGCACGATGAAGATCACCAGCCAGCCTGCGCCCGCACCGGTTGCCCACCGCATCGCGCGGTCGCCCCGGATGAGAGAGCCCAACGACTGGGAATCCGACACCGAATGTCCTCCCGGCGTCACATGGCGTGACGGTTGACTCTCCAGTTAACGCCGCCGGCGCGGTGAGTCCAAGGGGTCCTGCGGTGACCCGGGCCACCCGGGAGATCAGTCGCGGGTGATCGCGAACATGAAGCAGCCGTAGGCCACGTTCCGGCTGTGGATCTGCACGACGTCGGGGTCCGCCAGGATCGCGGCGATCTCCGCCTCCGGGTCGCTGCCGTCGTGCACCCGGGTCGACGGGTGGATCCAACCGCGCTGGTCGTAGGCCCGCAGCACTTGCTTGCGGCCCCGCCATTCGGCCGGGTAGCCCTCCGCCGGAGCCGACGGGCAGGCGGTGGCGTGCGCGAAAACCGCACCGATCTCGCGGTACGGGCTGGCCGGCAGCGCTGGCTCGTACCCGAAAAGGATCAGCTCTTCGCCCTCCGCCGCATCACGCAGGCAGCAGCGCAGCGGCTCGCCACCGCCGGCGCGGACGACCGGGACCGGGTGACCGGAGACGTCGCGCCCGCTGTCGCGGACGCCGGTCAGGATCTCACTGGGGATCGCGTGAATCCGAAAGCTCATGCGTACAGTCTTCGGCGTCGGCAGCGGCGAAGCTGGCGGGTTTCAGACCTCGCGATTCGGGGCCCGCCAGCCGTGCGACACGCCGACAAAGGCACGGCTGGCGAGCGATGATCACGTTACGCCGTCTACGCCTGTCACTGCGATGATGGCCGGCACGACGATCGGCCAGACCTGCGGTGGCGGGTATTCGTGGCCGACGCCGGGCAGCGGCACGAACCGGGCGCCGGGGATCTCGCGGGCCAGCGCCTCGCCGTGCCCGAGCGGGAAGAACGGGTCTTCGGTGCCGTGCAGCACCAGCGTCGGCGCGGTGATGTCACCGAGCCCGCCCCGCACGCCGGGGCCGCCCTCGAGGATCCAGTGGTTGGTCTGGCTGGCCGCGAAGTCGATCGTCCGGTCGTAGACCCGAGTGGCCAACGCGCGGGCGCGCGCGTCGTCGAGGGTCACCGAGCCGCCGAACGTCGCCAGGTCGCGCACGACCCGGTCGATCGCGGCCGAGCGGTCGGTCCAGTCGGGTGCCGGCTCGGGATCGCCGAACAGTGCCCGGATCCGCGCTTCCGGCGGCGGCAGCGGGTCGGCGCCGTCGGGCCGAGCCGGTGCCGGGCTCGTCTCGATCAGCGTCAGCGACGCGACCCGGCCGGGGTGCTCGATGCCGATCTGCTGCGCGATGCCGCCACCCATCGAGACGCCGACCAGGTGGGCGCGCGCGATGCCGAGCGCGTCGAGCAGGCCCAGCGCGTCGGTCACCAGCGTCGTCCCGGTGTAGCCGGGCTCGCCGGCCGGATAGTTCGTCGACCGGCCGGTGTCGCGGTTGTCGTAGCGGACCACGTGCCGGCCGGCGTCGGCCAGCGCGCGGCAGAACTCGGTGTCCCAGAAGTCCATCGCGCTGGCCGCGCCGCCGAGCAGCAGGATCGCCGGGTCAGCCGGGTCACCGAACGTCTCGACGCAGAGCGTGGCGTCGTCGACCTTCACCATCCGCTCCGGCACGGTCAGCGCTCCTTCGGCTCGTAGCCCAGGTTGGGGCGCAGGATGCGTTCGGCATCGGCGACCGGGATGCCCGCCCGCTGCGCGTATTCGCGGACCTGGTCTTCGCCGATCCGGCCGACCGCGAAGTAGCGGGCGTCGGGGTGTGCGAAGAACAGCGCGCTCACGCTCGCCGCCGGGGTCATCGCGAAGTTCTCGGTCAGCTTCATGCCGATCGACTCGGCCTGGAGCAGGTCGAAGAGCGGGCCCTTCTGGCTGTGGTCGGGGCTGGCGGGATAGCCGAACGCCGGCCGGATGCCGCGGAACCGCTCGTGGTGCAGGTCGTCGAGGTCGGGGTCGGCGTCGGGCTCGTACCACTCGCGGCGGGCCTTGAGGTGCACCCACTCGGCGAACGCCTCGGCCAACCGGTCGGCCAGCGACTTGACCATGATGGCCTTGTAGTCGTCGCCCTGTGCCTCGTATTCGGCGGCCAGTTCCTCGGCGCCCTGGATCGAGACCGCGAACGCGCCCAGGTGGTCGCCCTCGGGCGCGACGTAGTCGGCCAGGCAGCGCGCCGGCCGCGAGTCCTGGCGCTGCTGCCGCAGCATCGGGAAGCGCGGGCCGTCGTCGAACACGATGTCGTCGCCCTCGCTGTGCGCCGGCCAGAAGCCGTAGACGCCGCGCGCCTGCAGCAGCTTCTCGGCCTCGATCCGGTCGAGCAGCGACTGGGCCTCGTCGAACAGCTCGCGGGCCACCGGTTCGTCGAGGATCGCCGGGTAGCTGCCCTTGAGCTCCCAGGCGATGAAGAAGAACCGCCAGTCGATCATCTCGCGCAGCGCGCGCAGGTCGGGCGTCACCTCGCGCAGCCCGGTGAACGCCGGCACCGGCAGCTCGTCGAAGGAGACCACCTCGCGGTGGGTCCGCGCCGTGCCGATCGGCACCAGCGGCCGCTTCTCCCGGTCGGCGTGCTGGTCGCGCAGGCGCTTCTGCTCGACCCGGTTGGCCGCGTCGAACGCTTCCACCCGCTCGGGGTCGAGCAACCCGGTCAGCACCGCGGCCACCCGCGACGCGTCCTGCACGTGCACGGTCGAACCGGTGTAGGCGGGCGCGATCCGCACGGCCGTGTGCTGGCGCGAGGTGGTCGCGCCGCCGACCAGCAGCGGCAGCTTGATGCCGCGCCGCTCCATCTCCTTGGCCACACTGACCATCTCGTCGAGGGACGGGGTGATCAGGCCGGACAGGCCGATCACGTCGGCGCCGACCGCCTCGGCGGTGTCGAGGATCGTCGTCGCCGGCACCATCACGCCGAGGTCGATGACGTCGTAGTTGTTGCAGCCGAGCACCACGCCGACGATGTTCTTGCCGATGTCGTGCACGTCGCCCTTGACGGTGGCCATCACGACCGTGCCCCGACCCTTGCCCGCGGACGACTCCTCCTCGGCGGCCGGGTCGACCAGGGCCAGCTTCTCGGCCTGCAGATAGGGCTCGAGGTAGGCGACCGCGCGCTTCATCGCCCGGGCGCTCTTCACCACCTGGGGCAGGAACATCTTGCCGGCACCGAACAGGTCGCCGACGACCTTCATGCCGCTCATCAGCGGACCCTCGATCACGTCGAGGGAGCGGGCCGCCTGGCGCCGGGCCTCTTCGGTGTCGACCTCGATGAAGTCGACGATGCCGTGCACCAGCGCGTGGGCCAGCCGGTCTTCGACCGGGGCCTCGCGCCAGGACAGGTCGATGACGCGCTTGGTGCCCGAGCCGGTGACCGTCGCGGCGAACGTGACCAGCCGGTCGGTGGCGTCGGGCCGGCGGTTGAAGATGACGTCTTCGACCAGCTCCAGCAGGTCGGCCGGGATGTCCTGGTAGACGGCGAGCTGGCCGGCGTTGACGATGCCCATGTCGAGGCCGGCGCGCACGGCGTGGAACAGGAACGCCGAGTGCATCGCCTCGCGGACGACGTCGTTGCCGCGGAACGAGAACGACAGGTTGGAGATGCCGCCGCTGGTGTGCGCGCCCGGGCAGCGCTCCTTGATCCGGGGCAGCGCCTCGATGAACGCCTTGGCGTAGTCGTTGTGCTCGTCGATGCCGGTGGCGACGGCCAGCACGTTGGGGTCGAAGACGATGTCTTCCGGCGGGAAGCCCACTTCCTGCGTCAGCAGGTCGTACGCCCGGCCGCAGATCTCGACCTTGCGGTCGGCCGTGTCGGCCTGGCCCTGCTCGTCGAAGGCCATCACGACGACACCGGCGCCGTAGTCGCGGATGCGGCGGGCGTGCCGGAGGAACTCCTCCTCGCCCTCCTTGAGGCTGATCGAGTTGACCACGCCCTTGCCCTGCACGCACTTGAGGCCGGCCTCGATCACCTCCCAGCGCGAGCTGTCGACCATGATCGGCAGACGGGCCACCTCGGGCTCGGTCGCGATCAGGTTGAGGAACGTGGTCATCGCCTTGGCGCCGTCGAGCAGGTCGGCATCCATGTTGACGTCGAGCAGGTTGGCGCCGCCGCGCACCTGGTCGAGCGCCACCGCGACGGCGCCCTGGTGGTCGTCGCCCTCGATCAGCCGGCGGAACTTGGCCGAGCCGGTGACGTTGGTGCGCTCGCCGATGATCACGAAGCCGGTGTCGGGCCCGATCTCGAACGGCTCCAGGCCACTGAACCGGGTGCGCTTCGCCGGGGCCGGCACGACCCGCCGCTCGACGCCCCGGACGGCCGCGGCGATCTGCTCGATGTGGGCCGGCGTCGTGCCGCAGCAGCCGCCCACGATGTTGACCAGCCCGGCGCTGGCGAACTCGGCCAGCTCCGAGGCGGTCACCTCGGGCGCCTCGTCGTAGCCGCCGAACGCGTTGGGCAGGCCGGCGTTGGGGTGGGTGCTCACGTAGGTGCCCGCCACCCGCGACAGCTCGGCGACGTAGGGGCGAAGTTGGTGTGCGCCGAGCGAGCAGTTGGCGCCGACCACCAACGGCTGCGCGTGTGCGATCGAGTTCCAGAACGCCTCGACCGTCTGGCCGGACAGCGTCCGCGAGCTCTGGTCGACGAACAACGAAATCCACAAGGGAACGTCCGGGGCCACCTCGCGGGCCGCGGTGATGGCCGCCTTGGCGTTGAGCGTGTCGAAGATCGTCTCGATCAGGAACAGGTCGACGCCGCCCTCGGCGAGCGCCGCGAGCTGCTCGACGTAGGCGGCCTTGACCTGGTCGAAGACCACGGCCCGGTAGGCCGGATCGTCGACCTTCGGCGACAGCGAGAGCGTCACGTTGAGCGGGCCGACCGAACCGGCGACGAACCGGCCGCCGGCCTCGTCGGCCGCCTGCCGGGCCAGCCGCGCGCCGGCCAGGTTCATCTCGCGGACGTGGCCCTCCAGGCCGTAGTCGGCCTGGCCGATGCTGGTCGCCGTGAACGTGTTGGTGGTGGTGATGTCGGCGCCCGCGGCGAGGTAACGCCGGTGCACGTCGAGGATCAGATCCGGCCGGGTCAGGTTGAGCACGTCGGGGTCGCCGGTGACGTCGTGCGTGTGCTCCGTGAACAGGTCGCCGCGGTAGTCGGCCGGCGTCAGGTTCTCTTCCTGCAGCATGGTGCCCCAGGCACCGTCGAGCACGACGATCCGGCTGTCGAGGGCTTCTCGAAGGGCTTGTTCCCGGCTCCGCACGTCGCTCATCGCCGTATCTCCTCCGGTCGCCTGACCGCCCCCCACGGGCAGTTTCCCGATCACGGGAGCGACCGTCGAGAATACCCGGACAGGGGTGCGTAAGGCCGCCGGCAGTCCCAGAGTGTGAGCCGGCTATCGCGCCAGACGCGCCAAAAGTCCGGATGCTGCCGCGATGCCCACGGCGGTCGCCACGATCAGCACGCCGAAGTCCAGCGGCAGCCGGGCAGGCGTGCCGATCAGCAGCCCACGCAGCGCTTCGACCTGGTAGCTCAACGGGTTGACGTGGTTGACCACCTGGAGCCAACCGGGCATCAGCGACACCGGATAGAGCGCGTTCGAGGCGAAGAACAGCGGCATCATGATGGCCTGGCCGATGCCCATCATCCGGTCCCGCGACAGCACCAGCCCGGCGATGGTCACCGACAGGCAGCAGAAGAACGCGGCGCCGAGCAGCACCACGACGATCACTCCGAGCAGCCGCAGCGGGTTGACGGTGAAGCGCACGCCGAGCAGTTCCGCTATCGCGTACACGACGACCGCCTGGGCCAGGCCGCGTACGCCGGCCGCGAACGCCTTCCCGGTGACCAGCGCGGCCCGTGGCGTCGGGGTGACCATCAGCTTGGCCAGCACGCCGGCGTCGCGCTCCCAGATGATCTGGATGCCGTAGAAGATCGACACGAACAGCGCGGACTGGGCCAGCACGCCGGGCGCGAGGAAGTCGAGGTACGGCACTCCGCCGGTCGGGATGGCGTGCAGCTTGGTGAACGTGACGCCGAAGATGACCAGCCAGAGCGCCGGCTGCACGGCCCGGGTGACCAGCTCGCTGCGGTCGTGCGAGAGCTTCTGCAGCTCGACGACGCACAGCGCGACCACCCGCGACAGGATCAGCCGCGGGCTCATCCGCCGGTCAAGGTCAACCGAGCCGGCCAGCGGTGCGGCGAGTGGCACGGACATCGCGCAGTCCCTTCTGTTCTTCTTCGAGCGAACCGCCGGAGTAAGCCCGGAAGACGTCTTCGAGCGTGGCTTCCGGGTCGTCGAGCTCGTCGATCAGCTCGCGCGGTGTGCCGAGCTTGCCGAGCCGGCCACGGTGCATCAGCCCGACCCGGTCGCAGGACTGCTCGGCCTCTTCCATGTAGTGCGTGGTCAGCAGCACGGTCATGCCCGTCTCGGCCCGGACGGCGGCGATCCGGTCCCAGACGCTGCCCCGGGCGATCGGGTCGAGGCCGATCGTCGGCTCGTCGAGGATCAGCAACTGCGGCGAGCTGACCAGCGCCTGGGCCAGCTCCAGCCGGCGGATCATGCCGCCCGAGTAGGTCTTGGCCAGCCGCCCGGCCGCGTCGGTCAGCCCCATCATCTCCAGCGACTCGCTGACCCTGGCCTTGCGCTGCCGGCGCGGCACGTCGAACAGGCGCGCGAACAGCGACACGTTCTCCAGTCCGGAGAGCGAGCCGTCGGCGGAGAGTTGCTGCGGGACGTAGCCGATCAGCCGGCGCACCGACATCCGCCGCTTCGCGACGTCGAGACCGAAGACCGAGATGACATCAGCGGGTACGGGCAGCAGCGCGGTGATCGCCCGGATGGTGGTGGTCTTCCCGGCGCCGTTGGGCCCGAGCAGGCCGAAGATCTCGCCCCGCTCGACCGTCAGGTCGACGCCGTCGACCGCCTTGGTCTCGCCGAACTTGTAGTGCAGGTCGCGCACGTCGACGGCCGCGTCGGTCATAGGTCCCTCCCGGTGTCGAGCACGTCCGTGCGTACCTGGTCGAGCAGGCGGCGCAGGGCCGGCAGCGCGGCGGCGATGGCGGCCCGGTCCTCGGGCGCGGCCCGGTCGAGCGCCTGGCCGATCAGCGCGGCCCGGGCCGCCCGCCAGGCGGCCATCCGCTCCTGTGCCTTAGTGGTCAGCGTGAGGCGGGCGGCGCGCCGGTCGGCCGGGTCGGGCTCGCGCCGCAACAGGCCCTGGTCGACCAGCGCGTTGACCAGGGTGCTGACCGAGTTGCCGGCGAGGTCGAGCGCCTGGGCGGCGCCGGCGATCCCGATGCCGGGCTGGTTGGCGACCACGAACAGCAGCTCCCGCTGCGCCTCGGGCAGCGGCGGCACGGCGACGGCTTCGGCCGTGCGACGCCGCGAGAGGCGGCGTAAGGCAGCCGTGATGGACATCAACTCGCCCACTACCTCCGCGCTGTGAGTGACGTCGGTCATCTCCACAAATTACCTCCGTGACAGAGGTATTTGATGGTGATCCGAGACACGCACTCCTTGTCCGTTGTATGACCTAGAGCGAAGTTACGGTTTGACGGAAGACGAGAATGGGGATTCTCGTGCGCATCTCAATCGCCGAGGCACCGGCTGGCGGGGCGACGGTCGTGAAGCTGGCCGGTGAGCTCGGCGTCGACACCGCGGCGGAGCTCGCGGCGGCGATCGAGGAACTCCTCGACCGCCCTACCCGCCGCATCGTCATCGACCTGGCCCTGCTCGGCTTCTGCGACTCGATGGGCCTGTCCACCTTCCTAGACGCCCACCGCCGGTGCGCGGCCGAGGGCGGCTATCTCGCGCTCGCCGCGCCGTCGCCGTTCATGAGCCGGCTACTCGGGGTCGTCGGCCTGCTCAAGCAGGTGCCGGCCTACGCGACGGTGGCGTCGGCGTGCGCAGGCGGCAATGAGGGTCGATTGTCCTAACCCTCATCCCCTGTATGCGGATTTTTCGGATACGGGCGACTACGGTAGAAGTAGTTATGGGATGAGGTGGGTCGCATGAGCCGGTCCGTTTCCACCAAGGGCACACTGCCCGACGAGAAGCGCCACACCAAGATCGGCATCTCGTGGATCATCCTGCTGGTCGGCGTGATCCTGCTCGCCTTCCTCCTGGTCTTCGTGCTGCAGAACCTCGACAGCGTGCGCATCCACTTCCTGACCGCCGACTTCACGATGCCGCTCGGTGTCGCCCTGTTGCTGGCCGCCATCGGTGGCGCGCTGATCTGTTCGGTCCCGTTCGCGGCCCGGATCTTCCAGCTCCGCCGGGCAACCCGCCGACCGCGCGGCACGCGCTAATTTGGCGGTATGGCGAAGATTCTTTACACCGCCGACGCGCACGTGGCCGGCGGTCGCGCGCACGGCCACGGTCGCACCTCCGACGGCGCCCTGGAGGTCGACCTCCGCCTGCCGGTGGAGATGGGCGGCGAGGGCGGCGGCACCAACCCCGAGCAGCTGTTCGCCGTCGGCTACGCCGCGTGCTTCGAGTCGGCGCTGGCCGGCGCGGCCCGCCGGTCGAAGATCGAGGCCGACGACGTCGAGATCGACGCCAAGGTCAGCCTGCTGCCCACCGGCACCGGCGGCTTCACGCTGGCCGTCGAACTCGACGTGGCGCTCCCCTCGATCAGCGACGAGACGCAGGCCATCGATCTGGTACGCACGGCGCACAGCATCTGCCCCTACTCGAACGCCACCCGCGGCAACATCGACGTGACCCTCACCGCCAACGGCAAGCCGGTCGATTAGACAACGAAACCCCAACCGGGGTGCCTGCCCGGTTGGGGCCTTTGGTCGTGACTTGTGCGGCAAAACTGCGGGAAGTTGTCGACCCTGCGCTCGAAGGGATGTTGTACTCCACCTGTGTCCGCGATCGACCACCTCCTGCATGCCAATGAGGCCTACTCCGCCCGGTTCGAAGGCGCCCGACCGCAACGGCCCAAGCTAAGGCTCGCGGTCGTCGCCTGCATGGACTCGCGGTTGGACCTGTTCGGCGCCCTCGGCCTGCAGATCGGCGACGCCCACCTGATCCGCAACGCGGGCGGGCTGCCGACCGAAGACGTGCTCCGCTCGCTAGCGGTCAGCCAGCACTCCCTGGGCACCCGCGAGGTCGTGGTGATCCACCACACCGAGTGCGGGATGGAAGGCTTCGACGACGACGCGTTCCGCCGGCGGCTGACGGCCGACACCGGCGTCGCGCCGGAGTGGAGCGTGCCGGGCTTCAGCGACATCCGGCTGACGGTCCGCAAGTCGATCTCCGTGGTGCGCGGTTGCCCGTGGTTGCCGCACCGCGACGACGTGCGCGGCTTCGTCTTCGACGTCGCCACCGGCCGCCTGGAAGAGGTCGAGACCGACTAGCGGAGCTTCGGCAGCGCCTCGGTGGCGATCTTCTCCACCATCGCGGGGTTGTCGGTCCAGACCGGGTCGTCCGGCCGCGGGTGGTGGAAGACCAGGTCGGTGAAGCCGAGTTCCCGATAGCGGCCGACCAGGTCGATGAACGCGTCGACGCTGGCGAGCGGCCGGTCCTCGCCGTTGTCGGCGAGCAGGATCCGGTCGATCGTCCGTCCCGACTCGTCCAGCCGGTCGGCGTTCACCCGGATCCGCTCCGGGTCGCCTTCGGTGATCCACGCGTCGGCGTACCGGATGACGGTCTTCATGGTCTGCTTCCCGCCGGCGGCGACCGCCAGCGGCAGCCGGGGCCGCTGGACGCAGCCGGGCAGCATGCGCGCGTCGTCGACGGTGTAGAACTCGCCCGAATGCGAGGCCGACGGCTCGCGCAGCAGCGTGTCGACGGCGCCGACGAACTCGTCGAGGCGGCGCGCCCGCTCGCCGGGCGAGAGCACCGACCCGCCCAGCACGGTCGCGTCGAAGCCGATGCCGCCCGCGCCGATGCCGAGGGTCAGCCGCCCGTCGCTGACGTGGTCGAGGGTCATCGCCTCCTTGGCCAGCGTCACCGGGTGGCGGAAGTTGGGCGACGACACCATCGTGCCGAGCCGGATCCGCGACGTCCTGGCCGCGATGCCGGTCAGCCACGGGATGGCGGCGTGCCACGGCCGGTCGCGATAGCGCCGCCAGGACAGGTGGTCGTAGGTCCAGAGATGGTCATAGCCCATCTCCTCGATCCGCCGCGCCAACGCCACGCTCTCCGGCCAGGGATCGGTAGGGAGCAGCAAAACCCCGATTCGCACCCGCCGACCCTACCCACTCAGGCCGGATCGAGATCCTTGACAAAGATCCGGCACAGATCGGGCGCCATTTGTACGGTGCCATCCGGTTCATGCTCTTCCTTGACGGTCTCCACGATCCCGTGCGGCCACTCGCGATAGCCGAGGCGCTCGTACCAGCCGATCACCCGGTCGTTGTCGAGGTCGATGCCGGCGCCGAGCCGGCCGGCCATCCGCACCTCGTCGAGTTCTTCCGCCTCCCGCAGCAGCGCCCGGCCGTGCCCGTTGTTGCGGCGGCCGTCGACGACGTGCAGGCGATGCACGAAGGGAACCGCGGGCAGGTGCTTGCGGACGATGTCTTCGTCGGCGGGTTCCCAGGTCACATAGACCGCGCCGGTCGGGTCCTCGCCCTCCCAGGAGGCGAGCACGACCCCTTGGCGTTTCAGCCGGTGCCGGTAGAAGGCCGTCCGCTCGATGCCGAGGACACGCTCCAGATAGAGCATGTCCTCAGCGGACGCGGGCCGGATCTGCACATGGCAATGGTGCCGGGGAAAGGTGAAGTCGTGTCAGATCCGCGTTATGCGCGAATCACCACGACGGCCATTACGACCACGGCGGCGACCAGCAAAGTGGCCGTGCCGAGGGCGGCAATGGCGATGCGGAGCAGTTGCACGGCGTTGACGAAAGCCTCGCCGACCTGCCCGAAGAGCTTGACCGCCGCGAACATCACGAGCCCGATGACGACGGCGAAGAAGGGGATGGTGCCTAGGCCCGGATCCGGCCCTAACGAGTCCTTGGCCAGATTGGACAGAGCGGTTACCGTGGACATGAGCGGACTCCTCGCTTCAGACCGCAGGAGCTTGCCGTTGCAGACACCCTCGGTTGCCGCCGAGGGTGTCTTCGTTTCTTTGTCGCGCTGTCACAGCCAAAGTGATCCTGCTACGCTTCTCCCGCGTTTACCTCCTCTCGTTAAGATTCAGTAACGTGTTGGATCTTCAGCTTAAACTTCAGCATAGAGCTGAATCAAGGTGTTATCGTGCTGCGGACAGCACCGATCGGCGTGAATGCGGCATTCATTTGGCTCCATCTGCGCTGCCGGCCAACTTCAGCGATTAGCTGAAGTTGTCTGAAGGAGACGGCAATGGCTGACGACGACGCGGCGACAGCGCTGGCGCTGCGCCTGCGCGACCTTCGCCTCCACCAGTGGCCCGAGCCGGTCAAGCAGCCACAACTCGCTCGGGCACTCGGGGTCAGCGTCCCGTTGATCTCATCGTGGGAGAGCCGGGTCGGCCCCAAGCCGCCGCCCGCCGAGCGGCTCTCCGCCTACGCCCGGTTCTTCGCCACCCCGCGCTCCATTTCCGACGGCCGGGCCGGGCTGCGCAACGACCTGACCCCCGACGAGGAACTCCACCGGCAGCAACTGGAGGAAGAGCTGCTGAGCCTGCGGGCGGCCGCCGTCAACCGCGGCGGTACACCGGTGATCCCCGACAAGTGGAACAACCGGCCGCCCGATGCCGGGCCTTGGTATTTCCCCGATGGCGCGCCGGTGACGATCGTCTGCGGCGAGCTCCCGGCGGAGCGGCGCGCCGACCCGGCCTACACCGACCCGGAGAGCCCGGACTACGTCGCGCTCTACAGCTACACCGACCTGGACTCGATGGTCGAGTTGCACGGACACGTTCGGGCGGCGAACCCGAAGAGCGACGTCTGGTTCATGCCCGCTTCGTTGGTCACCAGTGACCACCTCACTACCCACCTGGTCCTGCTGGGAGGCGTCGACTTCAACGAGCTGATCGCCGATGTCCTCGACTCGCTGGGGGTGCCGGTCCGCCAGCAGACCCGGCTGACCGACGAAGCAGACGACGAGGGCGCGTTCGAGGTGCGGGAAGGCCGGGCCGAGTCGCACCGGCCGTCCCTGCGCAAAGAGGGCGGGCGCCGGATCCTGGTCGAAGACGTCGCGCATTTCTGTCGCGGCCAGAACCCATACAACGCTTTGAGGACCGTCACCGTGTGCAACGGCATGTTCGGTCGGGGAGTCTACGGCGCGGTGCGCGCGCTCACCGACACACGCTTCCGCGATCGCAACGCGGACCACGTTCGGCAGCGCTTCCCCCAGGGCCAGACCTACAGCATCCTGGCCCGGGTCAGGGTGGTGAACGGTGAGGTGGTCACACCGGACTGGACGATCCCCGACAACATCCTGCACGAGTGGTCCGCGTGAGCATCCAACTGGCAGCCCAGCCGGTGCCCGCACCGGCCCGGCCGGCGCCGCGGCATCACCCGTCGCACGCCAAGTTGCTGACCCGGGTCGAGCACCACCCCGCGACGCACAAGCTCGACGCGATCATCGTGCCCACCGCGCGGCAGATCCCCTACCTGCGCTTCGCACTGGCCCTCGGCCGAGAGCTGCAATGTCCCGTTGTCGCGCTGTGCAGCATCCGGGCCAGCGCCGACGCGGCGCACCGGGTGGCCCGGCAGATGGGCGTGCATCTGATCGCGACCGACGTGCCCAATCGGGTCAACCTGCCCGCGTTCGCCACCTCGGCGCTGCTCGCCGACTCCCGGTTCAGCCGCAAGGGCGACCTCAGCCTGAAACGCAACATCGGGCTCGCCCTGTCGAAGATGCTCGACTGGGACCGGATCGCCTTCCTCGACGACGACATCCGGTCGGTGCGGCCCGACGACATGCGGGCCGCCGCGGGCCTACTCGACGGGTTCAACATGGTCGGGCTCGGCAACGACGGGTTCCCCGACAACTCGGTGGTCTGCCACGCGCTGCGCGCGGTCGGCGCTCCGCAGGAGACATTCGTCGGCGGTGGCGCGATGGTCGTGCCGGTCGGGCGCACCAAGACGTTCTTCCCCGACATCTACAACGAAGACTGGTTCTTCCTCCTCGACGAAGACGGCCTGAGCCGCACGGCGGTGACCGGGCGGATGGTGCAGGAGCCCTACGAGCCGTTCCGCACGACCGAGCGGGCGCGGGCCGAGGAACTCGGCGACTGCCTGGCCGAGGGGATCTACGCCCTGCTCGACGACGGCGGCTCGGTTGCCGACGCTGACCTCGCCTTCTGGCGGGCATTCCTGGATGACCGGCGCGACATGGTCGACCGGATCATCGCGGCGATTCCGGGGCGGCCCGGCCTCACCGAGGAGGAGAAGCGGCGGATCACCGAGTCGATGCGCGCCTCACACGGCCGCCGCCTGTTCATCACGGCCGAGCTGTGCGTCGCCTATCTCGCGGCGCTCGCCACCGACCGCGGCATCTGGCGGGGTTTCCTCGAGACCCTTCCCAAAGGGCTGCGCCCGCGAGCGGCGCTGGCCCACCTGGGCCTGACGTCGACACACATCCGCGTCGAACCGTCGCGCGGGTGACTTCCGCGCGCGCGGATCGGGTCTAAGGTTTGGCCGTGACTGACGTTCTGCTGCCGGCGCTGCCGGAAGACTGGGAGCGGGCCATGGCTGTGGTCGCGCACCCCGACGACATCGAATACGGCACCGCGTCCGCCATCGCCCGGTGGACCTCCCAGGGCAAGACGGTGACCTACCTGCTGGCCACCCGCGGCGAGGCGGGCATCGACTCGATGCGCCCGGAAGACGCCGCCCCGCTGCGCGAGCAGGAGGAGCGGGCCGGCGCGGCCGAGGTGGGCGTCAAGGTCGTCGAGTTCCTCGACCACCGCGACGGCGTCGTCGAATACGGCAACGCGCTGCGCCGCGACATCACCCGGTCGATCCGCCGGCACAAGCCCGAGGTGATCCTGTCCGGCGCTTTCTCGATCCGGATGATCGGCGGCATGACCAACCAGGCCGACCACCGGGCCGTCGGCCTGGCCGCCCTCGACGCGGCCCGGGACGCCGGCAACCGCTGGATCTTCCCGGAGCTCGAAGACGAGGGCCTGGAGCCGTGGAACGGCGTGCGCTACGTCTGCTTCGCCGGCGCCGAGAAGCCCAGCCACGGTGTCGACATCACCGGTGAGCCGCTGCAGCGCGGCATCGCCTCGCTGGCCGCACACGACGAATACACCAAGGGCCTGGGCGGCGCGGGCCCCGAGCCCGGCCCGTTCCTGACCTGGATGGCGGGCATGGCCGGCCCGGCACTCGGCGTGCAGCACGCGGTCCTCTTCGACGTGCACGCGCTGCGCTTCGAAGGCCCGCCGCCGTGGGCCCAGGGCAACCAGCCACCGGTCGTCACCGATATCTGACCGCTAGGCACCTAGCGCGACACCCTCGTCGGCGTGTAGAAACGGATCGATCCGTGAGAGCGCTCTCTCACTCCCGTCCCCGTTAGGCAGGTCGATGAGAACCGTCCGTCTCCTCGCAGCCGCCACCACCGCGGCCACGTTGACGGCTGCCGGGGTGTTCGCCATGCCCGGCAGCGCCGCCGCTCACCGCGGCGCGCCCGACTTCGGTCCGAACGTCTTCGTCTACGACCCCAGCACGCCCGCGGCCGAGATGCAGGCCAAGTTCGACGAACTGTTCGCGCAGCAAGAGAAGAACGAGATGGGCACCAACCGCTACGCGGTGCTCTTCAAGCCCGGCCACTACGACGTCAACGCCCGGCTCGGCTACTACACCACCGTGTCGGGGCTCGGCCGGTCGCCGGCCGACGTCGACATCACCGGCGCGGTGCGGGTGGTCGGCCAGGTCAACCCCAACGTGCCGGGCGGCGTCTCGGCGCTGACCAACTTCTGGCGGTCGGCCGAGAACTTCACGGTGACGCCGACCGACTGGTCCAACCAGTGGGCGGTCTCGCAGGCGTCGCCGATGCGACGCGTACACGTGAAGGGGATCCTCTGGTTGGAGCCGGGCAACGGGGGCTACTCCAGCGGTGGCTTCATCGCCAACTCCAAGGTGGACGGCATCACCATCAACGGCTCGCAGCAGCAGTGGCTGACGCGGGACAGCGAACTCGGTGACGCGTGGACCAACGGCGTGTGGAACCAGGTCTTCTCCGGCGTCACCGGCGCCCCGCCGACCGGCTTCCCCAACCCGCCCTACACGACGCTGGCCAGCAGCCCGGTCAGTCGCGAGAAGCCCTATCTCTTCGTCGACGAGAAGGGCGAATACCGGGTCTTCGTGCCGGCGCTCCAGCACGACACGGCCGGCACCACGTGGGCCGACGGCAGCGAGCCCGGTTCGTCGATCGACATCGACGACTTCTTCATCGCCAAGCCGACCGACAGCGCGGCGCGGATCAACCTGGCCCTCGCGCTGGGCAAGAACCTGCTGCTCACCCCCGGCGTCTACCACCTCGACCGGCCGCTGCGGGTGCTGCACAAGAACACCGTGGTGCTCGGCCTGGGCATGCCCAGCCTGGCACCCGACACCGGCGAGGCGGCGCTGAAGATCGCCGACGTCGACGGCGTCAAGGTGGCCGGCGTGCTGGTCGACGCCGGTGCCCGCAAATCCGACACGCTGATCGAGGTCGGCTCCCGGTTCGGCCGGGCCGACCACTCGCGCAACCCGACCTCGCTGCAGGACGTGTTCATCCGGGTCGGCGGCCCCTGGGTCGGCCGGGCGACGACCAGCCTGGTGGTCAACAGCGACGACACGATCCTGGAAAACATCTGGGCGTGGCGCGCCGACCACGGCAACGGCGTCGGCTGGACGCAGAACACCGGCGACACCGGCGTGGTGGTCAACGGCGACGACGTCACGGCGTACGGCCTGTTCGTCGAGCACTACCAGAAGTGGCAGACGATCTGGAACGGCGAGCGCGGTCGGACGATCTTCTACCAGAGCGAGATGCCCTACGACCCGCCGAGCCAGGCGGCCTGGAACAGCCCGACCGGCAGCGGTTGGGCGTCCTACAAGGTCGGTTCGTCGGTGCGCAGCCACGAGGCGTGGGGGCTGGGCGTCTACTCCTACTTCAACCAGGGCGTCGACATCCGGGCGGCGCGCGGCATCGAGGTGCCGGACCGGCCCGGGGTGCGTTTCCACAACATGATCACCGTCTTCCTCGACGGCAGCGGTGGCATCGAACGCACGATCAACGACGCCGGTACGCCGGTCGTCGGCTCGTTCGGCACGAGCACGCTGACGGAGTATCCGGGCTGATCGCGGCGACACGAGGGCCCGCACCGAACCGGTGCGGGCCCTCGATTTCCCCTGACACGAAGACCTCCGGGCCTTCGTGCTCCCCCGATCGTCAGACCGTGACCGCCTCGCGCTCCTCGGCCTCTTCGTCGATCGGCGCCGGCTGGTTCTTCACGCCGGGCAGCAGCCAGGCAGTGAAGATGGCGCCCAGGGCAGCCAGCCCCGCGCCGGCCAGCAGCGCGACCTGGAAGCCGTCGGTGGCCGCCACCCCGGGTGCGTTGCCGCTGGTCAGCGACGACGTGGTGGCAGCGGTCGCGATAGCGACCGTGATCGCCAGACCGATCGAGCCACCGACCTGCTGGGTGGTGTTGATCAGACCGGACGCGAGCCCGGCCTCGTCCCGCCGGGCGCCGGCCGTCGCGGCCAGCGTGACCGGGATGAACATCAGCGCACCACCGACGCCGGCCAGCAGCGAAGGCCCGAGCAGCTCGGTCCAGTAGCTGCCACCCACGCTCAGCAGCGACAGCCAGACCAGCGACCCCGCGGTGATCAGCATGCCGATCAGCAGCGGCGTCTTGAACCCGAGCCGGGTGACCCAGCGGGAGGTCAACCCGGCGAACGCGATCAGCGTGATCGCGAACGGGAGCTGCCCGAAGCCCGCCTTGATCGGGCTGTAGCCCCAGACCTGCTGCATGAACAGCGTCAACACGAAGAACATCGGGAACACCGACCCGGTCACCAGGAGCGCGATCAGGTTGGCGCTGCGCAGCGTGTGCTGTTTGAAGATGTGCATCGGCACCAGCGGGTGCTTGGCCCGCGATTCGATCACCACGAACGCAGCCAGCAGGGCGATCGCGATCGCGGCGGAGGCGATGGTCTGCGCCGACAGCCAGCCGGCGTTGTTGCCGTCGACCAGCGCATAGACGCCGAGTGCTAGACCGCCGGTAACGGTGATCGCGCCCATTACGTCGAAACCGGCAGCGGAGACCCGGTCCCGCGCGGCGGGCAGCAGGCGTGGTGCCAGAGCGAGCGCCACGACGCCGATCGGCACGTTGACCCAGAGGACGGCCTCCCAGCCGATCCATTCGGTCAGCACGCCGCCGAGAATCGAGCCCGCGGCAGCGCCGCCGCCGGCGACCGCGCCCCAGACACCGAGCGCGCGGTTCCGTTCCGCGCCGGCCGGGAAGATGGTCATGAGCAGGGACAGCGCGGCCGGTGCGACCAGCGCTGCGCCGAGGCCCTGAGCGGCCCGGGCGGTGACCAGCATGGCCGGCGCCTGAGCCAGCGCACCGACGAACGAGGCGACGACGAAGAGCCCGAGGCCGGCCATGAACATCCGGCGTCTGCCGAGGATGTCGCTGACCCGGCCGCCGAGCAGCAGGAACCCGCCGAACGTCAGGGTGTAGGCGTTGGTGACCCAGGACAGCGAGTCCTGGTTGAAGTGGAGCTCCCGGCCGATCGACGGCAACGCGACGTTGACGATTGACGCGTCGAGGACCAGGACGAACTGAGTGACCGCAAGCAAGGCCAGGGCGAGGGTCTTGTGCGGTGTTGCTTGTTCCGCGCGACTCATCTGCGCGTTCCCCCCGAGGTTTGAAGTGGAAGTCGAATTCCGCTTCCGGTATGCTTCGAAAGTACGGAACCAAGATTCCGGTTGTCAATCGGATTCGGTAGGATCAGCGTGATGACCACCACAGCCGACCCCCACACCACCGGGGGGAAGATGCTCAGCCCGGTGCTCGCCGGGGCTCCCCGGCCCATGCGCGGCGACGCCGCCCGCAACCGCGCCCGGGTGCTCGACGCCGCCCGTGCCGCCTTCTCCGAAGACGGCGCCGACGTGCAGATGGAGCAGATCGCGCGCCGGGCCGGCGTGGGGGTGGGCACGCTCTACCGCAACTTCCCCACCAAGCAGGCCTTGATCGCCGAGTTGGCGCAGCGATGGATCGACGAGCGCGTCGAGATCGCCGACGAGGCGCTGGCGATGCCCGACCCGGCCGGCGCGTTCGGCTGGTTCGTCCGCCGCACGGCAGAAGACATGGCCAGCGACGCGGGCCTGTGTCACCTGTTCAGCGACCTGCCCGACAACGGCTGCCCGATCGAGAGCATTCTCGGCGAGCGCACCGAGCGGTTGCTCGCCCGCGCCCGAGACGCCGGAGCCATCCGCGACGACCTGAGCGTCAGCGACTTCCAGGCGATCCTGGGCGGGCTGTCGGCGGCGATCGCCCGCACCGAGAAGTGGGAACTCTTCGCCGAGATGCTGATCACCGGCCTGCGCGCGCCGGCGCCCTGCCCCTGATCAAGATCCAGGAGCAAGAGCCTGCTGGCTCGGGTCCGCGGTGCGCACGACCGTCGCTCCCGCCAGAGCCCGCTCCGCTGCGCTCCGCTGCGGCCTCCGCGCCCGGTCGCCCTCACCCCAGACCCGGAGCCTGCAGGTCTAGTTGCCCGGGGGCCAGAACGGTGGCCCACCGCCACCTCGGCCTCCGCGCCCGGTCGCCCTCAACCCAGACCCGGAGCCTGCAGGTCTCGCTGCCGGGGGCCAGAACCGGTGGCCCACCGCCACCTCGGCCTCAGCGCGGCTTGCGCTGGACCCGTGGACGGTCATCGCTGGAGGATCAGGCTAGGTCGAGCCGCATGGTGCAGTCGCGCGCGGTTTCGGTGACCATCTCTCGCACGCCGCTCTGGCCCGCGTATTTGGCGCGGTAGGCCGCGTCCACCGCGGCCAGGGTCGGCTCGTCGGCGACGTCGATGATCGTCGCCGGATACCGGTGCGGGCCGTCGACGAACGTGGCCCGCCCCGAGCGGTGCGCCCGTCGATACCACTTCGAGTCGGGCCCGTACCCGCTCCGGATGTAAGGCACCCCCTCGACCACGACCGCCCAGATCGGGGTCTGCACCTCGCCGCCGGTGCGCAGCGACGTCGAGATGCGTACCGTGTCGGTGTTCGCGAAATAGTCCAAAGCCGCCATAACCGCCAGCGTACGGAAGGACAGCGCTCAGCGGCCGAACGTGTGCAAAGTGGTGCTGCGACTGCGTAACACCGCCGGTGCGTCCTCGATGATCAGCGCACCGGCCATGACCACCAGGATCGCGACGAGTTGCGCGGTAGCGTCGATCCGGCCGATGAAGACGGTGAACACGACCAGCACCGCCGCCACCAGTCGGTGGATCACGCCCTGCCGCAGCCGCAACAGCATCAGGAAAGCGGCGTGCCCGACCATGAACCCGGCGGCGCCGACCGCCAGCGCGAGGGCGGCGTTGAGCTTGAGGGGGTCGAAGGCGGCCGGGATCGCCTTCTTGATGCCGGCCGAGAACAGGATGATTCCGATGATCATCGGGAAGTGGGCGTATCCCCAGGCCCACACCGCCACCCGGGCCTTGTGGACCGGATTGGCGATGCCCCGCAGCGCCTCGACCGAGCGTTCGTCGTCGCCTGCGAAGTAGGCCCAGTAGAAGTAGTAGGCGACGCCGAGGCCGAGCAGCGCGACCAGCAACGACGAGCCGTCGAGTTCGACGCCGACGAAGCCGAGGCCGATCGAGACGATCGACTCGCCGATCACAATGATCATGACGAGCCCGTGCCGCTCGACGAAGTGACCGGCGATAAGCACCAGCACACCGATGCGCCGGATATAGGGAACGAAGAACTGGACCACCATGGCGCCGCCCCACCACGCGGCCCGGTGCTCCTCGGGCAGCAGGCCGCCGGCCAGCACCAGACCGGCGGAGATCAGGTTGACTGGCGCGAAACGGCTCGCGGCCTGGTAACCACCCAGGCCGGCCGAGCGCAGGAACAACACGCTGTGCACCAGGCTGACGATCAGATAGCCGACGCCGAACGCCCAGCCGTTGTCACCGAACGCCTCGGGAATCGACAGCGCGATGACCAGGAACCCGGCCATGCCGATCAGCAGCATGCTTCGGCGGAACGTGCTGCTCGGCGCCACGGCGTTGGTCAGCCAGGCATAGCCCGAATACATCCACCAGATGAGCCCCAGCATCAGCACCGACTCGCCCAATGTGTGCCAGTCGAGATGCTCGGCCAGCACGTCGGTGAGCTGCGTGATCGTGAAGACGAACACGAGGTCGAAGAAGAGCTCCAGGGTGGTGACCCGCACCGCGGGCTCGTCGGGAGTTGGCTCGGTCACCACGCAAATACTAGGGGTTGCTCAGGTCAATCCCGCATCCTGTGCGAGGAGGGCGACCTGCACCCGGTTGTTGAGGTCGAGTTTGGTCAGCATCCGGGTCATGTGCGCCTTGACCGTGGCCACACTCATGAACAACTCGGCGCCGATCTCCGCATTGGACAGACCCCGGCCGACGGCGACCGCGACCTCGACCTCGCGCTCGCTCAGCCTGGCGAGCAACTCGCGGGACCGCTTGCGGCGGGCGTCGGCGCCGTCGTCGGCGACGTGAGCGATCAGCCTGCGGGTCACCCGGGGCGACAGGATCGGCTCGCCGGCCGCGACCCGGCGCACCGCCTGCACGATCTCGGCCGGAGGCGTGTCCTTGAGCAGGAAGCCGCTGGCGCCGGCCCGTAGCGCGCGCAGCACGTACTCGTCGGCCTCGAAGGTGGTCAGCACCAGCACCTCGGGCGCGCCCGCGACCCGGCGCAGCCGCTCCGTGGCGGTCAGGCCGTCCATCTTCGGCATCCGGATGTCCATCAGCACGACGTCGGGCGAGACCGCCGCCACCGCGGCCGCGACCTCGGAGCCGTCGGCGGCCTCGCCGACCACGCTCAGCTCGGCGGTGCCACCGAGGATCATCGAGAGGCCCGCGCGGACCAGCGGGTCGTCGTCGACGATCAGGACCCGCACGGGGTTGTCGGTCATGCCGGCCACGGTAGCCAGGCGCGCAGTTCGAAGTCGCCCGTGTCGGTGCGGCCGTGGGTCAGCCGGCCGCCGGCCAGCCCGGTCCGCTCGACCAGGCCGACGATGCCGGTGCCGGCGCCCGGGATGGTCGCCGGGGAGCCCACCGGAGCCGCGTTGCGGACGGAGACGGTCAACCCGTTGCCGGCCGTACCCTCGAAATGGATGTCGACCAGCACGCCCGCGGCGTGCTTGCGGGCATTGGTCAAACCCTCCTGGACGATGCGGTACGCGTTGCGCCCGACCGCCGCCGGCACCGCGTCGAGGTCGTCGACCTGGCAGTCGACCCGCACCTTCATGCCCGCACCGCGCGACTCCTCGATCAGCGCCGACACGTCGGCCAGCGTCGGCTGTGGCTTGATCGGCTCGCCGTCCTCTTCGCGCAGCACGCCGATCACCTCGCGCAGGTCCTGCAGCGCCTGGTGTGCGCTGCCCCGGATCACCGAGGCGGCCCTGGCGACCTCGTCCGGCGGTGCGTCGGGGCGGATCTCCAGGGCGCCGGCGTGCAGGCTGAGCAGCGAGATCCGGTGTGCCAGCACGTCGTGCATCTCGCGGGCGATCCGGGTCCGCTCGAGATGGCGGGCCTGCGCCACCCGGAGTTGCTGCTCGGACTCGGCCCGCACGGCCCGGTCGTGCAGCGACACCACGAGTTGGCGACGGGCCCGGACGAACATTCCCCAGGCGAACACGGCGAAGGTGGACAGCACGGCGAACGCGGTGACCAACCAGTAGGGCAGGTCCGGATCGGGGCGCCAGGCCAGGAAGATCGGCGTCGTGGCCGCGCTGAGCAGCGCGATCGGGGCCGAGATGCCGACCCGGCGATGAACGGCGACGGTGAACAACGTGATCAGGCCGGCGGCCGCCGCGGTCAGCGACACCCCGCCGACCGGCACCATGATCAGCGCGATCGCGGCCGGCCAGCGGCGGCGGAACCAGAGCAGGAAGGGCGACACCGCGCCCAGGCCGATGTCGAGCCAGCGGCCCCAGACGGCCAGGCTGTCGTCGTTCCACACGCTGGCCGTGAAAAGAGCGACCGTGGTGACGGCCACCAGGAAGATGATCGAGTCGACGACCCAGTCGCGGGTGGATCGCCGCCGAACCGGGCGCTCCGCGTCGACGGTTTGGAGGAGCCCACCCGGCAACAGGGACGGTATGTCCGGCCCGACCCGGGTCGCCGCACTCATGAGCAAAGGGTACGAGCGAACCGGCGCGATCGGCATACGACCAAAGTCGGTATCGGTCGGCTACCTTCGGCGCCCGGCGATCGTCCTTGGCCCGACGCGCTCGACCACCCGGCGGCCGCAGGCTTATCGGCATGATCAGTGTGACCAGCTTGACGAAGCGCTACGGGGCTCACACGGCCGTCAACGACGTGTCGTTCGAGTGCGCTCCTGGCACCGTGACCGGTTTCCTGGGCCCCAACGGCGCGGGCAAGTCGACCACGATGCGCATGATCACCGGGCTCACCCCACCGACCGCCGGCGCCTCGATGGTCGCCGGGCGGCCCTACCGGCAACTGCCCAACCCGGCCCGCGAGGTCGGGGTCCTGCTCGATGCCTCCGCGCAGCACCCGGGCCGGACCGGGCGCGAGGTGTTGACCCTGTCGGCCCGCACGCAGGGGGTGGGCTCGGCGCGGGTCGACGAACTGCTGAAGCTGGTGGGACTGGCCGGCCCGGCGGCGACCCGGCGCGTCCGCGGCTACTCGCTGGGCATGCGGCAGCGGCTCGGCATCGCGCACGCCTTCCTCGGCGACCCGCGGGTGCTGATCCTCGACGAGCCGGCCAACGGGCTCGACCCGGAGGGCATCTTCTGGATGCGGGGCCTGCTGCGTGACTTCGCCGATCGGGGCGGCACCGTGTTGCTCTCGTCACACCTGCTCCGTGAGGTGGAGGCGGTCGCGGATCGACTCGTGGTCATCGGGGGCGGTCGAATCGTGGCCAACGGCACCAAGGCGGAGTTGTTGGCGGCGGGCGGTGTCCGGGTGCGGGCACTGGACACCGCCACGCTGCGGACGGCGCTGGAGCGGGCCGGCCTCGCCGTCACCGCGGGCGCCGACGGTGCACTGACCGTGCAGGCCGAGGCGGAAGAGGTCGGGCAGGTGGCGGCGAGCATCTCGGCGGTGCTGCTGGAGCTGCGCCCGGTCGACACCGGCGGCCTGGAAGAGCTGTTCCTGACCCTGACCGCCGGCGAGCCCAAGGAGACCGCGCGATGACCGCGACGCTGACCGCCACCCGTACGCCGAGCGCGTCGACCCGTACCTTCACCCGGCCGAGCCTGGCCCGGCTCACCGGCGTCGAGTTGCGCAAGATGGCTGACACCCGGGCCGGCCTCTGGTTGATGGTGATCACCGCGCTGGTCTCCGTGGCCGTGGTGGTGATCCAGCTCTTCGCCGCCCACCCGGCCGACCAGACGTTCAAGAACCTGTTCCAGTCGACGATGTTCCCCACCGCGATCCTGTTGCCGGTCCTCGGCATCCTGTCGGTGACCAGCGAGTGGAGCCAGCGCACGGCGCTGACCACTTTCGCCCTCACCCCACAGCGCCAGCGGATCGCCGGCGCGAAGGTGCTGGCCGCCGTGGTCCTCGGCGTCCTCGCGGTGCTGCCCGGCCTGGTCTTCGCCGCGATCGGCAACGCGATCGCGGGCGGCATGGACAGCGCGGCGGGCAGTTGGTCGTTCAGCGCGATGCTGCTCGGCTACGCGGTGCTGTTCAGCGTGATCAACGTTCTGTTCGGCATCGGTTTCGGCATGCTGTTCATGAACTCGGCCGTCGCGATCGTGCTCTACTTCGTGGTCCCGACCGTCTGGTCGCTGCTCACCGGCCTCATCTCCGGCCTGAAGAGCACCAGCGAATGGCTCGACCTGAGCGTGACGTCGACGCCGCTGTTCGACGACGCGGCCCTGAGCGGTGGCGAGTGGGCCAAGCTCGCCGCGTCGGTCGGGCTGTGGGTCCTGCTGCCGACCGTGCTCGGCCTGACCCGCCTGCTCCGGCGGGAAGTTAGCTGAACCCCTGGTGGGCGGTCGCGGGTCGGGGGTCCCGCGGCCGCCCACGCGTCTTCGCGAGAATGGCGGGATGGCACGTTGTCCCTGCGGGTCCGGCCTCGGCTATGACGAGTGCTGCGGCCCGCCGCACCGCGGCGTGGCCGCCGCACCGACCGCCGAGCGGCTGATGCGGTCGCGGTTCAGCGCATTCGCCCTGGGCGATGCCGACTATCTGCTTCGCACCTGGCACCGCACGACCCGACCCGAGTCGCTCGACCTCGACCCGGCGCAACGCTGGATCCGCCTCGAGGTGCTCGACACGGCCAAGGGCGGGCCGGCCGACCCGACCGGCGTCGTGGAGTTCCGCGCCGTCTACCGGCAGGGCGGCCGGACAGACGAACTGCAGGAGCGGAGCCGCTTCGTACGCCAGGACGGCTCGTGGGTCTATGTAGGACCGCTGCCGCTTCGTTGACAGACTGTGTGACATGACGGATCCGCGCGTGTTGATCGTCGGCGCCGGGATCGCCGGCCTGGGTGCGGCGCACGCGCTGCAGGCCAAGGGGATCCGGGCCGACCTGTTCGAGGAGGTCTTCCTCGACTCGGTGACCCGCGGCAAGAGCGTGCTGATCGGCGACGCCGCGCACGCCTACTCGCCCAACATGGCCCAGGGTGCGGCGCTCGCGCTCGAAGACGCTCTCCTGCTGGCCGATCATCTGCATGACATCGCTGGCTACGCCCGCCGCCGGATCCCCCGCGCCCGCTGGGTCCGCGACCAGACCCGCCGCCGCGACATGGCGCGCCACCTGCCACCGCCGGTGCGCGACACCGTCCTGAGATTGGTCGGCCCGCGCCTGTTCAGGGCCGCCTTCCGTCCGCTGCTGAACCCGCCGTAGATCGATCGGCTGTTACGCTGACGAGGCCCGGCGCGGAGAGCGCTCTCCCCTGATCATAGGAAGCACACGTGACCACCGACGGCGCGCGCCTGCCCACGCTCGAAGACGTCGCCCAGGTCGCGGGCGTGTCCCGGGCCACCGTCTCCCGCGTGATCAACGGCATCCGCAACGTCAACCCCGAGTTGCACGAGGTGGTCTGGAACGCCGTGCAGGCCACCGGTTACGTACCCAACCGCGCCGCCCGCTCCCTGGTCACCCGGCGCACGGGCACGATCGCCCTGGTCGTCTCGGACGCGGAGACGCACGACGACGACCCGTTCATGAGCCGCTTCTTCAGCGACCCGTTCTTCGGCCGGGTGGTCGGCGGCCTGCTCAGCACGTTGCGCCCCGCGCGGATGCAGTTGGGACTCCAACTGGTCGGCACCGACGAGGCCCGCAAGCGCCTTGTCGGCGACCTCCGCCAGGGCCAGGCCGACGGTGCCGTGGTCCTCTCCCTGCACCCCGACGACACCCTCCCGGCGCTACTGATCGACGCGGGCGTCCCCGGGGTGGTGATCGGCCGCCCGGCGACGCCCACGCCGATCAGCTACGTCGACGTGGCCAACGACCGCGGCGCCGCCCTGGCCGCCGACCATCTCGTCGCGGTCGGGCGGCACCGGCTCGGCATGATCACCGGACCGGCACACGTGCCGGCGAGCGCCGACCGCGCGGCCGGTTTCCGGGCCGCGCTTTCCGGCAACGCCATCCCATCGGTCGAGGGCAACTTCACGCACGAGAGCGGCGACGCGGCGATGCGCCGGCTGATCACCGACCACCCGGACCTCGACGGTGTGTTCGTGGCCAACGACCTGATGGCACAGGGTGCACTGAGCGTGCTGCGCGAACTCGGCCACCGCGTCCCGGACGACATCGCGGTGGTCGGCTTCGACGACAGCAGCGCGGCGCTCGCGGCCCGACCGCCCCTCACCACCGTCCGCCAGCCGCTGGAGGACATGGCCGCGGAAAGCGCCCGCCTGCTGATCGCCCACATCGACAACCCGAAGCTGATCCCCCAGACCGTCATCTTCGAGCCGACCCTGGTGGCGCGGTCGTCGGCGTGAGAGCCCCGTGCACTATGCGGTCAGACCGGTACGGAGCAGTGCGACCAGGCGGCGTGCGTTCTCGGCGTCGGTGGTGAGTGCCGCGCCGCTGGCGAGTGCCAGCACGTCGGTGGCCGTGATGTCCTGCCGGAGCGCCGGTTGCGCACGTCGCACCAGGGCGCCAGCCGTGGTCGTGATGGCGGCGTGCCATTCCTCGAACATCGGGGTGCGGCGTCCGTCCCGGACATCGGTGGCCGCCAAGGCGAGCGGGCGTTTGGTCGCCACGTGGACGACGAACCCGTCGAGCCAGGCGAAGAGCGCCTCGACCGGTGCGGGGGCGGCGAGGAGCCGGTCGCCGTAGTCGCAGAGCGCCGTCACCTCGTCGGCATACAGGGCGGCCAGCAGCTCGGCCCGGGTCGGGAAGTGCCGGTACAGCGTCGCGTTGCCGACGCCCGCGCGCCGTGCGACGTCGTCGAGGGCGACCTCGCTGCCGACCTCCGCCACGAGTTCACGCGCCGCGATGATCAGGCGTTCTCTGTTGCGCTGGGCGTCGGATCGAGGTCGGCGCTTGCTATCTGGGGACATCCCCGAATATGGTACGGCAACGAAACGGGGACGACCCCAGATGAATGAGGGGCACGCGATGCTGAGCACCGAGGACCGGTTCGCCATCGAAGACGTCATCAACCTGCATGGCCACCTGACCGACCGTGGCGACTTCGCCAACATGCCCAACCTGTTCACCGAGGACGTCGCCTACGACGTCAGCGCCCTCGGCGGTGGCGTCCTCGCCGGGCTGGCCGGCGCGCGGGATGCCGCACTCGAACTCGGCGAGGCGAATCCGTTGGCCCACCACGTCACGAACATCGTCCTCGACGAAGCGGCGGACGGAACGGTCCAGGCCCTGTCCAAGTACCTCGGCGTGATGGCTGACGGGTCCGTCGCGAGCGGAACCTACGAGGACACTCTCAAGCTCAGCGACGACGGCTGGAGGATCACGCGCCGAGTCGTCCGGCCCCGCCGCGTCCCCCTGCAACCGTGACGCGGGCCGCCGATCGCGCGGTCGGCCGTGGATGCCCCGTCTGACAGGATCGCTCGATGAGCGGAGAGAAGATCGAGCTTCGGGTCTGCTGCGGCGTCGTCGTCCTCGATGAGCGCGACCGGGTTCTGCTCATGCGGCGTAACGGCGAAGGCACCTGGGGCCTGCCTGGCGGCGGCATGGCGCCCGGAGAGACCTGGGAGCAGGCGGCCCGACGCGAATGCAGGGAAGAGACCGGGTGGGACGTCGATCTGGACGGCCTCCTCGGCCTCTACAGCGATCCCGCTACACAGACCCATCGGTACCCCGGCGGCGCGGTCATGCACTTCGTCGGCGCGGTGTTCCTGGGCAGGCCGCGAAGCAGGACCGCCACGCCGGACGGCGAGGCCACCGAACTCGGCTGGTTCCCGCTCGATCGACTGCCGGCGCCACTGTTCGCCCCTGACGTACCCGTCCTGCGCGATGCCGTCCACCGCCAGGACAAACCCTTCGTCGGCTAGATGCGGCCACCTCGACCGCAGCCCGCTGGCGCCGCGGCCGGAGAATGGGGGCATGAGTGCTCCTGTCGCCGACATCGACGTCACCCTCGAGCTGGTTGAGCGGCTGTTGCGGGCGCAGCATCCTGATCTCGCCGACCGTCCACTTCGGCTGGTCGCCAACGGGTGGGACAACACGATCGTGCGGGTTGGCGACGATCTTTGTGTGCGGTTGCCGCGGCGGCAGGTGGCGGTGCGGCTGTTGGTCAACGAGCAGCGGTGGCTGCCTGCCATCGCCGAGCGGCTTGCGGTCAGCGTGCCCGCGCCGGTCCGGGTCGGCGCGGCCGGCGAGGGCTATCCCTGGCCGTGGTCGATCTGTCGGTGGTTCGAGGGTGAGATCGCGTCGCTCGTGCCGGTCGTCGAGCGGCGGGCGATGGCCGGCGAACTGGCCGAGTTCATGAACCGGCTGCACGTCGTCGCTCCCGGCGACGCGCCCGCCAACCCGGTGCGCGGCGTGCCGCTGGCCGTCCGCGACGAGCAGATCCATGATCGGCTCACCGGCGGGAAGCTGGAGCGCGAAGACGAGCTTCGCGCGCTCTGGGACGAACTGCGGACCGCGCCCGAGTGGACCGGGCCCAAGGTCTGGCTACACGGCGACCCGCACCCGGCCAACCTCGTCTTGCGCGGCCAGCCGGCGACGCTTGCGGCCGTGCTCGACTTCGGGGACCTGACCGCCGGCGACCCGGCCACCGACCTCGCCGCCGCCTGGTTGGTCTTCGACGCCGAGGGGCGGGCCGCCTTCCAGGCCGGCATCGAGGCCGACGACGCCACCTGGCAGCGCGCCCGGGCCTGGGCGCTCGCGATCGGCACGGCGATAGCCGTGTTCGCCGACATCCACCCCGGTTTGGCGGATGCCGGCGAACACGCGATCAATCAGGTGCTGTCAGCGGACTGACCTCACGGGTAGTTGTTGAGGTACTGGATCTCGGCACCGGCGCGAGCCGTACCCCCGGCGTTGTTGATGATGTGGTTGATCGTGCCCGCACCGCCGAGCGAGACAGTCACCATGTTCTGGAACCGCACGCCCGTCTTGGTGGGCACCTCGAAGGATCTTTCCGCGACCACCGACGGGTCCAAGGTGAACACGCAATAGGAACCGAGCCCGATCGCGAAGTGCTCGTTGACCGCGTCGTTGACCTTGTAGGCGGCGTAACCCCTCGTCGAGCCGTTCATCCAGGCGGCCTGGTTGGGCATCTCGTAGGGGAACTCGTTCTGGTAGAAGTAGGTCCGGCCGCGCTCGCCGTTCCAGACCGTCTGATATTTCTGGAAGTGCTCGACGAACAGGCCATACATGGTCACGTCGTCGCCGTTGACGGTCAGGCCCGTGTCGGCCGTGTTGACCGACCAGCCCACCCCGTCGCCGTGGTCGGCGCGCCACAGCCACATGTGGTCGCCGATGACGTCGTCGCTGTTGACGGTCAACGTGTTGGTCGCACGGCCGACGCCCGCGCCACCGATGCGGAAGAACACGTCGTGCAGCGAGACCGGGTTGGCGGCGTGGTCGGCGGAGGATCCGGGCGGGCCGACCTCCATCAGCACCGGCGAGTTGGTCTCGCCGGCCTCGAACATGATCCCGCCGACCTTGACGCCGTTGACGTCGGCGATCCGCATGCCCACCGAGCCGTTGTCGGCCTGGATGGTGGCCAGGCCAAGACCCAGGACGACCGTGTCGGCCCGGTTGACCTGGATCGGCGAGGTGACGTGGTGCACGCCGGGCGCGAAGAGCAGGTTCTTGCCCTGCGACAGCGCGCTGTTGATGGTGGCGACCGGGGTGCCCGGCCGCACGATGAAGAACGTCGACAGCGACAGCGACGAGCCCGCCGGCGTCTTGTTGAACCAGGTGGTGCCGGTCGAGTTGGCGCGCAGCGCGGGCACGAACACCCGGTATTCGCCGGTGCCGTCGATGTAGAGGAACGGCTTCTCGCGCACGGTCGGCGTGTTGGCGATGACCGTGTGGGACGGGTTCGGGAAGTGGTTGGGCGGCGCGCCGGTCACGCCCTGGAACACCATGTTCCAGACCGAACCGCTCCACGAGCCGAACTCGCTGTTACGCGAGTACCACTGCTGCTGCGAGCCGGAGACGACTGCGCCGTCGATCTTGGTGTCGGCCATGAAGCCGCCGCTCGACCAGCCGTCGCCGCCGTTCCAGAGTTGGATCTGGTTGCCACCGCCACGAAGATGCATCCGGCGGTACGGGGCCGCCTGGGAGACCGCCCACCGCTCGACGCTGACGCCGGCCGGCAGGGTGACGCTCAGGTTCTCGGCCGACCGCCAGAAGTTCTGGGTGGCGTTGCCGCCCATCCAGAACGCCTCGGCGCGCACATGCCCGTTGAGGTTGACGTCGTCGGGCGACATGCCGAGCCCCGCGACCTGGGTGAAGAAGCCGAGGTTGACGTCGGCCGTGTAGGTGCCCGGCTTGAACAGAACGGCATACCGCTCCGGGCCGAACTGGTTGCGCTCCTGCTGGGTGAAGATGCTGTTGAGCCGGCTCTGGATGGTCGCGGTCGGCGTCGACGGGTCGTACACGATGGTGTTGGGCCCGAAGTTGGGGTTGCGTGGGTCCGTGGGTTCGACCGGTGTGCCGGTCGGCGGCTCGCTGGTGGGCGGGTCGGTGGGGTTGGTGCCGGTGCCGGTGTAGATCCGCATCTCCCAGAGTGAGTAGCCGTAGCCGGTGCCCCGGGCGGTGCCGTTCATTCGCACATACCGGCCGCTGCCGGTGACGTTGAGCGTCTGCGTGCCGCCGGTGGCCGACGTGGCGCTGTAGACGGTCGTCCAGGTCGAGTCGTTGGTGCTGGTCTGGATCTGGAAGGCGGTCGCGTACGCGGCCTCCCACTGCAGCACCACCTGGCAGATGCTCTGCGTGCTGCCCAGGTCGACCCGGATCCACTGTGGATCGGACGCGGCCGACGACCACCGGGTGCCGGCGTTGCCGTCGACGGCGGCGGTCGCCGGGAAGCCGGCGTTCTGCACCGATGACGCGGTCGCCGGCTTGCCCTGCGCGGCGTTGGTGGTGCCGCAGCCACCGGGCGGGTTGCTGCCGCCGAACGTGCCGTGCACCTGGAACTCGAACAGGCTGTAGCCGTAGGCCGTGGCCCGGACCGTGCCGTTGAGCCGCACGTAGCGGCCGCTGCCGCTGACCGGCAACACCTGCGTGCCGCCGGCGCCCGTTGTGGTCGTGTAGATGTTGGTCCAGGTGTTGCCGTCGGGCGAGGTCTGGATCTGGAAGGAGCGGGCGTACGCCGCCTCCCAGTTCAGGGTGATCTGGGTGATGGTGGCCGTGGCGCCGAGGTCCACGCGGATCCACTGTGGATCGCTGAACGCCGAGGCCCACCGGGTGCCGGCGTTGCCGTCGACGGCGGCCGTGGCGGGGAAGGCCGCGTTCTCCACCGACGAGGCGGTGGCCGGCTTGCCCTGCGAGATGACCGCGTCCGCGGCGCTCGCCGCGGAGGAGACGGTCAGTGCGGCGGCCACCAGCGCGGCGGCGGCCAGGCCGGCGAGGGCCGCGTGGCGCCGGGTCGGGCGACGGCGGGGCGGCGGCGGTGGGTCCGGTGGTGCGACGGGGGGTGGTGCGACGGGTCTCATGTGCCTGCCTAACGGGGATAGGCGGCGCGCGCGGTATGCACGCCGGGACGGGGGCGTGGTGCTCGGAGAGCGCTCTCCGAGCGGCTCTGAGTTTTCACCGCGGTTCGGTTCTCGTCAATATCTGGGGGAGCGCTTTCCAGGGATTGACACGCATCGTAGTGTCGCACAAACTGGCCATCGGCGAGAGCGCTCTCTCGCAGAAATCCATCGACAACCCAAGATCTCTCACCGACGACCGTCCCCGTCGAGGAGCTGACCGATGATCCGCCGCCGCGCCGTGCTCGCGCTCGTTCCGCTCGCCGTGGTCGGCGGCTGCACGAAGCCCGACCGCGCTGGCATGGCGCCCGCGCCCGGCCCGTCGTCGACCGGGCCGAACACCACCGACATCGCCTGGTTGCAACTGCTGATCGCGATGAACGAGCGACTGCTGCCCGTGCTCGACCTGGTGCCGCCGAGATCCGGCGACCCGGCCGTGCAGTTGTTCGCCTCGGTGACCCGGCGCGCGCGAGCGGCCGAACTCGATTCGCTACGGGGGTTGGCTGCCGGGGTCACACTGCCCAGCGACAACCCGCACCTCCAGCACGAGATGCCCGGCATGCCCACGGCCGCGCAGACCGCCGCCTTGACCGGTGCGACCGGCAAGAAGTTCGACCGCGAGTTCGCGGCCGTGGTGATCGCGCATCTCGACCAGACCTCCCGACTCTGCACCGGAGAGCAGAACGCCGGCGCCGACCCGGCGTTCCGCTCGCTCGCGGAAGCGATCGCGCGCAGTGTCGGCGAGGAGCGTGCCCGGGCGTCCGCACTGGACGCCCGGGCCGCTTCGCCCGCAGCGAACACGCCTTGACGTCAGGCTGGCTTGACGGCAGCCTTGCTGGCATGACGCCCGACCTGCTCGAGTTGGAGCACACGCTGGCCACCGCCGTCGCCCGCTTCGACCAGCTGCGCACCTGGGAGGCTCTGGGCGAGCCGACGCTCGGCCGGCACGAGGCGCTCGAGTTGCTCGCGCTGAGCGAGGTGCTGGCCCGCAAGGCGCACTACGGCCGGCAACTCAGCGTCCGCACGGCCCGCGCCGCCGGTGCCTCGTGGACACAGATCGGCGCCGCGCTGGGCACCAGCAAGCAGGCGGCCTGGGAGGCACACACCAAGTGGATCGACGACCAGGCCGACCAGCACCGGGTGAGCGGTGTGGCCGGCCTGGCCGAGCCGGATGTCGCGACCTTGCGTGACCAGGCCGGCGACGCGGACAGTTAGCGCACCGTCCGGAAGAACGCGCGGACGTCGTCGACGAACAGGTCGGGCGCTTCGAGGGCGGCGAAATGGCCGCCGCGGTCGAACTCCGACCAGTGGGTGATCGTGTTGCTCTGCTCGGCGTAGCGGCGGATCGACACGTCTTCGGCGAACACGGCGACCCCGGTCGGCACACCGCTCGGGGTGGGCCAGTTGCCGCTGTGCATGCTCTCGTAATAGAGGTTGGCGGAGGTGCCGGCCGTGTTGGTCAGCCAGTAGAGCATCACGTTGGTCAGGATCTTGTCGCGGTCGACCACGTCTTCCGGCAGCTTGCCGCCGTGCGTCCATTCCTGGAACTTCTCCACGATCCAGGCGAGCTGGCCGACCGGTGAATCCGCCAGTGCGTACGACAGGGTCTGGGGTCGGGTCGCCTGGATCTGGAAGTAGCCGTTCATGTCCTGCAGATAGTTGGCCAGCCGACCGACCCGGACCCGCTCGGCGTCGGTCATCGTGGCCTGCTCCTCCGCCGGCACCTCGCCGAACGGGATGAAGCCGACCGTGGCCGCGTTGACGTGGATGCCCGCGACGTGTTCGGCGTCGACCCGGCCCAGGTCCGGCGCGATGAAGGCGCCGTAGTCGCCACCCTGCGCGCCGTAGCGCGAATAGCCGAGGCGGCGCACCAGCTCGGCGAACGCGCCGGCGATCCGGCGACTGTCCCAGCCGGCCTCGGTCACCTGGCCGGAGAGACCGAAGCCGGGAATCGACGGGATCACCACGTGGAACGCGTCGGTCGGGTCACCACCGTGCGCCCGCGGGTCGGTCAGCGGGCCGACCACGTCGAGGAACTCGAGGATCGAGCCGGGCCAGCCGTGGTTGAGCAGGAGGGGCAGCGCGCCGGGTTCCGGCGAGCGGGCGTGCAGGAAGTGCACGCGCTGGCCGTCGATCTCCGCGGTGAACTGCGGCAGCTCGTTGATCCGCCGCTCCTGCGCGCGCCAGTCGTAGCCGTCGGCCCAGTAGGCGGTCAGGTCCCGCAGGTAGTCGACCGGGACACCGCGGGACCACTCGGCGCCGGGCAGGGCGAACGGCCAGCGGGTCTGTGCGAGGCGTGCGCGGAGGTCGTCGAGGTCGGCCTGGGGCACATCGAGGCGGTAGGGGTTCATGATCGCTCACCTTCGTTCGGAACGTTCTGGTCCGTTCCGCTTCAGACTAACAGAACGGAACGATACGTTCCAGTAATTGGATCCACTGAATCAGTTGGCACGGCCCGGCGGCGGATGGGACCGTTTGCGCATGCGGAAGTACGTGATCATGGGTGTGCAGGGCAGCGGCAAGGGCACCCAGAGCACCCTGATGAGCCGCGAACTCGACCTGACCCACATCAGCGTCGGCGACATCCTGCGCTGGCACGTCCAGCAGCACACCAAGATCGGCGCTCTGGTGCGCCGCACGATGACCGCCGGCGAGCTGGTCAGCGACGACCTGGTCGAGTCGATCGTGCGCGAGCGGCTCCAGCAGCACGACTGGAACTACGGCTTCCTGATCGACGGCTTTCCGCGCAACGTCCGCCAGGCCGAGTTCTTCCTGGAGAGCTACGACATCGACGGGGTGATCCACCTCGACCTGCCCGACGAAGACGTGGCGCACCGGGTGCTCAGCCGCCGGCTCTGCGCCAACTGCGGCATGGACTACAACCTCATCTCCGACCGGCCCGAGGTCGAGGGCAAGTGCGACGTCTGCGGCGGCAACCTGATCACCCGCGCCGACGACACCCCGGAGGCGCTGCGGGCCCGGCTGCGCGACTACTACGGCAAGACCGAACCGGTGCTGGAACTGTTCCGGCGCAAGGAATACGTGCTCACCGTCGACGCCCGGCCCGACCCGGCCACCGTGCAGCGGGCGATCCGCGACGGCCTGCACCTGCCGCCCTACCTGGGCCAGCTCACTCCGTAATGTGTGGGTCATGACGACCTACCGCTCCGTCAACCCGGCCCGGCTCGACGACGTGGTGGCCGAGGTGCCGCTGACCGACGCCGCCGGCTTCGTGGCCGCCTGCCGAGCCGCCCGGGCCGCGCAGTCACGGTGGGCGGCCGTGCCGGCGCCGGTGCGCGGCCAGGTCATCGGCAACCTGGGCGCCCTGGTCCGCGCCAACCTCGAGGCACTCGCGCAGTTGGTCACCCGCGAGATCGGCAAGCCGATCGTGGAGGCCCGCGGCGAGGTGCGGGAGATCATCGACACCTGCGACTTCTTCCTCGGCGAGGGCCGTCGCCTCTACGGCCAGACCGTGCCAGCGAGATGCCCGACAAGCAGCTCTTCACGTTCCGGGTGCCGGTCGGGGTGGCCGCGATCATCACGGCCGGCAACTTCCCGGTCGCGGTCCCGTCGTGGTACCTGGTGCCCGCGCTGCTCTGCGGCAACGCGGTGGTCTGGAAACCCGCCGAGTACGCGTCCGCGTCTGCCGCCGCCCTCGGCGCCCTGGTCCGCCGGGCCGGCGTGCCGGCGGGCGTGTTCGAGGTCGTCGACGCCGACGGTGCGGCCACCTTCGCCGGCCTGTCCGACGCGCTCGACGCGGGCCTGGTCGACAAGGTCGGCTTCACCGGCTCGTCGGCGGTGGGCGCCCGATCGGCGAGCTGACCGGCCGCCACCTGCAGACCCCGTGCCTGGAGCTGGGTGGCAAGAACCCGATGGTGGTCGCTCCCGACGCCGACCTGTCGCTGGCGGTGGAGGGCGCGCTCTTCGGCGGCTTCGGCACCGCGGGCCAGCGCTGCACGTCGCTGGGCACGGCGATCGTGCACGAGTCGGTGTACGAATCGTTCGTCGAGTCCCTCGGCAAGGCCCTCTCCGACGCGGTGATCGGCGACCCGACCCGGGAAGACGTCCTTTATGGACCGATGCTGGCCGAGCGGTTCGCGACGCGTTACGAGGAATACCTGGGTTGGATCGGCGACCACCACCGGGTGGCCGGCCCACGCGGCCGGATCACGCCGGAAAACCCCCGTGCGGGATTCGCCGGCGACCCCACGACCGGCCTGTTCTACCACCCGGTGCTGGTGGCCGGCGTCCGGCCGGACGACCGCCTGTTCCGGGAGGAGACGTTCGGCCCGATCGTCGGCGTCATGCCCTACCGGGATCTCGACGAGGCGATCGAGTTGGCCAACGCGCCCGGCTACGGCCTCTCGTCGTCGATCTACACCAACGACCCGCGGGCGGCGTTCACCTTCCGGGCCGGCGTCTCGGCCGGCATGGTCAGCGTCAACAACTCCACCTCGGGCGCCGAGGCCCACCTGCCCTTCGGCGGCAACGGCAGGTCCGGCAACGGCTCCCGCCAGTCGGGCATGTGGGTGCTCGACCAGTTCACCCGCTGGCAGTCGATGAACTGGGACTATTCAGGCCGCCTGCAGAAGGCCCAGATGGATACCCAGTCGATCACGCCCGACCTCTCGTTCCGCTTGTAGGCCGCCGCCCGCGTGGGCCCGACTTATTCCGGGGCGGCCGCTCCCTCCGGGGCGGGGCTCATTCCAGGGCGGCGGCTCATCCGCGGCAGCCGCTCATTCCGCGGCAGCCGCTCATTCCGGGGCAGCCGCTCCCTCCGGGCCAGCCGCTCCCTCCGGGGCAGCCGCTCGCTCCGGGGCGGGGCTCATTCCAGGGCGGCGGCTCATCCGCGGCAGCCGCTCATTCCGGGGCAGCCGCTCATTCCGGGGCAGCCGCTCATTCCGGGCCAGCCGCTCATTCCGCGGCAGCCGCTCATTCCGGGGCAGCCGCTCATTCCTTGGCTGCGGCTCATCCGGGGCGGCCGGCTATTCCGGGGCGGCCGCGACGTGCAACGGGCCCGGAGCGGGTCGGCCGTCGAGGGCGGTCGGGTCGACGCTCCACCGGGCGGCCAGGCGTGTCACGTCGTCTTCGCCGACCAGGAGGTCTTCGGCGTCTTCGGGGGCCGCCTCCGGGATGCCGAGCGAGCGCTCGGCGTCGTCAGGATCGCCGCGCCACTCGGTGACCGTGCCGGTCTCACCGACGAAGTCGAAGGCGCGCACCAGCACCCCGTCGACCGCGCGGACCCAGCGATGTTGCTCGCCGACCCGGTGGGTGGCGAAGAACTGCACCTCGGTCTCCAACGCGACCGACAGCGCGACGGCCTCGACCGTGCTCGGGATGGTGAACAGCCGCCGGCCCGCCACCAGGATCCACTCGTTGTCGCGGGCACCGGCCAGCGGCGGGGTCACCGCCAGCCGGTCGTCGGTCAGGTGGGCGAGGTCGACACCCTCACGCCAGGGTGCCGGCCCCAGGTCGCGCAGGCCGAGGGCGTCGACCACCGCGCCGGGGTCACGGCCGCGGATCGCCAACCACGCCTGCTTGCGGCCGAACCCGACCATCGTCTCCGTTGTCACTCATCGGACGTTATCTCGCCTCCAGGAACTCTCGGGCGACCCGCTTGGGGACGCACATCCGCCAGGCGTCGAGAACGAGTTCGCGCATCTCGGCCTCGTCGAGCTCCGCCAGCCTGACCTGGACCCAGTTGTAGCGCTCGTCGGACGGGACGGGCATGAGGAACTTGTGCGGCTCGGCGGCGACCAGCCCCTCCCGCTCCTCCTTGGGGAAGCCGAAGCCCATCACGGTCTCGTCGCGCGAGAAGGCCAGGAACACGATTTGCCCGACCCGGAACTTGACCCGGTCGCGGACCAGCACCTCATAGGCCCGCGGCAGGGTGCTGGCGAGCCGTCGAACATCGTCGATCGTGACCACACGAGCACGCTAAGACAGGGGTCCGACAACAATAAGGCCGATGACGGTGCCGGCGACCAGGAACGGGCCGAACGGCAGGTGGCTCGTCCAGCGCACCTTGCCGGCGACCAGCAGCGCGATGCTCACCAGGGCCGACAACAGCAGGCCGGCCATCAGGCCGAGCAGCACGGCACCCCAGCCGAACCAGCCCAGCAGCGCGGCGCAACTCAGCGCCAGCTTGGCGTCGCCGAGGCCGAATCCCCGCCGGCCCAACAGCACCGTGGTGGTCGCGAAGAAGAGCCCGACGGCCGCTCCCGCCGCCAGCGACCGCCACCAGCGGTCGGCCGCGCCGTCGAACGCGGCGGCGACGCCCAGCAGCACTGTCACCCCGGCCGCGGCGGGCAGTGTCAGCCGGTCGGGCAGGCGGTGCACGGCGAGGTCGACCAGCACCAGCGGGATGGCCAGCGCGGCCCACCAGGCGTAGGCGGCCACCACCGGCAGGGGTACGGCGAGCACGCCGACCCCGGCCGCCAGCACCACCAGCACCTCGACGGACCACGGCAGCGGACCGATCCGGCCGCCGCACCCCGCGCAGCGCGCCCGTGGACGCAGGTCGACTCCGAGGTCGGCACCGCAGGCGGTGCACGACCGGCACCACGGCTCGCCCGGCGGGACGGCGTGGTTGACCGCCAGCCACCGCAGCAGCGGGGTGACCAACACCGCGGGTAGCCGGCGCGGTGCCGTCCGTACGCGTACCCCCGTCGTCATGCCAATCGCCCCATCTTCACGGACAGTGATGAGTTGATCGCACATGTCGATCTTCGAGACGCCTGCCCCGCACCGTCGGCACAACCGGCGCCTGTGGACAACGCATGCCAACGATTGGCGTCCGTCTCGATCGACGAATCGGACACAAACCGACGGTCTCGCGCATATCGA
Source organism: Asanoa sp. NPDC049573 (assembly GCF_040676615.1). Lineage (NCBI taxonomy): Bacteria > Bacillati > Actinomycetota > Actinomycetes > Micromonosporales > Micromonosporaceae > Asanoa > Asanoa sp. NPDC049573. Next base: position 100,160 of record NZ_JBFAPI010000017.1, read on the forward strand.
AGTTTGAATCGCACACGCTGTCCGTCGCTCCATAGAAAGCGCGGGACGCGTGCACCCGGGTGTCGCAGCCACCCGAAAAACGGCGTCATCGGTGATCCTTCCGGCCCGGTCACAGCCGCCGCCGTGACCCTACGTGTTATTTGAGATGACCTCTGTTGCATCGGCGATCGTCAGCCTATGCTCGGCCCTCGGGTGTTGCACTACCGACCTTTTAGCGGCCGGTGTGACTCCGCCAGCCGCTGCTTTGATGATCCAAGTTAATAAATGCTAATCGCGGTCCGATCATGGTCCGACCCTTAGTTAACCCGTGCCCAGTTTCGCCCACGGTCCCAGGCGACGCAGGGAGGATGCACCGTGCCCGCACCACGACTGGCGAGCGCCGCAGTCGCCGTCGCGCTGACGGCGGCGCTGGCCGCCTGCGGTTCCGAGCCGCCGTCGACCGCCGCATTCGACTACCCCGACACCGCTTCCACGGCCAATCCCGAAACCGCCGCCGCGACCAAGTCGGCGCTCGCCGCGTACGCCGGATATCTGTCGGCCGCCCGAAAGGCCGAAGCTATTCCCGACCCCAACTATCCAGACCTGAAGAAATATCTAGGCGACCCACTGCTGACCCGCGTCCGAACGTCTATTCGTGACATTAAGGAGCACGGTGCGATGCGTACCGGCAAACTCATTTCCGACCCACGCATAACCGCCGTGAGCTTGGATTCGGTGCCGGCGACCGTGTCGATTCAAGACTGCATCGACGCCACCGGCTACGCGATGGTCGACAAGAAGACCAAGAAGGCCGTGCCCGGTCAAGCCGCCGGCCGCTACATCGCCACGGCGACCGCCAGTCGCTATCCCGACGGCCGCTGGCTGATCGACTCGGGCATCGCGCACCGGGACCAGCCGTGCTGACCGCGCGCCGGCTGACCAGGATCGGCGCGCTGACCGCGAGCCTCGCGCTGGTCCTCGCCGGCACGGCCGCCGCCATCGCCGACGACGGCGGCGCGGAATGCCCGCCCAACCAGACCACCTGCGACGGCTGGGGCGAGGGCGGCGGCAAGCCACCCAAGCCCGGTGGCGGCGGCGGGCCCGGCGGCGGCGACGGTGGCGGCAGCGCCGGCCCGTGCATGCGCGACGGCGAAGTGGTCGACTGCTACGACGACCTGCTCGGCTGGTTCAACCCGTCCGACGGTTGCTACTACCGGGTCACCGAGCCGCAACCGGCCGGCGTGCCGGAGGGCAAGACGTCCTACACCCGCAGTTGCGGCGCCGGCGGGCTGGCCGGTGGCGAGCCGGTGCTGCTCGACGACCCGCCGCCCGGGTTCGCGGCGCCGCCCGACCCAGCCGAGTTGGCGGCCCGTGCGCTGGCCAGCCTCGACCTGCAGCCACCGGCCATCGGCATCGCGCCCGACCCGGCCGTCGGCCCCGGCCTCGTCGGCCTGCCGATCTGGCTCTGGGTCCCGGCCGACGACGACCCCGGCGACAACGCCAGCACCTGGGGGCCGCTGACCGCCAGCGAGTCCGAACGCGGCGTCACGGTCAACCTGACCGCGGTCGTCGGCAAGATCACCTGGGACATGGGCGACGGCAAGACGCCGGTCACCTGCACCAACCCCGGCACGCCCTACGCGCGCCAGGGCGGCGAGTCGCCGACCTGTGGATTCAAGGGCTACTCCGCGGCCGACACCTACACGGTCACCGCGACGACAACGTGGACGGTCACCTGGGTGGCCGGCGGCGACAACGGCGTGATCCCCAACGTCACGCGGGAGAACACCGCGCAGATCCAGATCGACGAGCTTCAGGTGGTGACCAAGTGACCGCGACGCCGACCCGCAACGCCGCCTTGCCGACCCCGGCACCGATCGCCCCGCCCAAGGTCATCCGGCAACGCCGGATGCGCCCCGGGCTGCTCGGGCTGGCGGTGTTGCTGATCGCGCTCGGCGGCCTCGGCGCCGCGTTCGCCATCACCTCGGTCAAGGCGACCGGTTCCTACCTGGCCGTGGCGCGTGCGGTGCCGCAGGGCACCACGCTGACCGCCGACGACCTGGTGACCGTGCAGGTGGCCGGCGGTGCCGGGCTGACGCCCGTGCCGGCCGACCAGCAGGCCCAGGTCGTCGGCAAGCGGGCGCTGGTCTCGCTGGTGCCGGGCACGTTGCTGGCCCGGGCCCAGCTCACCGACAAGCCGCTGCTCACCGGCGGTCAGCAACAGGTCGCATTGGGCCTGCGGGCCAACCAGGTGCCGGCCCGGCGGCTGCTGCCCGGCGACCACGTGATCCTGGTCGGCACGCCGGAGAAGGGCGCACCGGCGGCGGTCACCCGCTACGAGGGCACCGTCATCGACATGGCCCTCGACCGCACCAACGCGACGGTCTACCTCGCGCTGGACGCGGCCGACGTGGCGGCCGTCGTGCTGCTCGCCGACGCCGACCGGATCGCCGTCGTCCTCACCTCGGGTAAGTGACCGTGGCGATCATCGCGCTGGTCTCGGGCAAGGGCGCGCCCGGCGTCACCACCGCCGCCCTGGCCTGCACGCTGACCTGGCACCGCCGGCTCATCCTGGCCGAGTGCGACCCGGCCGGCGGCTCGATCCTCGCCGGCTATCTCGGCGGTTCGCTCGACGGTCGCCGCGGCCTCGGGGAGGTCGCCGTCGCCGAGTTGCGCGACGGCAACCTGGAGGGGCACTTCTGGTCGCAACTCGTCGACCTCGACGCGCCCCGCCGCGAGCGGCTGCTGCTCCCGGGTGTCGTCGACGCGGCGCAGGCGGGCAGCGTGACCCCGCTCTGGCAACGGTTCGCCGACTTCTTCGTCTCGCTCGAACGCGGCCAGCCACCCTTCGACGTGGTGGTCGACTGTGGCCGGATCGAGGTCGTCAACCCGCCCTGGCCGCTGTTGCGCGCCGCCGCGACCGTGCTGGTCGTCACCGGCGCCCGGCTGGCCGACCTGTCGGCGACCCGCGGCGCGGTCCGGGCGATCGAACGCGACTTCACCGACCACCGCGTCCCCGCGGGCAACCTGCGGCTGCTGGTGGTCGGCGACGGACACCCCAAGTCGGAGATCAGCAAGGCGCTGCGGCTGCCGATCATCGGCCAGTTGCCCGACGACCCGCGTACCGCCGAGGTGCTGACGCATGGCGGCACCGTCCGGGCCAACCGGCCGCTGATGCGCGCCGCCGGCGCGCTCGAGGTGCCGGTGCACAGCCTGCTCGACCGCCGCCGGGCCCGGCTGAGCTGGCCGGCCGCGGAGGTGACCCATGCGGTTTGAACCGGTCGCCCACGACCCCCGCGGTCGCGACGGCGCCACCTCGACCGTGCCGCCCATGCTCCCCAATGGGCGGCACCACCAACCGGACGAAAACGGCCCGCCGCCGGTCGCTCATCCCCAACCCGTGCACCCCCAGCCGCCGCACCGCCGGCGGATCGACTTCGCCCTGGTCCGCGAGCTGCGCCGAGAGCTCAGCGAGCGGCTCACGCACTGGCAGCGCGGCCGCGAATACACCCCGGGCGAGGAAGACGTCGAACGCGCCCGGCTGGCGGCCGAGGTGGTCGCGGCCTACGCCGACGCCGTGCGCCGGGCCGGCACCCCGCTGCACGCCGCCGACGAGCGCGCCCTGCTCGACCAGGTCACCGCCGAACTCGTCGGGCTCGGCCGGCTCCAGTCGCTGCTGATCGACGAGTCGATCGAAGAGGTACACATCCTCGGCTGCGACCAGGTCCGGATCACCCGGCACGGCGGCGGCGTCGACTGGGGCGACCCGATCGCCGACAGCGACGAGGAGATGGTGGAGATCCTCCAGGCGGCGGCGCGCCGGGCCGGTTCGACCGAACGCTCGCTGTCCACCTCGAAGCCGACGCTCGACCTGCAACTGCCCGACGGCAGCCGGCTCGCCGCCGTGTTCCTCGTCAGCCACCGCCCCTACGCGGTGATCCGCCGGCACAACACCCTCGACGTGACCCTCGACGAGCTCGCCGGCGCCCGTGCCGACCTCGACGAGATGGTCGACCCGCTGATCCGCGACTTCCTCCGGGCCTCGATGCGCGCCGGACTCAACATCATGGTCGCCGGGCTCGCCGGCGCCGGTAAGACCACGGTCATCCGGGCGCTGATGAACGAGATCCCGGCCGACGAGCCCTACGTGCTGCTGGAGGAGAGCCGCGAACTGTTGCCGGCCCGCCGCTCGCTGAAACACCGCGCGGTGATGAGCTTCGAGTCCCGCGAGGGGCACGGCGAGCGCGGCTACGACGGCCGCCCGGCCGGTGAGGTGACGATCGCCGACCTGATCCCGCTGTCCCTGCGGATGGGCGTGCTGCGGATCATCGTCGGCGAGGTCCGGTCGCGCGAGATCGTGCCGATGCTGCAGGCGATGACGACGAGCCGCGGTTCGATGTGCACGATCCACGCGCGTACGCCCGGCGGTGTGTCCGAACGCATCATCGAGCTGGCCCTCTCCCACGGCCGCGAGATGACCGTCGACCAGGCCCGCCGGATGGCCGGCAACGCGCTCGACCTGATCGTCTACGTCACGGTGGAGGACGAGACCGCCATCGGCGGCCGCAAGCACCGCTTCATCTCACACATCGAAGAGGTCATCGGCGTCAGCGAGCACAACCGCGTCGCGACCACGACCGTCTTCGGCCCGGGCCCCGACGGCCGGGCGGTTCCGCGGCACCTGCCGGAGAGAGTCAGAGACCAACTGCTGCGCATCGGGTACGACGCCCGCATGCTGACCCGCTACATCGACGCGGGCACCGGAGCCTGGCGACGGCCCCGGCACACCCAGCTCCAGCAGCGGAGGTCGATGTGAAGCTGCCCGCCGACCTCGAGCTGATCGCGCTGCTCGCCGGCGCCGCCTGCGTGGCCGGGGTGATCCTCGCGGTGGTCGCCATCGTCGGCACCACCCGGCCGCCCCGGCCCACATCCGGCACCTCGAGCATCGGTCGACTGTGGACCGGTTCCAGCGACAACCCGAAGGACCGGCGGCGGCACCAGATCCTGCTGCTCTGCGCGGCCGGCGCGGGCGCGCTCGCGTTCCTGGTCACGGGGCTGCCGGTGGTCGGCCTGCTGTTCGCGGTCGCCGTGCCGGGCACGCCCTGGCTGTTCACCGTCGGGCGGGCCGAGCAGCGGGCGGTGGCCCGGATCGAGGCGATCGGCGAGTGGACCCGGCGGCTCAAAGACGTCTCCGGCACCGGGCAGGGCCTGCAGCAGGCGATCGTCGGCACCGTGGCGACCGTACCCGAGCAGATCCAGGAGGAGGTCGGTCTGCTCGCGGCCCGGCTGCAGGCCGGTTGGCAGGCCCGGATCGCGCTGCTGGCGTTCGCCGACGAGATCTCCGACCCGGTGGCCGACCAGGTCGTCGCCGCGCTGATCCTGCACCTGAGCGACCGCGGCGAGCGCCTCGGTGACGTGCTCGGCTCGATCGCCGCGGCGGCCGCGGCCGAGGTGGCCACCCGCCGCGAGGTCGAGGCCAAGCGCACCCAGCCCCGGTTCGCGGTGCGCTTCCTCACCGGCATGGTGCTGCTGGTGCTCGGCTACGGGCTGGTCAACCCCGACTACATGAGTCCGTACGGAACTCCCGCCGGCCAAGTCGTCATGGTCGTACTCGGCGGCATCTTCGTCGGTTTGCTCGTCTGGGTGCGGGCGATGAGCCTGCCGCCCAAGGCCGCCCGGTTCCTCGCACCGCCGAAGCTGGAGGAGGCGGTCCGGTGATCGTCAACCTGCCCTTCGTCTCCGGCGTCCTCGGGGGCGCCATGATCGGCGCCGGCGCGTTCGTGATCGTGCGTGAGGCGCTGCCCGCGACGCCGGCGCTCGGACCGGCACTGCGCCGCCTGCACGCGACCGCGCCCGCCGCCGGGCCGTCGACGGGCACCCGGCGCGACCTCGACTGGCTCGGCGGGTTGTCCCGCTGGCTCCGCCCACCGACCCGCGACCTGGCGCTGCTCGGCCGCACGCCCGAGCAGTACGCCCTGTCCTTGCTGATCGCGGCCGGCGCCGGCCTGGTCGCGCCGGTGCTGTTGACGCTGATCTTCCAGATCTTCGGCATCCCGATGCCGTTCTTCGTCCCGGTGATCGCCAGCCTCGGCCTGGCCGCGATCGCCGCTTTCATCGCACACCGCGATGTGCTCAGCAAGGCCGACCGGGCCCGGCGGGAGTTCAGCCGGGCCGTCTGCACCTACCTCGACCTGGTCGCGCTGCAGTTGACCGCGGCACACGGGCCGGTGCAGGCACTCGAGAACGCGGCGGCGATCTGTGACGGGTGGGTGTTCGAGCGGATCCGCTCGGCGCTGCGGATGGCCCAGTTGCAGATGCACTCGCCGTGGGAGGAACTGCGGGAGCTTTCCGACGAGATCGGCGTCCCCGAACTGGGCGACGTCGGAGCCATCATGCAGTCCTCCGGCACCGAGGGCGCCCAGGTCCACGAGACCCTGCGCGCCCGGGCCGACTCGTTGCGCGACCAGATCCGCACCGACAACCTCGCACGCGCCGAGGCGGTCACCGGCCGTCTCGACGTACCCGGAGCGATGCTCGTCTTCGTACTCATGGGCTTCGTTCTCTACCCCTTCATGACCCGGGTGTGACCCGGGCGTACGAAAGGACCACCCGATGGCGTACCTGGCCTACCTACACGCGGTCGCCACGCAGCGGCTGCGAATGCTCACCAGCGGCGGCGAAGGGGACCGGGGCGACAACCCGGTGCCGACCGCGATCATCATCGTCGGGCTCGCACTGCTGGCCGGCATCGTCGTGGGCTGGGCCCTCACGACCGCGAACACCTTCATGGACCAGTCCGGCGACATCGGGCCCATGCCGGGCGCCGGCGGCGAAGGCTGACCATGATCGCGCTACCGATCCCGGGCATGGCCGCGGACTCCGCGGGCCGCGGCCCGGCCGTGCCCGGCGATCGGAGCGGATCCGACCGTGGCGCCTCGCCCGTCGAGTTGGCGATCGTGGCGCCACTGATCATCCTGTTGCTGTTCCTGGCCATCCAGATCGCGTCGGTGTTCCTGGCCCGGTCCGCCGCGCTGTCAGCCGCGCAGGAGGCGGTCAGTGCGCAGCGCGCCTACCAGGCGCCGCCCGGTGCCGGCATCGCCAAGGGCAAAGAGTTTCTGGAACACACCGGCGGCTGGCTCTCGGCCACCGCGGTGAGCGAGGCGCCGGCCGAGGCCGACGAGGTCGCGTTCACCGTCACCGGTCAGGCCCTGTCGGTCATCCCGGGCGTGCGGTTCCGGGTGTCACAGACCGCGCACGGCACCGTCGAACGATTCACTGTGGACGCCGGATGAACCTCTCCCGCGAGCGCGGCTCGGCTTCCGTCGAGGTCGCCATCCTGCTGCCGGCCTTCATCCTGCTGATGGTGGTGGCGTCGGTCGTCGGCCGGGTGACCATCGCGCAGAACGCCGTCGACCTCGCCGCACACGACGCCGCCCGGGCCGCATCGATCGAGCGCGAGGGCGACCGCGCGGCGGCCGCCGCCACCGACGCCGCCAACGACACCCTCGACGAACTCGACGTGCTATGCGCGAGCCGCACGATCACCCCGGACGTGGCGGCCGCCTTCGCCAACACCGACTTCGGCCCGCAGGAGGGCGCGCCGCCCGTGGTCACCGTGACCGTGGAGTGCCGGCTCACCTTCGTCGGCTTCCCGTTGCTCGACTTCACGACCCGCGACGTGTCCGCGCGCTACACCTCGCCGCTCGACTGGTATCGCGGCCGGAGCGCGCGATGAACGGGCCACCCGGCGCCGTCCGCCTCGATGTCGCGCAGCCTCGCAAGGCCAGGCCTCGGCGCGCCGACCGGGACCACGGGCGGGTTTCAGTGTTCATCGCGGTCGCGCTGGTCGCGGTGCTGATCGTGATCGGCCTGACGTTCGACGGCATCGGCCGGATCCGGGCCTACCAGCGAGCGGCCAACATCGCGGCCGAGGCGGCGCGCGCCGGCGGCCAGGCGATCGACGTGGCCGACGCGATCGCCGGTGCACCGGCGGCGGTCGACCCGGTCGCCGCGACCGCCGCCGCCGTCACGTTCATCGACAACCTCGACGACCCGACCATCGTCGACCGCAGCGTCTCGTTGGGCGAAGACGACAGCGGCGCCGAGAGCACCCAGTTCCTTCGGGTCACGGTCACGATCTCGTACGACGCCGCGATGCTCGACTTCTTCGGCTTCGCCGACACGTACCCGGTCCAGGCCGAAGCGACCGTCGAACTGGTGACCACCACCGATGCCATCCCGTAGCTCCACGGCAGGAGGAACCTGTGAGCGTTTCCGCGCCCCGACGCGTGGGGCAGATAGTCACCGGCCTGGGCGCGCTGGTCGTGCTGGTCGGTCTGGTCGGCGGCGCGCCGATCGCGCTGCTCGCCTTCGCCGGCAACCCGTTGCCTGACCACCTGCCCACCCTCTCCGAGATCGGCACGACCTTGACCAGCCGCGACGACGGTCAACTCTTCGTCCGCGCGCTGGCGGTCGTCGGCTGGCTGGGCTGGGCCACGTTCGCCGTCTCGGTGCTGATCGACCTGCCGTTCCGGATCGTCCGCCGGCCGGCGCCCCGACTACCCGGGCTTGGCCGCCAGCAGCGGATGGCAGCGGCGCTGATCGGGTCGGCGCTGATCCTGGTCGCCAGCCCCGCGACCGCGGCGGTCGCAGCGAGCGCCACCCAGCCGATGACGGTGCACCTTCAGCCGGGGGTTGAGTCGGCCCTAATCGCGTCGACACCGTGGGCCACGACACCGCAGCGAGCGGCGGCTACGCCGGAGCGAGCGGCGGCCGCGGCGCCGCAGCGCGCGGCGGCCGGGGCGGTCCCGGGGCCGGCTGCGGCCAGCGGTGTCGCCCACCTGCTGCCGGTCGCGGCGCGCGACAGCGGCGGCGCCGAGCAGCGCTACCAGGTCGAGCGCGGCGACTACCTGGGTGCCATCGCCGACCGCTATGTCGGCGACTTCGACGACTACCCCGAGCTTGCCCGGCTCAACAAGATCAAGGATCCCGACCGGATCTTCCCGGGTCAGTTGCTCAGACTGCCCGACCAGGCCGTAGACCACGGCTACCGTCCACATGCGAGCGGAATGGTCATCGAGCCCGGCATCGACGACGGCCACGACCCGACACAGCCGCCGCCGGCCCAGCAGCCACCGACCAGGCCCGCGCCCACGCCGCCGCGCGAGACCGCGCCACCGCTGCCGGCGCAACCCGCGCACCCGAAGCCGCCCACCATCACCGTGCCTCCGGTGCTACCGGCGCCGCAGCCGCCGGACATCGTGCCGCTGCCACCGGCGTCGCCCGACCAGAACATGGCCGCCGGCGCTCCGCAGCAGAGCGACACCGGCCTCCAGATCAACCGCCCGCTCGCCGTCTCCGCCGTGATAGCCGCGGCGGCGATCGTAGGCGCGCAGGTCGGCACCGTGTTCGGACTACGCCGTCGACCGGCCGGGACCCCGCTCGACGGCGGCCGCCACCGCGCCGAACACGACTGACCTGCCGGATCGCGGGTTCCCGCCGTTGTTCGGGCGGCGGCGGGAACCCGCGGTCAAACCGCGTTCCGGCGAAAGCCCGGTCGCGACCGCGACCGGCCCCCGGGCCGCCGGCAGGCCGTGCGACGCCAGGCGGCGGCCGCCAACGGTGCCGAGGCGCGAGCCGCGAGGCCGGAGGCGCGAGGCCCGAGGCGCGAGGCCCGAGGCGCGAGGCCCGAGGCGCCAGGCCCGAGGCGCCAGGCCCGAGGCGCCAGGCCCGAGGCGCCAGGCCCGAGGCGCCAGGCCCGAGGCGCCAGGCCCGAGGCGCCAGGCCCGAGGCGCGGGCCGCGAGCCGCTAGAGCATGCCCCGGCTCAGTGGCGGTGGGCCGCCGTCGGCACGTAGGGCGCGGGCCTCGCGGAGCGGCTTGGTGTGGTGCCAGACGCCGAAACCCCAACCAAGAATCGGCCAGAGCGGCCACGGATACCAGGCACCGGTGGCCAGGCCAACCACGAGCCAGATCGTGATCATCAAGCCGCTGCCCGCGACGTACGCTGCCAAATGCCTGCGGGCCGCCGCCTGCTTCTCGACCACCCGCTCGGCGCGGCGCCGGGACTTCTCCCAGCCGCGGACCCACTCCGGTGGCAGTTCGGCGGCGACCCGGTCAAGGTCTGCCCTGGTCACGGCGGAGTACGCGGCAGCGATCCGGCCGTCGAACTCGTCGGTCGTGAGATAGCCGGCGCCGGTCGCGTCGGCGAGCATCTTCGCGGCCGACTCGCGTTCGGCGTGCGATACGCGCTCGTGCGGCTTGGTCATCTCGGTCCCCCCTCTTCCCACCTTCCATGTTCCAGGCTAGTCTTGTCACCGTCAAGATATCTAGTCAACGTCAAGATTGGGTGGCCGCCGTGGCTCTCACCTCTCAGTCACTGGGCATCGCCGGGGTCCTGTTGCTGACCATCGTGACCATCGAGACCGGCGGGTATTACCTGACGAAGGTGGCCCGCGGTGCGGTCGAGCTGACCGATTTCCAGAAGGCGTTCGCCCGCGCCGGCCACGCCCACGCCGGCGTTTTCGTGATCCTCAGCCTGGTCGCGCTCCCCTACGCGGACGCCGCCGGCGCACACGGCTTCTGGGGCTGGCTGGCCCGCACCGCGATCCCGATCGCGGCCATCCTCATGCCGGCCGGCTTCTTCTTCTCCTCGATGGGCCGCGGCCGCACCCGACCCAACGGCCTCATCGTGCTGCTCTGGCTCGGCGCCCTCTTCCTCGCCGCCGGCGTCCTGACGCTCGGCGTCATGGTGCTCGCCGCCGTCTGACCAGACACGAGAGAACGGCCCCGGTCCAGAGTGGACCGGGGCCGTTCGGGAGGGAAGGACGTTTACCTGTTGGCGATCCGCAACACCTCGCCGCGGCCGGCCACGACCGACCTGTTGGTCACGAAGAGCGAACCGTCCGCACCGACCGCGAGCCCACCCGGGGCGGTCAGCCGACCCGGCACGAGTTCGGTGTGCCCGCCGCGCCGGTCCACCCGGATCAGCGCACCGCTCTGGTCACCGCTGGTCAGCCCGTTCTTGGCGATCTCCAGCACCAGCAACCGGCCCTGCTCGTCGAAGGCCAGGTCGATGATGTTGGTGAAGCCCCGGGCGTAGACCGTGGGCCGCTGGCCGGGCACGACGCGGTAGACGTTGGCGCCACCGACCGGGAACGGGAAGCCGGTCAGTTGGCCGACGTAGTAGGCGCCGTCCGGGCCCCGGACCACCGAGGTCGGCACGGCCTGCATCGGCACCCGGCCGCCACCCGGCTCGGGGGACGCGACCATCCGGTTGGGGAAGACAGCCAGCGTGGAAACCGCGCCCTTGCGGTCGATGGTGAGCAGCGTGTTGCCACCCGCATCCGTGGCCACCGCGCCGCCCCGGGTGCCGAGCACGCCGTACGGGTTGGAGTCCACGCCCTGCCGGTCGGGATCGCGCCGGGCTTCGAACGCGGCCGGGTCGCCGAGCGTACGAAGGCTCAGCGAGTTGTTGCCGTCCCGGTTGACCACGATCGTCTGGCCGAGCATGAGACCACCAAAACCCAGACCCAGCCGGGTCTGCGCCGAGCCACCGAGCCCCAGCGTGGCCACGTAGCCACCGCCGGCGTAGGGCGACACGTCGTGCGGCCCGACCGCCGACGAACCGTCGGAGCCCGCGAGCGAGGGAAGACCGCCCACGAACCGCCGCTGCCGCCAGATGCCGCGCTGCCCGGCCGTCACCGTGGTGATGGCCCCGGTGAACCCGAGGCAGACCTTGCCGCCTTCGGGAGAGTCGACGCACTTGTCAGTCTTGCCGCCCCGACCCGCTTCCGCGACCACGACCGTGCCGTCGGCGCCGACCGAAACGCCGCGCGGGTTGTCAAGCCGGCTGGCGATGACGGTTACCCACGGACGGTTCGGGTTCGGCGCGGCGTTGGCCACCGTCGGCGCGACCATCGTCACCGAGAGAGCCCCCGCCAGGACAGCGGCGAAGCGATGAAGTCTCATAAAACCCCCGTATATATACAAAGGACGCAGCCATGCTGGCACGTGCCCTCCGCTCGGGGAGGCTGCCCCGCCGGACGTCACCCGCCCGGGTCTGTGATGGTTGCGACATGACCGTGCGAACCGAGCAAGACGGCGCCGTCACGACCGTGGTCATCGACCGGCCGGAGAAGCGCAACGCCGTCGACGGACCGACCGCCGCCGCCCTGGCCGCCGCGTTTCGCGCCTTCGAGGCCGACGACAGCGCAGCGGTCGCGATCCTGACCGGCGCCGGCGGCACCTTCTGCGCCGGCGCCGACCTCGGCGCGATCGGCACCGAGCGGGGCAACCAGGTCACACCCGACGGCGACGGCCCGATGGGACCGACCCGAATGGCACTGTCCAAACCGGTAATAGCGGCGATCGAGGGGTACGCCGTCGCCGGCGGCCTGGAACTCGCCCTCTGGTGCGACCTGCGCGTCGCGGCCGAGGACGCGGTGCTCGGCGTCTTCTGCCGGCGCTGGGGCGTGCCGCTGATCGACGGCGGCACGGTGCGCCTGCCCCGGCTGATCGGCGAGAGCCGCGCGATGGACCTGATCCTCACCGGCCGCCCGGTGGACGCGGCCGAGGCGCACCGGATCGGCCTGGTCAACCGGTTGGCACCGGCCGGCACCGCGCTCGCCGCCGCGAAAGCGCTGGCCGCCGACTTGGCGGCGCTGCCGCAGGCATGCCTGCGCAACGACCGCCGGGCGGTGCACGCCGGCACGATGGAAGCGGAGTTCGCGTTGGGCCTCGAGTCACTCGCGGCGGACGCGGCCGCGGGCGCCGCGCGCTTCGTCAACGGCGAAGGCCGCCACGGCGCGCCCACCGACCGCCAGCCGTGACGGCGCCACGCGCCGCACGCACCGACACAGACCACCACCGCCCACCGACAGCCCGGATGCCGCCACGCCTCAAAGCACCGGCAACGACCACCGCCGACCGCCCGCCAGGTCTCCGCCGAGCCACAGAAGCACCGGCAAAGCCCACCAAGCCCGGCCGCCGCCGAGCGTCAGGGCCGATGCTGCCGCCAACCCAGGCGGCGGCGCGGACGCGGTCACTGCTGGCCCGCGTGCGACCGGCCGCCGCCAGGGGCGGGCGGGAAACATCAGACCGGCGCGTACTTGGCCAGAAACGCGAACAGCGCCGCCCGAATCTTCGCGTCGCCGCCCTCGATCACCAGCGGCACGCCGTGCACCGCTCCCGACGTGACCAGCGCCTGGGCGTCGGGGCTGGCCGTCGACGCCGCCTTCAGTTCCTCGGCCGCGTCGCCGATGATGCCGTCGTTTTCGTTGGCCAGGTAGAGCACCGGCACCGCGACCGCCGGCGCGGCCTGTTGTGCGCTCACCCCGCCGTAGGCCAGCGGCGCCGATACCGACACGACCCCGGCCACCGGTGGGCTGATCTTCGGTGCGGCGGCCACCGAGAACGTGCCGCCCATCGACGCGCCGATCAGCACGATCGACGTGGCGCCGTCGGCCCGCAGCGTCGCCGCAGCGGCTACCACGTCGTCTTCGAAGCCGACCTCGCTGCTCTCCGAAGCGCCGTGTCCGTGGAAGTCGAACGCCAGCACCCGATAACCCTTGCCGATCAGTTCGTTGAAGCCCAGGATCCACTGGCACAGGTCGGCCTCGGCCTGGTGGGCCAGCACCACACCTGAGGTGCCGGTGCCGCCGATCAGGCCGGCCAGGTTGGTCGCGCCCGCCGCACCGAAGTGCACCGGCTTCGCGCCGACACTCGAGGCCATCCCCGGGCATTCGCCGCCCGGCACCGGGCCGGTCGGGCTGGGCCCGCCGGGCGCCGCGGCCGGTGCGCCGCCGTCGTCACCTCCGCAGCCGGCCAGGAGAACAACAAACGCGGCCACCGCGGCCAGCATCCCCCGTCGCATAACGCAATCTCCTCATTGGATAACGGGGGTGCCCCGGGGACTCGGCGTTGTCCCCGGGGCACCCGGTCGTGGTGGTTAGTTGATGATCAGCTGGAACGTACTCGTCGTGTTCTTGATGTTCTGGAAGTTGTTGCTGAAGGTCAGGTTGTTGAACGTCGCGGAGCCGACCGCCGGGCCTTGACCGGGCTCGGGCAACTCGTTGACCCAGATGCCGAAGCCGGACTTGGCGTCGAAGGCGTCACCGCTCTTCTGCGCCCCCGAGATCGACACGTTCGTGAAGATCGTGTCCTGCACGGGGTTCTGCGGAGCACCCCCGACGTAGTTGGTCTGGAACATGATCCCGGTGTACGTCGGATCGACGATGTCTATGTTGGACAGCCGAAGGGCGCGGAACTCCTTGGAGGCGGAGAACATCCAGATCGCTCCGAACGTCTGACCGCCCCAGAAATGACCACCCGCCCGGACGAGCGAGATGTTGTCGAACGTGGTCAGCCCCGGCCCGAACCCGACGAACGGGTAACCGAAGTCCAGCGAGCTGACGGTCAGACCGGAGTAGGTCAGCATGTCGGCGATGTAGAGGTTGCGGAACGTGTTGCTCTGCCCGCCGTACACCGCCACACCGGCAGCCCGCCAGGTCAGCGTCGCCGACAGGTTCTCGAACGTGTTGCCGGTGTTCGCTCCCCCGCCCGCGTCGGTCGCCGAGAACAGCGCGAACGCGTCGTCGCCGTTGCCCCGGCCCTCGTTGTTGGAGATCAGGTTGTTGGTGCTGCCGTTGGTCATGTTGACGCCGTCGGCGAACGTGTTGCGGAAGCGGCTGTTGGTGATCTTCAGACCGCTGACGCTCACGCCCCAGTAGGCGCAGACCGTGTGCTCCACCCAGACGTTGTCGATCGTCATGTTGTCGACGTTGGAGAGCTCACCCCAGACCTTGCCCGGCCCGTCCTGTCGCGACGTGTAGTTGCCGAAGAAGGCGAGCTGCTCGAACGAGGACCCGCTGGCCGACGACTGCACGTCGAAGCCGGCGTTGGTGTTCTCCTGGGTCTGCGGTGTCTGGAACCGGGTGTACCAGATGCCGGCGCCGACCACCTTGATCGCGCGCCCGTAGATGGTGAACTTGTTCTGCGTGTCGTAGGTGCCCGCCGGCAGGTAGACGCCGAGCGAGGTGGTGTCCTGGCGAGCCGCGTCGAACGCCGCCTGGACCTCTTGCTGGCTGGTGCCGGTCGGCACCTTGTAGCGCGTCGGGTCCGGGTTGGCCCGCGGCGCGACCTGCTCGAGGTTGACGAAGTCGACGGTCGCCTCGGTGCCGGTGTCCTTCTGCAGCTTGATGGTGGAACCGGCCGGAATCGACGAGTTCAACATGATGTTGGCCTCGTCGTAGATGTGCCGTGGGCCGCCGGAACCGGGCGAGTTGCTCGGGCCGGCTTCGGCGCCGTAGAGCCAGGCGTACCGCGAGTTGAGCGGGATCGCCTTGTGCAGCGTTCCGTTGACGTAGATGTTGAGCGACGAGCTCTGGCCGCCACCGCCCGCGGAGTCCGGGATCGAGAAGCGGACGACCAGGGTGTTGGTCGGGTTGCGGGTGGTCCACTGCACGAACGAGCCGTTGCTGGGCAGGCGCACCGCGCGCCGGCCGGACGCCTCGCCGGCGAGGTCGCCGATGGTCCGGTTCGGCGACAGCGACTGGGCGCCGCCACCGATCGTGCCGTCTTCGGCCTCGTACATGTCGTAGGGCATGTTGGCGCCGCGGCCGGCGAAGAACGGCCGCTCGCTGGTGTTGTTGGCCCGCTTGACCGGCAACTCGTTGGCGTCGTCGGCGAGCACGACGCGCACCGTGTAGCGGCCGTTGGCGGCCGTCCAGGTGCCCATGTTGACCGCCGCCGCGGTGGCGCCGGCGGCGATCGTGCCGCTGAACGAGCCGGTCAGCGTACGCACGACCGTGCCGGACTCGTTGAGCACGGTGAGCGTGATGCCGTGCGTGCCGGCCGCCGAGGCGATCGTGCCCTGGTTGCGGATGGCCACCGAGAAGGTGACCGTCTGCCCGGCCGACGGGTTGTTGGGCGACCAGCTGACGCTGCCCGCGACCAGGTCGGAGCTCTGCACCTGGCCGACGACGAGGTTGCCGCCGGTGAAGGTGTTGTTGGCGTCGCTCTGCTCGATCACCGTGTTGCTCTCGTCGACCTTCGCGACCAGCTGGTAGGTGCCGGCGTCGCGCGGGCCGATGTTGGACGTGACGGTGGTCTGGCCGCCGGCCGCGAGGGCGCCGACGTTGGCCGTTGCGACCTTGGTCGTGCCCAGGTAGAGGCCGACCGTGGTGGCGCCGGAGCCGGCGTTGCCGATGTTGCGGACCGTCGCCGACAAGGTGATCGCGTCGGTCTCGATCGGGTTGGCCGGCGCGGCCGAGATGGCGCTGACAGTCAGGTCCGGGTTGGGTGCCGGGGTTCCGATGACCTGGAACTCGGCGACCTGACCGTTGGACGAGCCGGAGTTGGCGGTGAAGGTGAGTCGGACGTCGGCGACGTTCCCGCTGACCGGGATGGTCACCGTGTTGCCGCCCGAGGTCGGGCTGAAGCTGTAGGTCGCGGAGCCGACGAGCGTGGTGAACGTCGACGAGCTCTGCTCGCGGCCCTGGACCGACAGGGTCTGCGTACGCGGACCCCACTCGGTGCCCGGTGGCAGCTTGATGACGACCGCGCTGACGGTCGCGTTCGCGCCGAGCGAGACGGTCAGCGTACTCGGGTAGGCACCGCCCGCACCCTCCCAGTAGGTGGCGGTCGAGTCGTCGTTGGCGTTGGTGGCCACGAACGTGAATACGGTCGACGAGGCCGCGATCGGCTTGCCCACCGCCAGGTTGGTGCCGCCCGGGCCGCCGCTGCCGGCGCGGGTGACGGTGTTGCTGTTGCCGGAGACGTTGCCGGCCGCGTCCTTGGCCCGGACGTAGTAGGACACCGTCGCCGTCGCGGGCTGGCTGTCGGTGTAGGTCAGCACGTTGCCCGCGACGCTGGCCCGCACGGAGCCGTTGGCGTAGACGTCGTAGCCGGTCACGCCGACGTTGTCGGTGGAAGCGGTCCAGGTCAACCGGATCTGACCGGAGCCAGGCTCGGTGTAGGCGAGGTTCGACGGTGCCGACGGCGCCTGGGTGTCGGTGGAGGTGCCCTGCCGGGTCACCGTGTTGCTGTTTCCCGACACGTTGCCGGCCGCGTCCTTGGCCCGCACGAAGTAGGCCACCGTCGCGCTGTCCGGCTGGGTGTCGGTGTAGGTGGTGACGCTGCCGACGCTGGTCCGCAGCACACCATTGGCGTAGATGTCATAGCCGGTGACGCCGACGTTGTCGGTCGAGGCCGTCCAGGTCAACCGGATCTGGCCGGATGCCGGCTGGGTGAACGCCAGGTTGGTCGGCGTGCTGGGCGCCTGGGTGTCACCGGTGGTCGGGCCGTAGACCTCGAACTCGGAGATCTGGCCGGCCGGCCAGGCGGTGTTGGCGGTGATGTTCAGCCGCACGTACCGCGTGGTCGCCTGGTTGAAGGTGATCGAGACGGTGTTGCCGCTGGCCGGGTCGAACACCCGGCCGGCCGACGGCGAGAGGTCGGTGAACGTCGAGCCGTCGGTGCTGCCCTGCACGGCCAGCGTCTGGGTGCGGGTGCCCCAGCCGCTCGTCGGCAGCTTCAGCACGACCCGGTTGACGGCGACCGCGGAGCCGAGGTCGACCTGGAGGAACTCCGGGAACGAGTTGTTGACGCTCTCCCAGTAGCTGCCCTGGTTGCCGTCCACCGCGTTGCCGGAGCCGTAGACGTCGGAGTGCCCGCTCTCGCTGGTGGCCTTGCCCAGCGCCAGGTTGGCTGACGAGGTGGCGGCGCCGTAGACCTCGATGGCGGAGAGCTGGGCCGCGCCCCAGCCGGTGTTGGCGGTGATGTTGACCCGCACGTACCGGGTGTTGGTCCCGCCGAAGTTGATGGTCACCGTGTTGTTGTTGCCGGGCGAGAAGACCTGGCCGGCCGACGAGGTGATCGCCGAGAAGGTCGATCCGTTGGTGCTGCCCTGGATCGAGAGCGTCTCGGTGCGCTGTCCCCACCCGTCGGGGAGTTTCAGCACGACCTGGTCGACGCTGATCGTGCTGCCCAGGTCGACCTGGCCCCACTGGGGCAGGGCGCCGGAGCTTTCCCAGTAGCTGCCCTTGTTGCCGTCGGTGAGGTTGCTCGCGACGAAGCCGGCGTTGGTGCTGCTGGCCGAGGCGGGCCGGCCGGCTGCGAGGTTGGGTCCCCCGGCCGCGACGGCGGGCGAGCCGGACACGGCGGACAGGACGGAGCCAACGAGCAGGGTCGAGAGTGTGCCGGCAATTAACCGCCACGTGACACGTCGGTGCCGGGATCGGGACATGATGGGGGTTGCACCTCTTCCGTGAGGAGTTCCGTGGAGTCGGAAGGCGCTTGCGGGGATGGCGCTTCGGGAGGGCCGCCAAGGCAGGGCGGCCCTCCCGTTTGTGCGGTCAGGAGGCGTAAACCTCGTACTCCGAGAGCTGGCCGGCCGGCCAGCCCGTGTTGCCGGTGAAGGTCAACCGCAGCCAGCGCTGCGAGGTCGCGGTGAACGTGATGGTCACCGTGTTGCCGGACGCGGGGTTGAAGGTCCGCCCGGCCGCGCCGGCCAGGGTGCTGAAGGACGAGTTGTTGGTCGAACCCAGAACAGCGATCGTCTGGGTACGCGTCTGCCACGCGCTCGCCGGCGGCAGCTTCAGCACCACCCGGGAAACCGACTGGGCACTGCCGAGGTCGACGGTCAGCGACTGCGGGAACGCGTTGTTGGCGCTCTCCCAGTAGCTGTTGGCGTTTCCGTCGACGGCGTTGCCGGCGCCGTAGACGTCGGCGTGGCTGGTCTCGGTGACCGGCCGGTTGAGCGCGAGGTTGGTCACCGGTGGCGTCGTGGTGGTGCCGACGCCGGACAGGCTCACGGTGTGCGGCGAGCCGGGCGCGTTGGACGCGATCGACAGGGTGCCGGTGCGGGTGCCCGAGCCGGTCGGCGTGAAGGTGACGTTGACGGTGCAGGACGCGCCGGCGGCCAGCGAACCGCAGTTGTTGCTCTGCGCGTAGTCACCGGTGGCCGAGACCCCGGAGATCGTCGCGCCCGCGTTGCCGGTGTTGGTGACGCTGACCTGCTGTGCCGCGCTGGTGGTGCCGACCTGCCGGCTGGCGAAGGTGAGCGCGCCCGGTGTCACGGCGAGCGCCGGGCCGGTCGAGCCACCGCCGCCGTAGACCTCGAACTCGGAGAGTTGCGCGGCGGGCCAGACATTGTTGCTGTTGAACGTCAGCCGGACGAACCGCCGGGTGCCGGCCGGCAGGTTGACGGTGACCGACGAGCCCTGGTTGAAGGTGTAGTTGGCGGCGCCCAGGATCTGGCTGTAGGAACCGCCGTCGGTCGAGCCCAGGACGGTGATGTTCTGGGTGCGGGTCTCCCAGTTGGTCGGCAGCTTGAGCACCAGCCGGCCGACGGACTGTGCGGCGCCCAGGTCGACCGTCAACGACTGGGGGAACTGCCCGTTGGTGGATTCCCAATAGGACGCCACATTGCCGTCGACCGCGTTGGTGGCCGGGTAGGGCCCGTTGGCGCTGGTCGCGGTCACCGGGCGGCCGGCCGCGAGGTTGCCCGCCGGGTCGAAGCCGACGCCGGACACACCGATCACCAGGTCACCCGGTGTGGTCTGGACGAAGACCATGCCGGCGCGGTTGCCCGCGGCGGTCGGCCGGAAGCTGACGTTGACGGTGCAGGTCGCGTTCGGTGCCAGCGACGACGGGCAGTTGTTGGTCTGGGTGAAGTCGGCCGGGCTGGCCGAGATGCCGGACACCGGGGCGTTGGCGTTGCCGGTGTTGCGCAACGTCACGACCTGCGCCGCGCTGGTGGTGTTGAGGTTCTGCGTGCCGAAGGTGAGGCTGCTCGGGCTGGCGACGATCTGCCCGGTCGGTGTCGGCGGGGTGGTGGTCGGCGGGCTGGTCGGCCCGTTGTTCCACTGTGGAGCGGGCCAGGGCCCGCAGTCCGGCGTCGTGGTGAACCAGCCGGAGTTGCCGGCGCCCTGGGTGATCTGGAAGCCCGAGCCCACGCAGTTGTGCATCGGGTTGGGCTGGGCGATCCCGGTGGCCACCACGTTGGTGAAGGAGACCTGGCTGGCCGCCTGCACCTGCAGGGCGTACGTGCCGGCGCCCTGGATCTTGACGTTGGTGAAGTTGATCCCTCGGGTTTGACCTTCGATCCAGTGCAGCGCGGCGTACGAGCTGTCCAGGATGTCGGTGTCGGTGATGTTGATGGCCGCGTCGCTGGCGAACGCCTCGTTGAGGGCCGAGAACCAGATCGCGCCGACGCCGAAGTTCCAGTTGTAGTCGGAGTTGCCGGCCCGGATCGTGGTGTTGCGGGCGATCGTCCAGGTGCCGTGCACCGCGGTCGCGCCCTGCACGCCCGGATAACGGTTGGCCACGTGGATGCCGCCGCCGTTGGTGAGCGAGTCGGCGACCACGTTGTCAGTGATCTTGATGTCCCGGCCGCCGTAACTGACCAGGTGGTTGGCCAGCAGCGTGACGCCGATCGTGTTGTGGCTGAAGGTGTTGTTGACGTTGGGCACGTTCTGCGCCCACATCGCCAGCGCGTCGTCGCCGGTGTTGCGCAGGAACGTGTTGGTCACCGTCGAGTTCGTGACGCCCGTGTGGAAGTTGACCCCGTCGGCCGTCTGGTCGAGGATCCGGCTGTTGCGAATCGTGAAGTTGTCCATCGGGCCGTCCATCCAGGCACCGACCTTGGTGTGCTGCACCCAGACGTTGTCGATGACCGAGTCGGTCATCGCACCGCCGAACGCGTTGACCTGGTCCTCGTCGACCCGCTCGCGGATGTCGCCGATGATGGCCAGGTCGCGGACGGTGACGTTGCGGCTGGGCCCGTTTGCCTCGTGCGACCGGATCTCACCGGTGTAGCCGCCGCCCGGCACGTACTTGCCGTAGATGCCGGCCGCACGCTTGCGGTCGGTCGGGTGCCGACCGCCGAGCACCGTGTACCAGGGGCCGGCACCGCGCAGCGTCACGCCGTCGACCACCACGTGGTCGTAGAGGGTGAAATTGCCCTGCGGCACGTAGACCACGCGGCCCTGGGCCTGGCCGGCGTTGACCGCCGCCTGGAACTTCGCGGTGGAGTCGGTGGCACCGGTCGGGTCCGCGCCGAAGTCGGCCACGACATCCAGCGCGTTGGTCGGCTTGCCGATCGCCGCCGGCACGTTCTCGAAGTCGGCGAGGTCGATGGTGAAGGTCGGCGACTGCGCGGTCGAGTTGACCTGCAGCCGGATCTTCGTGCCGACCGGCTGGGTCGAGCCGAACATGGCCCGGGCCTCGTCGTAGAAGTGGTGCGGGTTGGTGTCGCCCGGGTTGTTGTTGAACGGATAGCCGCCGTAGTACCAGCCGTACTTCGAGGTCACCGGCACGGTCTTGAGCAGCGACCCGTTGGCCCGCAGGTCGATGGTCGCGTCACGACCGGCGCCGCCGGGGCCGTCCGGGATGCTGTAGCGGAAGGTCACCGCGTTGGCCGGCGCGGTCAGGGTGAACTCGACATACTCGCCGACCGCGTCGAGGGTGACCGCCTCCCGGCCGGACGCCTCCGCCGGAAGCTGCCCGTAGAACCGGGTCGGACCGATCTTGGTGCCGTTGTGCGCGACCTTCTCCGCCTCCTGCTCGACGAAGGGGACGGTGGCGCCGCGGCCGACGATGTCGAACGGGGAGAGCCCGGCCGCGACGGCGGGCCCGGCGGTGGTCAGGGTGACCACCGCGATGCTGCTGGCGACCAGGGCGGAACTCGCCAGGATGGCGAGCCCCGCCCGGCGCCGGGAGATGGGCGGTGCGCTGCCGGCTGTGGGCGCAGCGTCGGCGTCATGGTTGGGCATGGGTTCCCTTCCGAGAGGTGGGACGATCCCCCCGTGCGTGGTGCCCTTTGGTGCGCGTACCCCCGTGAGTTGAAAGGTTCCGTGGAGCCGGTCGGTCAGATCGTGCGGAGCCAGGCGGTGGTGTCCGGCGGCAGCCGGTCGCCGTCGAGCGGACCGCTGGCCAGCGCCACCTCCTCGTGTTCGGGCAGGTCGACGGTGGTGGCCGAGAGGTTGGCGACGCAGACGAACCGCGGGTCGCGGGCGAACGCCAGCACCCCGTGGGCCGACGGCAGCCAGCGCATCTCGCCGTCGCCCAGCGCCGCGGTGTCGCGCCGGATGCGCAACGCCTCGCGGTAGAGCTCGAGCATCGAGTGCGGGTCGCCGGTCTGCGCCTGGACGGTCCGGTCCTTCCAGTCAGCGGGTTGCGGCAACCACGGCGCCGCGGAGCCGGCCGGGCTGAACCCGAACGGCGACTCGACGCCGGACCACGGCAGTGGCACCCGGCAGCCGTCGCGGCCGGGGTCGACGAAGCCCGAGCGCGGATACATCGGGTCGGTGCGCATCGCCGGCGGGATGTCTTCCACCTCCCAGAGGCCGAGTTCCTCGCCTTGGTAGATGTAGGCGCCGCCGGGCAGCGCCAGGCAGAGCAGCGCGGCCGCGCGGGCCCGCTGATAGCCGAGTTGCAGGTCGGTCGGCGTCCCTTCGCGCTTGGTCGCGAAGCTGAACGTCGTGTCCTCCCGGCCGTAGCGGGTGACCGGCCGGGTGACGTCGTGGTTGGAGAGCACCCAGGTGGCCGGCGCACCGACGAGCGCGTGCGTCTCCATCGTGCGGTCGATGCAGGCCCGCAGCAGGTCCGGATCCCAGGCGCAACCGAGGAAGTCGAAGTTGAACGCCGAGTGCAGCTCGTCTGGCCGCAGGTAGTTGGTGAACCGCTCCGCGTCGGGTAGCCAGACCTCGCCGATCAGCGCGCGCTCCCCCGGGTATTCGTCGGCGATCCGCCGCCAGCTCCGGTAGACGTCGTGCACCCCGTCCAGGTCGTGGAAGGGGTGCCGCTGCGCCGCCTCGACCTCCGGCAGCGCCGGGTCCTTCAGTAGCAGCGCCGCCGAGTCGATCCGGATGCCGTCGATGCCGCGGTCGAACCAGAAGCGCAGGATGCTCTCGAACTCGGCCCGGACCTTGGGGTGGTCCCAGTTGAAGTCCGGTTGTTCGGGTGCGAACAGGTGCAGGTACCACTCGCCGGGAGTGCCGTCGGGATTGGTCGTGCGGGTCCACGTCGTGCCTTTGAACTCGCCCCGCCAGTCGGTCGGCATCTCGTCGCCGTTGGGGCCGCGGCCCGGCCGGAACCAGAACAGCTCGCGTTCCGGCGAGCCCGGCCCGGCGGCCAGCGCGGCCTGAAACCAGGGGTGCTGGTCGGAGCAGTGGTTCGGCACGATGTCGACGATCACCCGGATGCCGCGCTCGTGCGCCTCCGCGATCATCGCCTCGGCCTCGCCAAGCGTGCCGAAAAGCGGGTCGATGTCGCGGAAGTCCGAGACGTCGTAGCCCGCGTCCGCCATCGGCGACGGAAACCAGGGGCTCAACCAGACCGCGTCGACCCCGAGCCCGGAGAGGTGGTCCAGGTGTGCCCGGATGCCGGCGATGTCGCCGATGCCGTCGCCACTACCGTCGGCGAAGCTACGGGGGTAGATCTGGTAGATCACCGCCCCGCGCCACCACGGCCCGCGTTCTGCGATGGACACTGGATACCTGCTTTCTTTCTTTTCGGGTGTTTCGGGAGCGCGGTCTGCTCTGACCGCCGTTGTCGCTGGTAGTCCGATGGTCAGCCCTTCATACTCCCCGCCGCCAATCCGCCGATGATGCTGCGCTGGAAAATGAGGAAAACTACGATCATCGGCACGCTGGCGATCGCCAGACCCGCCATCAGTTGGGTCGGCGGCACTTGGCTGGTCGAGGCGAGCCGGCTCAGCGCGACGCTGAGCGTCTGTGTCTCCGGGTCCTGGAGCACCAGCAGCGGCCAGATGAAGTCCTTCCAGATGGCCACGATCGAGAAGATCGACACCACACCCAGCACCGGCCGGGACAGCGGGAGCACGATGCTCCAGAGCACCCGGAACCGGCCCGCGCCGTCGAGCGCCGCGGAGTCGAGCAGGTCGTTGGGAATCTGGTCGAAGAACCGCTTGAGCACGTAGATGTTGAACGCGTTGGCGACCGCCGGCAGCCACAGCGCCCACGGGGTGTTGAGCAGGTTCCAGCCGAAGATCGGCACGTCGGTCACGGTCAGGTAGGCCGGGATCAGCAGCGCCGTGGCCGGCAGCATCAGGCTGGCCAGCATCGCGCCGAGCACCACCTTGCCGAAGATCGGGCGCAACTTCGACAGGGCGTACGCGACGGCGACCTGGAAGACCAGTTGGATCAGCCAGCCGCCGAGCGCGTAGAACGCGGTGTTGGCGAAGAACTTGGCGATCCGCATCCGGTCCCAGGCGAGCTGGTAGGTCTCCGGCACGAAGGAGTGCGGTATCAGGGTCGGGTTCGGCTGGGCGTATTCCTCGGGCGTCTTCACCGCGCTGCTGAACATCCAGTAGAGCGGGAAGATGAAGATGGCCAGGAAGAGCAGGAAGACCAGGGTGAGGGCGACCCAGTAGAGGACCCGGCCCTTGCCCCGGCTGATCTCGACCTCGGAGAACAGGGTCCGGGTGGCACCGGAGCCGGTGGCCGCCCGGCGACGGCGGGGCGGGGGTGCCACCGGCGGAGTCGCCGGCAACGGCCGGATCGGCGTGGTGATCGTCATGCTCGTCCCCCTCAGTCCCGGTCCCGGGTAACCCGCAGGTAGATCGCGGAGAAGATGCCCAGCACCACGAACAGCAGCACGCTCATCGCGGCGGCCATACCGAAGTCCTGGTTGACGGTGAACGCGTACCGGTAGATCAGCACCATCACCGTGACGGTGTCCGGATTCGACGTGCCGGTGAGCTGGTAGGGCTCGATGAACACCTGCATCGTCGCGATGATCTGCAGGAGGAGCAGGACCAGCATGATGAAGCGCAGTTGGGGCAGCGTGACGTGGCGCAGCCGGCGCCAGGCGCTCGCGCCGTCAAGTTCGGCGGCCTCGTAGAGGTCTCCGGGGATGCTCTGCAACGCGGCCAGATACATCAGTGTCGCGCCGCCCAGGTTGGCCCAGGTGGAGACCAGGACCAGCGAGATCATCGCGGTCTTCGACGACTGCGTCCACTGCGACTCCGGCAGGCCGACGCCGCGCAGGATCGTGTTGAACAGGCCGAAGCCCGGGTCGTAGAAGTAGCGGAAGAGCAGCACGCCGACGATCGGCGGGAGCATCACGGGCAGATAGACGGCCACCCGGAAGAAGCCCTTGAGGTGCCGCATCTCGTTGATCAGGATCGACAGCGCCAGGGGTACGAGGAACCCGAAGACCAGCGCGATGCCGGTGAAGATGAGGGTGTTCTTCCACGCCGTGACGAACAGCGGGTCGTCGAAGATGGCGGTGAAGTTGTCGGCGCCGACCCAGTAGGGATCGGTCACGAAGTTGATCTGCTGGAAGCTCAGGATCACACCGCGGACCAGCGGATACCACGAGAAGAACGCGAAACAGGCGATGCCTCCGGCCATGAAGGCGTACGCCATGAGGTTGTCCTGGATCTTCCGGCTCAGGCGGCTGCGGAACGCAGTCGGCCGGCCGGCGGTGGCGACCGCCATCTCCAGCGTCACCCTTCAGACTCGGCGGACCGCCGCCGGGGCCCGGTTTGCCCCGGCGGCGGTCACGATGGCTACTTGACGCTGGCGAGGATGCTGTTGACCTGGGTCTCGGCATCCGAAAGGAGCTTGGCGATGTCGGCGTTCTTGTCCGTCAGCACCTTCTGCATCGGCACGTCCAGCACCGCGTAGATCTGCTGCGCGTTCGGCGGCTCGACCTTCAGCGGGATGTTGGCCGTGGCGTCGGCGAACGGCTTGTAGTTGTCGACCGGCAGGTTCTTCAGCTTGTCGACGGCCGCCTGCTGCTTGGCCTTCGCGTCACCGGTCCACAGCGCCGGCTCGGGCAGGCCGACCGGGGTCTTCTGCTCCGAGGCCCACTGGTATTCGGCCTCGATCCGGTCCGGGTTGTTCCACCAGTAGGTCAGCCACTTGAGGCCGGCGCGGATCTTCTCGGGCGTGGCCTTGGCGTTGAACATGTAGCCCTCGCCGCCGGCCAGGGTGGCGGTGCCGTTCGGGATCGGGCCCAGGCCGTACTTGTTGAAGTCGCCCTTGAACTGGTTGACGATCGTCTCGATGTTGTCCGGGGCGGCGACATACATGCCGAGCTTGCCCGAGCCCATCATCTGCAGCAGGTCGGCCCACTCGAGAAGCTGGCGCTGGCCCATGCTGTTGTCGGTCCAGCGCATGTCCTTGAGCTGCTGGAGGACCTGCGTGCCCTTCTCGTTGTTGAAGGCCGCCTTCCAGGTGCCGCCCTCGTTGACGGCGATGTCGCCACCGAGCGAGTACATCTCCGCGGTGAAGTGCCAACCGCCGGTGTTGTTCTTGCTGTAGTCGCCGTAGCCGACGTAGTCCTTGCCCAGGGCGCTGATCGCCTTGGCCGCGGCGCGCACCTCTTCCCAGGTCTTCGGCGGGCTGTTCGGGTCGAGCTTGGCCTGGGTGAACAGGTCCCGGTTGTAGAGCAGGCCCAGCGAGTAGTTCTTCGCGGGCAGGCCGTACACCTTGCCGCCGTCGTCCGAGAAGATCTTCATCAGATCCGGGCGGATCTGCTTGGTCGGCGCGAACTCGTCGAGGTATTTGCTGATGTCAGCGACCTGGCGCTTCGCGATCAGGCTGGCCGGGTCGGTGAAGTAGACGTAGAAGACGTCTTCGAGCTGGCCACCCGCGAGCTTCGACTGGAAGGTCTGCGGGTCCATCTTGCCCTCTTTGGCATCGATGTCGATGTTCGGGTTGAGCTTCTCGAACTCGGCCACGTTGTCAAGGAAGTGCTTGCGGTTGACCGCCTCGGTGTCCGGCGGCAGGCCGTTGATGACGAGCGTGACCTTGGCATTGGGGTCAGAAGCCGGTGCGTTGCCGCCGTCGTCGGAGCCGCACGCGGCCGCCGACAGCGCGACCCCGGCGACCAGCAGCAGCCCGACGGCGCTACGCAACCTGGATCTGTTCATGAGGTGAACGCCCTTCCTGGGTGGAGCGGGGATTCTCGGGTGTGATGTGGCTCTCTCACGTGCCATGTTTCGTGGCGATGACGATACAAAGCCGAACTACCTCTCGCAAGAAGCCGACTGGTCTCAGAAAAAACAAGACTTTGCTTGGGAGCGCTCCCAATGCCGACACGAATATGGGCGGGCCAGTTGGCCCGCCCATATTTACGGTCGTCTGTGCAGGTCAGCGCGGACGAGCCGGCCCGGTCGAGCCGCGCACCACCAACTCCGGCTCGAAGAGAAGTTCGTCGGTGTTGACGCCGACGCCTTCGATCTGGTTGACCAGGATGTCGACGGCCGCCTGGCCCATCATCTCGATCGGCTGGCGGATCGTGGTCAGCGGCGGGTCGGTGCAGGTCATCAGCCCCGAGTCATCGAAGCCGATCACCGAGATGTCGTCGGGCACCTGCTTGCCCAGCCGGCGCACGGCCCGGATGGTGCCCAGCGCGATCACGTCGCTCGCGCAGATCAGCCCGGTGGCGCCCTTGTCGATCAGCTTCGCGGCGGCGACCCGGGCACTCTCCATCGAGAAGCTGGTGCGACCCACCCACTCGGTCGCGTCGTCGGCGCTCCAGCCGGCGGCCTCGGCCATGGCGGCCAACTTCCGCCGCGACGGCACGTGGTCTTCCGGCCCGAGCACCAGGCCGATCCGCTCGTGGCCGAGCGAGCGCAGGTGCCCGTAGGCCTGCTCGACGGCCACCGCGTCGTCGGTCGAGACGTGCGGGAACGGCAACTCGTCGACGCCCGCGTTGACCAGCACCACCGGCAGACCGCGGTCGGTGAGCTGGCGGTAGTGGTCGTGCTTGGCGTCGGCCAGCGCGTAGGCACCGCCGGCGAAGATCACGCCGGAGACCTGGTGGTCGAGCAACATGTCGACGTAGTCGGGCTCGGAGATGCCGCCGATGGTGCGGGCACAGAGGGCCGGGGTCAGCCCGCGCTGCGCGAGGGAGCCGGTCACCACCTCGGCGAGGGCGGGGAAGATCGGGTTCTGCAGCTCGGGCAGCACGAGGCCGACCAGCCTGGCGCGCTCGCCGCGCAGCTTGGTCGGGCGCTCGTAGCCGAGCACGTCGAGGGCGGTGAGCACCGCCGTGCGCGTCGACTCGGAGACACCGTCGCGCCCGTTGAGCACCCGGCTCACGGTCGCTTCGCTGACGCCGGCCTTGCGCGCGACCTCGGTCAGTCGTCTGGTCACGGCGCAAACTGTACGTCATCTTTTTGCAAGAACACGACAGCCATTTGCCCGACCCCGTCATCTCCGCCGGTAATCCACAGACACCAGTTGTCCACAGGTTGTAATCGATCAAACGCGGATGCAACGCTGATCCCCTAGAAAGGAGGCGTGACAGTGACAACCCCCCATTACCGTGCCAGGTCCACCACCGGCTACACGGTCGACGACCTGTTCGACTTCCCGGACGACGGCTACCGGTACGAGATCTTCGACGGGAGTCTCGTGGTGACGCCTCCCCCGCCATTTCCGCACGCGAGGGCGACGGCCAACCTGCGCGATCGCCTCTATGACCAGGCGCCACGGCACCTCCGGATCATCGAAGGTGCGGGCCTCTATCCCAACGACCGCAACTACTTCATCCCCGACCTGATGGTCATCCCAGACGAAGTGCTGGACAGCGGCGCTCTCGGCGCTCAGCCGCAACAGACCTTGCTTGTCGTCGAGGTCCTGTCACCCTCCAACCCAAGCAACGACCTCGTCTTCAAGCGCGAGCTCTACGCGCGTCACCAGATCCCCGAATACTGGATCGTCGACCGCCGGAACCGCTCGCTCACGATCCTGCAACTGGCCGATGACGGCAAATACACCGACCGCGCGGTCCTCCACCCGGGCGAAGTATGGCGTTCCGACTACCCGTTCCCGCTCGCCATCGATCCGGCCGAGCTGTTCTAGGCGAGGTTGTGCAAGGCACCTTCGACGGCGCGGTGGAAGGTGGGGTAGGCGTAGATCATGCTGCGCAGCTGGGCCAGCGGCACCTGGGCGTGCACGGCCAGGGTGAGCATGCTGAGCACCTCGCCGCCCATCGGGCCGACCGACGTGGCGCCGACCAGCACGTCGCCGTCGGCGATCAGCTTGATCAGGCCCGCGTTGCCCTCCTTGTGAATCCAGCCGCGTGCGGAGGTGGTGAGATCGGTCAGTCCAACTCGGACGTTCAAGCCCCGGTCGCGGGCCTGTGCCTCGGTCAGGCCGACCGAGCCGACCTCCGGGTCGGTGAAGGTGACCCGCGGCACCGCGCGATAGTCGGCCGGCGGGCCCTCCTGGCCGAGGATGTCGCGCACGGCGATGCCGGCCTCATACATCGCGATGTGGGTGAACGCGCCGTGCCCGGTGACGTCGCCGACCGCCCAGACGCCGTCGGCGATCCGCATCCGCTCGTCGGTCGCGAGCACGTGGGCCGACGTGTCGACCCCGATGCTCTCCAGGCCGAGGTCCGCGACCCGGGCCCGCCGGCCGGTCGCGACCAGCAACCGGTCACCGGTCACCGGAGCGGCGCCCTCGCCGAGCTCGACCGCGAAGCCGTCCTGCTCGGTATGGAGCACGCGGGTCGCGTGCATGCCGGTGTGGATCTCCACGCCGTCGGCCTCGAGCGCCGTGCGCACCAACGCTCCGGCCTCCGGCTCGTCGAACGGCAGCAGGCGGTCGGCCGCCTCGACCACCGTGACCCGCACGCCGAACCGGGCGAACACCTGGGCCAGCTCGACGCCGATCGCGCCACCGCCGAGCACCACCAGGGAGACCGGCAGCTCTTCGGCTTCGACGGCCTCGCGGTTGGTCCAGTAGGGCGTGCCGGTCAGGCCCTCGATCGGCGGCGCGACCGGCGCGGCGCCGGTGCCGATGACGATGCCGCGGGCGGCCTCGAACGTCTGGCCGGCCACCTCGACCGTGCGGGGGCCGGTGAGCGTGCCGTAGCCGCGGACGAACCGGCCGCCCTTGCCGACGAACCGGTCGACGGCGACCGTGTCGTCCCAGTCGTCGGTGGCCTCCTCGCGGATCCGCCTGGCGACCGGCGACCAGTCCGGGTGCACCGACGCCGAGCCGGCCAGCCGGGCGATCCGGCGCGCCTCGGCCAGCGCGTTGCCGGCCCGGATCATCATCTTGGTCGGCACACAGCCGAAGTAGGGGCACTCGCCGCCCACCAGGTTGCTCTCGATGCCGACGACCGCGAGCCCGGCCTCGGCGAGCTTGCCGGCGACCTCCTCGCCTCCGACGCCCAAACCCACCACGACGACGTCCACGCGCTCAGTCACGTAGCCCATTAAACGTCAGCCGGGCCTAGAGTGACCGCCATGTCGCCCGTGACCGGCCACACCAGCCCGGCGTACGCGCCCGTGCGTGACGTCTTCGAGAGCTTCTTCGCCGACGGGCGCGACAGCGGAGCCGGTCTCGCCGTCGTCCACCGCGGCCGGCTGGTGGTCGACCTGGTCGGCGGCTGGTGCGACGCCGACCGCCGGCGCCCGTGGACGCCCCGGACCGTGGTCGCCGTTTATTCGGTGAGCAAGCCGTTCGCCGCCGCCTGCCTGATGATCCTGGTCGACCGCGGCCTGGTCGGCCTCGACGACCCCGTGCACGAGCACTGGCCCGAGTTCCCCGACGACGGCACCACGGTCCGGCACGTGCTCGCACATACCGCCGCCCGCCCCGCCTTCCCCACCGCGCGACCGGCACCCGCCTGGGCCCGACTGGGACACGCTGGTCGCCGACCTGGCCGGCGCCGCTCCGATGTGGATGCCGGGCACGGTGGCGGCGGAACACGCCCTCACCTACGGCCACCTGGTCGGCGAACTGGTCCGCCGGGTGGACGGCCGGCCGATCGGGCAGTTCCTGGCCGACGAGGTGGCCCGGCCGTGGCAGCTCGAGCTCGACTTCGGCGCCGGCGGCCGCACCGACGTGGCCGACCTGGGTTTCGGCTCACCGGACTGGCCCCACACTTCGGTCGGCGCGCCGGGCAGCCTGCGCCACCGCGCCCTGGCCAACCCGGCCGGCTGCCGCGACCTCGCGGTGCTCAACGGTCCACTGTGGCGGGAGACCACGGTGCCGGCGGTCAACCTGCACGCGACCGCGACCGCGGTCGTCCGGTTCTACGCGGGCATGTTGGCCGGCGGCACGCTCGACGGCCGGCGCATCCTGAGCGAGGCGGCCGTGGCCGAGATGTGCCGGGTGCAGCACGACGGGCCCGACCAGTTGCTCGACCGCACCGTGCGCTGGTCGCTCGGCTTCCAGATCGAAGACGACGGCAGCTTCGGCATGGGCGGGATCGGCGGCAGCTGCGGCTACGCGCTGCCCAGCGCCGGCCTCGCGATCGGCTTCGTCACCCGACACCTGGCCGAGTTCGACCGGCTCGAGGAGCTGGAAACCGCCATCATGGGCGTCGTTCAGGAATAGCGGGCGACGTACTCGCCGGCGGGGTCGTAGCGCTCCCGCTGGCGCTCGGGGTTGAACCGGCGATAGGGCCGGGTGTCGTTGCCGGTGCCCGCCGTCCACTGCCAGTTGCCCGAGTTGTTGGGCAGATCGCCGTCGAGCAGCCAGTGTGCGAA
Organism: Asanoa sp. NPDC049573; assembly: GCF_040676615.1. Taxonomy (NCBI): domain Bacteria; kingdom Bacillati; phylum Actinomycetota; class Actinomycetes; order Micromonosporales; family Micromonosporaceae; genus Asanoa; species Asanoa sp. NPDC049573. The sequence goes on from NZ_JBFAPI010000017.1 coordinate 131,620, forward strand.
CTCGGCGAGCCCGCGCCGCCAGTCGACGCCCAGATCCTTGGTCAGATAGGACGCGGTCACCAGTCGGGCCCGGTTGTGCATCCAGCCCTCCCGCCGGAGCTGGTGCATGCCGGCGTCCACAATGGGCACACCCGTGCGGCCCTCGGCCCAGCGGTGGAACGCCGCGTCGTCGTCCCGCCAGCTCTCGGTGCTGCCGCGTCGGTAGGCCTCGCGGGCGATCTGCGGGAACGCGAAGGCGACCTGGTAGTAGAAGTCGCGCCAGCAGAGCTGGCGGACGAACGGCTCGGCACCCGGGCGGCCCAGCGCGGCGTGTGCCAGCTCCAACGGAGAAAGGCAACCGAAGCGGAGGTACGGGCTGAGCCGTGAAGTGCCGTCGCCGGCGAGGTCGTTGTGCAGGTCGTCGTAGCGTTCGACGTTGGCGAGCCAGCCCCGCATCCGTTTCCGGGCCGCGGTCTCGCCGCCCGGCACCGCGCCGGGCGACTCGCCTGCGGGCTCGTCCGGCAACGGCCCGACCGCGACGCCGGACGGGAACGCCGCCTTCTTCGGCGGGCCCACCCGGTCGCGCCACTTCGCCGCCGTCCAGGCCCGGTGGTAGGGCGAGAACACCCGGTAGTGGTCGCCGCCGCCGGGCTTCAGCGCACCGGGGTCCACAATGGTCAGGCCAGGAAAGAACTTGACGGAGAGCCGATGCCGCTGACCCTCTTCGGTGAGCCGCCGCTCGCGGCGCCGGGCATAGCGGCTCACGTCGGCCGCGACGGCCACCCCTTCGGCGCCGACCTCGCCGGCCACCCGGATCGTCTCGGCGACCGGGTCGCCTTCCCGGAGCACCAGGTCGCTGCCCCGGTCGCGGAGCACCGCGCGCAGGTCGGCGACGCTCTGGTGTAGGAACCGGTCGCGGTTGGGCGACCGGCCGGCCAGCACCGGGTCGAAGACGAACAGGGGCACGACCTGCTCCGCGTTGGCACACGCCGCGGTCAGCGCCGGGTTGTCGTGCACCCGCAGGTCGCGGGTGAAGAGCACGACCGCGGTGCGCATCAGGCGGCCTCCACGGCCGCCGCCGGCACCGCCCGCGCGTTGGTCGGCGGCACGACGATGGGCGTGCCGGGACTGGCGAGGAGTGCGCGGGCGGCGACGGCGGCCCGGCGGTGGTTGGGCACGGTGGCCCGGCGGACGAACACGTCGTAGTCGGCGGCCACCACCTCGTCGAGGATCCCGCCGTAGAGCGTGTAGGCGGCGCGGATGCAGGCCCGCGAACCGGGCGCGAGCAGGGCCACGCCGGGAGCCGCGGCGGCGTAGTGCAGGCGGGCGCGCTCCACCTCGTACGCGATGAGGCTCTTGATGCTGGGTGTCGCGGCCCGCCGGGTGACCGCTCCGGCCAGGTCGGCCCGGGTCACGCCGAACCGGTCGAGGTCTTCGTCGGGCAGGTAGGTGCGCCCCCGGTAGAGGTCTTCGCCGACGTCACGGATGAAGTTGGTGAGCTGGAACGCGAGCCCCAGTTGCCGGGCCGGCTCGCGGGCGGCCGCGAAGTCGGAACTGCCGAGGATCGGCAACATCATGCTGCCGATCACCGCCGCCGAGCCCTCCATGTAGCCGAGCAGGTCGGTGTAGGTGGGGTAGGTGGTGACCGTGAGGTCCATGGCCATGCTGCGCAGGAAGCTCGCGAAGTCGTCGCGGTCGAGGTCGAACACGGCGATCGTGTGCAGCACGGCGGGCAGCAACGGGTCGTCGACCTCGGCGCCGTGGAGCCCGGCCACGAAGCTCTCCGACCAGCGGGCGAGCTCGGCGGCGCGGTCGGCCGGGGCGAGGTCGTCGGTGCGGTCGACGATCTCGTCGGCATGGCGGGTGAAGCCGTAGAGAGCGTGAACGTGTCGCCGTTTCCACGCGGGCAGCAGCCGAGTCGCGAGATAGTACGTTCGACCGTGCTGTCGGTGCAGCTCACGGCAGCTTTCGTAGGACGCAGTCAGGTTCTGCTCCATCACGCCTCCTACAGTAAATCGACTCATCAATCGACGCAACTCGTAATCATAGGGTACGCTCGGCCGCGTGGCCAACGACACGCTCGACGCGCTGCCTCTGGCCCCGCCGCCCCAACGCTCCACATACCTGGGCGACGGGCGGCTACGGGCCGCTATCGACACCACCCTCGCCGCGTTCCTCCGGGACGAATGCACCACCCTCGAGTCCACCGACCACGCCCTGCGCCCGTTCGGGGCCCTGGCCCGCGACAGCGTGCTGGCCGGCGGCAAGCGGCTGCGGCCGACGTTCGCACACTGGGGCTGGCGTGGCGTCGCCGGTCCCGGGCCCGCCGTCGACCCGGTGCTGCCCGCCTTCGCCGCCCTCGAGTTGCTGCACGCGTTCGCGCTGATCCACGACGACGTGATGGACGGCTCGCTGACCCGGCGCGGCCGGCCGACGGCACACCAGGTGCTCGCGGCACAGCACACCCACGCGGGGCGGGTCGGCCCGGCGGACCGGTTCGGCTCGGCCGGCGCCGTGCTGGTCGGTGACCTCTGCCTGGTCTGGGCCGATCGGTTGCTGGCCAAGGCCGACGTGCCCGCAGCCGCGCTGCTGGCTGCCCGCCGCTGCTATGACGAGATGCGGGTCGAAGCGATCGCCGGGCAATACCTCGACGTGCTCGGCGACGCCGAGCCCGATCGCTGGTCGGTCGATCGGGCGCTGCGGGTGGCCCGGCTGAAGACGGCGAGCTACACGGTGACCCGGCCGTTGCTGTTCGGAGCGGCGCTCACCGGCGGCGGTGCGGCGGTCGCCGAGTCCTACCAGCGCTACGGCGACGCGGTCGGCGAGGCGTTCCAACTCCGCGACGACCTGCTCGGCGTGTTCGGCGACCCGGCCGAGACCGGCAAGCCGGCCGGCGACGACCTGCGCACCGGCAAACCGACCGTGTTGCTGCTGCTCGCCCGGCGCCTGGCCAACCCGGCACAGCAGGCGGAGCTGGCCCGTCCACGCGAAATCGACCGCGTTGCGGAGATCGTCGCCGATACTGGCGCGGTGGCCATGGTCGACGCCATGATCGACAATCGGATCAGTGCCGCTCTGACCGCGCTGGACGGGGCACCGGTCGACGGCTCGACCCGGGCCGCGCTGGGTGCGCTGGCGGTGGCGGCCACGCAACGGCGATCGTGACGGCTAACTTCAGGAGGTGGGCGTGCGAACCGTAACCGGACCGACCGACCGCGTCGTCGTGGTCGGCGCGGGCCTTGGTGGGCTGGCCGCCGCCCTGCACCTCGCCGGTGCCGGCCGCCAGGTCACGATCCTCGAGCGCGAGGCGGTCCCGGGCGGCCGCGCCGGGCGACTCAGCCTCGACGGCTACGAGTTCGACACCGGGCCGACCGTGTTGACCATGCCCGACCTGATCGCCGAGGCGCTGGCCGCGGTGGGCGAGGAACTCGGCGACTGGCTGGAGTTGATCCCCCTCGACCCGGCCTACCGGGCCCACTACCCCGACGGCTCGACCCTCGACGTGATCACCGACACCGTGCGGATGGCCGCCGAGATCTCCCGCGTCTGCGGACCGCGCGAGGCCGACGGCTATCTGCGGTTCGTCGAGTTCGCGCGCAACCTGTGGCGGCTCGAGCGTGACGACTTCATCGCCCGCAACTTCGACGCCCCGACCGACCTGCTGACCGGCAACCTGCTGCGGCTCTTCGCCACCGGCGCCTTCCGCCGCCTGCAGACCAAGGTCAACCAGTTCTTCCGCGACCCGCGTACCCGCCGGATCTTCTCTTTCCAGGCCATGTACGCCGGCCTCGCGCCACAGGACGCGCTGGCGATCTACGCGGTGATCGCCTACCTCGACTCGGTCGCCGGCGTGTTCTACCCGCGCGGCGGCATCTACGCCGTGCCGCGTGCCCTGGCCGGCGCCGCCGAGAAGCACGGCGTGCAGATCCGCTACGGCTGCGCGGTGACGCGGGTGGAGACCGCTGGCGGCCGGGCGGTCGCCGTGCACACCGCCACCGGCGAGCGGATCCCGGCCGACGTGGTGGTGCTCAACCCCGACCTGCCCGTCGCGGCCGCGGAGTTGCTCGGCGAGTCGGTGCGCCCGCTTCGCTACTCGCCCTCCGCCGTCGTCCTGCACATCGGATCCAGCCAGGGGTACGAGCGGATCGCGCACCACAACATCCACTTCGGCCGGGCCTGGCGGCGTACGTTCGCCGAGATCATCGACCGGGGCGCGCTGATGTCCGACCCGTCGCTGCTGGTCACCAACCCGAGCCGCACCGAGCCGACGGTGGCGCCCGCCGGCCGGCACAGCTACTACGTGCTGGCGCCGGTGCCCAACCTCGACCGGGCGCCACTGGACTGGCGCGGCCCGCTCGGCCGCCGCTACGCCGACGAGCTGATGGCCACGCTGGAAAAGCGCGGCTACCACGGGTTCGCCGCCGGCGTCGAAGTTTCCCGTGTGGTCACCCCAGCCGACTGGGCGGCCGCCGGGATGGCCGCGGGCACCCCGTTCGCGGCCGCGCACAGCTTGTTCCAGACCGGGCCGTTCCGCCCGGGCAACCTGCACCCCGCATTGTCCAATGTGGTTTTCGTCGGTTCCGGCACCCAGCCGGGCGTCGGCGTGCCGATGGTGCTCATCTCCGGCAAGCTCGCCGCTGACCGGATCGTCGGAGGACTGACATGACCGACTCTCGCGAACGACACCTCGTCGAACTCGTGGACGACGCCGGCCTGCCGATCGGCAGCGAGACCGTCGAGGTGGCACACCAGCGCCCCGGTCAACTGCACCGGGCGTTCTCGGTGGTGCTGATGGACCCTGATGGGCGGGTCCTGCTGCAGCGCCGGGCGGCGGTGAAGACGCGCTTCCCGATGCGCTGGGCCAACACCTGTTGCGGCCACCCGGCGCCGGGCGAGGAGCTGGCGATCTCGGCCAACCGCCGGCTCAAGGAAGAACTCGGCGCGACGCCGGTCGCGCTGGCCGAGATCGGTGTCTACGTCTACTACGCCGAAGACCCCGCGACCGGCCGGGTCGAGTGGGAATACGACCACGTGCTGCTCGGCCGGGTGTCCGGCGACGAGCCACTGCTGCCAGACCCCGACGAGGTCGCGGAGCTCGACTGGGTCGATCCCGAGGTGCTGCCCCGGGCGATCCGAGCCGAGCCCACGCTCTACTCACCCTGGCTGGCGGGGGTGATCAACCAGGTCGCCGCGTTCCAGCGGTCCGGCGCCGTGGGCGCGGCCGCGGCACCGGCAGACGCCGACGGCGACGCGGCGGAGCGGTCAGGTGGCCGATGAGGGCCTGAGCGCCGGGGCTGTCGCGCGCCGCCTCGGTGTCGCGGTCACCACGCTGCGCACCTGGCACCAGCGCTACGGGCTGGGGCCGAGCAGCCACGTGCCCGGGCACCACCGTCGCTACACCGTCGAAGACCTGTCCCGGCTCGAGGTGATGCGCCGGCTGACCGCCGAGGGCATCGCGCCGGCCGAAGCCGCTCGCTGGGCCCGGTACGCACCCGACGTCCCGCCGGCGCCTCCTGCGCCGGCGGCCCGGCCGGCCCGCGACGGCGGCGGGTTCGCCATCCCGGTCGGCCGCGCCGGGCCGACCGCGCGCGGCCTGGCCCGCGCGGCGATCCGGCTCGACGTCGACGCGATGCGCGAGATCATGTCGCGGGCCGTCGCCGAGCAGGGTGTCGTGTCAGCGTGGGACGAGGTGCTGCGCCCGGTGCTGGCCGGCATCGGCGAGCGGCACATGGCGACCAAGCGGCTGATCGAGGTCGAGCACCTGTTCACCCGCACCGCGACCGAGGTCTTCGCGGCCGTGCCGAGGCCGCGCGAGGCCGAGCCGCCGCGGATCCTGCTCGCCTGCGCCGACGAGGAACAGCACAGCCTGCCGCTGGAGGCGATGGCCGCCGCGCTGGCGACCGCCGGGGTCGCGAGCCGGTTGCTCGGCGCCCGGGTGCCGTCGGTGGCGTTGGCCGACGCGGTCGACCGTACCGGTCCCGATGTGGTCATGATCTGGTCGCACGCACCCGACACCGCCGACCCGGCGCAACTCGTCGTGCTGCAGGACGCGCCACGCCGACCGGTGCTGATCCTGGCCGGCGGTCCAGGATGGTCGGTCGAAACGCTGCCCTCCGGGGTGGTCGCGCCGGCGAGCCTCGCCGAAGCGGTCCAACTCGCCCAAACGTGGGCGCGAAGGTCTCTCGGATAGTCGTATACCGGGCCGAGGTCCGCTACCGTGTGTGCGGTCCTCGCCGGCGTGGGCCGGCGCCCCTTGGGAGCACGCCCCCGCTCCCGCCCCGGGAGTCAGACGATGTCGAGACGCGTCGCGGTCGCTGCCGCGCTGGTCGTCCTCACGCTGCTGGTGGGCTCGCGCTGGACCACCAACCGCTCGGCCGTGCTGGCCAATCAGCGCGGCACGGTCGCGGCCAGCCCGTCGGCAGTGCACACGACCGAGCCGGCGCCGTCACCTTCGGTATCCGCCCCACCGCCCGACGTGGTCGTCGCGCCCAAACCCAAGCCGAAGCCCAAGCCGGCCGGCAGCGGCCCGTTCGGCAGCATGAAGCTGACCGGCCGCAAGCAGGTCGCGCTCACCTTCGACGACGGCCCGCACCCGATGTGGACACCGAAGGTGCTCGACCGGCTCAAGGCCGCACACGTGAAGGCGACGTTCTGCGTGGTCGGCTCGCAGGTCAGGAAATACCCCGACCTGGTGAAGCGGATCGTCCGCGAGGGGCACACGCTCTGCAACCACAGCTGGAACCACGAACTCGACCTCGGCAAGCGCCCGGTCAACGAGATCAAGGCCAACCTCGAGGCGACCAACCGCGCGATCCGCAAGGCCGTGCCCAACGCGAAGATCCGCTACTTCCGCCAGCCCGGCGGCGAATGGACCGCCAACGTGGTCAAGGTCGCCGGTTCGCTGGGCATGCTCCCGCTCGGCTGGGACGTCGATCCGCGCGACTGGGAGATCTCCGACGCGAAACTCATCGGCTCCCGAGTGATCTCGCACTCACGTGCCGGCTCGATCATCCTGATGCACGACGGCGGCGGTGACCGGAACGGCACGCTCGTCGCGTGCCCAGGAGTGATCAAGAACCTGCGCAGCCGGTACGGCATCACCCAGCTGCGCTGAGCGGGTGGGGTTTGGGCGGGTTTGCGGTACCGGTGGTACCGGCTTGGTGAGGGAGACAGGCATCGCGTATGCTTTCGAAGCCTCCGGCGGGTCCGGATGGGAGCACTGCCGCCAGATTCGCGCCTGGATCCACATGTGCGATGATTGCGGGGCCGCCCTCATCGTCTAGCGGCCCAGGACGCCGCCCTTTCAAGGCGGTAGCACGGGTTCGAATCCCGTTGGGGGCACGGAAAGACCCCGGCTTCGGCCGGGGAGCACGAGCAAGGTCCTGTGGAGCAGTTGGAGTGCTCGCCGCCCTGTCAAGGCGGAGGTCGCGGGTTCAAGTCCCGTCAGGACCGCGTTGTCACCACGGCCAGGTAGCTCAGTTGGTACGAGCGTCCGACTGAAAATCGGAAGGTCGGCGGTTCGACCCCGCCCCTGGCCACCAAGCCTCTCGCCGGGCTTTGAGCACCGCCCACCTGCGGCTTCGCACGGTGGGCGTGTTGCTTTCCCGAGGTTCTCCGCAAGCTCCGCGTTTGTCGCTTATAGTCGCCGACGGAGGCGAGTGGGCGCCTGGTGGCCCTCCCGGTCTTCAAAACCGGCGTGATCCGGCATCCGGGTCAGGCGGGTTCGATTCCCGTACGCCTCCGCCACCAACCTTCCCTGACCCGGGGGGCGCGATGACCGATCCACGCCGGGCGACGCCGCGGGTCGACACGGTCCTCGCCGACCCGCGCCTGGTCGCCGCCGCCGAGCGCCTCGGCCACGGCCTGGTCCGCGCCGCGGTGAACCGGGCACTGGACGAGATCCGCTCCGGCCGTCTCCCGGCATCGGCCGCCGCCGACGTGGCGGTCGGCGCCCTGCCCGCGTCGCCCGCGGCGCTGCGGCCGGTCCTCAACGCGACCGGTGTCATCGTGCACACCAACCTCGGGCGTTCCGCCCTCTCACCGGCGGCGCTCGCGGCGGTCACCGACGCGGCCGGCTACACCGACGTGGAATTCGACCTTTCATCGGGCGTACGCGCCCGGCGCGGCGCCGAGGTCCTCGCGGCACTGCGGGCCGCGGTCCCCGGCGCCGAGGCGGTGCACGTCGTCAACAACAACGCCGCCGCGCTGGCGCTGACGGTCTTCGCGCTGGCGGCCGGCCGCGAGGTCGTGATCAGCCGAGGCGAACTGATCGAGATCGGCGACGGCTTCCGCATCCCGGAGTTGCTCACCGCGGCCGGCGCGGTGCTGCGCGAGGTCGGCACCACCAACCGGACCCGGCTCGCCGACTACGCCGCGGCGATCGGCCCCGACACGGCGCTGGTGATGCGCCTGCATCCGTCGAACTATCGGGTCACCGGCTTCACCGCGGCGCCCACCGTCGCCGAGTTGGCCTCCCTGAACCTGCCGGTGGTCTACGACATCGGTTCGGGCCTGCTGGCACCCGAGCCGTTGCTCCCCGACGAGCCGGACGCCGCCTCGGCCCTGGCCGCGGGGGCCTCCCTGGTCACGGCGAGCGGCGACAAGCTGCTGGGCGGCCCCCAGGCCGGCCTGATCTTCGGCCGCACCGACCTGGTGACGCGGATGGCCCGGCATCCGCTGGCGCGGGCGCTGCGCGTCGACAAGCTGACCCTGGCCGCGCTCGAGGCGACGGTACGCGGCCCGCTCCCGCCGACGACGGTGTCACTGCGTACCCCCGTGACGGCCCTACGCGAGCGGGCGCGGCGGCTCGCGTCGGCACTGACCGACGCGGCCATCGACGTCGAGGTGGTGGACGCCGGCTCCACGGTCGGCGGCGGCGGCGCGCCCGGGGTGGTGCTGCCGAGCGTCGCGCTGAGCCTGCCCACCGGCTACGCGGCGCTGCTCCGCCAGGGCGACCCACCGGTCGTCGGCCGGGTATCCGCGGGCCGCTGCCTGCTCGACCTGCGTACGGTGCCGCCGGCAGCCGACGACCACCTCCTGACGGCGCTCCTCGCGGCCGCCAAACAGCATTAGGCCCGCCCCTCGCGGGCGGGCCCAATGTTCAGGCAGGGTGCGGCGGCGGTCAGGCGGCCGCCGGCGGGTGGCCGCCGTCGCCGTCGACGACCTCGTCAGGGGTGCCGTCTTCGTCGAGGTCGACCATGGTGACGTCGACCTTGCCGTCGCCGTCGGTGTCGAACTGGAACAGGTCGGGCTTGCCGTCGCCGTCGGTGTCGACCACCCACACGTCGGTCTTGCCGTCGTTGTTGGCGTCTGCCGTCATCAGCTCGACGTGCTCGTCGCCGCGGGTCTCGACGACCTCTTCGGACTCGCTCATCGGATCTCCTCGCGCGGGTGCGGGTAGCGTTCCGGCACAACCTACGGCCACCGGCTCCCCACCGCGACTCGACGCTCGCACGCCACCCCCACACGCGCCACGGCGAGGGCCGGGTACCTGCTTCGCGCGCACATGTTTTGGCATGTAGCTACACGCGAAAACATGTTGGCTCTGAGAAGGGCCCCCGACCACCCGTCACCCACGCCGCGGCGATTCGGCGACAGGCGCCGCAGACCTGACAACAGAGGTCCAAATCGCCGCCCAGGGACGACGATCTGACAGCGGGCGGCCGCGGACCCGGCGAGGAACATTCCGGTTCTGGCCCAGCGGGCGGCGATCTACAGCGAGCCATCGCGGACCCGGCACACACGTCCGGGCCGCCGCCTCGGGCGTCCGGCGAGGAAGGTTCCAGTTCTCGCCCAGCAGGCGGCGATCTACAGCGAGCCATCGCGGACCCGGCACACACGTCCCGGCCGCCGCCCAGGGCGACGATCTGACAGCAAGCGGCCGCACACCCGCCAACAGAATTCCCGGCCGCCACCCACCAGGGGACCCCCTGACAAGGGGTCGTCGCCCACCCGTCAACAGAATCCGTGGTCGCCGCCCACCGAGCGACGACCCCGAGCGGCCCCCCAGCGGAACCGCCAACAGAATTCCCGGCCGCCGCCCATCAGGCGACGCCCCGACAACCGCCGCAGAACCCGCAGCGGAGTCCCGGCCAATGCCGCTGGCGGCGATCTGAGAGCGAGCCGCCGCGGACCTGGCAGCGGAGCGAAGCGCAGCGGTCCCTGGCGGGAGCAACGGTCGCGCCCACCGCGGGCCCGAGCCAACCAGCAGTTAGTTCGTGACGAACGGGCTCGGCCGGACCGAGGCGTAATCGGCGATGCCGTCGTAGTTGGTGTCGCGGATCCAGGCGTCGGTGCGGCCGTCGAAGTCAGTGTCCATCGACAGGGAGTCGACGCGGCCGTCGTTGTTGATGTCGGAGGATACCGCGTCGGTGTGGCCGTCGCCGTTGTTGTCGGTCAGGTATTGGTCGGCTACGCCGTCTTCGTCGTAGTCGCGCATCGTCGTGTCGAGGCGGCCGTCGCCGTCGCTGTCGTGGTAGGCGGCCTCGATGACGCCGTCGTGGTCGCCGTCGACGGCCACCAGGTCGGCGTAGCCGTCTCCGTCGACGTCGGTGATGTAGGTGCGGCCGCCGTCGAGGTCGTGCTCCACGATGGACTGCGGTGCGCCGAGGCCGGCGGAGTCGTCGCCGCCGCCCAGGCCGTCTACGCCGGCCGGGTCACTGGCCAGGTGCGAGGTGTCCCACTCACTCATGTGGAGCAATCTAGGGCCGGGCCCGATGGGCCCGGCTCCCGGAAACGTGCCACGTCAGTGATGGATCGCGACGCCGGCCTTGTCGAGCGCCTTGATGATCTGGGCCGACTCGCCGAAGCCGATGACCAGGACGCCGTCGGGGCCGGTGGTCTTGATCTGATTGGCGCCGGTGGTGAAGTCGATGTTGGGGGCGGCCGGCGTCGGCGGCTCGTAGGTCAGCAGCTCGATCATGTCGGTCGGGAAGCCGGCCCGCTCCAGTTCGGACTTCACGTTGCCCTGCAGGCCCGTGCCGTAGGAGTCGTTGCGGGCGACGATCGCGATCTTCCGCGGCCCGTCGCGCAGGATCACGTCGGCCAGGGCGCGGCCCTGCAGGATGTCGGAGGGCGCGGTGCGGAAGTAGAGGCCCTTGTCGTCGATCGTGCTCAGCCCGGCGTCGGTGTTGCACGGCGAGAACAGCACCAGGCCGGCCTTGACCACATCGGGCAGCACGGCGCGCGAGATGCTCGACGCACCGGCACCGATGATCACGCTGACCTTGGCCGCGATCTGCTTGGCCACCGTCTGCTTGGCCACGTCGGGGTTGGTGCCGTCGTCGCCGGGCACCCACACGACGTCCTGGTCGAAGACGCCGCCGGCCGCGTTGAGTTCCTTGATCGCCAGCGCCGCGGCCGCCTCCATCGGCGGGTAGGCGAGCGCCAGGTCGCCGGTCTCCGGCAACAGCCCGCCGATCTTGAGTGGGTCGATCTTGTCGGGCGCGGTCGACGTCGCGGGGGGCTTCTTCGTCGTCGTGGCCGACTCGTCGCCGGCGCCGACGTATTCCGTCTTGCTGTCGTCGAGCCGGTCGCCGGAGCCGAAGTGCAGTGTCGCGTAGCTCGCGGTCGACGGCTCACCGGCGTCGGTGAACCCGCCGCGCTTGAGCGAGACGCCCCGGTATTCCAGGTCGGCACCGTCGCGCGCGAGCGCCAGGCAGGCCGGCACCGACTCGCACTCGGTGCCCCCGGTGGTCACCGAGTTGATCTGCTTGGCGATCGCGGCCGGCTCGGTCGAGCCCGCCTGCTGCGCCGCGAGCGCGCTGATCACGACCGCGTCGTAGGTCTCGCCGGCATAGGTGTAGTCGGTGAGCTTGGGGCGCAGCGCCTTGATCCGCGCCTTGAAGTCTTCGGACAGCGGGGCGAGGGGCGTCGTGCCCTTCATCCCGGCGAGCATGCCCGCCTGCTCCTTGAACTCGTCGCCGAACGTATTGATCATGTTTCCGTCGGTGCCGTAGAGCCGCGCCGGGGTGCCGGCCGCCTCGGCGGTGTCCGGCGGTGGGGCATCCTTGCCACACGCGGCACTGGCCAGCACGAGCGCGGCAGACACGGCGATGGCCATGTAGCGCGCTCCGCGGGAGACGAGCATGGGGTGTCCGTCCTTCCTCCCCTGAGGTCCGCCAGGGAGGGTAGCGTGCCCACGTCGATATATGGGATAGCGCCCGGTCAAAACCGTTATACCGACGGGTAACGTGACCGCGTGTCAACATCACCCCTCGAATCAGGCCCGGGCGCGCTCGCGGAGCGGATGGGCATCGTCCTCACCGAAGTGACCCCGGAGCGCGTGGTCGGCACGATGCCGGTCGACGGCAACACGCAGCCGTACGGCCTGCTGCACGGCGGCGCGTCGTGCGTGCTGGCCGAGACGCTCGGCTCGGTGGCCTCCGCCATGCACGGGCACACCATCGGCCGTGGGCTCGCCCTGGGCGTCGACATCAGTGCCACCCACCACAAGGCGGTACGCACGGGCACGGTCACCGGCGTCGCCACACCGGCCCACCGGGGTCGCGGGGTGGCCACCTACGAAATCGTGATCACCGACGAGGCCGGCGACCGGGTCTGCACCGCCCGGCTGACCTGTCTGTTGCGGGCACCCGGCTGAGTCGTTCGCGTGGCCGTGGTTGACGGTGGGTCGTAGAGTTCGCCCGTGGTCGAGGTTCCCCCGGATGCGGTCGACGATGCCGCGCAGGTGCTGCGGTTGGCCCTCGACGGCGACAGTGACGCGGTGGTCAACGCGTTCGACGCGGTCGTCGACCGGTCGGGTGTCGTCGGCGCCTACGACGTCGCCTGGTGCCTGGCCGCGACGATGGTCGGCGACGGCGTGCCGGCCGGCCGGTGGACGCTCGACTTTCCCGACATCGACGAAGCGGGCTATGACACCCGGTGGGTGGCCCGCTTCGTCAGTGCCTATGCCAATAGCGACGCGTCGACCGGCGAGGCGCTGTTCGGCGCCGCGCTGGCCGACGGTCAACTGCCGGAGTGCCTTTTGACGCTGGCCGGGTCGGCCGTCGCCACGCTCCGCCGCCGCTCTCAGTAGGCGGTGTCGATCACCAGCGGCTCGTACTTGTATTCGGCGAGCACGACGCGCACGTAGAACTTCACGTTGTCGCGCACGTTGGTGGCGGCGACCTTCCACGCACCGCCGGTCGGCACGCTGGTCCAGTAGTTGCACGAACCGACGCTGACGAAGATCACGCAGACCTTGAACGGGTAGACGCTGGCGTTGCGGACGTTGATGTCGACGCAGCGCGTCGAGGTCGTGTAGGGCCCGGCGTCGAAGCCGGTGCCGCCGCGCGGGAGCGACTTGCGGACGAACCCGCCGTAGCAGATGCCAGCGGCGGCGAGGTCGGTGGTGGCGGGCTCGGCCTGCGCGGGGGTGGCCACGGCGACGCCGAGCGCGGCCATCGTGGTGATCGCCAACAGGCTCGTCAAGAGGGCACGGAGGAGTCGGGTCAACATGGGGCGGCCTCCATCGTGGATCAACGGGCGGACGCCAGCGTACTCATGACTATCCATGTCTGACAGCCGTTTCCGGCGATGTGCTATCTCTTGACCTCGTGCTTGACAAGGTGCGAAAGCTGCTGGCGAAGGCCGAAGACCCGGCGTGCTCGCCGGCCGAGGCCGAGGCACTGACCGCCAAGGCGACCGAGCTGATCGCCAAATACGGCGTCGACCAGGCGCTCCTTGCCGCTCGGGACCCGGCCCGCGACCCCGTCGTCGACCGGATGATCGAGGTGCCGTCGCCCTACGCCACCGACAAGGCCGGCCTGCTCGTCGGCGTCGCGATCCCACTGCGGTGCCGCACGGTCCGGCTCACCCGGGCCGGCTCGGTCGCCGTGCACCTGTTCGGCTTCGACAGCGACGTGAGTCGGGCGGAGTTGCTCTACACCTCGCTGCTGGTGCAGGCCGCGCACGGCCTGGCCGCCGCCGCGGTCCCGCCCGGCCAGCACGCCGCGGCCTTCCGAAGGTCGTGGCTGGCCGGCTTCGCGGCCGCGGTGACCACCCGGCTCCGGGCGGCCGAATCGGCGGCGTCGTCGGGCGTGCCGTCGATGGACCTGGTCCTGGCCGACCGCTCGGGCGCGGTGGAGCGCCGCCGCGACGAGGCCTACCCGACGGCCCGCCTGGCCCGCCCGCGCCGCCTCACCGGGGACGGCGGCGCGTCCGGCTTCGCCGCGGGCACGACGGCCGACCTCGGCGGCGGCGCACACGTCGCGGCCAGCACCCGAAGCGCGCTGGCGTGAACCTCGCGGCGGCACTCCACGACAACCTGGCCCAGCACGCGTCCCACCAGCACCGCTCGACTCCCGGCATGCGCCGGCTGGCCGACCCTGCGGCGACGTGGTCGAGCACGCCTTCCGCCCCTGATGATCCGGTCACGACGCGCCGAGCGCGATCAAGGCCAGCCCGACCGCGACCATCGACGCCAGGAAGATGGCCACGCCGCCGACCACGCGGCGAATGCTGCCGTTCCGCGTCGCGGGAGCGGTCGCCTCGGGGTGGCCGAGCGCCAGCAGGCGGCCGCGCTCCACCAGTACCCGGTCGCGCCACCGGACCGCCGCCGGGCCGCCCAGCACGAGGGCGCCTGGCGGCTGCGGCACCATGCGGGCCACTCCGACCGCGACCCCGGCACCGCCCACCGGCGAAGGCGCGACCGCGGTGGCCGGCGGGAGGGGCAGGCCGGCAACCGCGATCCCGCCGGCCCGGCTCAGCTCCACCGCCAGCCGGGCCTGGGCACGCTGCAATCGGCGTACCGCGTGCCGGCCCTTGATCCCAGCCCGGCCATGGGCGTGCCGGCGGGCGCCGGCGCGCAGGTGCCCGTGCGCCAGCACCCGCAACTCGTCGGGCGTGGCGATCCGGCGATCGCCGAGGGCGGCCAACTGGGCCATGTAGTAGTCAGCCTCGCGATGCCGCACCCCGCGGACCAGGAAAAGGATCATCAGGAGCGGGGGTAGGCCCTTCACGAACAGGTCGCCGAAGATGCCGGCGCCGCCACCGAGGCTCAGGAGCGGGGAGTTCCACAGGAAGTGGATCGCCATCGCGCCCAGGACCGACAGCACCGCCACGCCGACGCGGGAGAAGAGCGAGCGGTCCGTGCGGACCGCCAGGTAGCCGATGCCGGCGCCGGCCAGCGCGCCGAACAGGGTGTGGCTCCAGAGGCCGGCCAGGAAGCCGCGCAGGAGGAACGTGGCCACCACCGGGGCCACCTGGTCACCGCGACCGGCCACCGCGACCGCGTTGATCGCGTAGACCACGTCCTCGACGACCTGGAAGCCGAGGCCGACCAGCGAGCCGTAGACGACACCGTCCAGGATGCTGTTGACCTGGGCGCGGGCCACCAGCACGATCGCGACGATGCCGAGTGCCTTGGCGGTCTCCTCGACGGTCGGGCCGGCCATGGCCGAACCCCATTCCGCGGCCAGCCCAGGCGAGGCCAGCTTGGCGATCAGGTTGTGCACGGCCGCGTTGCCGCGGATCGAGATCGAGGTCGCGACCAGGCCGCCCCAGGCGAACGCCGTCGCCAGCAGCAGGGGCGGTTCGCGCTCCAGGTAGTCGAGCGCGGCGACGAAGACGCAGAACGGCACCGCGTACAGGCCGAACAGGACCAATGCGGTCAGGGTCGCGGTCGGATAGGTCGCGAACGACTCGCGGATGAAGACGACCAGGCGCAGCCCGCCGCCGGCGATCAGCAACAGCACCACCCAGAACGCCGGCAGGAGCAGGGACTTGCCGGGGTGCGCCCAGGCCGGTGTCGGGTGCACCGGTGCGCTCCGGGACGCCCGGAGGGTCTGCGTCATGCGGTGCCGCCGCGGTGGGCGATCGTCTTCGTGCTGGCCTCGATGGCGCCGAGCGCGTCACGCAGCGCGGGCGCCGTCCCGGCCACGGTGACCTCGATCGCCACACCGTCGCCGGCGAAGACCAGGTAACGGCCGCCGCGCCCGGGTGCGGCGTAGGTGCCCTGCACCCCGGGCAGGCCGCTGGCCGTGGTGGTCGGGAACTGCTGGCCGGTGATCTCGTGCCCGCGGACGGCAGTGATCTTGCGGCGCAGCCGTTCCGTCGCCTCCGGCAGCGTGCCGTGGAATGGCGTGACCACGATGACGTAGCGCACCGAGCCGACCAGGAAGACCGCGGTGCCCCGGGTGTCACCCGGGCGGGTGAGGGTCACGTCGAGCCGCGCGTCCGGCGGCGGTGTGACGGTCACGCCGCCGCCGACCGGATAGCTGCCGCTGCCGACCGGGCGCTGCGCCGGCAGGGCGTTGTCGAGGGCGGGTAGCCCGATGGCCAACCCGGCCACGGTGGCCAGGATCCCGATGCTGCCGGCGAGGTTCCGCAGCAGCGTGCCGCCCGCCACCCTCATGGACCGGACGCTACCGACCGAAACATCCGGCAGCGCCGGATTCCCGAGGTTTGTTCACCTTTACCGCGAGGCGGTCAGCTCCAGCGTGGCGAGGTAGTAAGGGGCGTCCGCGTTGTCGATGTCGGCGATCCGCCACGGCGTGCCGGCGACCAGGCCGGCCAGCTCGTCGACCGAGCAGACGAGGAAGTCGAACCAGTCGGTGGCCAGCTCCCGGTAGCGCACCCGGAGCCGCAGTTGGCCGCCCAATCGGCCGCGTTCCCGATTCCACCGATGGTAGGCGGTGTGCACGGGATCGGTGGTGTTGTAGGGGTTCGTGCCATGGGCGATCACGCGCGCACCCGGACGGGCCAGCGCGGCCAGCGCGGCCAGGAACCCGGGTGCCCGGTCGGCCCCGCCGATCAGCCCGAGGTTGTTGCCGAGCATCAGGAAGGTGTCGTACGTGGGCCCGGCGGTCGCCGCGTGCTCGTCGACCGTGGCGAGCACGAGGTCGCGTACGCCACGCCGGCGGCACACCTCGATCGCACCGGCGGAGACGTCCAGACCGGTCACCTCGATGCCGCGGCGCTGCAGTTCCAGGGCGATCCGGCCGCCGCCGACGCCGATGTCGAGCACGCGCCCGCGTACCCGGGAAATGGCTCGATGGTCGTGATCCGGCCAGGCGTCCGGCTCGTCGAGGTAGCCGGCGGCGGGCGCCCCGTTGATCAGCCCGTCGTCGCGCTCGATGACCTCGATGACCGGCCGGGGCAGCCGCCCGCCGGCCAGGGGCCGGGGGCCGACCCCGGTGGCGACGGCGAGGGCGTCGCGGATCAGCTCGCCGAAGGCGTCGCCGGAGAGGGGTTCTCGCACCGGTCGACCTTAGACGCAGGTCAGACCGTGGCCGAACACGCATCAGGGGCGGGACCTACACGGTTGTCGTGTAGCTCCCGCCCCTGTCCGACGATCGTTCGACCGGGGGTTGGTCAGTCGCCCTGGCGCTGCTGGGGAATCTGCCCCTGCAGCAGGGCTCGAACCTCGGATTCACGGTAGCGGCGGTGGCCGCCCAGCGTGCGAATCGCGCTGAGCTTTCCGGCCTTCGCCCACCGGGTCACCGTCTTCGGGTCGACACGGAACATCGACGCGACCTCTGCCGGCGTGAGTAGCGGCTCGGGTTCGTGCGTACGCGATGCCATCGGTCACTCCTCCACAGGTACCTATAGACATCGGCCGGGGTCCCGCCGGCCGACGCGTCTCTCATGGTCCGGCTAGTCCCCGATGTCCGACATGGGCCGAACGGCCGAACGTCCCTGGATGGACGGATGAGCAATGACCGATTTATGGCGATTTTATATGCCAGAAACCGCCTTATTTGGACTCTACGTCACCGTTCGTGTTCAGGAAAACACGAGGTTAACTCATTCAACGTCACCGATTTGGCACCTAATTACACCGTTCGAGGAGCTGAATCGCACGCCAACGAGTGACCAAGTTCTCATAGACCTCTGTGGCCCCATCAGCATCACCGCGGGACAAAGCAGCCAGGCCGGCAGCGACCAGACCCGGCGAGTCGTCCTCTTCGAGGATGGTGTCGGAGAGCAGGTCGACCAGGCCGCCGTAGTCGAGTTCGACCACCGAACGGGGGTGGAACTCCTCCAGCCACCGGGCACCCTCTTCGACGGCCTCGGTGATCGGCGCGTCCCCGATGGACTTGCGCAGGACGGACAGCGCCCGGGAGGCCCGCCGGCGGGCCTTGGAGATCTCGGTGCGGTAGCGCAGCGACCGCCGCTCCTCGCGCAGCACGAGTTCGCGCTCGCCCAGGTCGACGAAGACGAACCAGCGCAGCGGCACGCCCCAGGTGGCGATCTGCTCGTGCACCCGGGGCACGCCGTGCTCGAGCACCCGGGCACCACTGCGCCAGTCGTCGACGACCGCGCGGGCCTGGCCGGCGAGCACCGGCGGGACGAACGCGTCAGCGATCACCGACGGCACGCCGTCGCGGGCGCTCAGCGCCGCCTCGGCCACCCGCAGGCGCAGGTTCCAGGGGCAGACGAGCAGCGTGTCGTCGGCCTCCAGCACGTAGGCCTCTTCGGGCAGGTCGGGCAGGCGGGTCCAGCCGGCGCCAAGGCCCTCGATCACGGCGGTCCGCTGGCGGACCGGCCCCTCCTGGGGCGCGACCGCACGGCCCTCACGGACGTAGCGGCGCCAGAAAACCTGACGTTCCCGATCGAATGCGGTCAACGGCTCGTAGACCCGCAGGTAGGAAGCGAACAGCGACGGCACGGCGCGATCCTCCCACGAATCGGCCGCGAGCCGTAACGACGGGCGACACGCGTCTGCGCCACGTTGCCAACGGGAATATCGTCGTGCGCAGAAACCGGCACCACCCCGCCGGCGCCACCCGCAGGCGTGCGCCCCACGAGGCCGCACCGCGACCAGGAGGAACAGTGATGGCCGTATTCGCCACTACGGAAGATCCCGACTCCACCGGCCATGAACAGGTCGTCTTCTGCCAGGACAAGCAGAGCGGCCTGAAGGCGATCATCGGTATCTACTCCACCGCCCTGGGCCCGGCCCTCGGCGGCACCCGCTTCTACCCCTACGCCAGCGAGGCCGAGGCCCTCCACGACGTCCTGGAGCTCTCCCGCGGCATGGCCTACAAGAACGCCCTGGCCGGGCTCGACCTCGGCGGCGGCAAGGCGGTCATCTGGGGAGACCCAGACAAGATCAAGAGCGAGAGCCTGCTGCGGGCGTACGGCCGGTTCGTCGAGTCCCTCGGCGGGCGCTACTACACCGCCTGCGACGTGGGCACCTACGTCACCGACATGGACGTGGTGGCCCGGGAGACCAGCTACGTCACCGGCCGCAGCGTCGAGCACGGCGGCGCCGGCGACTCGTCGGTGCTCACCGCGTGGGGCGTCTTCCAGGGCATGCGGGCCGCGGCCGAACACGTCTGGGGCAGCCCGACGCTGGCCGGCCGCCGGGTCGGCGTGTCCGGTCTCGGCAAGGTCGGTAAGCACCTCACCGCCCACCTGATCGACGACGGCGCCAGCGTGGTGGCCACCGACGTCAACGCCCGCGCGCTCGACTGGGCCAGGACCACGTACCCCCAGGTCGACCTGGTCTCCGACACCGCCGGCCTGATCTCCGGCGACATCGACGTCTACGCGCCCTGCGCGCTCGGCGGCGCCCTCGACGACGACACGGTGCCGCAGCTCCGGGCAAAGATCGTCACCGGCGGCGCCAACAACCAGCTCGCCCACCCCGGCATCGAGAAGCAGCTCGCCGATCGCGGCATCCTCTACACGCCCGACTACGTGGTCAACGCGGGCGGTGTGATCCAGGTCGCAGATGAGATCGAGGGCTTCAACTTCGACCGCGCCAAGCTCCGGGCGACGCGGATCTACGACACAACGCGCGAGATCTTGCGACTGGCCGACGCCGAGGGCGTTCCCCCGGCCGTGGCCGCGGATCGCCTGGCAGAGCGGCGGATGGCCGAGATCGGGCGACTCCGCACCATCCATCTCCGCTGACCAGAGCGCCCCTTACCGTCCGGTTCCCGGGTCGTGTCGCCGACCGCCTCCTGGCGGGCGACACGACCGCCGGACATTCCCCTGATCAAAAACGTGATCGACGCGCCGGCCGGACGGGGCAACCCGAGGTGTCGAACCTGGCCATCCCCATGTACCGTAAGAGCCACGAGAGATGCCTGACGTCATCGGGGCCCGCCTTCGTGCTGCCCCGAATTCTGTGCGAGGGGGTCGAGCCATGGGGCGCGGCCGTGCTAAGGCCAAGCAGACAAAGGTGGCCAGGGAGTTGAAGTATCACTCCCCGAACACCGACCTTGCTGCCTTGCAGCGAGAACTCGGCGGCAGCGGCAAGTCGGACCACGACTTCGACAATGACCACAGCGGCAGCTTGGTCGACGACGAAGACGAGGACGACATCGCAGAAGACGACGCTTCCAACAACTGGTCGTCTCGCTCCCGCTGACCCCCGGGTCATCAACGAGCACGCGGTAACTACCCGCGTGCTCGGTCGTGTCCAGGGGTGTCAGCGGGGCCGGTTGTTCCAGTTGTAGAACGTTGGGATGTTCTCGAAGTGGTTCCAGGCACACACCGCGCCGTCGGCCGGGTCGGCCGCCTCCGCGCGTAGCTTGCGAGCCTCTTCCGCTTCCATCAGCAGTGCGCTGAGCCCTGCCCGCACACCGGCGACGCGGTCGGCGAGGTCGGTGGTGTCAGCCGTGGCGCCCTCGACGTCGTCAGACGGCCGAAGGCTGGTGGTCTCGGGCATGCTGCAACACCCCTTCCAGTAGGCGGATCTTGCTGTTGCGGCAGTGGTCGGTCTCGGTCGTGTCGAACCGGCCGTGTTCGAAATAGCGGTTCGCCGCGTGCGCACCGCCGCAGAAACCGAAGTAGGGGCAGGTTGCCCGGCACGCCTCCACGCCGTCGAGGAACTCGGCGACCCAGGGCGTGCGGCTGGCCGCACCCGCGATGATTTCGGTAAGGGGTGTCGCCAGGACGTTGCCGCTGCTGAAGTCGCCGTGCCGGGCGTCCTGGAACCCGGCCAGCTCGGGAGAGAGCAGCACCACCGAGCCGTCGTAGGCGACGGTAGGAATCGGGTCGAGCTGCCGGGGCAGCAGGCTGTCGGCGGTGCCGGCCAGCACCGCCTCGGTGTAGCGCAGTGACCACTCGATCTCGCGGACGTGGATCCGCGGATCCTGGCGCCAGGCGGCGACGAGTTCGGCCCAGAAGTCGACGACCTGCTGTGCCGGATGGGCGTTGGCGCGGGTGTTGGTGCCCTCGGTCTCTTCGATGTTGATGCCGAGCACGTCGCAACCGAGGTCGAGGAAATAGCGGTAGAGCTCGGCCGCCCGCCCAGGTGCGGGATCGGAGACCACGCAGAGGGCGGAGAAGCCGACGCCGTGCCGGCGCAGCGTCTCGATGCCGCGGACGATGCGGTCGTAGGCGGGCCGGCCGCCCCGGGTCACCCGGTCGCCGTTGCGCTCGCGCGGCCCGTCGACGCTGACACTGACCCGGATCTGGTGCGCGGCGAAGAACTCACACCAGGCGTCGTCGACCAGCGTCGCGTTGGTCTGGACGTGGTGCTCGACCGCCGGATCGAACGGCGCGAGCAGCGCGGCGAGGTGGTCGCGACCGGTCGCCAGCGGCTCGCCGCCGTGCCAGACGACCGAGAAGCGGCCGTCTGCGGCCCAGCGGTTGACCGGCTCCGCGACCGCGCCGGCTACGCCGACCGGCATTTTCCGGTCAGCGGAGCGGAACGGGAGATAACAGTAGGCGCAGTCGAGGTTGCACAGCGTCGTCGGCTGCATGACCACATAGGAGGGCACCTGGGCGATGCCGCGCATGCCGGTGAACTGGCCATGCCGGACAACCACCCGCCCTCCTCTCCCCGTCGAGGTGTCGAAGGCAGGACTTTAGGTTAGGCGGCGGTAGCCAATCGGGTAAGACCCAATCAGTTGTCAGCTCAGGTCCTCAGGCGTCTTGACACTGCGTGTCAAGCGGCCGCCCGGTCACTAGGCGAACGATCACAAGGGCCCGGCCGCGATCAGCCGCGGGTGTGCTGGCCGATCATCTGAACGGTGCCGGTGCCCTCGATGATTTCGCCGGCCTGCCAGGCGTCGATGCCGCGGCCGGCGAGGAACGCCAGCGCCCGGTCGGCGTCTTCCGGCGAGACGATGGCGAACATGCCGACGCCCATGTTGAACGTCGACTCCATCTCCTGGTCTTCGATCCGGCCCTTGGCCTGCACCATGTCGAAGATCGGCTGCGGCTTCCAGGTCGAGCGGTTGACCACGGCGTCGACGTGTTCGGGCAGCACCCGCACCAGGTTGCCGGGGATGCCGCCGCCGGTGACGTGGGCCAGCGCCCGCACGTCGGCCTCGGAGATCAGCTTGAGGCAGTCGCGGGCGTAGATCTTGGTCGGCGTGAGCAGCTCCTCGCCGAGGGTGCGCTGCTTGCCGAAGTCGTCGACGACCGTGTCGAGCCGCATCCGGCCGGCGCCGAGCAGCACGTGGCGGACCAGCGAGTAGCCGTTGGAGTGCAGGCCCGAGGAGCGCATGGCGATGACCACGTCGCCGACCTCGACCCGCTCGCGGCCGAGGATCTCGCTCTCCTCCACCACGCCGACACCGGTCGCCGATAGGTCGTATTCGTCGGGGCGCAGGACACCCGGGTGCTCGGCCGTCTCGCCACCGAGCAGGGCGCAGCCGGCGTAGCGGCAGCCGTCGGAGATGCCGGCGCCGATCTCGGCCACCTTGTCGGGCACGACCTCGCCGCAGGCGATGTAGTCGAGCAGGAACAGCGGCTCGGCGCCGCACGCGACCAGGTCGTCGACGACCATCGCGACCAGGTCGATGCCGACCGTGTCGTGGATGTCGAGCTGCTGCGCGATGACCAGCTTGGTGCCGACACCGTCGGTCGACGAGGCCAGGATCGGGTTCTTGTAGCGCTTGGTGTCGAGCTTGAAGAGGCCCGCGAAGCCGCCGAGGTCGCCGAGCACCTCGGGGCGCTGCGCCTTGGCCACCTTGCTCTTGAGCAGCTCGACCGCGCGCTCGCCGGCGTGGATCGAGACGCCGGCGTCGGCGTAGGTCACTGTGCGCTTGCGACTGGTGCGACCCGAACCGGCCGTCCATGGCTGGAGACCGTCGGTGCCCCCGGTGTTGCTCGGGCCGCCGCCCCGCTCAGTAACGTGCGTCACGATTTCTCCCTTTACGCCTGACGCGCGGTGTCTCGCTGGAGACGCCGGCTAGGAACTGTGCGTGCCGCCGCCGTTGGAGCTGGCTGCCATCTGCTGGACGACCAACGGAAGGTCGCCCGACGCCGGACGGTTGGCTCCGCCCTCGCCGCGCTGCTCGGCATCGGCGCCGACCCGCCGGGCGACACCTTCGAGCACGTGCTTGCCGATCAGGTTGCCGGCCGGCAGCGGGATCGGGTACTCCCCATCGAAACACGCGCGGCACAGGCGCGTCTTCGGCTGCTCGGTCGCGGCAATCAGACCGCCGAGTGATACGTAACCCAACGAGTCGGCACCGATCGATCGCCGGATGCCCTCGTTGTCGAGGCCGTTGGCCAGCAGCTCCGCGCGGGTGGCGAAGTCGATGCCGTAGAAGCAGGGCCAGTTGACCGGCGGCGAGGAGATGCGCACGTGCACCTCGAGCGCGCCGGCCTCGCGGAGCATGCGGACGATGGCCCGCTGGGTGTTGCCCCGCACGATGGAGTCGTCGACCACCACGATCCGCTTGCCGCGGACGTTTTCCCGCAATGGGTTGAGCTTGAGCCGGATGCCGAGCTGGCGCAGCGTCTGCGACGGCTGGATGAAGGTGCGCCCGACGTAGGCGTTCTTCACCAGGCCCGCGCCGTAGGTGATGCCGGACTCGGCGGCGTAGCCGATCGCGGCCGGCGTGCCGGACTCGGGCACCGGGATCACCATGTCGGCCTCGACCGGGTGCTCCTTGGCGAGCTGGCGGCCGATCTGCACCCGGGCGGCGTGCACGTTGCGCCCGGAGATCGTGGTGTCGGGGCGCGCGATGTAGACGTATTCGAAGAGGCAGCCCTTGGGCTCGGGCACCGCGAACCGGAACGAGCGCAGCCCGTCTTCGTCGATCGCGATCAGCTCACCCGGCTCGACCTCGCGCACGACGCTGGCGCCGACGATGTCGAGGGCCGCGGTCTCGCTGGCCACCACCCAGCCGCGCTCCAGCCGGCCGAGCACCAGCGGCCGCACCCCATAAGGGTCACGGGCGGCGTAGAGGGTGTTTTCGTCCATGAACACGAAGCTGAACGCGCCCTGCAGGGTGGGCAGCACCTCGAGCGCGGCGGCCTCGACCGACATGTCGGGGCGGCCGGCGAGCAGCGCGGTCACCAGCGCGGTGTCGGAGGTGGTCGCCGGGTCGGTCGGCAGACCCCGCTCGGCGACCTCGCGGGCCAACTCGGCGGTGTTGACCAGGTTGCCGTTGTGCGCCAGCGCGATGGTCGTGCCGGCCGTGGTCGCCCGGATCGTCGGCTGGGCGTTTTCCCACGTCGAGCCGCCGGTGGTGGAGTAACGGGTGTGGCCGATGGCGAGATGGCCGCGCAGGCTGGCCAGCGTGGGCTCGTCGAAAACCTGGGCCACCAGGCCGAGGTCCTTGTAGACCACCACGCCGGAGCCGTCGCTGACGGCTATGCCGGCCGCTTCCTGGCCTCGGTGCTGAAGGGCGTAGAGCCCGAAGTAGGTCAGCTTCGCGACCTCTTCACCCGGCCCCCACACACCGAACACACCGCAAGCATCTTGCGGGCCGGGTCGTTGGGGGTCGAGGTCCTGGCTCAACCGGCCGTCGCCTCGGGGCACCTACCGCTCCTCGCTGCTCACCTGCTTGGCACGTCTGCTCGGGCCAGTGTACGCGAGTTCAGGCCGGTCACCGTCGGCCACCTTGGCGCTCCACGCGGTCAACGGACCCGTTCGGGCGACCCGATTTCTGGCCGACTAGGGGAGATATGCGGAGAGATCGGCTCGGTTTCCGCTTGCCTTGATCTTGCCGGCGGCAAGCGCCGCAGCCCAGTCGAGGCGGCCGGTCGCGAGAAGGATCCACGTCACACCGTCGGTTTCGACCACATTAGAGGGAGTTCCACGGGTATGTCGCGGTCCTGGAATGCATTGCACGGCACCGTATGGTGGGACCCGCACCTCGACCGAGCGGCCTGGCGCGCGCTTGGCGAGGTCGGTCAGCAGCGCACGCACGGCATCACGGAGCGTCGCCGCCTCGGGGCTATCCCCGGCGTCGAGGGCATCAAGGGCGGCAGCTACCGCGGGTGACTTATTGTGCGCACGGGACATGACGGGACGATACGACCTCTTCGCGTTGTTGTTCCTTCGGCCCTGGGTCGCGCTGATCCCGTCGGACAAGGCATAGTGACCGACGGTGTACTCGTTCGGGGGTGAGACCGGAAGGCGGTGGACGTGACAACACACCGACGAGCCTGGAGAGCACGGGCCGGTGTGGTCGTAGCGCTGATAGCTGGCGCACTGGTCACAGTATTTCCCAACCCCGCACAAGCGGACGCTCCAACAGTGTCGATCGTCAGCTTCTCCAACGGCACCTTGTCACCCGGTCAGAAGGCGACCGTCCGGTTCCAGGTCGTCAACCGCAACCAGGGCGGTGGCCAGCAGACGGCGACCATCAGCGTGACGACCAGCTTCGGCGAGTTGAGCTGCACCGACGGTGTCTGCGACAGCGACGAGCAGATCGGCCCCGGCGGCCAGACGTTCGAGGCGGAGCTGACCGCCGGCAACGTCCCCGACGGGCAGACCAAGTCCGGCCAGGTCATCGTGACCGCCACCATCAACGGCGAGAAGAGCGATCCAGCCACTCGTAATGTGACGGTCCGTGGCAAGCAGGTGCAGGCGCCGCCGGCGGTGGAGACGGTCAAGTCGATCACCGGCAAGGTCACCAACCAGTCCGACGGCAAGGGCGTGAGTGGCGCTTACGTCGCTCTCAGTGACGGTGCCGGCAAGCTGCACGAGAGCCTGGCCAACGCCAGCGGCA
This sequence comes from Asanoa sp. NPDC049573, assembly GCF_040676615.1. Taxonomy (NCBI): domain Bacteria; kingdom Bacillati; phylum Actinomycetota; class Actinomycetes; order Micromonosporales; family Micromonosporaceae; genus Asanoa; species Asanoa sp. NPDC049573. The sequence goes on from NZ_JBFAPI010000017.1 coordinate 157,470, forward strand.
ACTACAGCTTCTCGGGCAGCGCCCAGAACCCGATCGCACCCGGCCAGATCACTGTCGGCGCCTCGAAGGACGACAAGCGCAACACCACCACGATCAACGTCGGCGCCGGCCAGAGCAAGAACGGCGTGGTGATCCAGCTCCCGCTCGCCGCGGCCGACCCCACGATCAGCGCGACCCCGCTGGTGCCCACCGAGGCGCCCGACGACGAGGTCACCGACGAGGCCACGGCCAGTGACAGCGCGATCGCCGCGGCACCGGTCGGCAACTCCGACGACGGTGGCGGTTTCGGCAACTGGCTGGTCGTGCTCGGTGGCGGCCTGCTGGTGGCGTTCGGCGTCGGCGGCATCATCTGGGTGATGCTGCGCCGCAAGGAGACCGACGACCCCGACGGCGACCCCTCGACGACGGGTGTCCGGCCGGCGGTGCCGGTCGGCGGCGCGGCGGCCTACCGCGGCAACGACGCGACCCGGATCGGCGGGCCCGGCGGCGGCGCTCTGGCCGACGCACCGACGATGCTGCACAGCCGCGCCCCGATGGACGAGTTCCCCGACCCCTACGGCGCTCCGATGCCGCCGCAGGCACCGACCTACGGTGGCGGCGCGCAGACGCAGCCCGGCTGGGGCGGCGCCGGCGGCTACGGCGACCAGCCCACCCGGGCCGGCGGCTACGGCGACCAGCCCACCCGGGCCGGCGGCTACGGCGAGCAGACGCAGATGTACAACCCGGCGCCCGGCTCGGGCGGCGGCTACGGTGCCGGCGGCGGCTACCCCGACGCGCCCGGCTCGGGTAGCGGCGGCTACGGCGCCGCGCCTTCGTCGGGCGGCGGCTTCGGCGGCCAGCCCGGCGGTGGCGGCTACCCGGCGGCCGGCGGCGGCTACGGCGAGCGCTTCGACGAGCCGACCGGTCGCTACGAGCCCGCGTCCGGTGGCGGCGGCTACGGCGGCCAGCCCGGCGCCGGCTACCCGCAGCAGGGCGGCGGCTACGGCGGCGGCCAGGGCTACGGCGCCGACGAGCGCGGCTACGGCGCAGCGGAGCCCAACGGCTACGACCAGGGCGGCAACGGCTACGGCGGCGGCCAGCGTGGCGGCTACGACCAGGGTCGGGGCGGCTACGAGGGCGGCGGCTACGGCGGCGCACCGACTGCCGGCTACGACCAGGGCCCGCCGGCCGGTGGCTACCCGCAGGGTGGCTACGACCCGGGTCAGGGCGGCGGCTACCCGCAGGGTGGCAACGGCTATGACCGGGTGCCGGAGCAGCGGGGCGGTGGCGAATACACCGCGCCCAACGGCTACGGCGAGCGGGGCGACTACTACCCCGACGAGCCCGAGGGCCGCAGTGCCCGGCACGGCGCCGAGGGCGGCCGCGACCGGCGGCAGCTCGGCTGGCTCGACGACTGATCAGAGCAACGAAAAAAGGGGGGCCGCGAAGGCGGCCCCCCTTTTGTATGGCTTACTCGTCGACCGGCAGCGACGCGCCGAACAGGCGGGGCATCGTCGCGGTGTGTGCCGCGCGCAACTCGGCCAGCGGCACCGCGAACTGGCCGCGGATGTCGAGCGCCTCGTTCTGCCCGTCGGTCACGCCGATCGGGGTCCACGGCACGCCCTTCTCGGCGCACAGCCCGGTGAACGCCCGCTCGTGACCGCGCGGCACCGCCACGACGGCCCGGCCGGCCGACTCGCTGAAGAGGTAGACGAACGGCATCGACCCGGCCGAGAACTCCTCCGGCAGCGCGATCCGGGCACCCACACCGTTGCGCAGGCTGGCCTCGACCAGGGCCTGCGCGAGGCCGCCGTCGGAAACGTCGTGCGCCGCGCTCAGGTGGCCGACCCGCGAGGCCTCGGCCAGCACCTCGGCCAGGGCCCGCTCGCGGGCCAGGTCGACCTTCGGCGGCACGCCGCCCAGGTGCTCGTGGGCGACCCAGGCCCACTCGGAGCCGGACAGCTCGTTGGCGGTCTCGCCGAGCAGGAAGATCAGGTCGCCGTCGCCGGTCGCCGGCTTGGTGAAGCCGATCGGCACCCGGTCGGCGACGTTGTCGATCACGCCGAGCACGCCGACCACCGGCGTCGGGTGGATCGCCGCGGCGCCGGTCTGGTTGTAGAAGCTGACGTTGCCGCCGGTCACCGGGATGCCCAGCTCGAGGCAGCCGTCGGCCAGACCGCGCACGGCCTCGGCGAACTGCCACATCACGGCCGGGTCTTCGGGCGAGCCGAAGTTGAGGCAGTTGGTCACCGCGATCGGCTTGGCACCGCTGACGGCGACGTTGCGGTAGCTCTCGGCCAGGGCCAGCTTGGCGCCGTTGTAGGGGTCGAGCCGCGCGAACCGGCCGTTGCCGTCGACCGAGAGCGCGACGCCGAGGCCGCTGTTCTCGTCGATCCGGACCAGACCCGCGTCTTCCGGCTGGGCCAGCACGGTGTTGCCGAGCACGTAGCGGTCGAACTGCTCGGTGACCCACGACTTGTCGCAGAGGTTCGGCGAGCCGACCATCTTCAGCAGCGTCGCCTTGAGGTCTTCCGGCGTCGCCGGTCGGGGCAGCGTCTCGGCCCGGTCGGCCTGCAGCAGGATCAGGTCGGCGGGTTCGCGCATCGGGCGGGCGTAGACCGGGCCGTCGTCGACCAGCGAGGCCGGCGGCACGTCGACGACCAGGTTGTCGCGCCAGGTGATCCGGAGCCGCCCGGGCAGGCCGCTGACCTCGGACGGGGTGACCTCGCCGATCGCGGTGGCCAGCACGCCCCACTTCTCGGCGACGCCGAGCACCTCGTCGAGCTGCTCGGGCTTGACGATCAGCAGCATCCGCTCCTGCGACTCGCTGGCCAGGATCTCGTGCGGCTCCATCGACTGCTCACGCAGCGGCACCCGCTCCAGAGCGACGCGCATGCCGGTGCCGGCGGAGGCGGCCGTCTCGGTCAGCGCGCAGGTCAGGCCCGCGCCACCGAGGTCTTGAATGCCGACGACCAGGTTGGCGTCGTAGAGCTCGAGGCAGGCCTCGATCAGCAGCTTCTCCGTGAACGGGTCGCCGACCTGCACCGACGGCCGGCGGGCCGCGCTGCCGTCGTCGAAGGTCGCGCTGGCCAGCACCGAGACGCCGCCGATGCCGTCGCGGCCCGTCTTGGCGCCCATCAGCACCACGATGTTGCCGGGGCCGGCGGCGTCTTTCTTCTGCAGCCGGTCGACCGGCAGCACGCCAAGGCAGAGCGCGTTGACCAGCGGGTTGCCCTGATAGGTCGGGTCGAAGACGACCTCGCCGCCGACGTTGGGCAGGCCCAGGGAGTTGCCGTAGCCGCCGATGCCGGCCACCACGCCGGGCAGCACGCGGGCGGTGTCTTCGTGGTCGGCGGCGCCGAACCGCAGCGGGTCCATCACGGCGACCGGCCGGGCGCCCATCGCGAGGATGTCGCGGACGATGCCGCCGACACCGGTCGCGGCGCCCTGGTAGGGCTCGACGAAGCTCGGGTGGTTGTGCGACTCGACCTTGAAGGTGACCGCGATCTCGTCGGAGATCTTGATGACGCCGGCGTTTTCGCCGATGCCGGCCAGCATCCGGTCGCTCGGCGGCGCCTTCTCGCTGAACTGCCGCAGGTGCACCTTGCTCGACTTGTAGGAGCAGTGCTCGCTCCACATGATCGAGTACATCGCCAGCTCCGACTGGGTCGGCCGGCGGCCCAGGATGCCGCGGATGCGCTCGTATTCGTCGTCGCGGAGCCCCAGCTCGGCGAACGGCTGCAGCTCGCCCGGGGTGCCGTTGGCCTGCTCGACGGTGTCGGGGCCCTCGTGCGGCTCGTAAGGCGAAACCTGCGCGGGCAAGGACAGCTCCGCTGCCTCGCCGGGCGCGGTGTCGGACGAAGTTGTCATGCCGAGGCCCCCGCCAAGTGCTTGAGAATCGAGGTGAAGAAGCCCAGACCGTCGAGCGACGGACCGGTGAGTGCCTCGATCGCGTGCTCGGGGTGGGGCATGAGACCGACGACGTTGCCGGCCTCGTTGCTGACGCCGGCGATGTCGCGCTCGGAGCCGTTGGGGTTGCCGCGCACGTAGGTCGCCACGATCCGGCCGTTGGCGGCGAGCTCGTCGAGCGTCGCCTGGTCGGCGACGTAGCGGCCCTCGCCGCTCTTGAGCGGCACCAGGATCTCCTGGTCGGTCTCGAACGAGTTGGTCCACGCGGTGCCACTGGTGCCGACGCGCAGCCACTGGTCGCGGTTGCGGAAGTGCAGGTGGCTGTTGCGGGTGAGGGCACCGGGGAGCAGGTGTGCCTCGCAGAGGATCTGGAAGCCGTTGCAGATGCCGAGCACCGGCAGCCCGGCCCGGGCCCCGTCGATGATCGACTCCATCACCGGCGCGAACCGGGCGATCGCACCGGTGCGCAGGTAGTCGCCGTAGGAGAAGCCGCCGGGCAGCACCACGGCGTCGACGCCGTGCAGGTCGCTGTCGCCGTGCCAGAGGCGCACGGCCTCGCCACCGGCGACGCGGACGGCGCGGGCGGCGTCACCGTCGTCGAGCGAACCCGGGAAGGTCACCACACCGACGCGGGCACTCACGACGGATCACCCGCGGCGACCGGCTCCTCGGCAACCTCGTGAATGGTGAAGTCTTCGATCACCGGGTTGGCGAGCAGCTTGTCGGCGATCTCCCGCACCCGATCGAGATCGGCTTCGCCGGTGAACTCGATCTCGATGCGGCGACCGATGCGCACGGAGGAGACATCGCTGACCCCTAGCCGTGGCAGCGCGTTGGCGACCGCTTGGCCCTGAGGATCGAGGATCTCCGGCTTGAGCATGACGTCGACGACGACGCGAGCCACTGGGCACTCCTGACTTTTGTACGCGGTAAGCGCGCCAAGACTACCCGGTAGATAGACGCGGACCGGCACCCGCCCAGACCGTGGACAGGCGTCGTGGACAGGCATTACGCGCGTAGTGCCGCAACCGTGGTGCGGACGGCGAGGACGAGGCGGATCCCGGGCGCCACATATCGGATCACCGACAACTTGGCCCTCTTCCGCAGCCCCGGAGGACCCCAAACAGCGGCTCGGGAGAGCGCCACCAGCGCCCGCCAGGAGCCGGCGAAGACCGCGATGGGATCTCGGCCACAAACCCGCCGCCGCCGGCCGGCCATCACCGGGAGGTATGACCTGGATTTGATGATTGCGAATACATCGATATCCCAATAGCGTCTCGGGCAGTCCGAACCACCCCCCTCGGATAGGAGCCCAACAGATGCGCAAACGCCTCACCCTGGCCGCGCTCGCCATCGGTCTGACCGGCGCGTTCCTCGTGCCCAGCGCGGCCGGCGCCGCACCCGTCGGCCCGACCGACCCGGCCCAGATCATCGGTGGCAGCACGGTCGCGTCGGCGCCGTGGGCCGCGGCCGTGATGAGCAACGGTTCGTTCACCTGCTCGGGCACCATCATCGCGTCGACCTGGGTGCTCACCGCCCGGCACTGCATCAGCGGCACCATGTCGGTGCGGGTGGGCAGCGTCAACCGCTCCTCAGGAGGCGTCACCCGCACCGTCAGCGCCACCTACACCCGCAGCGACCTGGCCCTGATGCGGCTGAGCAGCGCGGTGAGCACCACCTACGTGACGTTGTCCAGCTCCTACCCGCCGGTCAACTCCACCAACACGATCTACGGCTGGGGCATGACCTGCTACAGCGGCTGTGACGCCTCGCCGGTCCTGAAGACCGCGAGCGTCCGGGTGACCAGCACCAACGTCACCGACGCCTACGGCGGCCGGGCCATCCGCAGCACCCGGATCAACGGCAACGCCTGGCGCGGCGACTCCGGCGGCCCGCAGTTCTACAACGGCGCGCAGGTGGGTGTGGCCTCGACGGCCGACGGCGTCAGCATCCAGAACTACGGCAGCGTCGCCTACAACCGGGCCTGGATCACCTCGACCGCGGGCGTCTGACCCCACAGCAACGCTCTCCCACAACCGGCGGGGGGGGGGGGGGCCCCCCCGCCCCCCCCCCCGGGGGGGGGGGGGGCGGGGGGGGGGGGGGGGCGGCCGGCGGGGGGGGGGGGGGGGCGGGCCCGGCGCACC